>NZ_JBVJBP010000010.1:21058-221493 GCF_055589465.1 Streptomyces sp. NPDC041940
CCGCCACCAGCCCGGTGTGGCTGTGAGCCGGCCCGGCGCCGGTCGGCCACTGGCCCGGGGCCGGGCGCCCCGGCCGAAGCCCCACAGCACAGACCGGTCTCGGCGGCGCGTGCCGATTGCGGTCCGCCCGCAGCCGTCGGCAACGAATGCCGGGCCGCCACCAGCCCGGTGTGGCTGTGAGCCGGCCCGGCGCCGGTCGGCCACTGGCCCGGGGCCGGGCGCCCCGGCCGAAGCCCCACAGCACAGACCGCTCACGGCAGCGCCTGCCGACTGCCGTCAGGCCCGCAGCCGTCGGCGACGAAAGCCGGGTCGGGCGCCGGTCCCGGGCCGGGCGCCCCGGCCGAGGCCCCACCGCGCAGGCCCTGGCCCGTCGCGGCGGTGCGTGCCGGGGCGCTGCGCACCTGGTGGTGGTTCAGACGGGGAGCGTGCTCACCGGGGACCGCTCATGCCGACGCCTCCGTGAGGCGGGCGGTCTCCGCCTCGGTCAGGGTGAGGTCGCCGACCCCGACCAGTGCCGGCAGCTGCTCCACCGTGCGGGCGGACGCGATCGGCGCCGCCACCGTCGGCTGCGCGGCGAGCCAGGCCAGGGCGACCGTGGCGACGGGGACGTCGTGGGCCGCGGCGATCTCGTCGAGGGCGGCGAGGACCCGGCGGCCCCGCTCGGTCTCCAGGTGCTTGGCGGCGCCGCCGGCCCGTGCGCTGTCGACGGTCGTACCGGGCCGGTACTTGCCCGTGAGGAAGCCGGACGCGAGGGCGTAGTACGGGACGGCCGCCAGGCCGGAGCGCTCGGCGAGGTCCTGGAGCTCGCCCTCGTAGGTGTCGCGGGAGACCAGGTTGTAGTGGGGCTGGAGGGCGACATACCGGGCGAGGCCCTCGCGGTCGGAGAACTCCAGGGAGGCCCGCAGCCGCTCCGCCGAGATGTTGGAGGCGGCTATGTGCCGCACCTTCCCGGCCTTCACCAGCTCGTCGAGCGCCCCGATGATCTCCTCCACCGGCACGTCGGGCTGGTCGAAGTGGGTGTAGTAGAGGTCGATGTAGTCGGTGCGCAGGCGGCGCAGCGAGGCGTCGGCGGCGGCCTTGATGTTGGCGGCGGACAGGCCCTGGAACTCGGGGTGCTGGCTGACCTTCGTGGCGACGACGACATCGGCACGGTTGCCGCGCGCCTCGAGCCACTTGCCGAGGACGGTCTCGGACTCGCCGCCCTGGTTGCCGTCGACCCACGCGGAGTAGACGTCCGCGGTGTCGACGAAGTTGCCGCCGACGGCGGTGTACGCGTCGAGCACGGCGAACGACTGCGCCTCGTCGGCGGTCCAGCCGAAGACGTTGCCACCGAGGGCGAGCGGGAAGATTTCGAGGCCGGAGGAGCCGAGCTTGCGAAGAGAAGTCATGCTCCTCGTCAACAGCCGTGCTGGAACGGCTCATTCCGGAGCGGACGCAAAGGTCCTGTAAACACCCCCGCGCACACCGAAAACCGGCAGCCCTGACGTCGGGGGGTCGTCGTCAGGGCTGCCGGTGCTTCGACTGGCTTGTGCCGCTTACGGGTTCAGTCCCTTGCCCCGCAGCCACGCCGTCGGGTCGATCCCGCTGCTGGAGCCGCCGGAGTGCACCTCGAGGTGCAGGTGGGCGCCGGTGACGTTGCCGGTGGCACCGACACGGCCGATGACATCGCCCGTGCTGACCTTCTGGCCGACGCTGACGCCGATGGAGGACTGGTGCGCGTACCAGATCTCCGTGCCGTCATCGAGGGTGAGGACCGTCTTGTAGCCGTACGAGCCGTTCCAGCCCGCCTCGGTGATGGTGCCGCTGTGCACCGCCTTGATCGGCGTGCCCGTGGGGGCGGCGAAGTCGAGACCCGTGTGGTAGCCGGAGGACCAGTAGGCGCCGGCCTGGCCGAAGGTCGAGGTGAGCGTGTACGAGGAGGTCGGCAGCGTGAACTGCTTGGCCAGGGCGGCGAGCCGCTCGGCCTCGGCCTTCTTCTCGGCCGCCTCCTCCGCCTTCTTCTTGGCCTCGGCGGCCTTGGCCTTGGCTTCTTCCTTCGCCTTGGCCACGGCTTCCGCGGCCGCCTTCTCGGCGGCGTCGGCGGCGTCCTGCGCTGCCTTGGTGTCGATCTGGTCCTGCTGGTACTCGACCTGGGCCATGATCCGGGCGCGCAGCGCCTCGCCGGCGCCGGAGGAGTTCTCCTCGGTGTCCGCGTCCGCCGTGGCGGTGCCGAGACCGCTGAGCGGAGTCGAGGAACCCGCGGAGGTGTCGTCGTCCGAGATGAGGGAACCCACCGAGGGCAGGTCCGGCACGGAGATGGAGACCGGCGGCTTGCCGGTCTGGGCGCTGGCCATGCCGCCCGCGCCGACGGCGGCTATGACGCCGACGCCCAGGACGGTGGAGCTGCGGGCGAGACCTCCGCCGCGCTGCTTGGTGACGCGGTGCCGGCCACGGACGGGACGGATGGATTCCTCGGTGGGGTTCCACTCCTGGAACGGGCCCTCGTCGGTGCGCTGACCGCCGTAGCCGAAAGTCTCGGTGTCGCGCTGGTTCCGCGCGAACGGGGCCGCGGGGGCAGGCCGGTTGGACGCCACGTGGGCGTACTCCTTTCCTTCCTTCTCGCCTACCGGGTTAGCTGACGGGTTCGGAGCAGGAAGGTCTCCTACGCGCGTATACCGACCGTGCTTCCACGGCGGTTTACGCCCGATTCACCCCAAGTGGTGGTTCCCCGGTTCCCTTTCGGGATTCGGCGCGTGCGCACGGAGCCGCCTTCTGTGACGGCTGGGACGACCGCGCTGCGTTATCGAACGTTAATAGACCCGGGGAGTGGATTCCAGCGATTCCACTTGATCATTAACCTTTTTCGTGCGGACTTACCTGCCATGACCGGCTTAAATCGGGCGAGTTGACCGCTCCGTAAGTGACTACGGGGTATTGACGACGTGTCAGTTGCTATGCGGAGCGGCGCGCTTCACTCACTGGCAGTAACGGGGGTGCGCGAACCGGAAAACACCGAGGGCCGGAACCCTTTCGGATTCCGGCCCTCGGCCTTCAGTAGCGGGGACAGGATTTGAACCTGCGACCTCTGGGTTATGAGCCCAGCGAGCTACCGAGCTGCTCCACCCCGCGTCGTTGTGATTCCAGTGTACGCCATCCGCGGGACCACTCGTGACCACCCGCCCGCTACAGCAGATGGCGGTTGGGGGCCTTGGCCCGCCGCTCGTGTTCCGGGAGGACGACGACCTCCGCGCCACCGGCCGCCAGAACCCCGCTGCCGTCGGCGTCCCGGACGAAGGTGTCCGGCTCCCGCCAGGCGGTGACCACGCGGCGGACGCCCGCGTCGAGGACCAGCCGGGCACAGGGTGCGGGGCGGGAGGCACGGCGGGCGCAGGGCTCCAGGCTGCTGTACACCGTTGCGGTGGCGAGGCGCGGGTCGGACGGGTCGAGCTTCGCCAGGGCCGCCTCCTCGGCGTGCGCGAGAGGGTCGCCGCCCTCGCGGGAGTGGCCGCGGGCCAGTTCCGTGCCGTCGGCCGCGACCACCACCGCGCCCACGCTGAACGCCGTGTCCGACGGCGGGCAGAGGTCCGCCAGTTCGCAGGCGAGGGCCAGCCAGTGATGGTCGGCCGCGGTGGCGAGGGGGCCGGTGCCCGGGGCGGTGGGTTCATAGCGCATGAGGACCACGTCCTCGATCCGCCGTGTCTCCAGCAGCCGGAGCCGGCCGCCCTGGTAGCCGCCGGGCCCGAAGAGGCGGGGGGCCTTCGGATCGCCGACGAAGAGCGGGGCGAGGACCAGCTGGAGTTCGTCGGCGAGGCCCTGGGTGAGGAGCTGGGTGTGAATCAGGCCACCTCCCTCGACCATGAGCCGTCGCACACCCCGCACGTCATGCAGGTGGGTGAGGAGCCGCCGCCAGTCGAGGTCGGTGCCGAGGGGGACCACGTCGGTGGCGAGGCCGAGGGCCCGGGCCCGCTCGGCGCCCTGGTCGGTCGTGTAGAGGACCTTCTCGCCGCCGGTGTGCCAGAAGTGGGCCTCCGGGTCGAGTTCGCCGGTACCGCTGACGGTGACCTTGAGGGGGTATTCCGGTCGGCCTGCAGCCGTGCGGGCGGCGCGGCGCTCTTCCGAGTTGACCAGCAGGCGCGGGTTGTCGGCGCGGATGGTGCCGGCGCCGACCAGGATCGCGTCGACGGACGCCCGGACCTCGTCGACCCGGTCGAAGTCGGCCGGGCCGGACAGCAGCAGGCGTTCGGGCCCGGTGTCGTCCAGGTAGCCGTCGAGGGAGACGGCGGCGGACAGCAGGACGTACGGGTGAGGCATCGACGCTCCCCGGTCGGGTGGGACGGCGGACCGGGGAGACCTGAGGCCTGGCCCGCCGGGTCTTGGTTCAAGTTTGAAACAAACCTACACTGGCGGCATGACGACTCGCTGGCTCACCCCCGAGGAGCAACGCGCCTGGCGCGCGTACATCGCCTCCTCGCTGCTCCTGGAGGACGCGATCGACCGGCAGCTCCAGCAGGACGCCGGCATGCCGCACCTTTACTACTCCATCCTGTCCGTCCTGTCGGAGTCCCCCGAACAGCGCCTGCGCATGACCGATCTCGCCGAGCGGCTGAAGATCACGCGCAGCCGCCTGACGTACGCGGTGACGCGGCTGGAGAAGGACGGCATGCTGCGGCGCGAGGCCTGCCGGTACGACAAGCGGGGCAGCATCGCCGCACTGACCGAGGCGGGGTTCGCCGTACTGGAGCGTGCGGCGCCCGGGCATGTCGAGACCGTGCGGAGCTTCGTGTTCGACCGGCTCAGCGAGGAGCAGGTGGCGCAGCTGGAGGAGATCTCCGCGGCGATCGCGCAGGGGCTCCAGGAGGACGGGGCACGTTCGACGTCGGACGACGTGCCGTGGCGGCGGAGGTCCTCAACGGCCTGTTCGTGAGGCGGCTCCCAGTGACCCCGTAGCGCACTTGAGTGAGGCACGTCACAGGAGACCGAACCTCGTTGCTTCAAATTTAAAGCAAGGGTAGTGTTCCGAACCGTGGATCTGCTTCAAATCTGAAGCAGACGGCTGTGCAGCCGAACAGGAACGGAACCCGGAGGCCCCGCATGCCCGACACCCCCGCCGCCCTCGCCACCCCGCGCTCCCGCGTCCGGGTGCCGCTTCGCTTCCACGACGGCTACCAGGTCGACGCCGAACTCGTCACCTTCCACGGGCTGACCGACCAGCAGGAACACGTGGCCGTCGTCCTGGGCGAGCCGGGCCCGGTCCCGCTGGTGCGACTGCACTCCGAGTGCCTGACCGGGGACGTGTTCGGCTCGGCCCGCTGCGACTGCGGTCCGCAGCTGCGCGAGGCGGTCGAGCGCATAGCCGACCGCGGCGGCGTGCTCCTCTACCTCCGCCAGGAGGGCCGGGGCATCGGCCTCTACAACAAGCTCGACGCGTACGCCCTCCAGGACGAGGGCCTCGACACGTACGAGGCGAACGCGGCGCTCGGGCTGCCGGAGGACGCCCGCGACTACACGGCGGCGGCCCAGATGCTGAAGGCCCTGGGCATCGAGGAACTGGACCTGCTCTCCAACAACCCCGACAAGGCGGACCAGTTGCGCACCCTGGGCGTCGACGTCCGCGACCGGGTCCCCACGGGCGTCTTCACCACCGCGCACAACGTCCGCTACCTGCGCGCCAAGGTCCTCCAGACCCAGCACACGCTGCCGCTGGCCGCGCTGACGGAACTCAGCGCCGGCTGAACGAGGTCCGGCCGGGACGGCGCTGAACGGGGCTGCTTGTCCCTCGGCTCATCGGGTACAGCCTTTGAGAGAGGGTGATCTCCGCAGGACCCGGAGCTTATGGAAAGTGACGTTTCGTGACCGATCTCGGTGCCCCCGGCGACCCCCGGGCGAGGGGACCGGGCGACGGCCCGGAGGCCGTCGCGTCACAGGTCGCCGATGCCGTGGACAGTCTGACGGCCCTGTGGTCGGTGGCCGCCCAGGAGGCGTCCCTGCGCCTGTCCCCGCATCAGCTGCGCGCGCTGCGCACCGTGGAGGCGGCAGCCGGCCTGAATGTCACGGCCCTGGCGGACGAGCTGGACATCGGCCTCCCCACGGCCAGCCGGCTCTGCGACCGGCTCGCGGCGGCCGGCCTGCTGGAACGGGCCCCGCACCCGGGCACCCGCCGCGAGGTACAGCTGTGGCTCACCCCGCACGGCAGGCACGTCCTGAAGGATGTCGCAGGCCGCCGGACCGAGGCCCTGGCCACGGCGCTGGCGGCGATGGAACCGGCGGAACGGGCGGCGCTGAGCCGGGGGTTGCTGGGTTTTCTGGCGGCACGGGACGCGGTCGTACCGCACCCTGACGGAACTGACGGCCAGTGAGGGCGGCGGAAGGCGACTCAGACCCCTGAGCCGGACCGGCCACCGGCACCGGCACCCAGCACCGCCACACACGTATCGTCCCGCACCGGCAGCGCCGCGCTCCCGGCGTCCCGCAGCACCGCCACGGCCACCACCGCCGGGTCGCAGTCGAGGAGGACGCGGTCGTCGGGCGGCGTCCAGCGACCGGGCAGACCGTCACTGTGCAGGACGAGCAGGCTGTCCTCCTGCCACGGAACGCGCTGCACGGGCACGGACGCCGGGGCCTGCGCGCCCACGATGCCGGGGTGGGACAGCAGCGGCTTCCAGGTGCCGTCGGTGCGCAGCCGGCCACCGACGTTGCCGACCCCGGCGAAGCTCAACTGCCCGGACGAGAGATCGAGTTGGGCCACGGCGACGGCCGCGCCCCGGGTGGGCCGCAGGGTCCTGCCCAGGTGCCGCAGGATCTCGGCGGGCGGCAGATGGGCCACCCCGCGCAGTTCGGCCACGGCGGCGCCGGACGCCTCGGCGGCCTTGGGCCCGTGGCCGAGCCCGTCGGCGAGCAGCAGGGTCACGCGGTCACCGTCGTACACCCGGCTCCACGCGTCGCCGGAGTGCTCGGCCCGGCCGAGGGGGACGTTGACGCCGCCCACGCGCGGGCCCGGCAGGTGCCGCGACCCCTGCCCCCCCTTGACGGCCCGCTCATGGCCGATGCGGGCCACGGCCACGGTGCCCCGGCCGGGAGCGCTGTGCAGGTCGAAGTCGTTCGCTATGCGCCGGCACGTGCCGAGTCCGGCGCCCAGGGAGGACGCGGTGGAGTAGCCGTCGCGCATCGCCGCCGCGATGTCCGGGATGCCGGGACCGTGATCGAGCGAGACGAGCTGCACGGACGTCTCCGGGGCGCCGTCGCCGCCGCGCTCGCCTCGCTCGCCGCGCTCGCCTCGCTCGACGAGGTTGATGACGACGCGCCCGCCGTCGGCGTGCCGCAGCAGGTTGGTCGCCAGCTCCGTCGCCACCAGCGCGGCGGTCGCGGTACGGGGCGCGGGAAGCCCGGCCCGGGCACTGGCCTCCTCGGCCGCCACCCGGACGTCCCGCACCCGGGTCGAGTCGTCCACCGGCACGTCCCACACCCTGCTCATCAGGGCCCCGGCCGGGACGGCGGTACGGCGGTGGCCCAGGCGGTGACGGTGACGGTGGTCCCCTCGCCGGGCCGGCTGTCCACCTCGAACTCGTGGACCAGCCGCTTGGACCCGCTCATGCCGAGACCGAGGCCGCCGCCGCTGGTGTAGCCGTCGGTCATCGCCTGGTCGAGGTCTCGGATGCCGGGCCCGGTGTCGACGAAGGCCAGCCGCAGTCCGCTCGACGCCGCGACGCCCAGCGGGGTGATCTCCACATGACCGCCCCCGCCGTGGACGAGGGTGTTGCGGGCCAGTTCGCTGGCCGCCGTGACGAGCTTGGTCTGCTGCACCAGCCCGAAACCGAGCTCGGCGGCCGCCTGCCGGACCTGCTGCCGTACCCAGGCCAGATCGGCGTCCGAGCCGATCGGCAGGCTCGTCGGCGCGGCATGGCGGGAGGCCTGCATCAGGGACTCCCCTCACTGTGAGGCTCACCGGCGGCGAGCAGCTCCATCGCGCGTTCGACGTCCAGGGCCGTACGCAGCCCCGGCAGGGTGAGCCCCAGTTCGACCAGGGTGATCGCCACCGCCGGGCGCATCCCGGCCAGCACCGTACGGGCGGCCAGCAGTCCGGCTCCGGCGGCGATCTCGGCGAGGACCCGCCCCAGGAAGGAGTCGACCATGTCGACGCCCGAGATGTCGATGACCACCCCGGTCACCCGCGAGTGCGCGATCCGGCCCGTGATGTCCTGCTGGAGCTGCTCGGCCATCCCGTCGTGCAGCTCTCCCTGGAGGGTGACCAGCAGGGTGTCGCCCAGCTGGAGGACCGGCACCGTGAAGGCGTGTCCCCCCGCCGGTCCGGGCACCGCCGGCCCGAACCCGCTCACCGTACGCCCGTGTCTGCCGCCGGGCCGGCCGACCGGAGCGGCGCGATCTCGACGCCCTGGCGGCTGAGCGCGTAGGCCAGCGCGTCCTCCAGGCTCGAGCGCGTGAGCACCGTGCCGAGGTCGATGCCCAGGTGGACGATGGTCTGCGCGATCGCGGGCCGGATTCCGGAGACGATGCACTCGGCGCCCATCAGCCGGGCCGCCGCCACCGTCTTCATCAGATGCTGGGCGACCAGCGAGTCGACCGTGGGCACGCCGGTGATGTCCAGGATGGCGAACCGGGCGCGCTCGGCGACGATCGCGTCCAGCAGGCTCTCCATGACGACCTGGCTGCGCGCGCTGTCCAGCGTGCCGATCAGCGGCACGGCGACGGTGCTCTCCCAGAGTTTGATCACCGGGGTGGACGCTTCGAGCAGCTGCTCGCGCTGCCGTGCGATCAGTTCCTCGCCCGCGCTGACCAGAGTCTCCATCACGACCAGGCGCAGCGTGCCCATGAGCACCGTCAGGGCCAGCACGGCTTCCTGGGCCTCTGGGGCGTACGGGTCCGGGAACTCGGCGCGCAGCAGTTCGGTCACCGGTTCGCGCAGGGCGGCCACCTCGGTGGCGACTCCGTCCGGGTCGAGCCCCGTACGGGCGCGGGAGGCCGCCATCCGGCCCAACTGGTCGCGCACCGGCTCGAATCCGGGCGCCCGGATGTCCTCCGTCCGCCCGGCGGCCGCCACCGCCGCCAGCGCGGCGGCCACGGACCTGCCCGCCTCCACGGCCTCGTCCCGTGAGACGGTGAAGACCGTGCGGAACAGCGCGGCGTCCGCCCAGCGTTGGGCGACCTGCTCCCGGCGCCGTTCGAGGAAGGCGCTCACCTGGTAATGGACCGGCTCCTGTTCCGCGTTCCGTTCCGACTCCGACACTTGCATCGCTCCCTTGCACGGGCCGGACCGAGGCCGCGCTACGGCGCCTCAGCCTTTACTTGCCGTATGACAAACATTAGTGCCGGCGGTGGGCATCATCAAACAACTGCCCGCCGTCGCCCCCGACCTGCGCCTTCCCCGTCCCTCATCGCCCACGCCAGTCCAGACACACCACCAGGGCGTCGTCGTCGGCAACGGGCCTGCCGCGATGGCCGTTCAGTTCGCGCAGGACGGCCCGGGGCACATCGGCGGCGGGGAGCAGCCGGGTCGACTGGATCGCCCGGGCCAGGGCGATGTCGCCGTACGCCTCTCCGCCCGGGGAGGCGACGTCGTACACCCCGTCGCTGACGAAGACGAGCCGGTCGCCGGGCTCGGCCCGGAACTCCTGGGCCACGTAGTCGGTCTCCTCGAACATGCCGAGCGGCAACTGGGCGTCGAAGTCCACCTTCTCCACCGCACCCCGGCGCAGCCGCAGCAGCCGCGGGGACCCTGCGTCCACCGCCCGGACCCGCCCGGTGGCCAGGTCGAAGTCGAGCATGAGCACGGACAGGTAGCAGCGGCCCCGGTAGTGCGCGTACACCGCCTGGTCGGCCAGGGCGGCCTGGTCGGCGAGGGGGAGACCGGCCCGGCGCGCGTTGCGCAGGGCGTTGATCGCCAGGTTCGTCAGCAGGGAGGCCTCGATGCCCTCGCCCATGCCGTTGGTGACGTAGAGGCTGAGCCGGTCGGCCGTGGCGGACCAGTCGAAGTTGTCGCCGAAGATCGCGTACGCCGGTTCCAGCTGCGCGCCCAGCTCGTACTCGGGGCGGGAGCAGGAGCGGCCCGGCAGCAGCTGCCACTGCATCTCGGCGGCCAGGGTGAGGCGGTCCCGGCGGCGTGCCTGGAGGTACAGGTCGGTGTCCCGCTCGGCCACGACGACCTCGTGCCCCAGCACCTGGGCGATCTCCGCCAGTTCGCCGAGGCAGCCGTCGGCGTGCTCGCCGCCCGGCAGGACGACGGTCAGCACACCGAGCCGGTCGCCGCGCACGGTGACGGGCAGATGCGCGCGTACGACGTCACTCGACGGGGCTTCCACATACGGTTCCTGCGCCCCGAAGGCCCGCCCCGCCGGGCTGTTGTGCACGGACACCGGCTGGAGGGTGTGCGGCAGCACCGACACCGGCTGAAGCACCGTCAGTCCGTAGTCGGCCAGGAAAAGCTCGACGGAGTCCGCCGCGTACTGATCGGTCAGTACGCGACGGACCGCGTCCAGCAGCTGATGGGGTGCCGCCGTGCGCAGGGCGCGCTCGGCGGCCACGAATCTGTTCACGATCGTCGTCACGAGGGTCGACACACCAATCCTTGGTCTGAATGCGGTCTGCATGCGGTCCGAACGCGGTGGGCGGCGGTGACCCCGACCGGGGTCACCCCTGGCTCCCCGCGCGCCTAGTACGCTGACGGCCACCCCGGTGCCTGCGAGAGTGTGACTGTGACTTCCCTCCGACCCCGCCCTGAGCCACCAGAGGTCGCACGTGTGACCTCCACGGCCGCGGAGTTGCTGGAAGTCCTCTGGGGCCGGGCCTCGACGGCACCCGCCTCCGCCTCCCAGTTGCGCGTGCTGCTCATCCTCGAACACCACGAGGGCATCAACCTGCGCACGCTCGCCGACTCCCTGGCCTCCACACCGCCCTCGACGAGCCGGCTGTGCGACCGGCTGCAGGCGACCGGGTTCGTCGAGCGCGTGGTGAGTCCGGTGGACCGGCGCGAGGTACGCCTGCGGCTCAGCGGCCGGGGCCGTACGTTCCTCGCCGATCTGCGCGTACGACGGGAGCAGGCGCTGCGCGAGGTGCTCGACCAGATGCCCGCGGCCAAGCGGGTCGCGCTGCTGCAGGGTCTCGAGGCGTTCTGCGACGTGGCGGCCGCCCGCATACACGACGACTCCGACGCCCTCGCCGACTCCCGCCCGCCCGGCACCCGGACCGCCTGAACACCTCCCCACCACGCCGCCCCACCCTCCTGTCCGTACCGTCACAGCACCTTTACGGCTACCCCGACACCGCTCCGACCTGCGCAGACTGTGGTCTACGTCTCGATCGGGCATATGCGGGGCATGAGCCGGGCGACTGCGGGTAGCGGCGCTGGAGGTGGCCTGTCGGGGGATGGGAGCGGGCCGGGACTACGAGGGAGGGCCTGTGACGGCGACCACGCGCATCGACACGACGACGGATTCCGGCATCGAGACCAGTGAGGTGCTGCCCCGGATCGCCGAGCCGCAGAAGCTCGCCCCACAGGACGCGCGCGGGCTGACCGGACAGTTCCTGGAGCGGCTCGCCGTACTGGAGGAGGGCACTCCCGAATACCAGTACGCGCGCAACACGCTCATCGAGATGAACACGTCGCTGGTGCGGTTCGCGGCCCGCCGGTTCCGCGGCAGCGGCCAGGCGATGGAGGACGTCGTCCAGGTCGGCATCATCGGGCTGATCAAGGCGATCGACCGCTTCGAGGTCTCCCGCGAGGTGCAGTTCACCAGCTTCGCCGTGCCCTACATCGTCGGCGAGATCAAGCGGTTCTTCCGCGACACGTCCTGGGCCGTGCATGTGCCGCGCCGGCTGCAGGAGGCTCGTACGGAACTCGCCAAGGCCACCGAGGAACTGGCCTCCCGCCTCGGCCGCGCGCCCCGGGTCGCCGAACTCGCGGCCCTGATGAACATCACCGAGGAGCAGGTCGTCGAGGCCCAAGTCGCGGCGAACGGCTACCTTTCCTCGTCCCTCGACGCGACGGTCGGCGGCGACGCGGACGAAAGCGACGCGACGCTCTCGGAGTTCATCGGCGAGGAGGACCCGGCCCTCGAACTGGTCGAGGACTTCCACGCCCTCGCTCCCCTGCTCGCCGAACTCGACGAACGCCAGCGCCTCATCCTCCACCTGCGCTTCGTCGAAGAACTCACCCAGGCCGACATCGGCGCCCGCCTCGGCATCTCCCAGATGCACGTCTCCCGCCTCATCTCCCGGACGGTGGCACGGCTGCGGGCGGGCATGCTGACGACGGGCTGAGATGCCCCGAGAACGACTCGAGCCCCAGTTCAGAGACTCTCTGAACTGGGGCTCTTCGGTAGGCCCTGTGGGACTCGAACCCACAACCAATGGATTAAAAGTCCACTGCTCTGCCAATTGAGCTAAGGGCCCGGGTGATGTTGCCCCCACGAGCATAGCCGGACGACGGCGCGTCTCCGATCGGGTATCGGATCGTGCCGGTCACCCACCACCGTAGTGGACCGAAAGCAGAGCGCCGTGGTCCGCCCGTCGGGGCGGGGGCCACGGCGCTCCACACGGCTAGGCGTCAGCCGTTGCGCTTCCAGCGCGGCTTGTCCTCGCGGCGGCCGAAGGAGCCGCCGCCGCGGTGGTCGTCACGACGGCCGTTCGGGCGGTCGTGCCCACCGGAGCGGTAGCCCGGGCTACCGCCCGGACGGTCGTCCCGGCGGTCCCGGTTGAAGGGACGGTCGCTGCCACGGTGCCCACCGCGCTCGTCGCGGCGGAAGCCCGGACGGTCGCCGCCACGGTCACGGTCGCGGTTGAAGCCACCCCGGTCGTCACGACGCTCGAACGAACGGCCACCACGGTCACCACCGCGGTCACGGTCGAACGAACGGCCACCGCGGTCGCCACCACGGTCACGGTCCCGGTTGAAGCCACCCCGGTCGTCACGACGCTCGAACGAACGGCCACCACGGTCACCACCGCGGTCACGGTCAAAGGAACGCCCACCACGGTCGCCACCACGGTCACGATCCCGGTTGAAGCCACCCCGGTCATCACGACGCTCGAACGAACGGCCACCACGGTCACCACCGCGGTCACGGTCGAACGAACGCCCACCACGGTCGCCACCACGGTCACGGTCCCGGTTGAAGCCACCCCGGTCGTCACGACGCTCCCGGCGCTCGTACGACGGGGAGGACTCGGCACGCTCCGTACGCTCGACGTCCTGCGCGGTCGGCTGCTCCGGCACTGACACCTCGGCAACCGCCGGGGCGTCCGCGGACTCGCCGGCGACCACGGCCGCGGGCTCCTCGCCGCGCTCACGAGCGACCCGCGCGAGCAGCCGGTCGGACTCCTCACGCAGCTCGTTCGCACGCCGCTGCGCCCGCTCCAGCTCCTTGGTGAGCTGCGCGACCTCACGCTCGGCCTGCTGCGCGGAGTTGCCCACGGACTCGGCCTGGACCTCGGTCATCGACCGGGCACCGGTGATCTCGGCGACCTCCGTGTCGAAGGCCGCGCCGCCCTGGATGATGTGACGCCCGGCGTCGACGCCCGCGTCCTCCATCAGCCGGAAGATCTGACGCCGCTGGTGCGGCAGGGACAGGGACACGACCGTGCCCGTACGCCCCGCACGCGCCGTACGGCCCGCACGGTGCAGGTAGTCCTTGTGGTCCCCGGCCGGGTCCACGTTCAGCACCAGGTCGATGCCGTCGACGTGGATACCGCGGGCGGCCACGTCGGTCGCGACGAGCGCGTTGACGTAGCCCTTCTTGAAGTCCTCGAGCACGCGGGTACGCGCGCCCTGCGTCATACCGCCGTGCAGCGCGTCGGCCTTCACACCGGAGTCGCAGAGCTGCTCGGCGATACGGTCGGCGCCCAGCTGGGTGCGGACGAAGATGATCGTGCGGCCCTTGCGGGAGGCGATCGCGGCGGTGACCGGTGCCTTGTCCTTGGGCTTCACGATGAGGATGTGGTGCGACATGGTCGTGACGTTGCCCTGGGCGCTGTCGACCTCGTGCGTGACCGGGTCGGTCAGGTAGCGCTTGACCAGCGTGGAGATCTCGTTCTCCATCGTGGCCGAGAAGAGCATGCGCTGGCCGCCCGCCGGAACCTGGTCGAGCAGCTCGGTGACCTCGGGCAGGAAGCCCAGGTCGGACATCTGGTCGGCCTCGTCGAGAACGGCGATCTGCACGTTCTCCAGCGAGCAGGCGCCGCGGTTGATGATGTCGCGCAGCCGGCCCGGGGTGGCGACCAGGATGTCGACGCCCCGCTCCAGGGCGTAGATCTGGTTGCCCATCGACGTACCGCCGCAGACGACCTTCATCTTCAGCCCCATGACGTCGCCGTAGGGCTGGAGCGCGTCGGCGACCTGCATGGCGAGCTCACGCGTCGGCGTGAGGATGACGGCACGCGGCTTGTGCTTCTCGGTGCGGCCGCCGGCGAGCGTCGCCAGGGTCGGCAGACCGAAGGAGAGGGTCTTGCCGGAGCCGGTGCGGCCACGGCCGAGGATGTCCTTGCCGGCCAGGGCGTCCGGAATGGTCGCGGCCTGGATGGGGAAGGGGGTGGTCACGCCGTTCTGTGCGAGCTTGCGCACGACGCCCTCGGGCAGACCGAGGTCGGCGAAGGTCACTTCGGGGGTGGTGTCGGCTGCCTCGTTCTCGGGCACGACGACGTGATCAGTACTGGCGATGGACATGCGAATGCGAAACCTTCCGGAGTCTCGATCGGCACGCGCCCGTCAACTCCGTGATTCGCGATTCGCAATACGACCGCCTCAATGCGGTCCACCACGGCAAGGGAGAGTACGCGCCACACGGCGCGCTCTGTAGTGGCGCCGGGCAAGAATGGGATCAAACGATCTGCCACCATACGCACTCCGGGCCCCGCAAGGCAAACCGGACTCCGTAGGAGACAGCAGGGACGCTCTCTGTAGGCCAGTGGCCCGGAGAACCTCCCGTCGGCTGTCAACCGAACACCCCCAGAGTATGTTCCCGCCGCGACGAGGTTCACAGCGGGGGGGGCTACGCCGGTGCCCCCGCCTCGGGTGCCGGCTCCCGCTGGGCGAGCTGCGGCCCCGGCGGCTCGGGCGTCGGCTCCGGCGAGGTCGTCGGCTCCTGCGAGGCCGGCGGCTCGGGCGGTGTCGGCGTGGGCTCCGGTTCGGCCGTCCGGGTGGGAGTGGCCGGCGCCGGCGGCTTCGGCGTCGGCTTGGCCGGCTGCCCCGGCTTGGCGCCTCCCGGCGCGGGCGCGCTCACCGCGGCGGACGGCGAAGCCTCGGCAGACGCCGACTCCCGGGGCTTGCCGCGCTCGCCCTTCGCGCCCTTCTTCCCCTTGCCGCGCCCGTGCTTGCCGTCGGCCGCCGCCGCGCCGACGCCGGAGCCGCCGCCCGGCCCCGCCGACCCGCCGTCGGGCGCCTCCCCCGCGCGCTGCCCCGCGGAATGCGAGGGCTTGGCGCTCCCGCCCGCGCCGTCTTCGCCGACGCTCATGCAGCCGGCGGCGGCGGCGACGGCCACGACCGTGGCGGCCAGGCGGACGGGTACGTACAAGGGGCGCACGGGGCCACCTCCGGGAAGGGTGATGGAGTCAACACCCTCAACTCCCGCCGCCCGCAAGAGGACACGCGCCCCGCGTTCACATCACGCTCAGCCGTAGCCCAGGGCGTGAAGGCGCTCGTCGTCGATGCCGAAGTGGTGGGCGATCTCGTGCACCACGGTGACCTCCGTCTCCGCGACGACGTCCTCCCGTGACTCGCACATCCGCAGGGTCGGGTTCCGGTAGATCGTGATCCGGTCGGGCAGCACACCGGCGTACCACTCCCCCCGGTCGGTCAGCGGAGTCCCCTCGTAGAGCCCGAGCAGCTCGGGATCGTCCGCGGGCGGTTCGTCCTCGACGAACACCGCGACGTTGTCCATCAGTCGCGTCAGCTCCGGCGGGATCCGGTCGAGCGCCTCGGCGACCAGTTCCTCGAACTCCTCGCGCGTCATCTCCAGCACAGGCCCATTGTCGGCCACGACCCGGCCGTACGAGAGCCATCCGGCGTCGCATATCCGCCCCGGGACTTGGGCATACGGGATCAATGGCCCGCGTCCCCGCCGCAGTCCGGAGTGTCCTGAACCCGATCCGCAAGCCCCCGCGCGCTCTGGCCCGCCGCTATCGCTCCCGCCAGGCGCCCACCACGATCGAGCTCGTAAGGCAGCCGCACCCGTGGGCCCGCGCGGTCGGACTCGTCGCCGTCGTCCTCCTCGGCGCCTGGCTGGGGCTGCTGGTCGTGGGCAACGTCCGGGTCCCGGTCGGCCCGATGAACACCACCATGACTTTGCGCCCCTCCTTCACCGGCGGCACCAAGATCAACGTCTCGCCGCTGGGCGCCCTGGCGCTGGACAGCCACAACGCCCCCGTCCGCCTCGACGTGAACGTCGACCAGCTCGACCCTGATCGCTCCCAGGCCTTGGTCGACCACCCCGAACGGCTCTCCGGCCTCCAGGACGAGGTCGCCGAGGACGTCGGCCGCGGCACCCTCGACCTGGCCGTCCGATCGAGCGTCGCCGTCGTCGCGGGCGCCACCGCCCTCGGCCTCGCGGTCTACCGCCGCCCCCGCCGCGCCCTGGCCGCCGGCGGCCTCGCCCTCACCCTCCTCGCCGCCTCGGGCGGCACGGCCTACGCCACCTGGCGCCCCGACTCGGTCCTGGAACCCAAGTTCTCCGGCCTGCTCACCTCGGCCCCCTCCCTGGTCGGCAACGCGCGCAGCATCGTCACCGAATTCGACGTCTACCAGAAGGAATTGGCCCGCCTGGTCACCAACGTGACCAAGCTCTACGACGCCACCTCGACGCTCCCGGCCTACGCGCCCGACCCCTCCACCATCCGGGTCCTGCACGTCTCCGACATCCACCTCAACCCGGCGAGCTGGAAGATCATCGCCTCGCTCGTGGAGCAGTACAAGGTGGACGTGATCGTCGACTCGGGCGACACCATGGACCACGGAACGGCGGCCGAGAACGGCTTCCTGGACCCCATCGAGGACCTCGGCGCCCCCTACGTCTGGGTCCGCGGCAACCACGACTCGATGCTCACCCAGCAGTATCTGAAGGACCTGAAGAACGTCCATGTCCTGGACAACGGCCGGGCGAAGACGATCAAGGGCCTGCGGTTCGCGGGCATCGGCGATCCGCAGTACACGCCGGACCGCTCGAAGCAGATCGGCGCCGCCCAGTCCCAGGAGCTGGCGGGCGCCCGGCTGGCCACGGCCCTGCGCGACCAGCGCACGGCCGGCACCCCGGTGGACGTCGCCGTCGCCCACGAACCGGCGGCGGCCCGCGAGGTCGACGGTGCGGTCCCCCTCGTCCTGGCCGGTCACCTCCACCACGACGAGACGGAGGTCATGAAGTACGGCACCCGACTGCGCATCGAGGGCTCCACCGGCGGCAGCGGCCTGCGCGCCATCGAGGGCAAGCATCCGGACCCCATCGAGGCGTCGATCCTGTACTTCGACCGGGACTCGCGCCTGCTCCAGGCCTGGGACGAGATCGAACTGGGCGGCCTCGGCCTCACGACGGCCGAGGTCAGCCGCCATCTGCCGGAGGAGAACCAGCCCGGCGCGAACCCGTCACCGAGCCCCTCGAACACCCCCACGGAGGGCACCCCGTCCGCCTCCCCCTAAACCGTTTTGGCGATAGGTCCCGGCATCCCATATGCTTCTCACGTCCCCGACGCGCTGAGAAGCGCGCAGGCGGGCCGATAGCCCTCATCGTCTAGCGGCCTAGGACGCCGCCCTTTCAAGGCGGTAGCACGGGTTCGAATCCCGTTGGGGGCACGCAAAACCTTACGTACACGGATTCGTTCGCATACGTAAATATGGTCCTGTGGAGCAGTTTGGAGTGCTCGCCACCCTGTCAAGGTGGAGGCCGCGGGTTCAAATCCCGTCAGGACCGCTTGCAGATCACCTTGGTGAACTGCGTGGCTGGGTAGCTCAGTTGGTACGAGCGATCGCCTGAAAAGCGATAGGTCGCCGGTTCGATCCCGGCCCCAGCCACCAGAGTGAGATCGTCCCGGGCAGCATTCCGTCCGGGACGTTTTCGTTGTGTGCCTCAGCAAAAAATGACCTGATAGCAATTCGGCCCTAGAGACTTCCGGTGCTGACACGTCAGCGCCGTCTGCCGTGGTTCCGGGCTGCCGAACCACTCCCGCTCCCGCGCAGAACCCGTGCTCCTCCAGAGCGCGACACATGCCGACCCGTCAGGCACACAGCAGGGTGACAGTGCACGCGGTACAAGGATCCCCTAGGCGCCCGGCCAGGCCACATGCCTCCTTGGCCTCACCGGATGAACACTTCGGTTCTGGGGTGATCGGTGGGTGACCGGCTGATCGTCACGTCCCACCGCATCCCGGCTGGGTGTCTCGGGCCGACCGAGCGATAGGCCGTGGCGTTATCACTGGCGGGCAGTATCGTCGTGGGTATGCAGGAGCGCTGGGGGGATGAGCGGGCGGCGATGGTCGTGCTGCTCCGGCGAGCCCGCACGGAGAAGCAGGAGCGGGAGACCGTGGCGCAGGTGATGGACGCCGGCAGCGCCTGGCGGCTTCTGAGCGAGGAACAGCCTTCACTGTTCGGCGGCACCGCTGACGAGGATTTGCCTGCTGCCCGTGCCGAGCTGGAACGCTGGGCGGCGCAAGGCATCGGGGTGCACGTGCTGACCGAGCCGGACTACCCGCACCAGCTGAGCAGCGCCTTTGATGCACCCGGGCTGGTCTTCACCCGCGGTGCAGTACGGCCTGACGATGCAGGGGTGGCGGTGGTCGGCTCGCGCAGCGCCTCGCCGCAGGCCCTCGCTGATGCTGCCGTCATCGCGCGCGGCCTTGTCGCGCGGGGTTTGAGCGTGGTGTCCGGGCTTGCGTCGGGGATCGACACGGCGGCGACGGTGGCTGCGCTGGAGGCAGGCGGTCGGGCGGTCGGTGTGATTGGCACCGGCGTCTACCACGCCTATCCGCCGGAGAATCTCGCCCTGCACCGCCAGGTCGTCTCCTCAGGTCTGGTGCTCTCCCCGTTCTGGCCGGGCACCCCGCCGTCCAAGACGACCTTTCCGCGTCGGAACGGCACGATGTCGGCGTACTGCCTGGCCACGGTGATCGTGGCGGCTGGTCCGCGGAGCGGCACCCGTATTCAGGCTCGCAAGGCCGTCGAGCACGGCCGTCCGGTGATCTTGCTGCGCTCCGTCCTCGACGGGAACGACTGGGCGCGTGAGCTGCTCGACCGCCCGGACGTCCATGTCGCTGACGATGTGGACGGCGTTCTGGGCCTGCTGGACGACATCGTGCGCCGTCCCCTGGACGTCGACCGTCTGCTGCGGGATCTCGTCGATCTGCCGTGACAACCGATCCGAGGGGTGGGCAGGGTGCGCGCGCCACCGAGATCATCTCCCGCACCCGGTTCGTCGATCACTTTCTGGCCCCGGTCCGATCCGGCCGCGGCATCTGCGAGGTGTGCGCCGAACCCCAAGCGGGCGGTGGCCTGCGGTGCGCCACCTGCTCGGCCCACAGCCGACAAGCAGCGGCGCTCAGGACGCAGGCGGCGGACCGCGTCGTCTTCGCCGCGTACTCGGTCGCGGGCCGCCAGTCCGACTGGGACATGCACCGCTACAAGGCCGCTTCGCCCGGTCCGACGAATCCGTCGTGGATGCGGGTGGCAGGGTTGGCCGCGCATTTCGGTCTGATGCACCGTGCTTGCCTGGACGCCGGGCACCTGGGTCCGATCGACGCTTTCGCGGCGGTGCCCTCGCTCAGTGGCCGGCCGTCGCCGCACCCGATTGAAGCCCTCGTGAGCTATTTACTGCCGGGTGTCCCTGCCGTCCCGCTGTCTGCGTCGACTGTGGAGCGGGGAGATCGTGATCAGCGGAGGGCGTTCCGGCCCGACTACTTCGCCGTGAGCCACGGCGGCGTGGTCCGTGGTTGTCATGTCGTGCTCTTCGACGACACCTGGGTGACTGGCAGCCACTTCCAATCCGCCGCAGCGGCTCTGCGACAGGCCGGCGCACTGCACGTGACGGGGCTGGTCCTCGCTCGCCGCCTGCGTCCGGAATGGGGTGCGAACGAAGCCTTCATCACCGAGCATCTCGCCCGTCCGTACGACGTCACGGTTTGCCCGGTAGGTGAGCACGTGGCGCAGGAGGGATGACGCACATCGTCTTCGCGGGGTGCACGTACGCCATCGGCGTTGAGGACCGGCTCAGGTCCGGAAAAGGCTCTTTCGGTCCGAGAGAACGCTGGTTCGAGAGCCTTCTTGCCGCGCACACGTGCACGCAGGATGGACTCTGCGGATTCGGTGAGGTGCTGCCTCAGGGATTGTCGCGGGTGGCGTGGTGTGGATAACCTGCCCGGGAGCAAGGAGTTCGGGATAGGACCTGAACCACCGCTGATCTCTTCGAGGCATGGAGCGTCGGAACGCGCCCTCGCCACCGCCTCTTTCCGTGTTCGCTTCCGTTGCCGCCGGGATGCCAGCGCTCCGGCGGCCGAAAGGCGTCTGCATGACTATCTACTGTCAACACACGAATCGCGGGAAGACGCAGATCCTGGCGGTCTACCAGCGTGAGGACGACGCTGTGTCGTCCACCGTGACGAGCCTGGGCTCTGCAGGGCTTGCGGCACCGATCGTCGACGCGCTCAATCGGATCTCCGCCCTTGCCACAGTCCCCCTGGGCCTCTTTGACGAGCGAGGTAGGCGAGCGGCTCGATATCCCACCGATCATCTGGCGGCGCTCACCGACCGGGCGGCGCGTGCTGAGCTCCTTAGCGGAGCGCACAGTCTCTGGTACGAGTGGGTCTGCTGGGACCTTCACCAGGCACTGGCCGACCTGGACGATGCGATCGCGGCCGTACCCGCACCGATCCGGAACGCGATCGAGGCGGAGCTGGAGACAGAGGAACGTGAGCTGCGGGATGCGCTCGCCGAGTACTCGGAGGCAGTCCCTGTGCCTGAACAGAACCAGCGTTCCTGGGATTCCGGATTCCCGTTCGTTCCGTACAACGGCGGTATGCACCTCCTGACGCGTGAAGCGCGGAAGGAATTGGACCGTCTTGAGGAAGGCGTCACCCCCGAGAAGCGGGAGGCGGCTGTTTCGGACTTGCGACTGCTGGTCACCGCCTTCGACCAGTGGTCGGCCGCGCAGGTGGACGACGGTATGTTCTCGCTTGAGTACCCCGAGATCTTTGCCGAACCGTACGACGCGGATCACCACTTTCTGACGGTCTCCGCACCGGATCTCAGTGATGAGGGCATGGACGCCTGGCACGTCGATGTGTGCCGGTGGGTGCCCGATGATCCTGAGGAGAATGGGGGTGAGGAGTACAGCAGTGCCACCGGTGAACACCTCCTCAGGTGCGTGCTGCCCGCGCCTCCGACTGCCGAAGAGGTAACCGGGTTGCTGTCCAGGGTCTCTGCGGAGCCGGGAGTACTCAAGGAATGGGCTCAGACGGCTGTGGGGAGCCCGCTGGAGGGGACGACCTTGGTCGTCACCTCATGCCCGGCCGAATGAGTCTTGGAGCAGTCCGCGCGGGGGCAGCCTTCGCTGTGTCAGCTGGGCAGTGTCGTTGAGGGCGGCCGACGGGCGGACCTACACCCGGGACCTGTACAAGCTGCCCCGCCCTGAACCGGAGAACAGCCCCGCCTGACCTGCTTGCATTGCGCGTGCAATTGCGCCGATGCCCGTGCTGGCATGTCAGCACGGGCATCGGGGTCGAGCCGGACCAAGCCGGATTCAGAGAGATGGAAACGGGGGTGTTCATCCCGGTTCTGCTGCAGAATCGCAGGTCAGGAGGATAACGACTTCGGGTTCGAATCCCGTTGGGGGCACGCACCACCCTGTGCGACACTGTCGTACGACGCTTGGTCCTGTGGAGCAGTTTGGAGTGCTCGCCACCCTGTCAAGGTGGAGGCCGCGGGTTCAAATCCCGTCAGGACCGCTGAGGTTTCACGTGAAACCTCGTGGCTGGGTAGCTCAGTTGGTACGAGCGTCCGCCTGAAAAGCGGAAGGTCGCCGGTTCGACCCCGGCCCCAGCCACCGCAGCCCGTTCAGGGCATGAGCCCCTCTCCGTAGTGATCGGAGAGGGGCTCAGTCATGTTGTGGTTCACGTCGATGCCGCGTCCTGCCGAGGGCCGAGCCATGTGGTCAGGGCAGTCAGCAGCGCGTCGTGGTCGTGGTCGTCCGCGGCCCAGGCTATGTAGCCGTCCGGGCGGACCAGCAGGACGGCCGGGGCCTTGGAACCGGCGGCCGGGGCGACGGTGATCGTCCGGTCCTCCCAGCCCGTCACCTCGGGGAACCGGCTGACGAGCACGAAACGGCAGGCGCGCAGGGCCTCGTACAGCCGCGTCGCGGAGCCGGTGCCGGTGCTCTGGGCGAGTTCCAGGTCGGGAGCGCGGCGGCCGGTGCTGGGGTGGGTGCCGGAGGGGGCCGGGTAGGAGATGGCGATACCCGTCGCCTTGGCCGCCAGGCGGTCGGCGACCGGAGGGATCGCGGCGGCGGCGCGCGAGAGCAGGTTCATGGCGGTGCTCGGCACGGGCGAATGGATCAGCGCCAGCCGCATCATCCTGCCGCTGTCCCGGATCACTTCCCGGCCGATCGGGTGCCGCTCGGCCTGATACCCGTCGAGCAGTCCCTCCGGCGCCCAGCCACGCACGACCGCCGCCAGCCGCCAGGCGAGATTGGCGGCGTCCTGCAGACCGGTGTTCATGCCCTGCCCGCCCGCCGGAGAGTGCACATGCGCGGCGTCGCCCGCGAGCAGTACCCGCCCGAGCCGGTACCGCGGCACCTGGCGCTCGTCGGTCTGGAACCGGGACAGCCAGCGCGGATCGTGCATGCCGTAGTCGGTCCCGAGGGCCTTGCGGGTGATGGTCCGCACCTCCTCCAGATCGAGAGGAGCCTCGACCGGCTGCTGCCTGTCGCGGTCCCAGGCGACGACCCGGTGCCAGCCGTCGCCCAGCGGGGAGACGAAGGCGATCCCCTCGCGGACCGCGTTCGCCACCGGCATCGCCTGCGGCACGGTCAGCCGGACGTCGGCGAGCATCACCGAGCGCAGGGCGGCCCGGCCGGGGAACGGGAACCCCAGTGCCCGGCGCACGACGCTGTTCATGCCGTCAGCGCCGACCAGGTAAGCGGCACGCCGCGCCCCCGAGGTGCCGTCGGCCCGGCGCACGGTCACGGTCACACCGTCGGCGTCCTGCTCGACGCCGGTGACCTCCGCCCCGGCCACCACCTCGGCACCGAGCGACTCGGCACGTTTCGCCAGCACCGCCTCGGTCGCGTACTGCGGGGTCAGCAGCATGTAGGGGAATCTGCTCGGCAGCCGCCTCAGATCGAGCTGCGCGTCCCCGATCATCTGGAGCTTGCCGATCCGGACACCGCCGGCGACGAGTTCGTCGGCGATGCCCCGGGCGTCCAGCAGTTCGAGCGTCCGGGCGTGGACCGCGAAGGCGCGGGTCAGTCGCGACCTCTCGGTGCGGCGCTCGAGCACGGTGACGGAGACACCCACCGCGGCGAGGTCTCCGGCGAGCATCAGACCGGTGGGACCGGCACCCACGATCAGGACTTCGGTGGCTTCGGGCATGGGACGGGAGGCCCTCCTCGTGAGCGGCTGCCGTACGACCTCACCGCCATGCAATCGCCGCCCGAACGAGAAACGGTCAAACCTCACTCCGTGCCGCGGGGAGCGGACCGCGGGCCGCTGGACAAAACCGTTCGCCACGGATTTCCCGGGGATGAGATCCTGGATCCCGTATGTCTACGCACTCCGCCCCCGCCCTCGGCGCCCTCGCCCCCCGCCTGACCGAGCTGTCCCTGCGCGACGCGCACCGGCTCGGCCGCAGGCTCGAAGGTGCGCGCAAGATCCGTAAGCCGGAGGCCCAGGCCGCCGTGCTCGCCGAGATCGAGGCGGAGGTCGCCAAGGCCGAGGAGCGGATGGCCGGGCGGCGCGCCCGCGTGCCCGAGGTCACGTATCCCGAGCAGCTGCCGGTCAGCCAGAAGAAGGACACGATCGCCGACGCCATCCGCGACCACCAGGTCGTGATCGTCGCCGGTGAGACCGGTTCCGGGAAGACCACGCAGATCCCGAAGATCTGCATGGAGCTCGGGCGGGGCGTACGCGGCATGATCGGGCACACCCAGCCCCGTCGTATCGCCGCCCGCACCGTCGCCGAGCGGGTGGCGGACGAGCTGGACACCCCGCTCGGCGAGGCCGTCGGCTGGAAGGTCCGGTTCACCGACCAGGTCGACCCGGAGGCCACCTTCGTCAAGCTGATGACGGACGGCATCCTGCTCGCCGAGATCCAGACCGACCGCGAGCTGCGCGCCTACGACACGATCATCATCGACGAGGCCCACGAGCGGTCCCTCAACATCGACTTCCTGCTGGGCTATCTCGCCCAGCTGCTGCCGAAGCGCCCCGACCTCAAGGTCGTCATCACCTCGGCCACCATTGACCCCGAGCGCTTCTCCCGGCACTTCGGCGACGCCCCGATCATCGAGGTCAGCGGCCGTACGTACCCCGTGGAGGTGCGCTACCGGCCGCTCCTCGAAGAGGACTCCGACGACGCCGACCGCGACCAGATCACCGCGATCACCGACGCCGTGGAGGAGCTCCAGAAGGAGGGCAAGGGCGACATCCTCGTCTTCCTCTCCGGCGAGCGGGAGATCCGGGACACGGCCGACGCGCTCACGAAGAAGCAGTACAGATTCACCGAGATCCTGCCTCTCTACGCCCGGCTGTCGCACGCGGAGCAGCACCGTGTCTTCCAGCCGCACACCGGACGCAGGATCGTGCTGGCGACCAACGTCGCCGAGACCTCCCTCACCGTCCCGGGCATCAAGTACGTCATCGACCCGGGCTTCGCGCGGATCTCCCGCTACAGCCACCGC
Source organism: Streptomyces sp. NPDC041940 (assembly GCF_055589465.1). Classification (NCBI taxonomy): domain Bacteria; kingdom Bacillati; phylum Actinomycetota; class Actinomycetes; order Kitasatosporales; family Streptomycetaceae; genus Streptomyces; species Streptomyces sp. NPDC041940. The sequence goes on from NZ_JBVJBP010000010.1 coordinate 45,910, forward strand.
ACCAAGGTCCAGCGCCTGCCCATCGAGCCGGTCTCCCAGGCCAGCGCCAACCAGCGCAAGGGCCGCTGCGGCCGTACGTCCGACGGCATCTGCATCCGCCTCTACGGCGAGGACGACTTCGAGGCCCGCCCGGAGTTCACGGACGCGGAGATCCTCCGTACGAACCTCGCCTCCGTCATCCTGCAGATGACCGCGGCCGGCCTCGGCGACATCGAGAAGTTCCCCTTCATCGACCCGCCGGACCACCGCAACATCCGCGACGGCGTGCAGCTCCTCCAGGAGCTCGGCGCCTTCGACCCGGCCCAGAAGGACATCCGCAAGCGGCTCACAGAGACCGGCCGCAAGCTCGCCCAGCTGCCGGTCGACCCGCGGCTGGCCCGCATGGTGCTGGAAGCCGACCGGAACGGCTGTGTCCGCGAGGTCATGGTCATAGCCGCCGCACTGTCCATCCAGGATCCGCGCGAGCGGCCCGCCGACAAACAGGCGCAGGCCGACCAGCAGCACGCCCGCTTCAAGGACGAGACCAGCGACTTCCTGGCCTATCTCAACCTCTGGCGCCACATCCGCGAGCAGCAGAAGGAGCGGGGCTCGTCCTCCTTCCGCCGGATGTGCAAGCAGGAGTACCTCAACTTCCTTCGCATCCGCGAATGGCAGGACATCTACAGCCAGTTGCGCACGGTCGCGAAGCAGATGGGCATCCACCTCAACGAGGAGGACGCCCCGGACGACCGCATCCATGTCTCCCTCCTCGCGGGCCTGCTCTCCCACGTCGGCATGAAGGACGTGAAGGAGACCGGCGGCGAGGGCGGGAGAAGCACGGGCAAGAACGAGTACCTGGGCGCCCGCAACGCCAAGTTCGCCGTCTTCCCCGGCTCGGCCCTCTTCAAGAAGCCCCCGCGCTTCGTGATGTCCGCCGAACTCGTCGAGACGTCCCGCCTCTGGGCCCGCGTCAACGCGAAGATCGAGCCCGAGTGGGTCGAACCTCTCGCCGCCCACCTCCTCAAGCGCACCTACAGCGAGCCGCACTGGGAGAAGGACCAGGCCGCGGTGATGGCGTACGAGAAGGTCACGCTGTACGGCGTACCGATCGTGGCGCAGCGGAAGGTCAACTACGGCCGGATCGACCCGGAGGCCAGCCGCGAGCTGTTCATCCGGAACGCGCTCGTCGAGGGCGACTGGCGCACGCACCACAAGTTCTTCTCGGACAACCGCCGGCTCCTCACCGAGGTGGAGGAGCTGGAGCACCGGGCCCGGCGCCGGGACATCCTCGTCGACGACGAGACGCTGTTCGACTTCTACGACCAGAAGATCCCCGAACACGTCGTCTCCGGCGCCCACTTCGACTCCTGGTGGAAGCACAAGCGGCACGAGCAGTCCGACTTCCTCGACTTCGAGCGCGAGATGCTCATCAACGAGAAGGCGAGCGAGGTCAGCAAGGCGGACTACCCGGACTCCTGGCGCCAGGGGAACCTCAAGTTCCGGGTGACCTACCAGTTCGAGCCGGGCGCAGACGCCGACGGCGTGACCGTCCACATCCCGCTCCAGGTCCTCAACCAGGTCACGGACGAGGGCTTCGACTGGCAGATCCCGGGCCTGCGCGAGGAGGTCGTGACGGAGCTGATCCGGTCCCTGCCGAAGCCGATCCGCCGCCACTACGTCCCCGCGCCGAACCACGCGCAGGCGTTCCTGGACACCGCCGTCCCGCTCCAGGAACCCCTCACGACGACGATGGCCCGCGAGCTGCGGCGCAAGGTCGGCGTGCCCTTCGAGGCGGACGACTTCGACTGGGCCAAGGTCCCCGACCACCTCAAGGTCACGTTCCGGATCGTCGACGAGCGGCGTCGCAAGCTGGCGGAGGACAAGGACCTGGAGGCGCTGAAGCTGCAGTTGCGGCCGAAGGCCCGCAAGGCCCTCTCCCAGGCCGCGGCGGCCACCGCGGAACGCCAGGGCGGCGAGTCCCTGGAGCGCAAGGGCCTCACCGACTGGACCATCGGCACGCTCACCCGCGTCTTTGAGACCCGGCGGGCCGGCCAGCCGGTGAAGGCGTATCCCGCGCTGGTCGACGACGGCGACACGGTCTCCGTGCGCCTCTTCGACACGGAGGCGGAGCAGGCGCAGGCCATGTGGAAGGGCACGCGCCGCCTGATCCTGCGCAACATCCCGGTGAACCCGGCGAAGTTCGCCTCCGAGAAGCTGACGAACGCGCAGAAGCTGGCGCTGTCCGCGAACCCGCACGGCTCCATCCAGGGCCTGTTCGACGACTGCGCGATGGCGGCCGCCGACAAGCTGATCGGGGACTTCGGCGGGCCGGCGTGGGACGAGGAGTCGTACCGGAAGCTGTACGACAAGGTCCGCGCGGAGATCGTCGACACCACGGTCCGTACGGTGGGCCAGGTGCAGCAGGTCCTGGCCGCCTGGCAGGCCTGCGAGCGCCGCCTGAAGGGCGTACGCAGCCCCGCGCTGCTGCCGAACCTCCAGGACGTACGGGGGCAACTGGACGCCCTCGTGAAGCCGGGCTTCGTGACGGAGGCGGGGCTGCGGCGCCAGCCGGACCTGATGCGCTATCTGGTGGCGGTGGACCGGCGGCTGCAGCAGATGCCGGCGAACGTCCAGCGGGACACGACGCGGATGCAGAAGGTCCACGAGATGCAGGACGAGTACGCCTGGCTGCTGGAGCAGATGCCGCAGGGCCGGCCGGTGCCGTCGTCGGTCCTGGACATCCGCTGGATGATCGAGGAGCTCCGGGTCAGCTACTTCGCCCATGCGCTGGGCACGGCGTACCCCGTCTCCGACAAGCGGATCGTCAAGGCGATCGACGCGGCTGTCCCGTAATCGCCCGTGCGCGTGGGGTGAGTTCGCGTACGGGCCCACCCCTCCTGTACAGTCTCTTCTCGCAGCGCAACGCACAAATAGCGCCGCGAAACCTGGTCCTGTGGAGCAGTTTGGAGTGCTCGCCACCCTGTCAAGGTGGAGGCCGCGGGTTCAAATCCCGTCAGGACCGCAGTGAAGTGAGCAGGGCTCGCATCCCGCAAGGGACGCGAGCCCTTTCTCATACGCGTCAAGGCCGCGGGGACAAGCCCGGATCTTCGGATCCGGGCTCTTTTGTGTGTCCTGACCTCCGTAGGAGCCTCCAGGGCTCCCCCGCGCCGTCTTGACGGCCCCTCATTCGCTCGGTACCCAGAAACCAGGGCCGTTCCCCGTGCGGCCCTCTGGAGGTGGCGTATGGCGGCATCGGTCAGGCACGAGACGCGGGCCCTGCTCCGCGCGCACCTGTCGGCCGCATCGTCGTACCGGCACCTCACGCGGCACTGCCCGATCTGCCACCGGCTGCTGCGGCTGGCGATGGAGTCCGCTCCGGGCCGGCCTCAACACCCGTCCGAGCGCGGGGCGCTGGAGCCGAAGACTCCACTACCGCACGCGCGTCAGGGCTAACAAGCCGATTGGTATGTGACGGGTGTCACCGCATGAGTTTTGGAAAGTGCGGTACTTACACCCCACCTACAACAGGTCAATTTAATATGTGCAATTGCACCCTGCCCGGGGCGCCGCGCGCAGGAGATCCGACACCCCTCCTCAGACTCCGACAAGGCCGCTCACAGCAGGCCCGGAAGACCGACGGTCGGCGCACAAAAAAGATCGCGCTGGACCCGGCGGAGTCCAACGCGATCTACGACGCACCCTGTTACATGCCTGCGAAGCTCTGACTGGCTTGGGCGTGGAGCCTGTTGGGGCAGGACCCGCGTCGCTTGGAGCTAGGGTTCCGGACGCCGCGGCCAGTGGGGGACCAGCCGGTTTGTCCGGTATTCAATTGTTCAGGCCTCGCTGCGCTGCTGCGGAATGCCCGCGAGCAGAGCGCGGACCTCAGCCTCGCGGTAGCGCCGATGCCCGCCGAGCGTGCGGATCGACGTGAGCTTGCCGGCCTTCGCCCACCGCGTGACCGTCTTCGGGTCCACACGGAACATGGTGGCGACCTCAGCCGGGGTCAGCAGCGGCTCGGCATCAGGGGTGCGAGCGGTCATGAGCGGCCTCCTCGGGAGAACCGAACCTTCTCGGTTCTTTCCTCTAAATTCTGCACCTTGACCCGCGTTGCCCGAAATGGCGGACGCGAGTCGAGTCGGTTATAGGACGAACGGCTTGTCCTCGGCACTACAACTACACCATCCGTCCAGCCTCGTCGGCCAAACCGATGGAATTGCCCCTCCAGGTGTTCATCAGCGACGGAAGCCGATGGACCATGCCATAGCGGACAGTCACGCCGCTGTGACGATCAGTCACAGCGGCGATCAGGAGTCACGAGACCCCCCAAAGCGTGTAATGCTGAGATTCCGCCCATAGTGCAGCACTACGGGACGGAAGGAGCCCCCCGGACTCCTTGTCCTATTTTGGCATGAGGAGGGGCAAGGGGCGCAAGAGCCCCGTACGTGTAGTCCGTCACGCTTGGCCCACTTGAGAGGTACGCCCGGATCGGGTTCTACGTCCCTTGTTGACGAAGCTTCAGGGAACGCACAGTCCGCTTCAGGAACTCGATGCGAGAGGACAAAACCTCAAATCGGGCGGTTCGTCAAACGTCAGTTCGTGATCGACCGCGAGCCGTCCGTAGGGATCACAAGGTCAGAGGTCAGTTGGCCGACCGCAGATCCCGCACGGAACGCCACCGCTCCACCAGCCGCCCGTACGCCGCCCCCGCGGCCGTCCCGTCGCCCCGGCGCAGCGCGGCGATCCCCTCGGCCACGTCCGCCGCCGAGTGGTCGTCCTCCAGCGCCCCGGCCGGCACGGCGTGCACCAGCCCGCCGTAGTCCAGCTCCACGAGCGAGCGCGGGTGGAACTCCTCCAGCCAGCGTCCGACGTCCACCAGTCCGTCGATCAGCGGCCCCTCGTCCATGGCCTCCTTCAGGGCCCGCAGGCCCCGGGCCACGCGCCGCCGGGCCTGGACCATCGGCGTGCGGTAGCGCAGCACGGGCGGGCTGTCGACGCTGTCGCCCTTGTCGTACTCGCGCTCCTCGTCGGAGACCAGCACGAACCAGTTGATCGGCACCTGCCAGGTCGCCGTACGGATCCACGGCCGGGCGTCCGGGTTGATCGCGAGCCAGCGCTCGTAGTCCTGGGTGGCCTGGTTCCGCAGGAAGGGCGGCAGGACCACGTCCAGGACGGGCTGCGGGAGCTCCTCGGAGAGCTCGTCCAGGGCCTGCCAGCCGCGCAGCCGGGTGCGCCAGGGGCAGACGCAGACGACGCCGTCGACATCGAGGACGAAGGCGTCCTCGCTCTCGTGCACCGGCACCGGGACCGGCGGGGTGGGCGCCAAGTCGGCCAGGGCTCGACGGAGTTCGTCCTGGTACGAAGGGCGGTCCGTCCGGCGCGCGTAGCGGGCCCAGTGGCTGCGCTCCGGCTCGGCGAAGGCGGCCAGCGGTTCGTACACGCGCAGATAGGTCGCGTAGGGGACGATCACCGAGGACACCTTGGGCACGCCTGCTCCCTCCCCCGCGCTCCGTCGCGAAAACCTGCCGAACCCACTCACGAACGCACGGGAAGACTATGCAAATCGTCGCACGGGCGTACTCCGCACGGAGGGGATCCTGTGCACGGTGCCGCCGACGGGCGCACCAGGCCCTAATCTCATGCTCAACAGCTTCCGCCACCCACACGGGAGCCCAGCCCCACCCGCCGCAACTTACTCAGGAGTCACCACAGTGACCGACGTAGCCGGCGCGCCTGCTGATGTACTGCACACCCTGTTCCACTCGGACCAGGGGGGTCATGAGCAAGTCGTGCTCTGCCAGGACCGCGCGAGCGGCCTCAAGGCCGTCATCGCCCTCCACTCCACCGCCCTGGGCCCCGCGCTCGGCGGTACGCGCTTCTACCCGTACGCGACCGAGGCGGACGCCGTCGCCGACGCGCTCAACCTCGCGCGCGGGATGTCGTACAAGAACGCCATGGCCGGTCTCGACCACGGCGGCGGCAAGGCCGTGATCATCGGCGACCCGGAGCGGATCAAGAGCGAGGAGCTGCTCCTCGCCTACGGCCGCTTCGTGGCCTCCCTCGGCGGCCGCTACGTCACCGCCTGCGACGTCGGTACGTATGTCGCCGACATGGACGTCGTGGCCCGCGAGTGCCGCTGGACCACCGGCCGCTCCCCCGAGAACGGCGGCGCCGGGGACTCCTCCGTCCTCACCGCCTACGGCGTCTACCAGGGCATGCGCGCCTCCGCCCAGCACCTGTGGGGCGACCCCACGCTGCGCGCGAGGCGGGTCGGCATCGCCGGCGTCGGCAAGGTCGGCCACCACCTGGTGGAGCACCTGGTGAAGGAGGGCGCCGAGGTCTTCGTCACGGACGTGCGCGAGGACGCCGTGCGGCGGATCACCGAGCGGCACCGGGACGTGATCGCCGTCAAGGACACCGCCGAGCTGATCCGGGTCGACGGGCTGGGCATCTACGCCCCCTGCGCGCTGGGCGGCGCCCTGAACGACGACACCGTGCCCGTGCTCACCGCCGAGGTGGTCTGCGGCGCGGCCAACAACCAGCTCGCCCACCCGGGTGTGGAGAAGGACCTCGCCGACCGCGGGATCCTCTACGCGCCGGACTACGTGGTGAACGCCGGCGGTGTCATCCAGGTGGCCGACGAGCTGCACGGCTTCGACTTCGAGCGGTGCAAGGCGCAGGCGGCGAAGATCTACGACACGACGCTGGCCATATTCGCACGTGCGAAGGAGGACGGCATTCCGCCGGCCGCCGCGGCCGACCGGATCGCCGAGCAGCGGATGCACGACGCGGCCATGGCGCGCCGGGCGCGCTGAACCGGAGACGGCTACGGGACTGACCCGGGAGGGTCTCGTACGTTTGGCCGGTACCCGTCGGTGGGCAGTTAGAGAGAACTCTCACTTCTACCGGCGGGTCGACCGCCGATAAGTGGTTAAAATCGCGGTTGACCAGCGAGGACGGGGCGCCTCGAGGGTCCTGGGCGCGGGCACGTCATGCGGGCGACGTACCGTATGGGCGCGGGCTCAGGTACCGTGGAAGCCCTACGGACACGGTCTCTCTGCGGAGAGTCCGTGCCGGACCATGAACGCGTGTCAAGACTCTGGGGCCGTCGAGCCCCGTCGTTGAGGGGGTCGAGCCATGGGGCGCGGCCGGGCCAAGGCCAAGCAGACGAAGGTCGCCCGCCAGCTGAAGTACAACAGCGGTGGGACTGACCTCTCACGCCTGGCCGAGGAGCTGGGTGCATCGCCTTCACATCCGCAGCCGCCTAACGGCGAGCCGGTGGTCGAGGACGATGATCAGGATGAGGACCTGTACGCACGGTACGCCGACCTCTATGAGGACGACGACGAAGATGAGGACGACCAGTCCTCACAACACCGTCGCGGCGCTTGACCCTGCACTGAACACTCACCCGGTCGGTGACTCCGGTCACCGGCCGGGTTCTGTGCTGCCCGCAGGGTCATGACCCCCGTGCCTCAGCTCGCGTAGTCACCGATCAGGGCGGCGCCGGTGGTGTGCTCGCCCCGGTCCGTGATCTCCCCTGCCACCCAGGCGTCCACGCCGCGGTCGGCCAGGGTCGTCAGGGCCACGTCCGTGGACTCCTGCGGCACGATCGCGATCATGCCCACGCCCATGTTCAGGGTCTTCTCCAGCTCCAGGCGCTCGACCTGACCCGTCCGGCCGACGAGGTCGAAGATCGGGGCCGGGGCCCAGGTGGAGCGGTCGACGATCGCGTGCAGGCCGTCCGGGATCACCCGGGCGAGGTTCGCCGCGAGTCCGCCGCCGGTGATGTGGCTGAAGGCGTGCACCTCGGTGGTGCGCATCAGGGCCAGGCAGTCCAGCGAGTAGATCTTCGTCGGCTCCAGCAGCTCCTCTCCGAGGGTGCGGCCGAGCTCGTCGATGTGGGTGTCCAGGGCGAGGCCCGCCTGGTTCAGCAGGACGTGGCGGACGAGGGAGTACCCGTTCGAGTGAAGACCGGAGGACGCCATGGCGATCACCGCGTCACCCGTACGGATACGATCCGCGCCGAGCAGCCGGTCGGCCTCCACGACACCCGTACCGGCGCCGGCGACGTCGAAGTCGTCCTCGCCCAGCAGGCCCGGGTGCTCGGCGGTCTCACCGCCGACCAGGGCGCAGCCGGCCAGCACACAGCCCTCGGCGATGCCCTTGACGATGGCGGCGACGCGCTCGGGGTGGACCTTGCCGACGCAGATGTAGTCGGTCATGAACAGCGGCTCGGCGCCGCAGACCACGATGTCGTCCATGACCATGGCGACCAGGTCGTGGCCGATGCTGTCGTAGACGCCCAGCTGGCGGGCGATGTCGACCTTGGTGCCGACGCCGTCCGTGGCGGAGGCCAGCAGGGGACGCTCGTAGTTCTTCAGGGCGGAGGCGTCGAAGAGGCCGGCGAAGCCGCCGAGGCCGCCGAGGACCTCGGGGCGCTGCGCCTTCTTCACCCACTCCTTCATGAGTTCTACGGCGCGGTCGCCCGCTTCGATGTCGACACCTGCTGTTTTGTAGGAAGCAGTGGCGGAGCTGGCGCCGCCCTCGGCGATGGGTGTCTCAGACATGGCTGATGAGAACCTTCGTGTCGTACGGCAGGTGTGACGAGCCGGCTACGGGCGGCGGATCGCGTCGGCGGCGGCCGTGGCGGCCGGGCCGGCGGCCAGCTCGGTCTCGAGGAGCTGCTTGCCGAGCAGCTCGGGGTCCGGCAGGTCCATCGGGTACTCGCCGTCGAAGCAGGCGCGGCACAGGTTCGGCTTGGCGATGGTGGTCGCCTCGATCATGCCGTCGATGGAGATGTACGCCAGGGAGTCGGCGCCCATCGAGGTGCCGATCTCGTCGACCGTCATGCCGTTGGCGATGAGCTCGGCGCGGGTGGCGAAGTCGATGCCGAAGAAGCAGGGCCACTTCACGGGCGGCGAGGAGATCCGGATGTGGACCTCGGCGGCGCCCGCCTCGCGGAGCATGCGGACCAGGGCCCGCTGGGTGTTGCCGCGCACGATCGAGTCGTCGACGACGACCAGGCGCTTGCCCTTGATGACTTCCTTGAGGGGATTCAGCTTCAGCCGGATGCCGAGTTGGCGGATGGTCTGTGAGGGCTGGATGAAGGTGCGGCCGACGTAGGCGTTCTTCACCAGGCCCGAGCCGAAGGGGATGCCGGACGCCTCCGCGTAGCCGATGGCGGCGGGGGTGCCGGATTCCGGGGTCGCTATGACGAGGTCGGCGTCGGCCGGGGCTTCCTTGGCGAGCTTGCGGCCCATCTCCACCCGGGAGAGGTAGACGTTCCGGCCGGCGATGTCCGTGTCCGGGCGGGCCAGATACACGTACTCGAAGACACAGCCCTTGGGCTTCGCTTCCGCGAATCGGGAGGAACGCAGGCCGTTCTCGTCGATGGCGACGAACTCGCCCGGCTCGATCTCGCGGACGTAGCTGGCGCCGCAGATGTCGAGGGCCGCGGACTCGGAGGCCACGACCCAGCCGCGCTCCAGGCGGCCGAGGACCAGCGGGCGGATGCCCTGCGGGTCGCGGCCCGCGTACAGCGTGTGCTCGTCCATGAAGACGAGGGAAAAGGCGCCCTTGACCTGCGGGAGGACGCGATGGGCCGCGTCCTCGATGGTCAGCGGCTTGCCGTCCTCGTCGACCTGGGCCGCGAGGAGCGCGGTGAGCAGGTCGGTGTCGTTGGTCGCCGCGACGCGCGGGGTGCGGCCGCCCTCCTGCTTGGGCAGGTCGGCGACCATCTCGGCGAGCTGGGCGGTGTTGACCAGGTTGCCGTTGTGGCCGAGCGCGATGGAGCCGTGCCCGGTGGCACGGAACGTCGGCTGGGCGTTCTCCCACACGGAGGCACCGGTGGTCGAGTAGCGGGCGTGTCCGACCGCGATGTGTCCCTGGAGCGAGCCGAGGGAGGTTTCGTCGAAGACCTGGGAGACCAGGCCCATGTCCTTGAAGACAAGGATCTGAGAGCCGTTGCTGACCGCGATTCCCGCGGATTCCTGGCCTCGATGCTGGAGGGCGTAGAGCCCGAAGTACGTGAGCTTGGCGACCTCTTCGCCCGGAGCCCAGACACCGAAGACGCCACAAGCGTCCTGGGGGCCCTTCTCACCGGGGAGCAGGTCGTGGTTGAGTCGTCCGTCACCACGTGGCACGCCACCGAGTGTAGGCGAGGTCGACCACTGGTCCGAATTGGGGATTCCGGACTTTTTGGTGGATCACTGTTCGGCGACGGCCCGCACACTCGTACCGTTTTCGCTGGTCAGCGTAAGAGTCTGGTGATCGACTCCGTACTTCAGCTTCCCGTCGAAAAGACGGAGCAGGGTCTTCTCGCCGGTCATGAGTGAGTCTTCGCACATCATTCGGGTCGTGGCCGGAGGGCCCAGGGTGATATGGCCGTCGCGCACGGTGGCCTTGGCGTTCACCTTGTTGCAGCCGAGGCTTCCGGAGACGGTGCCCTTCTTCTCGTCGAAGGTGAGGTGGGCGCGGCCGTCGGCTGCCTCCGGGGTCGTGACGGTCCACTTGGTGCCGCTCAGCTCGGCGTCCTTGGCCTTGGTGAGACGGACGGTGTCGCCCTTGTCGGTGGTGAGGGTGAGGCGGTCGCCGTCCACCTTCGCCTCGAACTCCTGGTCGGAGAGGGTGCGCGCGAGGGCCGTCTCGAAGGCCATGGGCTTGTTCTCGCAGGCCATCTCCGTGGCCCTGGTCTTGCTGAGCCGGACGCGGTCACCGTCGACGGTGGCGTCGGCGCCGAAGTTGTTGCAGCCGAGGCTGCCCTCGGCCCGGCCCTTGTCGATGGTCATGTGGGCGCCGGTGGGTGCCTTCTGGGTCTTTCCGTCCGCGGTGACGCTGTCCACGCTCCACCGCATGCCGGTCACCGCCGGCTTGTCGGCACCGACCGAACCGCTGCCGCTGTCCACCTTCTCGCTGCCGCAGGCCGCCATGAGCGGGACGAGCATGGCGGCGGCCGTCAGGGTCATGCGCTGCTTCTGCTTGTCCATGCCACTTCGACGGGGCAACCGGGGGGATCGGTTCCCCTCAGCTCATCACGGGCAGGTACGCGTCCAGGTCGGCCCGCTCGCCGCTCGCGCTGACGTGGGCGTCCTGGAGCGCCTGCTTCCAGGTCAGCCGCCCGGTCGCCAGCCGGATCCAGGTCAGCGGGTCCGTCTCGACGACGTTGGGCGGGGTGCCCCGGGTGTGTCTGGGGCCCTCCACGCACTGCACGACCGCATACGGCGGCACCCGCACCTCCGTCGAGCCGCCGGGCGCCTTCGCGGCGAGCGCGTCGGCGAGCAGCCGGGTGCAGGCGGCCAGGGCCTGGCGGTCGTAGGGGATGTCCAGGCCGGGGACGGCGGCGTTGAGGTCGTCGGTGTGGACGACGAGTTCGACGGTGCGCGTGACGACGTAGTCGGCCAGGGGCAGGGCGCCCGCGCTGGTGGGGAGCAGCCGGCCGGCGGGGTGTGCGTCGAGGTGCGTGGTGAAGCGGTGCTCGGCGTCGGCGAGGTGGGTGTCGAGGTCCGGGTGCTCCTCGGCGAGGCGGCGGGCGGTGTCGGCGATGGCGGGGGCGTCGTCGGCTATGGCGAACGGCCAGTCGAGCAGCCGGCCGTCCTGCCGTACGGGCTCGGGCTCCCCGAGCAGCCGGTCCACGGCGTCCAGAGCCATGGCGCAGTGCGCGGCCAGCTCGCGCACGGTCCAGTCGCCGAGGCGGGTGGGCAGGGCCAGTCGGTCGGGTCCGAGGGTGGCCACCGCCCGGCGTATGTTCCCGAACTGGGCGAGCACGGCGGCTCGGGTCTTGGCGGGGTCGTACGCGCGGGGGCGCTTCGTGGCCGGGGGCATGGGGGTCAGCCTAGGCGGGGGCTGTGACAGCCGGGGGTGCGTCGACGGTCTGACCGTTGGCGGGGCCAGGTGCGGGGGGGAGGGACGCCCCGTGCTCCGTCCGGGTCGGGGCCGTCCATCAGCTGGAGGTGGGGGTGCGGCTCGGAGTCCTCGATGCGTCGGGCGAGGGGCCAAAGCCAGCGAAAGGCGGGGCGGGAGCCCGGGCCGGGCTCGGCGAGGAAGTCGATGACGTACGTCGTGACGGTGACGACGTGAGCGAACGAACCGGCATGTCTGACGCCGGCCGCACCGCGCGACGAGCCCCTGCTTCCCCGGCAGACGCCTGTGCCCCGCCGAGCAGGACCTCGGCGGGGCACAGGCACGACTGCCTCGGGTCAGGCCAGCAGGGCCGGGATCGTCGCCTCGTGTGTCTCGCGCAGCTCGGCCAGGGAGAGCGCGAACTCGCCCTGGACGTCCACCGAGTCGCCGTCGACGACACCGATGCGGGTGACCGGGAGGCCCCGCGCCCCGCACATGTCGTTGAAGCGGAGCTCCTCGGAGCGCGGCACGGCCACGACCGCGCGGCCCGCCGACTCGGAGAAGAGGAACGTGAAGGCGTCCAGACCGTCCGGGACGATCAGGCGGGCGCCCTTGCCGCCCAGCAGCGCCGACTCGACGACCGCCAGGATCAGACCGCCGTCGGACAGGTCGTGCGCCGAGTCGATCATGCCGTCGCGGGAGGCGGCGATCAGGATCTCGGCCAGGAGCCGCTCGCGCTCCAGGTCGACCTTCGGGGGCAGACCGCCGAGGTGGTCGTGCACGACCTGGGACCAGGCCGAGCCGCCGAACTCCTCACGCGTGTCGCCGAGGAGGTAGAGCAGCTGCCCCTCCTCCTGGAAGGCGACCGGCGTGCGGCGGGCCACGTCGTCGATCACGCCGAGGACCGCGACCACGGGGGTCGGGTGGATGGCGGCCTCGCCCGTCTGGTTGTAGAGGGAGACGTTGCCGCCGGTCACCGGGGTGCCCAGCTGCTGGCAGGCGTCCGCCAGACCGCGCACGGCCTCCGCGAACTGCCACATCACCGCCGGGTCCTCGGGCGAGCCGAAGTTCAGGCAGTCGGAGACGGCGAGCGGCTTCGCGCCGGTGGTGGCGACGTTGCGGTACGCCTCCGCCAGGGCCAGCTGGGCGCCGTGGTACGGGTCGAGCTTGGCGTACCGGCCGTTGCCGTCCGTGGCGATCGCGACGCCGAGGCCCGACTCCTCGTCGATCCGGATCATGCCGGAGTCCTCGGGCTGGGCGAGGACCGTGTTGCCCTGCACGAAGTGGTCGTACTGCGAGGTGATCCAGGACTTGGAGGCCTGGTTCGGGGAGCCGACCAGCTTCAGGACCTGGTCCTTCAGCTCCTCCGAGGTCTCCGGCCGGGGCAGCTTGTTCGCGTCGTCCGCCTGGAGCGTGTCCTGCCAGGACGGGCGGGCGTACGGGCGCTCGTAGACCGGGCCCTCGTGCGCGACCGTGCGGGGGTCGACGTCGACGATCTTTCCGCCGTGCCAGTAGATCTCCAGGCGGTCGCCGTCGGTCACCTCACCGATGACGGTGGCGATGACGTCCCACTTCTCGCAGATCTCCAGGAAGCGGTCGACCTTCCCGGGCTCGACGACCGCGCACATGCGCTCCTGCGACTCGCTCATGAGGATTTCCTCGGGCGAGAGCGTGGAGTCGCGGAGCGGGACGTCGTCCAGCGTCACACGCATGCCGCCGGAGCCATTGGAGGCCAGCTCGGACGTGGCGCACGACAGGCCCGCCGCGCCCAGGTCCTGGATACCGACGACCAGCTTCTCGGCGAACGCCTCCAGGGTGCACTCGATGAGGAGCTTCTCCTGGAAGGGGTCGCCGACCTGGACGGCCGGGCGCTTCGACGGCTTGGCGTCGTCGAAGGTCTCGGAGGCCAGGATCGAGGCGCCGCCGATGCCGTCACCGCCGGTGCGGGCCCCGTAGAGGATGACCTTGTTGCCCGCGCCGGAGGCCTTCGCGAGGTGGATGTCCTCGTGTCGCATCACACCGATGGCACCGGCGTTGACCAGCGGGTTTCCCTGGTAGCAGGAGTCGAAGACGACCTCGCCGCCGATGTTGGGCAGACCCAGGCAGTTGCCGTAGCCGCCGATGCCGGCGACGACACCCGGCAGCACGCGCTTGGTGTCGGGGTGGTCGGCCGCGCCGAAGCGCAGCGGGTCGACGACGGCGACGGGCCGCGCACCCATGGCGATGATGTCGCGGACGATGCCGCCGACACCCGTGGCCGCGCCCTGGTAGGGCTCCACGTACGACGGGTGGTTGTGCGACTCGACCTTGAAGGTGACCGCGTAGCCCTGGCCGACGTCCACGACACCGGCGTTCTCGCCGATGCCGACGAGGAGGGCGTCCGACTGGGGCGCCTTCTCGCCGAACTGGCGCAGGTGCACCTTCGACGACTTGTACGAGCAGTGCTCGGACCACATGACGGAGTACATGGCGAGCTCGGCACCGGTGGGCCGGCGGCCGAGGATCTCCACGACCCGCTCGTACTCGTCCTTCTTCAGACCGAGTTCGGCCCAGGGCAGCTCGACGTCGGGGGTCTCGGCCGCGTGCTCGACCGTGTCCAGAGGCGTCCGGCTCATGCGTTGACCAGCTTCTTGAGGATCGAGGTGAAGAACGGCAGGCCGTCGGTACGACCGGTACCGATCAGCTGCTCGACGGCGTGCTCGGGGTGCGGCATGAGGCCGACCACGTTTCCGGCCGCGTTGCTGACGCCGGCGATGTCCCGCTGCGAGCCGTTGGGGTTGAAGTCCAGGTAGCGGAAGGCGACGCGGCCCTCGGCCTCCAGCTGGTCGAGCGTGTACGCGTCGGCCACGTACTGCCCGTCGTTGTTCTTCAGCGGGATGTGGATCTCCTGGCCGGCCGTGTAGTCGGTGGTCCAGGAGGTCTCGGCGTTCTCCACGCGCAGCTTCTGGTCACGGCAGATGAAGTGCAGGTGGTCGTTGCGCAGCATCGTGCCCGGCAGCAGATGGGCCTCGGTGAGGATCTGGAAGCCGTTGCAGATGCCCAGCACCGGCAGACCGGCCTTCGCCTGCTCCAGCAGGGGCTCCATCACCGGCGAGAAACGGGCGATGGCCCCGGCGCGCAGATAGTCGCCGTAGGAGAAACCACCGCACAACACCACGGCGTCGACCTGCTTGAGGTCCTTGTCCTTGTGCCACAGGGCGACCGGCTCGGCGCCCGCGACCCGGATCGCGCGCTGCGTGTCCCGGTCGTCCAGACTGCCGGGAAAAGTGACCACGCCAATACGAGCGGTCACTTCACGGCCTCCGCGACTTCCTCGACCCGGACGGTGAAGTCCTCGATCACGGTGTTCGCGAGGAAGGACTCCGCAAGATCGTGAATGCGGGCGAGGGCGGCCTCGTCGACCGGCCCGTCAACTTCCAGTTCGAAACGCTTTCCCTGGCGGACGTCCGAGATCCCCTCGAAACCCAGCCGCGGCAGTGCGCGCTGCACCGCCTGGCCCTGGGGGTCGAGGATCTCCGGCTTGAGCATGACGTCGACTACGACGCGTGCCACGTGCACTCCCGGTGGTGTGGTGCTGAGCAGGTTCCTGCAGTGGTTTCAGACTACCTGCACAAAATTTCTACGCGCGTCGACTTGTAGGAAGCTACGTGACGGTCATCACGATCCGGCATCGTCGGGGCCCCACACGAAAATTTCCGGGAAAGATTCCGGTCGTCACCCGAAACCTATTGCGTTCGGACACGCGGAAGGATTTAGTCGGGCTTCACAATGCATTGCACGGCACTGTACAAATGAATTGGCAAGTGCCGCAGGAAGGGACCGATATTCGTGGCGCAGAAGGTCGTGGTCACTCTCTTTGACGACATCGACGGCTCGGAAGCGGCGGAAACGATCGCTTTCGGACTGGACGGCAAGTCGTACGAGATCGACCTGAACGAAGGCAATGCCGACGAACTGCGGAAGGCGCTCGCGCCTTACGTGGAAGCCGGCCGCAAGCGGTCCCGCTCGGGCAAGGCGTACCGGCAGACGGAGGTCGCCCCCGACCCCTCGGCCGTGCGGGCCTGGGCCCAGTCCAACAAGATGGAGGTCCCCGCGCGCGGGCGCATCCCCAAGAAGGTCTACGAGGCGTTCACCGCCGCGCAGTGACGGCCCGGTGAGCGCCGCCCGACGGCCGGCATCCGCCCCTCGCGCCAACCGACTTGCGCAGCACCCGGGCTGATCAGTTAGAGTCTGGAGCACGCCGAGGGGCGAGGCCGAAAGGCCCAGCTCACGGAAACATGCGGGTGTAGTTCAGTAGTAGAACATCCCCCTTCCAGGGGGAAGGCGCAGTGTGCGATTCCTGTCACCCGCTCTGCATCGTCGTACCGACCACTCCTGTGGATCAGGTAGGCTGGTGCCCGCACCGATCGGTGAGAGCCGGTCGGGGGCAATTGCGGACGTAGCTCAGCTGGTAGAGCGCAACCTTGCCAAGGTTGAGGTCGCGAGTTCGAACCTCGTCGTCCGCTCGGGAATGAGACCCCGGTCCATCAGGACCGGGGTCTTTTCGTGCGCATCGCGGGCCCGTCTGACATTTGTCATGCCGAGTGATGACAGCGCGCACTGCTGCCGGGCCCGCCGGGGCGGAACGCTGAAGGCATGGAAAACAACGGACACGAACACGTGATTGAGGTCACTGACCTGCGGCGTGTGTACGGGGGCGGGTTCGAGGCGGTACGCGGAATCAGCTTTTCCGTACGACGCGGGGAGATCTTCGCGCTGCTGGGCACCAACGGCGCGGGCAAGACGTCGACCGTCGAACTGCTGGAGGGACTCGCGGCGCCGGCGGACGGCCGCGTGCGGGTCCTCGGGCACGATCCGTACACCGACCGGGCCCTCGTCCGGCCCCGCACCGGCGTGATGCTCCAGGAAGGCGGCTTCCCGTCCGAGCTGACCGTCGCGGAGACCGCGCGGATGTGGGCGGGGTGCGTGAGCGGGGCCCGCCCGCCTGCGGAGGTCCTCGCGCTGGTCGGACTGGAGTCGAAGACCGGCGTCCGGGTCAAGCAGTTGTCCGGCGGGCAGCGGCGCCGCCTGGATCTGGCGCTCGCCCTGCTCGGCCACCCCGAGGTGCTCTTCCTGGACGAGCCGACCACCGGACTGGACGTCGAAGGCCGCCGGGAGACGTGGGAGTTGGTGAGCGCACTGCGCGACGGCGGCACGACGGTGCTGCTGACCACGCACTACCTGGAAGAGGCCGAGAACCTCGCCGACCGGCTGGCGATCATGCATGAGGGCCGCGTCGCCATCACCGGGACCCCGGCCGAGGTGACCGCTTCGGAGCCGTCCCGCATCTCCTTCGAGCTGCCCGACGGCTACTTCGTGGGCGATCTGCCGCCGCTCGGGGAGCTGGGCGTCACCGGGCACGAGACCGACGGCCGGATCGTCCGGCTCCGCACCCATGAACTGCAGCGCGCGGCCACCGGGCTGCTGCTGTGGGCCGAGCGGGCCCGGGTGGAACTGCGCCGCCTGGACGTGCGGTCGGCCTCCCTGGAGGAGGCGTTCCTCGGGATCGCAAAGGACGCCTCCGCGAGGCGGGCCCCGGCAACGACGACCAAGGAGTACGCGGCATGAGCGCCACCCGCACGACACCCCGCCCGGCGCTCGACCCCGAGACCGCGGCCACCACGCCGATGAGCCGCATGACGGCGCTCGCCCGCGCCGAGCTGACCCTGCTCGGGCGGAACAGGGGCGCGCTCGTCGCCGCGCTGTTCGTGCCGCTGGTGATGCCGGTCAGCGTGCGGTCGGCGGCCCAGGAGATGGACCTCGCGGGGGCGGGGCTGAACGCCGGCACCCTGGTGCTGCCCGCCGCGGTCGGCTTCTCCCTGCTGTTCGCCGTCTACTCGGTGCTCGTCGGCGTCTTCGTCGTCCGGCGTGAGGAACTCGTCCTCAAGCGACTGCGCACCGGTGAGCTGCGGGACACCGAGATCCTGGCCGGCTCCGCCATGCCCGCCGCCGTCACCGCGCTCGCGCAGTGCCTGCTGCTCGCGGCGGGCTGCACCGTGCTGCTGGACATGTCCGCGCCGTCCGCGCCCCATCTGGCCGTCGTGGGCCTGCTGTTGGGGATCGTGCTGTGCGCCGCCCTCGCCGCGGTCACCGCCGGTTTCACCCGGACCGGCGAGAGCGCCCAGGTCACGCCCATGCCGCTGCTGGTCGTCTCGATGATGGGCTCGGGCATGTTCTTCCCGCTGGAACTGCTGCCGGACCGGCTGGCCTCCCTGTGCGAGCTGCTGCCGCTGACGCCCGTCGTCACCCTGGTGCGCGGCGGCTGGACCGGCGACCTGTCGGCGTACGAGGCGCTGGGCGACGTGGCGACGGCGGTGGCCTGGATCCTCGTGTCGGTGTTTGCTGTACGGCGGTGGTTCCGCTGGGAACCGCGGCGCTGACCGGAGGGGGAGGGACGGGCTGATGCGCGGGCCGGGCAGGTGGTGGCGGCGGAAGACCACGCCGGAGAAGGTCGAGACGTACACGCGGTGGTCCTTCCAGTCCTTCGCGGTGACGGAGTTCGTCATGGTGGGGCTCCTGGCCCTCCCGATGGGAGCGTGGCTCGGGGCCGGGATGCTGCTCATGGCCGGTGCGCATGCCGCGGTCTGCTGCGTCACCGTGGCGCGGGCGCTGGACTGGACGCGCGGCAGGCGGCCGCAGCCCGTCCGGCTGCTGTGGACGCTGGCCGCCGTGACCGCCGCGGTCTGCGCCGTCGTGATCGGCATCGCCGACCACGGGCCGGGCGGCGAGAGCGTGGACACCGCCGCGGGCGGGGCCCTCGGCGTCGTCGGCATCATCGGTGTCGGCACCATCGCCCTCGGCGTCCGCGAGCGGCGGCAGGTGTTCGCGATCGTCGTGGGCTTCGCGACGGTCTCCTCGCTCGTCGCCCTCACCCGGGGCACCTCGCTGGGCGAATCGCTCTTCACGGCGGTGATCGCGCTGTTCGCCGGCGGGATCCTCGCCTTCACCGCCGTCGTCTCCGTGTGGCTGCTCAACATCGTCTACGAACTCGACGAGGCCCGCGAGACCCGCGCCCGGCTCGCCGTCGCCGAGGAGCGGCTCAGGTTCGGGCGTGATCTGCACGACGTCATGGGGCGCAACCTCGCGGTGATCGCGCTCAAGAGCGAACTGGCCGTGCAGCTGGCCCAGCGGGGGCGGCCGGAGGCGGTGGCTCAGATGGTCGAGGTGCAGCGGCTCGCGCACGAGTCGCAGCGGGAGGTGCGGGCGGTCGTCCGTGGCTACCGGGAGGCCGACCTCGGGTCGGAACTCGCCGGGGCGCAGGGGGTGCTGGCCGCGGCCGGAATCGACTGCGCGGTCACCGGACCGGTCCCGGTGGGGCTGCCGTCCGGGGCGCAGTCCGCACTGGGGTGGGTCGTACGGGAGGCGGCGACGAATGTCTTGCGGCACGGGGACGCGCGGCGGTGTGCGGTGCGGCTGCGGGAGGCGGAGGGGTGGATGGTGCTGTCCGTGGAGAACGACGGGGTCGCCGAGGCCGGCAACAGGGATTCCGGATCATCGGGATCGTCCGGTTCCGGGCTCGCCGGATTGCGGGAGCGGCTGGCGGAGATCGGCGGGACGCTGGAGGCCGGGCCCGTGGGGAAGGGATTGTTCCGGCTGACGGCGGAGATTCCGCTGACGCCGGTGCCCGGCCGCGCGTCCGCACCCACCGTGAGCTCGGTGAACTCGGTGAACTCGGTGAGTGAGGTCATGCCATGACGGCCGTGGAGCCCGTGCGGCTGCTGCTCGCCGACGACGAGCACCTCATCCGCGGGGCGCTCGCCGCGCTGCTGTCGTTGGAGGACGACATCATGGTCGTCGCCGAGGCGGCCACCGGGCCGGAGGCGCTGGCGATGGCCCGGGCGCATGAGCCCGACGTCGCGGTGCTGGATCTCCAGATGCCCGGCGCCGACGGTGTGAAGGTCGCCACATCGCTGCGCTCCGAACTGCCCGGCTGCAGGGTGCTCATCGTCACCAGCCACGGGCGGCCCGGGCATCTGAAGCGGGCGCTGGAGGCCGGGGTGCGGGGGTTCGTGCCGAAGACCGTGAGCGCGCAGCGGCTCGCGGAACTCATTCGTACCGTGCACGCCGGCAACCGTTACGTCGACCCGGAGTTGGCCGCCGACGCGATCGCCGCCGGGGACTCGCCGCTGACCGCGCGGGAGGCGGAGGTGCTGGAACTCGCCGCCGACGGGGCGCCCGTGGCGGAGATCGCCGAGCGGGCCGCGCTGTCGCAGGGGACCGTACGGAACTACCTGTCGTCGGCGGTGTCGAAGCTCGGGGCGGAGAACCGGCATGCGGCGGTGCGTCTCGCACGGGAGCGAGGTTGGGTATAGTGGTTCCCGCGCCACGGCGCATGCGAACGTAGCTCAGTTGGTAGAGCGCAACCTTGCCAAGGTTGAGGTCGCGAGTTCGAACCTCGTCGTTCGCTCCAGCGAGAAGCCCCCCGGTTCCGGCCGGGGGGCTTCTGTGTGTTCAGGACCAGGTCAGGCCCGTCAGGCGCTCGTACGCCTCCACGTACTTGGCGCGGGTGGCGTCGACGACCTGCTGCGGCAGCGCCGGCGGGGGCTGCTCGCTCTTGCGGTCCCAGCCGGACTCCGCCGAGGTCAGCCAGTCGCGGACGAACTGCTTGTCGTACGACGGCTGCGCGCGGCCCGGCTGCCACTGGTCGGCCGGCCAGAAACGGGAGGAGTCCGCGGTGAGGACCTCGTCCGCGAGGACCAGGTCGTCGCCGTCGAAGCCGAACTCGAACTTCGTGTCCGCGAGGATGATGCCCCGCTCCCGGGCGATGTCCCGGCCCCGGGCGTAGACGGCGAGGGTCGCCTGGCGCAGTCGGGCCGCGGTTTCCGCGCCGACCTGGCGGGCGACCTCCTCGTAGGAGACGTTCTCGTCGTGCTCGCCGACGGCGGCCTTGGTGGCCGGGGTGAAGATCGGCGCGGGCAGTTCGCTGCCGTCGACCAAGCCCTCGGGGAGGGCGAGGCCGCAGACCGTGCGGGACTCCTTGTACTCGACCAGGCCCGAGCCGGTGAGGTAACCGCGGGCCACGCACTCCACGGGAACCATCTGCAGCGACTTGCAGACCAGCGTGCGGCCCGCCCAGTCGGCGGGGGCGCCGGCGGGCAGTTCGGTGCTCAGGACGTGGTTCGGGACCAGGTCGGCGAGCTGGTCGAACCACCACAGGGAGAGCTGGGTGAGGACCCGGCCCTTGTCGGGGATCTCGGTCGGCAGCACCCAGTCGTAGGCGGAGATGCGGTCGCTGGCGACCATCACGAGGTCGCCCGCCTCGTTCTGGTACAGCTCGCGCACCTTGCCGGTGTGCAGATGTACCAGACCCGGGACCTGGAGCGGCTCGGGCTTTTCTACGAATCCGGACACGGTGCCTCCCCGTGGTTCTGTCCTATGGCTTGATTCTCCCGTATTCACGGGCGATCACGGACAGTGGGTCAGTCGCGTTTGCAGATGCGGTCCAGAAGATTCGCGGTGGCGCGCTGGACGCGGGGGTCGACGTGGTCCGGGCGGTCCAGGGCCGGGGTCCAGGCGAACGTTCCGGATGCGAAGACCCAGGCGCCGGAGGGGGCGCGGTAGAGGGACGTCTCCTGGTGGCGCCGAGCGCCGTCCTTGTCGGTGTACGGGGAGTGCGCGAGCAGGATGCGCTCCTCGTGCTCGGGCAGCGGGGTGCGCGGGAAGTAGCGGTCGGCCTCGCCCGCCACCAGGTCGGCGATCTCGTCGCCCTCGTGCGCGCCGGACGCCTCCCACAGCCAGTGATCGGCGTTGCGCACGATCAAGGGCTGCGGCTCGGGGACGTGCCCCGCGTACTGGATGCCGATGAGCTGCTGCTCCGCCCGGTCGATCTCCCGCCACAGCACCGGCTTGCCCGGGCCCCTGCGTTTGCGGCAGGTCAGCAGGCGGTCGGGGACGCCGGACGGGGAGGGGCCCAGTTCCACCTGCCAGTACATGGAGTTGGCGGAGAGGAAGACGAGCGAGGTGCCGGCGTCGCGGGCGAGCTCCACACTGCCGCGCATGGCGGCCGACCAGTACTCGTCGTGGCCCGGGAAGACCAGGCCGCGGTAGTGGGTGGGGTCGACGCGGCCCGCGTGCAGGTCGCTCGCCGTGGCGTAGGCGATGTCGTAGCCGTAGCGCTCGGCCCAGCGGATGAAGTCGTAGGCGTGGCCGACGTGCAGGGGGAGGCCCGCGCCCGCGTACGGACGGTCGAAGGAGACCGTCGTGGCGGCCTCCGACTCGCCCAGCAGCCGGCCCTCCTCGTCCCAGGCGTGGTAGAGGCTGGCGCCGGTACGGCCGTCCTCCGGGTAGAGGTTGTACGCCTGCCAGGTGATGTCGGGCAGGACGAGGAGCAGGTCGGCGGGCTGGTCGTGGCGGACCGTGAACGGGACGTGGGAGCGGTAGCCGCCGGCGGTGGTGAGGACGGCGACGTAAGCGCCGATGTTCCAGTACGACGGGACCTGGAGCCGCCAGGACAGCCACCAGTGGTGGCACGAGACCGTACGGTCCGCGGTGAGCGGCGCGGGCTGCACGATGCCGGACAGCCGCGGGCTGGTCGTGATCTTGGCGGCGCCGTCACCGCCGTAGTGGCCGATGCGGTAGATGTCGACGCCGAACTCCTGGGGCGGGTCGACGGTGATGTGGAAGTCGATGGCGTCGCCGGGCGCGACCGCGCCGGTGGAGGTGAAGCCCTTGATCTGGCGGTGGACGTCGTCGGCCGCGCGGGGGCCGTTGGAGCGGGTGGACTTCCTCGGGGCGTGGGGTGCGTCCTGGTCCACGTACCAGGGGACGACCTGGCCGGTGTCGTCGAAGTACGTCACGGTGCCGCGCAGCCAGGGAACGGGGCCCTGTCCGAAGGGGTCCGTCACGGCGTGCGCCAGCGCTCCCGACTCCCAGCGGCGGATCTGCTCCGAAGCCATGGCTGCTTCCCCTCCCCATCGCCCCCGTGGTGGTGCGTCCTGGTGTGATGCGTGTGATGCGTGTGGTCTGTGCGGTGAGTGCGGTGAGTTCGTCCCCGTGTGATGTCGTCGCGCTTATGTGCTTGTCGTATGTCGTCAGCCCTTGCCATGTGCGCGAACGGTCCAAGCACATCACATAACGCGCGCACTTCGTCACTGTTCGTTTCGAATTGGCCAGAAGTGGAAGCGGGTGCTCCGGCGGTCAGACGAGCCGGACCGGCTTCTCCGGACGTATCCCCAGCTCGGCCAGCCAGGCGCGCAAGGGGGTGGGGTCGCCCTCCTCGATCAGGGTGAGGATCTTGGGCGCGAGATCGGCGGTGCGCTCGCCGTTGTGGAGGAGCGTGGGGCCGTCCAGCCAGTCCAGGCCGGGCGTCGCGCCGGCGGTGTCCATCGCGGCACAGCAGATCATCGCCGTGAGGTGGTCGGCGAGCAGTTCACGGGCCGTGCGCGGGGGCTGGAGGGGGAAGAGGGGGAGGGCTCGGTCGTCCCAGAGGGCGAGGGGGTCCGGGGTGGCCGGGGAGCCGGGGGCCGGTGAGGCGGCGGTCGACGGGCGGGGCGCCGCGGCGGCCTCTTCGCGGGCCAGTTCGGCGCTGAGGCGGGCGGCGAGGTTCGCGCTGCGGGGGGTGGCGCCGGAGAGGTCTTCTTCGTCGTCGTCGGGCGGAGGGGGTGGTTCCGGGCTTCTGGCGGGGAAGGGCGCTTCGCCGGACGGGTCGGTGCTTCTGTGGGTGGGAGACGCGTCGCCGGACGGGTCCGTGCCCGTGTGGGTGAGCGACGCGTCGCCGAGCGGGCCCGTGCTTCTGTACGGCAGGGCTGCCTCGCCGGTCGGGTCCGTGAGGTGGTCCAGGACGCGGGACAGGGTCGGGCTGCCGGTGGCGGGGGCCGCGGGGCCGGTGGCGGGGCGGACGCCCATCGCGTCCAGGACGCGGTGGAGCCGGGCCGCGTCGATGCGCCACTTGCGGTCCACGACCTCCTCCGGATACTCGCTCCAGTCCACCGGCGACCAGTCGGGCCCGGGTTCGGCGGGGCCACCGTGGAAGAGGCGGGCGGCGAGGAGGGAGGCGGACTCGTCGACCGCGCCCGGCTCCTCGAGAAGATCGCAGGCGGGCCGCTCCCCGAGACGGGACGCGAAGCCCTCGGCCAGGCGGTCGCGCCGGGACAGCTCCGTGAGCGCCGCCACCACGCCGGCGTCCAGCCGGGACGGCCAGCGGCCCATCCGCCAGGCGGGCAGGGCGACGCGGGTCAGCAGCCGGTCCCAGCCCGCGTACGCCAGGCCCACCTGCTCCTGGGCGACGATCCGCAGCCCGTAATCCACAGCCTGTGCACGCTCCGCCGCCGCGGCCGCCACGCCCCGCTCCAGCTCGGCGGCATGGAGGCGGCAGCTGCGCAGCAGCAGCCGGGCCACCCAGCCGACGCCGGCCAGTACGGCTCGCGACACCGGGTCGCGGCGGGGCGCCGAGGTCACCGCCACCGCGGCGTCGAGGCCCCGGACGAAACGCCGGGCCGCGGCTATGTCCGGGTGGGCGGAGGGGCCCGTACCGGCGACGACCGGGGCGAGGACCGCGCGCAGCTCGCCGACCCGCATCCACCACAGGAAGGGAGAGCCGATGACCAGGACCGGCGCGACGGGGTGACGGCGGTGCGCGTGCTTCCCCGCACCCGCTATGTCGTCGTGCTCCTCGGCCGGAGGCGGTCCGTGGGCCGGGTGCGTGCGGTCCTCCAGCCAGCTGTCGCAGTCCGGCGTGAGCGCTATCGCGGAGGGGGCGGGGACCTCGAGGCGGTCGGCCAGGTCGCGCACCATCCGGTACAGGTCGGGAGCCGCCTCCTCGGCGACCGGGACGGTCGGGCTCATGGCCGGACGGGCCCGGGCGACGACCAGGGCGATCCCGGCGGCCGCGAGCAGCACGAGGACGGCGACCGGTGTCACGGCCCAGCGGGCGGCGTCCCAGCCGGGACCGACGAGACGGCCGGAGAGAGCCCCCGCGAGCAGGATCACGGCGACGGCCGCGGGCAGCAGGGCGACGGCCAGCGCACGGCTGCGGATGCGCAGCACGGCGAGTGCCCGTGCCCGCGCGACCTGCGCGCCTGCCTCCACACCCATTCCGGTCACGACCGACCTCACCCCCTCCCCGTTGACCTGACGCTTTCCTTGCTCACTCCCCCACTGTGGCACCCGCCACTGACATCGCAATGCCGGTGGGCCAAGTGCCGGAACGCTTGCGCCGCACCCTAGTTGGGGCTCAGCGCCCCGTCAGCCGGATAGGGCATCGGTCACTCGATGGAATGGCTCAGGGGAGAGGTGGATGACGGAAAGCAAGGGTCAGGCCCTTACCTACCGAAAACTTCAGGCCCCGGATCCTGAGACGGATTCGGGGCCTGTGGGGTTCATCGGCGGTGTTACGCGTCTGCCGCCTTCGCGGCGATGTCCGTGCGGTGCTGGGAGCCGTCGAGGCGGACCCGGCCGACGGCCTTGTAGGCGCGGTCGCGGGCCTCGGCGAGGTCCTTGCCGGTGGCCGTGACGGACAGGACGCGGCCGCCCGCGCTGACGATCGCGTCCCCGTCGCTCTTGGTGCCGGCGTGCAGGACGTACGCGTGCGGAGCGTCCTGGGCGGCGACCTCGTCGAGGCCGGTGATCGGGTCGCCGGTGCGCGGGGTGCCCGGGTAGTTGTGCGAGGCGACGACCACGGTCACGGCCGCGTCGTCGCTCCAGCGCAGCGGCTCCAGGTGGGCGAGGTTGCCGGTGGCGGCGGCCATCAGGAGGCCGGCCAGCGGCGTCTTCAGACGAGCCAGGACGACCTGGGTCTCCGGGTCTCCGAAGCGGGCGTTGAACTCGATCACGCGGACACCGCGGGAGGTGATCGCGAGACCGGCGTAGAGCAGACCGGAGAACGGCGTGCCGCGGCGCTTCATCTCGTCCACGGTCGGCTGCAGGACCGTCTGCAGCACCTCGTCGACCAGCTTCGGGTCGGCCCACGGCAGCGGGGAGTACGCCCCCATGCCGCCCGTGTTCGGCCCCTCGTCGCCGTCCAGCGCGCGCTTGAAGTCCTGGGCGGGCTGCAGCGGCACGACCGTCTCGCCGTCGGTGACGGCGAACAGGGAGACCTCGGGGCCGTCGAGGAACTCCTCGATGACCACGCGCTCGCAGGCCGCGGCGTGGACCCGGGCGGCTTCGAGGTCGTCGGTGACGACGACGCCCTTGCCGGCGGCGAGCCCGTCGTCCTTGACGACGTACGGAGCACCGAAGGCGTCGAGGGCGGTGTCGACCTCGTCCGCCGTGGTGCAGACGTACGAGCGTGCCGTGGGCACCTCGGCCGCCGCCATGACGTCCTTCGCGAAGGCCTTGGAGCCCTCGAGCTGCGCGGCCGGGCCGGACGGGCCGAAGACCGGGATACCCGCCTCGCGCACGGCGTCGGCGACACCGGCGACCAGCGGCGCCTCCGGCCCGACGACCACGAGTTCCGCGCCGAGCCGGGTGGCCAGCGCGGTCACGGCGGCGCCGTCCAGGGCGTCGACCTGGTGCAGCTCGGCGACCTCGGCGATGCCGGCGTTGCCGGGAGCGCAGTGCAGCGCGGTGACGTCGGGGTCGAGGGACAGGGAGTGGCACAGGGCGTGTTCGCGGGCGCCGGTGCCGATGACGAGGACCTTCACGGGGGTCAGCCTAACGGGAAGCGCCGGGTTTCCTTTGTGCGGGCTTCCGAAGGGGGTGGGGGTGTTGGGTTGGAGGTTCCTCCGAAGAGGGGTTGCTGACCGGGCGGCTGGGGCTCGTTCGGCCGGGCTGGAGCTCCTTCGGCCGGGCTGGGGCTCGTTCGGCCGGCTAGTGCTCGTTCGTGAACTCGTCCACCACCGTTGCCCCCAGCTCCCGGACGATCAGGTCCTGCCCGGAGAGGGCCGACTCGTCGAGGTCGGGGTCGTCGTCCTCGGGGATGTCGTCCTCGACGGACACGGAGCGCGGCTTCGGGGCGGAGGGCTGGGGTGCGGGGGCGGACGCCGCGGGGGCGGAGGTGGGGGCTGGAGAGGGCGCGCCCGACTGCTGGGCGGGGGTGGACGGGGCGGTCGACTGGGACGGGGCGGGGCGCTGGGCGGTTGCCGTACCGCCGCTGCCGCCGCTGCCGCCTCCGGCGTTGTAGCCGCCACCGCCGGAGCTGTAGCTGCCGCCGCCGTAGCCACCGGGTGCGCCGCCGGGGCCGGCGTTGCCTCCTCCGAAGCCGGACGGGCCTCCCGGGGCCGGGGGCGCGGAGCCGCCGGAGGGGTCGACGACCGCCTCGATCTTCCACTGGACGTTGAACTGCTCGCCCAGCGCCTGCCGCAGCACGTCCTCGCTGCCGCTGCTCAGGAAGTTGTCCCGAGCACCCGCGTTGACGAAGCCGAGCTGGAGGGTCGTGCCGTCGAAGCCGGCCACCTGGGCGTTCTGGCTGAGCAGGATCCAGGTGAAGCGCCGACGGTTCTTGACGGCCTCCAGGATGTTCGGCCAGAGCATGCGGGGGTCGAGACCGCCGCCTGCCGGGGCAGGGGCGGGGGCGGGGGCGGCCGGAGCGGAGGCCGAGGGCGAGGGCGCCGGCGGGGTGCTGGGGGCGGGGGCGCTCGGCGCGGGCGTGTTCGCCGCCGAGGCACTCCCTGCCGAGGGGCCTGACGCCCCCGGGGCGGACGTGGGCCAGCCGCCGGGGCGACGGCCGCCGCTGCCCGCGGAGGCGGCGGTGGGCCAGGCGCCGGGGGCCGGGGCCGCCGGGGCGGATGCGGGTCCAGGTGCGGGCGTCGTGGGTGCCGGGGGTGCCTGGGATGGCTCGGGAGGCCGGGGCGGCTCGGCGTGCCCGCCGGCGGCGGGGCCGGTGGCCGCTGGGCCGGTGGCGGCCGGGGGCTGCTCGGCGGAGGCACCGGGGGAGCCCGGGGTGCCGGGAGCGTCGGGGGTGTACCCGGCCGCAGCCGCCGTATCACCGCCGCCGCTGCCGCCCGTGTTGCCGCTGCCGCCGCTGCCGCCGCTGTTCCCGTTCCCCGGTGCTCCGGAAGCCCGTACGGCCGCGCGGGCCGCGGCCGGACCGCCACCGGGCGGAACCGGAGGAGCGGCCGCAGCCGCTGGAGCCGCCGCTCCCCCATGCCCCTCGGGCCCGGGCGCGTAGCCCATGGCGGGCATGCCGGCGGGCCCCGCGGAGAAGTTCACGCCGCGCTCGATGCGGTCCAGGCGGGCCATGACGGACCGGTCGTCGCCGTAGGCGGCGGGGAGCAGGACGCGGGCGCAGATCAGTTCGAGCTGGAGACGGGGCGAGTTGGCGCCGCGCATCTCGGTCAGTCCCTCGTTGACGAGGTCGGCGGCCCGGCTCAGCTCGGCGGGGCCGAAGGTGCCGGCCTGGGCCTGCATGCGCTCGACGACATCGGCGGGGGCGTCGATGAGGCCCTTCTCCGCCGCGTCCGGAACGGCGGCGAGGATCACCAGGTCACGCAGCCGCTCCAGCAGGTCGGCGACGAACCGACGGGGGTCGTTCCCGCCCTCGATCACATGGTCGACGACCTCGAAGGCCGCGGCCCCGTCGCCGGTGGCGAAGGACTCGACCACGGAGTCGAGGAGGGAGCCGTCGGTGTACCCGAGCAGGGCGGTCGCCATGGCATACGTCACACCGTCCGCCGTGGCACCGGCGAGGAGCTGGTCCATGACGGACATGGAGTCACGCACGGAACCGGCACCGGCCCGCACGACAAGCGGGAGCACACCGTCGTCGACCGGGATGGTCTCCTTCTGGCACACCTCGTCGAGGTAGTCCCGCAGGGTCCCGGGCGGGACGAGCCGGAAGGGATAGTGATGGGTCCGCGAGCGGATCGTCCCGATGACCTTCTCGGGCTCGGTGGTCGCGAAGATGAACTTGAGGTGCTCCGGCGGCTCCTCGACGACCTTCAGCAGCGCGTTGAAGCCGGCCGACGTGACCATGTGGGCCTCGTCGATGATGTAGATCTTGTACCGGCTGCGCGCGGGTCCGAAGAAGGCCTTTTCGCGCAGGTCACGGGCGTCGTCCACGCCACCGTGCGACGCGGCGTCGATCTCGATGACGTCGATGGAACCGGGGCCGTTGCGCGCGAGGTCCTGACACGACTGGCACTCACCGCACGGGGTGGGCGTCGGCCCCTGCTCGCAGTTCAGACACCGCGCCAGGATCCGCGCGCTGGTCGTCTTGCCACACCCGCGCGGCCCGCTGAACAGGTACGCGTGGTTGACCCGGTTGTTGCGCAGCGCCTGCTGCAACGGGTCGGTGACGTGCTGCTGCCCGATGACCTCGGCGAAGGTCTCCGGGCGATAGCGGCGGTACAGAGCGAGAGACGACACGCATACGAGGTTATAGGCGCCCACTGACATCGGGTCCCGCCCCGGGAACGCAGACGCCCCCCACGCACCCGCCAGAGCCAACCTACCCTTGCTGCCTTCCGGCCCTGGGGGAGTTCAGTCAGATAGCGCCGCGTGAGGGGCTGCGCCAAGGTTACCTGATGTCAGGGGCAGGGAACGAGTTCGCGAGCACTCCTCCCAGTCATGTAATGTCTTCGACGGAGGATTCGCCTAGAGGCCTAGGGCGCACGCTTGGAAAGCGTGTTGGGGGCAACCCCTCACGAGTTCGAATCTCGTATCCTCCGCCAGTGCCTCACCGGGCACGATGTCGAAGGGCCCCACCGTTCGCGGTGGGGCCCTTCGTCGTGCGTGGTCTCAGTTTTGGTCTCAGTTGCAGTGATCGGACTGGGGCGGACCTCGGCGAACTGCCCCGTTGAGCACCGGGACCACGAGCGGCATGACAGCTTCGCGATACGGGACTGGTAATTGCCCGGCATGTGCAGCCAGGCTGGGAACCGTGTGGCTGTCAGTGCCACCGTTTACGCTCACCGGTACTGCCGCCTCGTGCAAGGGAGCACTTGTGGTCATTGACTTCGCTGAGCTGCACGAATCGCTTGTGGAGTGGGTCTCTGACCGCACGGCCGCTGATCCGATGGCAGCAGTGTCGATCATCGAGTTCGGTGCGACGCACGGCCTCGACGATCGGCAGACGTTCCGGCTCCTGCAGTACTGCAAGAGCCTCGGGCTGCTGGACGATCACTTCTCCTCGTTCGGTGATCCTGCCGCCAATCTCACACCGAGTGGCATCCAGTGGGTGAGCGAGCTTAAGCGTCGGCGGGCCGACCCAGCGGCCCGGGTCGCCGCCGCCCGCGAAGGGCTACTGGTCTGGTTGTGGCACCGGAGGCACGAGGGCGCGACCATGCCGACCGTCGCGGACGTGCTGAGTGCCCCACAGTCGCTCTTCGAGGGTGAGCGACTCACCCCTCACGAGGTCGACCGGGCCGCCGGCCACCTCCAGTCCCGAGGGCTGATCAACGGCCACATGCTCGCGAGTGGGGACGGGCCCGTCCAAGCGGAGATCACCGCTGAGGGAGAAGACTGCGTGGAGAACTACCAGGGCGACATCAGTGCCTACGAGCGCCGCAACAGTGGCGGGCACACCACCTTCAACATCGGATCGAACACGGGCAACATTGCGGCCAACAGTCGCGACTTCACGTTGACCGCGACCACGAACAGCGGTGTCAATCTGGCGGACGTCGTCATGCTGGCCCGTGCGCTCCGGCAGGCCGCTCCAATGCTCGACCTTCCAGAAGATGACATCGCCGAGTTCACCCAACTGGCGAACCGCATCGAGGAGGAAGCCAGTAGCGACAATCCGGATCCGGGACGCCTCCGCCGGTGGGGTGCCTCCGTCGTGGCGATCCTGAACTCCCCCGTCGTAAGCGGCGCGCTCGGCAGCGTGCTCGCCGCATACACGGGGACCGTACTTCCAGGGCTGCCTGCTGGCGGTTGAGTTCAAGCTGAGCACCCCGGGCGGCCGACACCGCGCTGGGCCTATGCCGTGACCGACATCGTTTCCGGCGCCGATGCCGCATCGTGGCCAAGGGCCGCGAGGTATCGCTCGGCATCGAGGGCCGCCGCGCACGCACTGGCAGCGGCGGTGATGGCCTGGCGGTAGGTGTGGTCGACGACGCCGCCGACGGCGAAGACGCCGGGGATGTTCGTGCGGGTGAAGGGCGAGGCGACCTTGAGGTAGCCCTCCTCGTCCAGGTCCAGCTGGCCCTTGAACAGCTCGGTACGCGGGTCGTTGCCGATGGCGATGAACAGGCCGGTGACGTCCAGGTCGCGGGTCTTGCCGGTGAAGACCTCACGCAAGACGACGCCGGCGAGCGTCCCGTTGCTTGCCTTGATCTCCGCGATCTCGCTGTCGAACGCGAAGGAGATCTTGGGCCCGTACGAGTGCTCGGCGTGCACCGGACGGCGGGTTCCTGCGTGTGGAGACGGACTCGGGCACCTGGCGGGCTCGCGCCGTGATCAGTGCGACCGGCACCTGGTGGCGCCCCTTCCTCCCAGCCGTGCCCGACCTCACGGACTTCGGCAGCCGGCAACTGCACACCGTCGACTACCGGCGGCCACAGGACTTCGCAGACCGCCGGGTGATCGTGGTCGGCGGCGGCAACTCCGGCGCCCAGATCGCAGCTGACCTCGCCTACGACACCGAGCTGACCTTGGTCACCCAGCGCCCGCCGCGCTTCCTAGCCGACGGCATCGACGGCCGCGCCCTGTTCGACGCGGCCACCGCCCGCCGCCGCGCGCTCGACCAGAGGCGTACGGACACCGGTGGCGTCGCCTCGCTCGGGGACATCGTCGCTGTCCCACCCATCCGTGAGGCACGCGACCGTGGTCTGCTCAAGGCAAGCCCGATGTTCACCCGCCTCGTCCCCGACGGAGTCGAATGGGCTGATGGCACCCGCGCCGAGGCCGACGCGATCATCTGGTGCACCGGCTTCCGCCCCGCCCCCTCCTATCTCGCACCGCTGCAGCTCCGCGGCCGACGCGGCCACATCGCCACCGCTGGCACCCGGGCCATGGACGAACTGCGACTGCACCTGCTCGGCTACGGCGACTGGACCGGACCCGCCTCGGCCACCCTCATCGGCGTCGGCCGGACGGCCCGCGACGCCGCCCAGCGGATCCACGACCTCCTGAGCTGAAGGCCGAAGAACGAAAACCCGGCGCGCTGAGGCCCGGCTGGGGCGTCTAATGAGCGTTTGTGACAGAACAGCCCTCATCTGCCCTGCGGCGCTTCGTGGAAGACGACGACCCCAGCGGTCTCACCCTCATCGTGGACACGCCCCAGGGAACGCATTTGCGCCGCATCCCGCCCGCCCTGCCCCTGCCGTCTCATATCGATCACGGAGCTGGTGCGGAAGCGGCAGTCCACACCGCCGCGGCCACCTGGGGCATGCCCGACTTCGTGTTCAAGCAGACAGCGCACGCGACCAAGGGCTCGGGCCAGCGGGAGCTGGGCGACCGGCTGCTCCTTTCCGGCAGTCGCGGCGCGGTCATCCAGGTCAAGGCACGCACCATCACACCCAAGCCGGCCGCTCAGGAAGCGAGCTGGATCCAAAAGGTGGCTGCCAAGGCGATGAGCCAGGCCAAAGGCACCGTCCGCCAACTGCGCATGGTGCCCGCCGACATGGTCAACGGCCGCGGCCGGACACTGAGCGTCGACGGCGGCTCCTATGAGTGGATCGCGGTATTCCTGCTGGACCACCCGCAGGTTCCGGAGGACACCGAGGCCACCTGGCAGCCGATCGGCATGCCCGCTATCGCGCTGACCCGCCGCGACTGGGACTTCCTCTTCGACCAGCTGCGCTCCACCACAGCCGTCCTCGACTACCTGTTCCGCGCTGCCGCTGAACCTGCGATTCCGCTGGGGCAGGAACCGGTGCGCTACTACGAGTTCGCCGCCGCTGACGCCACCGAACCACCAGCCGACATCAACACCGAGCTGGTAGGACCCGGCGGCACGCTGTTCTCTACGCCGCAACTCCCGCAGGCCCCGGCAGGCACAGACGGCACCAACGCCCACCTGATGCTCCGCATCATGCTCGAGGACATAGCCCTCACCTCGCTGAGTGACAAGCTCACCGAAGCCAACCGGTTCACGATCCTCTCCGACCTCGATCGACTGCCCGTCCCGGCCCGCACCGAATGGGGCCACCTGCTGCTGGACATGCTGCAGGATGTGCCGCAGGTCCCCGACGAGCACTGCAAGTGGCGCTTTCGGCGCATGCTCAACGAAGACGGCACCCGCCAGCTCGTCGTGGGCGCCGCAACCCGCTTCGACCCCGTCATCCGGGCCAGCTTCTCCGCCCACATACAGCTGCGACACCACGAAGTGACCTCGCGCACCGGCCGAACGGAGGAATCGTCCACCCTGGGCGTACTGCTCACCCCGCGCCGCGACGGGAAACGCCCCTGGGACACCAGCACAGTGCGAGTTCACGGCGATCTCGAACTGTCCGAGGAAGAACTGCGGGTCTACAGCACGGCATGGAACCGCGCCCTCGAAGACGGCACGGTCAGCGTCATCGACCCCACGACACCCCCTCCCCGGGATCAGGCCACGACTGGCAAGGTCAGCAGCTTGCCCATCGCAGCCAGCACGGACGGCTCAACCCGGTAGTAGACCCACGTACCGCGCCGCTTAAGGCGATCGACGCCTACATCGGCTGGGCCGTATGGCACCGCAAGCACGCCCTGGACCCATCTCACCGGCCCGACGTCATCATCGACAACAGCTGGCCCGAGATGGCCTGGCACCGCTGGACCAGCTGGAATGCCGGTGATCCCCGATGGCACACACAGGTGCTCGACACCACGGACCGGCCCGTCACCGAATCTGTGGACCAGGTCGAGCAATGGATCATCGAGCAACGCCACGCCCACCATACTGGCCAGCTCCCCCTGAGCCACGGTTGGGCTTCGTGATCCGCCCGAACTGTTCGGTCCAGTGATTCTGTACGCCCCGGAGGCCGGCGTTCCCGCACCCATTCCGTTGACGAGGCGTCACCTTCAACAGCATTAGTCGCACAGTCGGATGGGATTCCGTCTACGTTCGCACCTCTCCCGCCCAGGCGAAGTTACTCCGCGTGAGACAGCCCTTGATCGAAAGGCAGAGGTACGCAGTGACGTTCCAGTCCAAGGTGTCCCCGGAGAAGCGCGCGGAACTGGCGGATCTCGTTATCGCCGGGACCAAGACCGTGCTGGAGCTGAGCATCGATTACGAGGTCCCGCGCAGGACCGTGAACGGTTGGGTGCACAAGCGTAAGCAACAGCTCGGTATCCCCGGATCCACCCATGGAGGAGACCGCACCCTCCCGCCTGCAGCCCTACGCCGCGTCGCAAAGGAGAAAGAGGGGCGGGTCGCGGCGGAAAGTCGCGCGGAGTCCTATCGAAGCGAGCTGGAGGACACCAAGACACAACTCGAGCGGCTGGTAGAGACACTCAACGGGATGCAGATCACCTTGGAGTACTACATGGGACAGAGGCCACTCGCCGGAGCCGCCGCTCAGTAAGTCCTGACAGGTTCTTCCCCTCATGGGCACCCACCGTCACGACGGAAACCACATCGCGACCGAACTGGAGACCCTCTGTAAAGGCATGGGGCTCCTCGTCGCAGAAACAGACGACCGGACTCAAGCCGTCGGCGTGCTGATCTCGTCAGCCGGCACAAGGGCCGCATCACTGGAGTGGTTCGTCTCCACTACTGCACGCTCAGCCGCGGCACGCGAACAGACCGAAGGACTGGCTGACGGACGGGCCGGCCTCCTGCACCGCAGCACACGTGCCTACGTGCACCACGCACTCACCGGCATCCTCCAGGAACTGGGCTATTCCGTCGCCCATACGACCTCCGGCCTGCGTATCGAGGGCCTACCCGGCGCCTCAGCCGGTGCGGAGACCGCCGGCACCCTCGCGGACTTCCACCGTGGAAGCCTCGACAGCCTGGATGGAGCACGCGACCGCAAGACACGCGCCGAAGATGGCGAGGATGGTGACGACGGCCTGGCCGGCGTACCCGCCCGCGTGTAACCGCGCCGCCGTCGACAAGCGATGTCGGCACAACCAGAGGTCACGCTGCAAAATGTCCTGCAAGATCCGGCCTCGCGCACCCGCGAGGCTGGTCATCTCCCGTATGCCCGCTTCCAGCGCGCCCGGTGCTGTGAGTCCCCCTGGCCGCGGCCGTTCACCTCGCTCAGGGACAGCAGGGAGGCTCCGTTGTTCCACAAGCCGAGGTGGTCGCGGTGCACCGCGGGGATGCCGTGCTGCACTGCGAACCGCTCGGAGGGACGGCTGAAGCGCGTGGTCGTCACGAACACCGCCCGGTCGGCCCCGAAGTGCACCTTGGCACCCAGCAGATCGCGTAACTCGCGGCTCAGCTGAACTGTGCACAGGTGAGCGTGTCCACCTGGGGAAACAGGGGGTCGATGACACAGCTCGGTCCACTGTTCGGGTGGGAGAGGGATCGCAGCCGGATGCGGACCGTGTGTGGCGAAGCCTCAGGGGCGACACTCCCCGGCTCGCGCGGCGGCCGCCGCCTCCAGCAGGGTCCAGCCATCGACTTCCAGCAGCCGCCGCTCCCCCGGTTGCCACCCACAGGCCAGCGCCACGTTGAGCAGGGCCCGGACAGTGCCCTGCTCGTGGAGGTTCAGGTCAGCGCCCTGGCAGGGCAGAATTGCGCTACCTTGTGGTACGGACTGCAGCCGTTCGCCCTCAGTGCGAATGAGGGCGAACGGCTGCAGATCTTACTGAGGTCTGATGCCTCAGGTGGCCTTACCGAAGCAGAACCACACCGTGCCAGCGCCGAGTCCCCCGGCAGCGGTGATGCAGGGCACGCACGCCGCCCCGGCTGTTCCCACACACACGCCCGCGCACGCAGTCGCGATCAGCGCGAGAGTCCAGGACGCCACTCCCGCGGCGGAGAGGCAGTTGTTGAACTTTGACCAGCTGAAGCCCATGGTGCTGATCGGAGGCTGGGATCCCACACTCGGGAGGTCGGCAGCCTTGATGATCTTGTCGGCAACCAGAGAGCCGTTGCGCCAGACCTGCGCGTGACCGGTCTTGTCGTCGTGGGTGAGCTGCATCTCCAGCGTGTTGTCCACTTTGCCAGAGGAGTCGAAGACGACGTTCAGGCTGGCACCGACGACTTGGTCGCTGACGGGCACAGCGACCTGAGTCTTTCCGTCCTTGAACGCGTAGACGGTGGCGCGTTCGAACGCCAGGGACGAGCCCGCCTTCAGATGTGCGGATATCTCCTTGCCGTCCAGCGCAGTCTGGACGCGGCTCACCCACGTCTGCGCCCGCTCGCCCTCCAGAAGGGAGGACTGGTCCCTCAGCTTCTGGACATTGTCGACGAGTGCGGAAGCCTCGGGAGACAAACCGTTGTTGGTCGACACGGAAGCAGACGCTGCAGGGGCGTAGGCGTTGCTCTGAGCGGCGGTTGTGCCGATCAGGGCCACGCCAGCGAGAGCCGCGATGGCTAAACGGCATGAAAGTCTCATGGAATCCTTCTTCCTAGGTGACTGCCCGATGCAGCCAGCACGAGTGATGCAGACGCGTCAGGCGTTAGCGACGGCCAAGGACCACGAACAGAACAAGCAGGGAACTCGCGGCCGCCGCCGCCCAGGGGCTAGGGCCGCCATCCCACGTCGCTACGGTTGCCGCCAATGTCAGCACCACATTGAAGGCGGCAACTCCGACAGCAACGTCAGGAGTTCGCTTGTCACTCATTACATGTCCTAACCGGCTATGCGCCACGTGAACGCGATCATGGAGGACCATAGCACCATGTACATGCAAACTGATTAGGTCCATTCAGCATGGCTGAAATTGATTGCTGTCCAACATTCGTGCTCGAGCACTGCACTTGGCTTTTCGCTTGGCCCATGGCTGAAACCGCTTGCTACGCAGCAGTCGTTACTGCCTGCCTGAAGATGGCTTGCCGTTTGCCCTCGGCAGGGCCCGGTACTCGGAGCTGACCGTTTCGGGTCTCCTGGACGGAGGCCGACTCTGCGATGGTCGAGCGTCGGCGGGCAACCGTCCCCCGTCTACGCCCAGCCACGATCGAAACCCTCCCCACAGGTCCGTGTACGGCAATCTGGGCAGCCCGAGGCAGCGCGAGAAGGGCGCAAGTCGGCCATGGCTGGATCGGACTGCCGCGAGAGGTCACGCAATCCCAGCGACGGCGACCCGCGAGCGTGGCCCTCTCACCTTGAGCCGCGACGGTTCCGGTCACTGGATCTCTCGTAAGCAACTGCACGCAGCGGCTTCGGCTCACCTGATCCCCAGTCAGGCACCCCCGCGGCGACTATGCCCCGAAGACGCGAGCAACCTCACGATCGAATTCCGCACACTCGCGCAGATATGGATCAATATCGGCCCGGTACTTAAGAGCGATTCGGTCGAATACCCACTTGTCGAGCTCGCCAGCCTTACGAGCATACGCGTCAACCACATCAACGATGACAACCGCATCACCCTGACCAGCGATCCAGGCGCGCAGTTCACCGCTCCAGCGACTCCACGCGAGCAGGGGTTCAGCAGGCAAAGTAAAGGTGATCTCGAAGGACTCCGGCCCGAAGGTCTGCCCACTCTGCGCTACAGGGAGTTGAGCATGGGTGATGTAATTGCGCAGCCCTTTCAAGAATTTAGCCTCCAGGTCATTCTGAAACATGGAGGCGACCTTGCTGCGGTATTCATTCATCAGCGCCGAGTCATCTTGGAAGTGCTCCTCCATGAAACAGCGCTGCTGATCGACCCGGGTGCTCATCGCCATCAGCACGTTGTGCAGTAGCCGCTCAGCCTCGGAAAGTAGCTGGTCGTGCGCGTCGGGATTGCGCACGTCGAGGATCGGACCAGATACCACCGGGTTCTGCAGTTCGGCGACCAGGGACTTGTACTGCGCGATGTTGCCCTGAAACACGTACCCTATGCGCTTGACTCGGTCTCCGAGCGCGATGGCACGACAGCCTGGCGAGGCATTGAGCCGCTTCTGCCAATCCAGCAGGGAAGGTCGCCCGGCTGCCTTCGGAGCCGTCTGCTCGTCGGCAGGATCGGGCTGAACACCAGTCTCGGTCACGCCGCATGACGTTACCGGGCCCGTAGGCACGACGCAGACGGATTTCAGCCCAGACCGGACCTGCCGCGAACTCGGGCCTGGCCGCCTCCGACGTCAACAACAGCGACTCCTTCCGCTCTTTTCGGTGGTCATCAGGCTGATCAACTCCGTAGGACATTGATGCGCCATGACATTCACCACGTGACCGACACGCCCCCGCACGCGCCAGATGGTCCCGGCCCGTCGCCGAAGCAAGCAACCGGGCCAGCGAGGTCGTCGGCGACAGGCATTGGCCGGGTGCGGTTTCCTCTCATGCGCTGGGTACTCGCGCCTCGGACGACCTGGCAGGCCCGTCGGCTGACGGTCGAGTTTGGGCCAGGCATGGACGCTCGCACTGCCTGGGTGTTGGCGCGGCTGGCACGGCATCCGGAGGAGCACGTATACGCGATGCGGCTCCTGAACGATGAGGAGAACGCCGGCGGATCTCCGTGAGAGGGCTCGTTGCCAACGCGGCCCTCACACTGCAGGGACCGTCATTGAGCAGGGGCAACGTGGCCATCTCTGGTCTCATTTTCGGTCTCATTCACCCCCGTCCGGAGCCGTTCGAACCGCCTCCTATCACCTGCTCCGCCGCAGTTCAGGACGCCCTCGTCTCGCCCCGGACACCCAGACGAACATTTGGAAAGCGTGTTGGGGGCAACCCCTCACGAGTTCGAATCTCGTATCCTCCGCCAGTGCCTCACCGGGCACGAAGTCGAAGGGCCCCACTGTTCGCAGTGGGGCCCTTCGACGTTGTCTGGCCCGGCCGGTCGGCTTTGGATCAAGGTGTCGTGCTCGGGATCACGCAGTTCTTCGGCTGTGGTGTGCCCGTCGGCCAGCCCAGGCCGACGAACTTCAGGGTGCCCTCGCCTTTTCGGCCCGGGTCGAGTTCGACGATGGCGGCCGGTTTGTCGTAGGCGTTGCCGCCGGTGGTGAGGCAGATCAGGCCGCTGGTGGCATGGACCCGGTGGCGGGACTGGAGGAGGGACCATTGGCGGCCCACGTCCTCGCGGGTGGGGGCGGTGGTCTCGGGGGCGCCTCGTTGGGCCTGGTGGAGGGCCTTGCCGATGGTGAGGAGGCCGTCGTGGACGAGCATCGTGCGGGAGTCGTCCAGGTTCGGGGTGGAGCCCAGAGCGATGCCTTCGCGCTGGGTGGCCTTGATCTGGTTTCTCAGGGTGTCCAGGGCCGCCTGGGGTTCGGTGAGGTACTGGGGGAGGTCCTGGGCGGACGGCTTCTTGTGGTGGGTCGCCGTGTAGTTCCTCGTCCATTTCGCCAGTTCCGTGGTCCAGGCGTCGGGGTGTGCGGGGGCCGCGTACTGCACCGTCACCTTCGCCCTGCCGTCGTCGCCGCGCAGCCGGGCCCAGTCCTTCTCCGTCATGGCCTGGCGCAGCGATGCCGCGTCGGAGCCGCTGACGATCGTGTAGTGGCGGTTCTCGCAGCCCACCTGGGCGAGTTTGAGGGCGAAGATGCGCAGGTGGAGCGTGCGGCCCGCGAAGTAGATCGTGTCGGCCTCGGAGTCGCAGATGTTGTTGGCCGTCTGCGTGAACTGGTTGCCGGTCGAGCCCGGATCGTCGATGGACGGGGACTCGAAGGACATCGCGGCGGGGCCGGCCGGTCCCTCCTCCTTGATCCTGCTGAACGCCCTGGCCAGCGACTCGTTGTAGCCGTCGGGGCGTTTGTCGTAGACCAGGACGGTCCTGAGGTTCCGGCGGCCGCGCTCGCCGTTGAAGTTGGCCAGGGCCTGGGCCGCGTCGTTGTTGGTGGGGAGGATGCGGGCCAGGCCGGGGAACTTCAGGGCGGCCATGCCGTCCGGCCGGTCCTCGTTCGCGATTCTGTCGCCGCTGATTCTGGCCGCGAGGACCGGGATCTGGTTCTCCGTCAGGCGCTTCACCGCCGCCTCCGTGGCGGCGAGGCTCAGGTTGAAGCCGGTGACGGCGCGCAGCCGGTCCTCCGGGGAGGCGGCCATCCGCAGCAGGGTGTCGACGACCTTCGACTGATGGCCGTAGGCCTGCCCCGGGTTGGCCAGGACCAGGCGGATCCTGGGAGGTTCGCCCTCGCCCTCGTTGGCCTGCCGCTGGCCCAGGTACGCGCCCTGGAGGTCACTGCGCATCTGCCGGCGCAGGGCCTCGCGGTCCGACTGGAGCGGCAGCATCATCGCCACCGTGACATGCGGCTGGTCCGCGATCCGCTGGTTCTCGCGGGCGATGGCCCGGGCCACGTCCGCGATCTCCGGGGTGCCGAAGTCGTAGCCCTCGCCGTTGACGCCGACGCACTCGCCCTCGATCCGCTCGACGCCGTCGGCGCAGGTGTCCGGCCTGCCGAGGAGGGCGGTGGTGAGGGCCACGCCTGCCACGATCGCCCCTACGAGCAGCACCGAGTAGAGGATCTTCCGCCATCTGGGCATGCCCGTTATCTCCTTCGCCGGAGCTGTTCGGTGCAGGTGCAGCGCAGCAGGGGCTGTTCGTTCTCCGCGAGGCCGCTCCAGTCCGTCGCCGTCCTGCTGAGGCGGCCCGCGCCCTCGAAGTCCATGATCGAGAGCAGGTCCAGCAGCTTGACCAGCGTGCGGGCGGTCTCCTTGCCGGTGGGTCTGGTGCGCTCCTCGCACAGCCACACCGCGTGCAGCAGCTGGTCGACCGTGCGGCGCAGGGGCGGGCCGTCCGCCCCCACCAAGCCCTGGGCTCGCTCGCGTCGGGCGTCCGCCCCGCCCGGGTAGGGGGCCTGGGCGATCTCCAGGAGATCCGCGCACCAGGCGCCGGGGCGGCCGGGGAGGGTGGCGGCGAGGTGGCTGACCACGTCGTCCGCGCCGCCCGACACCAGGTGGTGGTTCATCCGGTGTGCGGTGAGCGACCGGAAGGCCCCACCGCCCCCATCGCCCCCGTCGCCCCCGCCGCCCTCGTCGCCATGGGCGTCCTGCCGCTCCCCCGCCGCGCGTTCCGCGTAGTGGTCGCGCAGCAGATGGTGGTCGGCGTACCAGGCGGCGCCGCCGGGGCGCAGTCCGTAGAGCCGGTGCACCAGCAGCTGGCGGAGGCCGAAGTCGCCGATGAAGTGGCGTTCGCAGGTGGGCCATCCGGTGTCGGTGAGGAGCTGGGACACGTGATGGGCGGTCAGGTGGTGGACGTGGCCCGACTGGTGGTGGCGGAGCAGGACGTCCGCGCACTCCGTGTCGTGGGCCACCGACAGGTGGGAGAGGAGGTCGAGCCACTGGGCGCGGTGCTCGGTGGGGAGCCGTACGGGTAACTGGTCCAGGATCAGTTCGCGGAGCAGGACCTCCGCGACCGGGCGTTCGGGGGTGTCGTCGCCGGGGAGCCGCAGCGGGGCGTCCAGGATGTCGCGGTCGTTGGCGTCCGCCGGCATGCGGAAGGCCGCGGCTGCGGCGGAGAGGCGGATCACCGTGTGCGGGCGGCCGCCGCTCAGCCGGGCCACGGCCGCGTCGATACGGCGGCGGTTCGTGCCGCCCTCCGGCTCGGCGCGCTGCTGTCTTCGTACGGTTTCGCGGCGGAGCTGGTCGCCGGTGAGCAGGGGCATCCGCAGCAGGATCACGCCGTCGGCCAGGGGTGCCCGGTCCGCGGCCCCGTCCGTACGCCGGGACCAGGCGGGCGGGGCGCCGTCGGCCGGACGGTACTCCGCCGGGGGCGCCACCTCCTCGGACGGCAGGCCGCCGTGCAGGAAGGCGCCGCCGTCCGTACGGCGTGCCGTGCCCACGATCACCACGCGGTCGCGCTGCCCGCCCCGGCGGTCGGTGAGTACGGCCCGCAGCAGCCGCTCGCCGAGGGGCGACTCGGCGTGGTCCAGCAGCATCGCCGGGCGGCCGACCCGGCGGAGCCAGCCGGAGGGCGAGGCGTACGCCGCCTCCAGGTCCTCGCGCAGGGCCCGGAACAGGAAGCCCTCAGCGACCTCCCGTGACTCGCCGCCGGCGCGGAAGTCGGCGGCGAGGATGCGCAGCCCGATCCGGGGCTGGCCGGCCGCCCCCGGATAGGCGCCGTAGAGCCGCTCCAGTTCCGCCCTGCCCCGGGGGCCCAGTCGCTGGAAGACGGCGTCCAGCAGGGCGTTGCTCACGGCCGCCGAGTACGGGTCGAGCGCCTGCCCGTACAGGGTCATCAGCAGGTTCCGGATGGCGCCGCGCAGCACGCCCCGCCAGAAGTCGCCGGTGCCCAGGCCCCGCAGGCGCTGCTTCTGGGCCAGGCCCTCGTAGCGTTCCGCCTCCGTGGCGACCGCCTCGGGCGTGCCCTCCGTGACGCCGGTCGCGATCATGGCTAGGCCCGGGAAGAGCCGCGGGAAGGCGAACGAGCCGCCCGTGCCCTGCCAGGTGCAGAGCCTCCGGGCGACCTCGACCAGTGCCTCGGTCGTGGCCGAGCGGGCGCCGGGCTCCGGGTCCGCGCGGTCCGCGTACACCGGTGAGGCGCAGTCCAGGTGGATCACCGGCGCCTTGGCGGCGAAGCGGTCCCGTACGGCGCGCAGCAGGCGGCCCTTGCCCATGCCCGGGCCGCCGGTGAGCAGGACGACGGGGAGGTCGGGGCCGTACAGCAGGTCCCGGCCGGCCCCGGACGGCGTCCGTCCGAGCAGCCGCGCGAAGAAGCCCTCCTCGCCGAGGAGTTTCTCGAAGCCCAGTTCTTCACACACGGACCCCCCATGGAGTGCCTGCCCGCCCGGAGGCGGGTGACCCGTGACCGATGTGCCAGAAAAGATTCAGTGGAACACGGAACCTCTGGCCGGACAACGGGGGCTGCACGGGAAGGAGTTGGTGAGTCTAGGACTTGATCCGCACCTGCTTCGACACGGTCACCTGGTCGACGTCCGACACCCGCACGGTCGTCTTCATCGTCCAGGTCCCGGGGAGGGGCAGGTTGAGGGAGTTGGTGCTCCAGTAGCCGACGTCTTTCAGTTCGGCGTCGATCGGGCCGACCTTCCGGGAGGGCAGGGTGAAGGTGATGCGGACCTCAGGGACGAGGATCAGGCCCTTGTCGGAGCCGTAGACCACGGCCTGCACGCCGTTCTCGCCGACGCGGGCCGGGTCCAGGGTGACCTGCACCGTGCCGCGGCCGGTCACGGAGTCCGTGCCCGTGTCGTAGGGCACCATGACCAGGGTCGTGGGCGGCAGCGAGCCTGCCGGGGCCTGCTGCGCGGCCTCGGCCTGGGCGCGGCCCGGCAGCGTGGTGGTGAGCAGGGTCGTGATCAGCAGCACCACGGCGGCGACGGCGACCTCGATGAGGACGGAGCGGCGCAGGCCGCGCCGGATCCCGTCCCGGTCTCCGGGGTCGGGGGCCGGCGGCTCCGGTGTCTCTGGCGTCTCCGGCTGCTCCGGCTCCTCGGCGTCCGGTGTCC
The DNA here is from genome assembly GCF_055589465.1 of Streptomyces sp. NPDC041940. Lineage (NCBI taxonomy): Bacteria > Bacillati > Actinomycetota > Actinomycetes > Kitasatosporales > Streptomycetaceae > Streptomyces > Streptomyces sp. NPDC041940. Next base: position 88,994 of record NZ_JBVJBP010000010.1, read on the forward strand.
CGGGCTTTCCGGTCGCCTCCGGTGGCGGCGGGGCGCCGACCGGCTGGGCGACCCGTTCGCGTACGGCCACCGCAGGGGCGGTCGCCGTCTCGGTCACCGTCGCGGTCGCCGGGGCCGCGATACGGGCCGTCCAGCGGCGTGAGTACCCGGCCGCCAGCACCAGCGCGGTCACCGCGACCAGTTTCGCGAGCAGCAGCCGGCCGTACGGCGTGCCGCTCAGCGCGGAGACGGAGCCGAGCCCGCGCCAGGACTGGTACACGCCGGTGACGACCAGGACCATCACCGAGGCGAAGGCGATACGGGAGAAGCGGGGCACGACCTCCGTCAGGTCCTCGCCGGACGAGCGGCGCAGGGTCAGGAGCAGTGCCACGAGGCCGCCCAGCCAGACCCCGGTCGCCAGCAGGTGCAGCACGGACGACGTCATCGCCAGCGGCACCTGGATCCCGGCGGAGGCGTGCTCGGCCGCCGCCCAGGTCAGGCCCAGTCCGACGGCCAGGGCCGTGCCCGCAGCCAGCGCCACCGGCTCCCGGTGGTCATGGCGGTCATGGCTGTCATGGCGGTCATGGCTGTCCCGGCCGTCCAGGCGCCTGGAGAGCCACACCAGGAAGACGGCGGTCAGCAGGAGAACGGCCAGCCGGGCGAGCAGGGCCAGGCCCGGGCGGCTCGCCACGGTACGGCCGAGGGCGGAGGCGTCGAACGCCGCCGCCGGGCCCGAGCCCGCCTCGTACGGGGCGCGCAGCAGGAGCAGGACGACCGTCGAGCCCAGCAGCGTCCACCAGGCCGTGACCAGCGGCCCCCGCAGCGGGGACCTGTTCGCGGGACGGCACAGCAGTGCGAACGCCGCCGCTCCGACGAGCAGCGCGGCGGCGAGGTAGGCGAGGTAGCGGGCGGCGTCGTAGAGGCCGCCGGTCAGCGGGTCCTCGTCCGGGCCGGTGTCGATCTGCGTGGACGTGGCGGACCGTTTGCCGACGGAGAAGGTGAAGGCGCCGGAGACCGGGTGGCTGTCGGCGGACACCACCCGCCAGGCCACCGTGTAGGTGCCCTGGGCGAGCTTCCCGGGCAGTCCGACCCGGGCCGTTTTGGAGCGGCCGTCCGCGTGCGTGGCCTCGCCGGTGTGGACGCGGCGCTGGTCGGGGCCGAAGACCCGGAAGGAGTCGTCGAGCAGGCCTACGGATTCGGTGAAGGTCAGGGTGACACTGCGGGGGGCTTGCTTGACGACGGATCCATCGTCAGGGGTGGTGGTGCGGAGGGCCGCGTGGGCCGAGGCGGGGGCTCCGCTGAGGAAGAGCAGGACCAGCACGGTGCCGAGCAGCACCAGGGCTTGGATTCGCCGGGGGCGTCCGACATTGCGATCCTCGTTCCGCCGTGGGTCCACGTGGTTCTCCGGGGTCGGGCTGTACGGCTTCCGGATACGTACGGATGAGAAGGGTGTAACGCTCATCGGGGTGGTTGGCGTGTGTAGTGCGGCGGCCGCGGGCGGGTGGGACTTGTTCGCGCCCACGCGGCGGAGCCGCAAATCGACACAGCCCAGCGCCCCTATGTACGTGACAGTTCCGCGATCCGATCAGCCTCTGTCGGGAAACGCGCCGTCAGCTCCCGCTCATCCCCGTGTTCATAGCCCTCGAACGTGAAGCCGGGCGCCATCGTGCAGCCGAACAGGGTCCACTCCCCCTGAGACCTCCCGCCCATCCACGTACCTGCCGGGACCGTGAACTGCACGTGCTGGCCGCCGAGGACATCCGGCCCCAGCACCACCGTCCGCGTGCTCCCGTCGGGGGCGAGCAGGAGGAGCTCCAGGGGATCGCCGAGGTAGTAGTGCCAGACCTCGTCGGTCGGGAGGCGGTGGAGGGCGGAGAAGGCGGCCGCTGTCAGGAGCGCGACGATCGCCGTGCCCTCGGGGCGGCCGTCGGGGCGTTCGGGGCCGGCCCAGGTCTGGCGGAACAGTCCGCCCTCACGGGGGATCGGTTCCAGGCCGTAGTGCGCGATGAGGTCCTCGGGCGTCACGCGGGGAAGAGTACTTCCCGGTCGAGGAAGGCGAGCTGTGCCTTCTTCTCCGGCAGGAACACGTCGGGCAGGTCGATCTCGGGCAGGACGACGACCGGCCCCGCCGTGAAACCCAGTTTCAGGAAACGCGCGACGGCCTTCTCGTTGCGGACGTCCGGGTCGACGACGACCCGCCGCCGGTCCAGGCCCAGCAGGACGTATCCGGCGATGGACGCCACCAGCCGGGCCGTCCAGCCGGAGCGTTTGCCGCCCGGGCCGGCGGGGGCGAGGAGCAGGTGGACGCCGATGTCGCCGGGGCGGACGTCGTAGCACTCGCTGACGCGGTCGGCCTCGGGCTCGTAGGTCTGGAGGAGGGCGACCGGCTCGCCGTCGCGGACGACGAGGTAGGCGTAGTGGGTGGGGAGGGTGTCCAGGTGGGCGTAGGTCTCCGCCACCTGGCGCTCGGTGAGGTCGTTCATGCCCCAGAAGGCGGCCCGGTCCTCGTTCACCCAGCGGTGGATCACTGCGGCGTCGGATTCCGGGTCCAGCGGCAGGACGCGGACGGTGCCGAAGCCGTCGGTCGCCTGCTCGTGGACGGCCGTGCGGGAGGCGTACGGGGTGTACTGGGCGTACTGGGTGTACGGATCAGACATCGGTTTCCTTCTTCAGCGAGGTCCAGTCGGTGACGACCGGGACGAGGTCTCCGGCGAGCCACAGGGAGAGCTGGTCGCGGTGGTGGGGCGAACCGGGGACGCCCGAGGCGCCGAGCGGGACCACCCAGCGGCTGTCGTCGCGCCGGGCCAGGTCCCAGATGTAGCGGGCCGCCGGGCCGCGGGCGGCGCGGTCGGTGAGGCCGGGTACGCCCGAGGTGCACAGCACGCAGTCGTGGTCGCCGGACAGCGCCGGTTCGTCGTACGGCGTCTCGGGGTGCAGCGGGCGCCAGGGGGTGAGCCGGTGGGTGTCGCCCCAGACACCGGCCGGGGGCCGCTCGGCGACCTCCTCGATCGCCGCTCGGACGGCCGCCGGGCGGTCGATTCCGTACAGGTCCTCGGCCCGCAGCAGGTGTTCGAAGGCGAAGCCGACGCGCGGGACCAGGGCCAGCCAGGGCTGGAACACCTCCGGGTACGCCGGTGGTACGGCGAGCGCGGCGAAGGCCGGGTGTGCCGCCAGCTGTCGTACGACCGCTCCGCGCACCGCCGCGTAGAGGGCCGCGTCGGCGCTGCCGGCGTCCATGCGGCGGTCCCAGGAGAGGAGGCGGTCGCGAAGGGCGGAGGCCTCGGGGGTGAGGCCGTCGAGGGCTCGGAGGCGGTCCAGCAGGGGGCCGGCCGAGGCGAGGTGGGTGTCCGTGTGGATCGCGGGCATGTCGGCGGCGGACCAGCGCTCCTTGCGGGAGAGCAGCTCGGCGATGCGGCCGGAGCGGTGCGGCGGGGCGAACTCGACGCCGAGGGATTCGGCAGGGCCGCGCTGGTTGGCCATGACGGCGACGCCGTCGGTGAGCCCGGCGCGGGGCGTCTCGTGCCGGCCGTGCCACTCGTGGCCGGGTTCCCAGGCGGGCACCAGGCGTACGCGGTTGGACTCGGCGCGCAGCGGCACCCACCCGGCCACGCGGTGCAGGACACCGCCCTCGGTGTCGGCCGCCTGGACGACGTTGACCGGCTCGGCCCAGCGGTCGAAGGCCTGGTCGACGTCGGCGACGCGGCGGGCCCGCAGCAGCGGCAGCAGGGCACCGAAGCCGAGGTCGCCGGTGACGCGGGGCGGGTAGCGCAGGCTGATCGCCACGGGCGGGCTGACGGGGGCGGTGGGATTGGCAGGGTCGGCGGGGTCGGCGGGATCGGCAGGGCCGGCGGGCTCGGCGGGCTCAGCGGGCTCAGCAGGATCGGCGGGCTCAGCAGGATCGGCGGGGCCGCCTGGATACGCCGGGTTCACCGGGTCCACCGGGACAGCCGGGTCCACCGGGGCAGCCGTACCCGCCGTACTCACCGAGCCCGGCGAGCCACCGCCCGGCCGCGGCGGGCCTGCCGGGTCGCCCGGCGCCGCCGAACCCACCGGCCCGCCCTCGTACGGCGAGTCCGCGGGATCGCCGTCGATCCCGTCGGGCCCCCCGATGACCACCGGGCCGCGGTCGGTCTCGATCACCTCGACCTCGACCGGCTCCTCGCCCGCCACCTCGATGGTCTCCGTGTGCCGGGCGGCCCGGTGCCAGACCCCGTCCGGGCCGAGGGCCTCCACCCCGGCCCCGGTGCGCCGGAGCCGCTCCCGGTAGAGGTCCTGGTAGTCGGACATGGCGTTGGTGATCGCCCAGGCGACGGAGCCGGTGTGTCCGAAGTGGGCGATGCCGGGGACACCGGGGACGGCGAGGCCGACGACGTCGAACTCGGGGCAGGACAGGTGGATCTGCTGGTAGACGCCCGGGTCCTCGATCCAGCGGTGGGGGTCGCCGGCGATGACCGCCTGCCCGGTGACGGTCCGCTCCCCGCTCACCAGCCAGCCGTTGGAGCCGGAGGTGCCGGGGCCGTCGGTGGCGAACAGGCCGATGGCGTCCTCGTCCAGGTGGGAGAGGGCCTGCTCGCGCCAGAGCTTGGCAGGGAACCCGGCGAAGAGGATGTGGGTGGCGAGCCAGACGCCGAGCGGGGTCCAGGGGTGCCAGGGGCCGGGGGTGAGGCCGGTGCGGGCGAACTCGGGGGCGGACCCGGCTCCCTCCGGCAGCCCCGCGTTGACCCCGTCGACGTACGCCCGCACCCACCGGGCCGTCTCCGGGTCCTGTCTCTCCAGCTCCTCGAAGCAGCGTCTGGCCGTGTCGTCGAGTCTGGCCCGTCTGGCGAACCGGTCCCAGGCCAGGGCGCTCTCGCCGAGGAAGGACGCCGAGGTGCCCTGGGCCCGGTGCCGCTCGACCTCCAGCTGCCAGGCGCGGTCGCGTGCGGTGACGCGGCCCTGCGCGTGGGCGAGTTCGGCCGCGCTGCCGGCGCGCAGATGCGGAATGCCCCAGGCATCACGGTAGATCTCGGTGGCCACGCTGTGCTCCCTCAGCTCTTTAGGTTAGGCTTGCCTAAGTTGATCGTGGCGGAATAGTACGTGAAGGGTGAAGAAGCGATGGGGCAGGGGCGGGGTTGGGAAGGCGCGGTCCTCAAGCTGCTGCGCGCGAAGGATTTCGTGTTCACGGTGACCGGCGCGCGGGACGTCACCCCGGACTACCGGCGGCTCTCCTTCACCGACGGCGGTCTGCTGGCGGCGACCGGTGTCCATCCGACCATGTGGGTCCGGCTGTGGTTCGACAACGCGGGCAAGCCCCACCAGCGGGCCTACACCCTGGTCGACCCGGACCCGGAGGCCGGCACCTTCAGCCTGGAGTTCGCCCTGCACGAGGGGTGCGCCAGCGACTGGGCCAGGACGGCCGAGCCGGGCGACACGGTCGAGGCGACCGTCCAGGGCACCGGCTTCGAACACCCGAGCCCGGCGCCCTCGCACGTCTTCGCCGTCGGCGACCCGGCCTCGCTGCCGGCCATCAACTCCCTGCTGGACGCACTGGGTTCCGCCCCGGCCACCGTCTGGTTCGAGGGCGGCGGCGAGGACCTGCCGTTCCGTACCGACCCGGCCCGGCACGAGCTGCGCCATGTACCGCGCCAGGACTCCGGCGCCCAGCTCGTCGACCGGGTGAAGACGGACCTGCCCGGGCTGCTCCAGGGCACCTCCGACCCGTACGTCTGGATCGCCTGCGACACGGCGACGACCCGGGCCCTGGCGGCGTACGTACGCAAGGAACTGGGCCTGCCCAAGCAGCGGGTGCACGCGCTGGGGTACTGGCGCCCGTCCTAGCGGGCTGGGGACGCGGCCGGGCCCGGACCGGGGGATGATCGGGGCATGGACGTCACCCTTCACCTCGCCCAGGACCCCGAGGCCGACGCGTTGCTCGGCCGCAGTCCGCTCGCCGCACTGGTCGGGATGCTGCTGGACCAGCAGGTTCCGATGGAGTGGGCGTTCAAGGGTCCGGCGACGATCGCCCAGCGGCTCGGCACGGACGACCTGGACGCGCACGAGATCGCGGCGCACGAACCCGAGGCCTTCGCGGCGCTGCTCTCGCAGAAGCCGGCGGTGCACCGCTACCCGGGCTCCATGGCCAAGCGGATCCAGCAGCTCTGCCAGTACCTCGTCGAGCACTACGACGGTGACGCCGAGGCCGTCTGGAAGGACGTCGGCACCGGCAAGGAGCTGCTCAAGCGGCTGGCCGGGCTGCCGGGCTTCGGCAAGCAGAAGGCCCAGATCTTCCTCGCCCTGCTCGGCAAGCAGCTCGGGGTGCGGCCGGACGGGTGGCGGGAGGCCGCGGGCGCGTACGGCGAGCCGCAGTCCTTCCGTTCCGTCGCCGACATCACCGGCCCCGAGTCGCTGGTCAAGGTACGGGCACACAAGCAGGAGATGAAGGCAGCGGCCAAGGCGGCGAAGGCCGCGGGCCAGTAGCAGCCCACCGGCCGCCTCCCGGGCCGCCCTGGGTGGCAGCCGCCACGCCCGCCCTGCCAGGCAGGCATCAGCCTCCCGGCCGCCTCGACAAGCAGGCGCCAGCCTCCCGGCCCATCCCGGGCGCCAGACGTCAGGCCCCCGGCCAACACCCAGGCCTCAACCTCCTGGCTCGCCCCGACAGGCAGGCGTCGGCCTCCTGGCTCGTCCCGGCAGGCAGGCGTCGGCCTCCTGGCCCATCCCGGGCGGCAGACGTCAGGCCCCAGGCCGCCCCAACACTCAGGCGTCAACCTCCCGGCTCGTCCCGAGTGGCAGACGTCAGGCCCCGGCCCGCCCCGGCAAGCAGGCCCCAACTTCCCGGCACGCCCCGACAGGCAGGCGCCAGGCTCCCGGCCCACCCCGGCAAGCAGGCATCAGCCTCCCGGCCCCCCCTCGGCAAGCAGGCCTCAACCTCGCGGCCCACCCCGAGTGACAGGCGCCAGACCCCGGCCCACCCCAACACCCAGGCCCCAACCTTCCAGCCCACCCCGACACGCAGGCGTCAGCCTCCCGGCCCACCCCAGGTGGCGGGCCCCTCCGGCCCGGGCCGAGGATGGATCATGCCTCACGGTCACACCCCACCCGCGACGGGGAACGACCTCCCGTGACCCCCGCCGCACCGCAGCCGGTCCCCCGCTGCACCCGCCGGAAGGCGTGGCCGCGGGTGCTCGTCCTGCTGCTCGCCCTGCTCCTGCCGGGCGCGCACGCCGAGGCGTACACGGGGCCGACGGCCACCGTCTCCGGGGAAGGCACGGCCGTCGAGTGCGATGTCCTCGACACCGCCCTGCGCCCGCCTGCCCGGGGCACCCGCCGCACCGCCGTCCCGCTGCGCCCCGCCCCACTCCCGGCCCCCGGGCCCGCGTACACCGCACAGCGCCCCCTGCCCGTGCCGCCGAGCCCGACGCCCGACCCTCGCCCCCTCCGCTCCGAAGTCCTGCGCTGCTGACCGGACCGGCCACCGGTCCCCCAGCCCCGCACGGAACAGGAACCACGAGGAACGACGAGGAACAGCCATGCTTCAAGACCCGTACGCGGTCCTGCGCGCCCTGCTGCGCGCGGAGGCCGTCCGCAACGCTCCCAAGCCGCCCCGGCCCAAGCCGGACTCCCGGGAGCCACAGCGGCCTCCGAAGGAACACGAACGCGACTGACCGGCCCGGGGCGGCGGAGGCGGAGGCGGAGGCGGAGGCGGAGGCGGGCGAACGCCGAGCTAGCGCCTCCGCCGCCCCGAACGCCGAGCCGTCCCGAACAGCGACCGCGTGATCTCCCGCCCGATCTGCGTCCCGACCGACCGGGCCAGGGACTTGAACACCCCGCTGCCGACCACCTGCTCCACGGCGGACGGCCGTTCCTCCGCACGTTCCTCCACCGGAGCGGTGGCGTCCCGCATCTCGTCCGGCCCCTTCGCCCCACGGCCGCGCCGGTCGTCCGTCAGCCGTTCGTACGCCGACTCCCGGTCCACGGCCCGGGCGTACCGCTCGTACAGCGGCGACCGCTCCACCGCCCGGTCCAGTGCCTCCTGCCCGACCGGGCCCATCAGGGACTCGGGCGCCCGCAGCCGGGTCGCGGCGACCGGCGTCGGGGCGCCCTTCTCGCTCAGCACGGTCACCACCGCCTCGCCCGTCCCCAGGCCGGTCAGCACCTCTTCGAGGTCGTAGGGCGACTTCGGGAAGGTCTTCACCGTGGCGTTCAGGGCCTTCTGGTCGTCGGGGGTGAAGGCACGCAACGCGTGCTGGACGCGGTTGCCGAGCTGCGCGAGGACATCGGCGGGTACGTCCTTCGGGGTCTGCGTCACGAAGAAGACGCCGACCCCTTTCGAGCGAATCAGACGCACGGTCTGCGTGATCGACTCCAGGAACGCCTCGGAGGCGTCGTCGAAGAGCAGATGCGCCTCGTCGAGGAAGAAGACCAGCCGGGGCTTGTCGGCGTCGCCGAGCTCGGGCAGGTCGTGGAAGAGGTCGGCCAGCAACCACATCAGGAAGGTCGAGAACAACTGCGGCCGGTCCTGTACGGCGTTCAGCTCCAGGACGGAGACGATGCCGCGCCCGTCCTCACCCGTCCGGAGCAACTCGGCCGTGTCGAACTCCGGCTCCCCGAAGAAGCCGGACGCGCCCTGCGCCTCGAAGGCCGTCAGGGACCGCAGGATCACCCCGGCCGTGGCGGCCGACAAACCGCCGACCGTCTTCAGCTCCTGGCGGCCCTCGTCCGAGGTCAGGAAGGTCACGACCGCCCTGAGGTCCTTGAGGTCGATCAGCTCCAGGCCCTTGCCGTCGGCGTAGTGGAAGATCAGGGCGAGGGACTGCTCCTGCGTCCGGTTCAGCCGCAGCACCTTGGACAGCAGCACCGGGCCGAAGCCGGTGACCGTGGCCCGGACGGGGACACCGCGCCCGATGCCGCCGAGGGCGTAGTACTCGGCCGGGAACCCCGTCGCCTTCCACTGCTGGTGGACGTCCTTGGCCCGGCCCTCGACCCGGGCGTCCGGGCGGCCCGGCGCCGCGATCCCGGAGAGGTCGCCCTTGATGTCGGCCAGGAAGACGGGCACCCCCTGGGCGGACAGCTGCTCGGCGATCAGCTGGAGCGTCTTGGTCTTGCCGGTGCCGGTGGCGCCCGCGACCAGGCCGTGGCGGTTGAGCATCGCCAACGGCACCCGGATCTGCGCGTCCGGCAGACACGCCCCGTCCCACAGCAGGGCGCCCAGCTGCAGTGCGGGTCCGGAGAAGGCGTAGCCGGAGGCGATCTTCAGGGCCTCCTGGGGGAGGGCGGCGGCGCGCTCCGACACTTCCGGAGCCGGGGCCGACGGCATGGTCTCGCGGTCCGGCATATTCACGCCCCTGTTCCCGTTTCGTACCGCCTTGTGGGGTTTTTTTCAGCGTCGCACTACGGCGCCATGGCTGCGCCCGGAACGTCTTGCCCGGTAGGCTTTCCGTGTGATCTTCAAGCGCATCGGAAACGGCCGGCCGTACCCCGACCACGGCCGGGAAAGCACCCGGCAGTGGGCGGACGTCGCGCCGCGCCCGGTCCGCCTCGATCAGCTCGTGACGACCAAGGGGCAGCTGGACCTGGAGACCCTCCTCGCCGAGGACTCGACGTTCTACGGCGACCTCTTCGCGCACGTCGTGAAGTGGCAGGGCGATCTGTACCTGGAGGACGGCCTGCACCGCGCGGTGCGGGCGGCACTCCAGCAGCGCCAGGTGCTGCACGCGCGCGTGCTCGAACTGGACTGACCCCCGCCGGTGACGGGTCGGCCCCTTCGGACCCGTCCAATCCGTATGGTCCGTCCGGTCCTTCTGGTCCGTCTGGCCGATGTCGAATGATCATCTAGTAGGCATCGTCGCCCAGGCGCACTACGCTGCGCTCATGAGCATGCTGACTCCCCCCGGCATGGGCGGCAAGTACCGCATCACGGGCAACAAGTACCCCCGGATGCGGGGACCCCGGCGGCGCGGGCGGCTTGTCGTCGTGGTCGTCGCCTCCGTCGCCGTGCTCGGCGTGGGCGGCTGGGGCACTCTGCAGCTCATCGATGTCTTCACCGGCGGCGGCAGAAAGGCTTCGGCAGCCGGCAACGGCACGGACTGCGCCCCCCGGACCAAGGCGAGCGCCTCGCCCGCCGCCAAGGCGCTGCCCGAGCCGCGCACGATCACGGTCAACGTCTTCAACGCCACCACCCGCGGCGGCCTGGCGAAGAAGACCGCCGACGAGCTGAAGAAGCGCGGCTTCAAGATCGGCGACGTGGGCAACGCGACCAAGCAGTACGACAAGAAGGTCAAGGGAACCGGCGTGCTGCTGGGCCCCGCATCGGCCCTCGGCACGTCGCTGCCCGTGCTCGGCACCCAGCTCCCCGACGCCGAACGGCGTACCGAGGCGGCCCGTAAGGGTGCCGTGGTCGATCTCGTCATCGGCGACGGCTTCAAGGAACTGGCGAAGAGGCCCGCGGCCGACCGGGCCCTGGCCGAGCTGGCCAGGCCCGAGCCGGCTGCCAAGCCGAAGAAGGGCTGCTGAGGGGCTCGGAGGTGCTTACTCCGCCGCGCCGTACATCCGGTCGCCCGCGTCGCCGAGGCCCGGCACGATGTAGCCGTGCTCGTTCAGGCGCTCGTCGACCGAGGCGGTCACGACCGTCACCGGGGTGCCGGCCAGCTCGCGCTCCATGATCTCGACGCCCTCCGGGGCGGCCAGCAGCACCACGGCGGTCACATCGTCGGCACCGCGCTTGATCAGCTCCCGGATCGCCGCGACCAGCGTGCCGCCGGTGGCGAGCATCGGGTCCAGTACGTACACCTGGCGCCCCGACAGGTCCTCCGGCATCCGCGTCGCGTACGTGGAGGCCTCGAGCGTCTCCTCGTTGCGGATCATGCCGAGGAAGCCGACCTCGGCGGTCGGCAGCAGCCGGACCATGCCGTCCAGCATGCCGAGCCCGGCCCGCAGGATCGGCACGACCAGGGGGCGGGGGTGGGAGAGCTTGACGCCCGTGGTCGTGGCCACCGGCGTCCGGATGTCGACCTGCTCGGTGCGCACGTCGCGCGTGGCCTCGTAGGCGAGCAGGGTGACCAGCTCGTCGGAGAGACGGCGGAAGGTCGCGGAGTCGGTGCGCTGGTCGCGCAGCGTGGTGAGCTTGTGGGCGACCAGTGGGTGGTCGACGACGTGGAGACGCATGTCCACAACAGTAGCCGGGCCGGGTGAGCCGGGTCGCACGGCGTTGTCGGCGTCAATCGCCCGTCCGGGGGAAGGCGGGGAAGGACGAACTGGGGTGATGAGCCAGATGCCCGACCGGGATTTCCGAGAAGATCTGTCGCCGCGCGCATGGCCCGGGGCGGACCCGGCGGCCGACCGGACGACCGAGCCGGACGTGTCCTCCGCCGAGCGCCGCCGACGCCGCGCCCGCTTCCTGCGCGACCTCGCCGAGGCCCGCGAACTGCGCGACCGAGTCCAGCCCCGCCGCGCCAAGACGGCCCGCCTGCGACACGCCATGCGCATGCGCACGTTCCGCTGGTAACACCGCCCCACGTACCCGCCCCCACCGGCGGGCCCCGCCGCACGCCGTCCGACCGTGGGACCCGGACGGGTCCGGCGGTGCCGCCGGACCCCGTCCGGGTCGGCGTTCGCCGGTGGCACACGGAGGGGCCCGCCGTAGGGACTGCACGGGCACGCCCGCAGGAGCCCGACGGGCCCGTCGTGGCCGATCATCCAGTGAGCCCCAGCCCCCTCCGCCCGCGAAACGCGCACGCGTTCCACCGGCAGGACCGGCACACGTTCCGGCGGTAGGGCCCGGGCGGGTCAGCCGCCGGAGGCCCGCGCGTCCGACCGTGGGACTTTCGCCGGTAGGAAACGGGTGAGGAAACCGTTGGAGAAGATCACGAACCGCGCGGATATTGTCGCGGTGACCGTGCGTGGAGTGGGGGAAAGCCGCGTACGATCCGCAGGTGGCGGCAACGAGCGTGCGATGAAAACTGCCGGACACAGGGTGCCGAAGACGTCCCCTGAACGCCTTGTTTCTGCCACGATTCCGAGTGGGCGGGGCTCGGACGAGCACTCCCCGCCCTCAACCTCCGCCGGGGGGACCTCCAACCGGCACGCCTCTGACCAGTGGGAGAGTCACGGTGTACTTCGCCGCACTGCTCGCGCGCACCGAAGACGGGTGGAAAGCGAGCGACACAGAGCTCGACGATGTGGAAACCCTGTCGGATCTGGCCGACCTGGCCCGTGAATCCTCCCCCGACGAGGACACGGTGCTCGTGCTGATCGAGCAGGAGGACGCCTGGTTCGGCGTCGTCCGCGTGGACGGCGAGGACGACCCTCGTATCTACGTCTCGGACGCCGCCGCCGCTGCCCGCAGCAGCTACGGCGAGATCCTGCTCACCGACGAACTGCTCGGCCGAGACCCGGACGACGGGGACGACCTCGACGCCCTCGACCTCGACGGCACCGAGGACGGTGAACCCGACGAGGACGAGGCCGACGGCGGCGACGGGGCCACCGGAGCGGCGGACGCCGTGCCGCACGGCCCGGTCGGCGACCCCCAGATCCTCGACGACCTCGGCGTCAGCGAGAAGGAGCTGCGCCTGATGTCGACGGAGGCCGTCACCGAGATCGCCGAGTCCCTGGGCGCCTCGGAGACCCTGGAGGCCGTCCGCTGACCGGTCCCGTCGGCCCTGGACCGCCGGATCCGGTACGTGACCCCTGGCGGCCCGCGATGCGACTCGCCCTGGACGAGGCCGCCGAGGCCGTCCGGGGCGGGGACGTCCCCGTCGGCGCCGTCGTACTGGCCCCGGACGGCGCGACCGTGCTCGCGGCCGGGCACAACGAACGCGAGGCCGGCGGCGACCCGACGGCCCACGCGGAGGTCCTCGCCATCCGCCGCGCCGCCGCCGAACTCGGCCGGTGGCGGCTCACCGGCTGCACCCTCGTGGTGACGCTGGAGCCCTGCACGATGTGCGCGGGCGCCATCCAGCAGTCCCGCGTCGACCGTCTCGTCTACGGCGCCCGTGACGAGAAGGCCGGCGCGGCCGGTTCCCTCTGGGATCTGGTCCGCGACCGGCGGCTCAACCACCGGCCCGAGGTGATCGAGGGCGTGCTCGCCGGGGAGTGCGCCCAGCTGCTGAGCGACTTCTTCCGGGACCGCTGAATACCGATTTCGGAGCACGCCGACCCTTGCTGTAAGGTCTCCCTCGGTAGCGTGTCCGAGCGGCCGAAGGAGCTCGCCTCGAAAGCGAGTGTGGCGCAAGTCACCGAGGGTTCAAATCCCTCCGCTACCGCTTGAGAAGGGCCCCGTCTGATGACGGGGCCCTTCGTGCGATCATGTGCGCTGCACGGGACACCAGTGACAGGGGAGGCCGCGATGGCGGTGAACGCGAAGAAGGTCGCCGTCTACGTCGTCGTGGTTTTCGGGCTGTACGTGATCATCACGGATCCACAGAAGGCCGCCGACTTCGTCCTGATAGGTTTCCAGGGCGTATCGGACGCCGCCAGTGCCCTCGGCGACTTCGCCACCTGGGTCGCCAACGGAGGAAAGTGATGATCCGCCACCTGGTCCTCTTCAAGCTCAACGAGGGCGTCGAGCGCGACGACCCGCGCGTCGTGAAGGGCGTCGAGGCCTTCCGCCCGCTCGACGGCGCGATCCCCGAGATCCGCTTCTGGGAGCTCGGCTGGAACGTCAGCGACCGCCCCATCGCCCACGACTTCGCCATCAACTCGGCCTTCGACGACGCGGACGCGCTGCGCCGGTACGTGGAGCATCCCGACCACCAGGCGGGTGTCGCGCTGTGGCGCGAGTTCGCCACGTGGGTGATCGCGGACTACGAGTTCTGACGCCCGCGACCCGAACGACTTCGAGCCCCCCGTCGCTTCGACGGGGGGCTCTTCCGTTGCTCGATCGCGTATACGCGGTAATTCATCCCTCAACACGTAGTTATGGGGTGCTTGCACACAGTGCGCATGTGTTGTGATGCTATGACCGCTTTTGATGGAGCGGTTGACGGACGGGTTGACGGATGACGAGGTGGAGTTGACCGTGCTGGCCAGTACTGCGCCTCAGGCACCCTCCTCGGAAGCCTCACCTGAAGCCACCCCTGAAGCCACCCCCCAGCGGAGCCGTGGCGCCGACACCCGCGCCCTCACGCAGGTCCTCTTCGGTCAGCTCAAGGAGCTACAGCCGGGCACGCCGGAGCACGACCGGGTGCGCGGGGCGCTCATCGAGGCCAACCTCCCGCTCGTGCGCTACGCGGCCGCCCGCTTCCGCTCCCGCAACGAGCCGATGGAGGACGTCGTCCAGGTCGGCACCATCGGGCTCATCAACGCCATCGACCGCTTCGACCCGGACCGGGGCGTGCAGTTCCCGACGTTCGCGATGCCGACGGTCGTCGGCGAGATCAAGCGGTACTTCCGCGACAACGTCCGTACGGTCCACGTACCGCGCCGGCTGCACGAGCTGTGGGTGCAGGTCAACAGCGCGACCGAGGACCTGACCACCTCCTTCGGGCGCACGCCGACGACCTCGGAGATCGCCGAGCGGCTGCGCATCACCGAGGACGAGGTGCTGTCCTGCATCGAGGCCGGGCGGTCGTATCACGCGACCTCGCTGGAGGCCGCGCAGGAGGGCGACGGGCTGCCGGGGCTGCTGGACCGGCTCGGCTACGAGGATCCCGCGCTGGACGGTGTGGAGCACCGGGATCTCGTACGGCATCTGCTCGTACAACTGCCCGAAAGAGAGCAGCGGATTCTGCTGCTGCGGTACTACAGCAATCTCACGCAGTCTCAGATCAGCGCGGAACTCGGCGTCTCGCAGATGCATGTCTCGCGGCTACTCGCGCGTAGCTTCCAACGGTTGCGGTCTGCGAACAGGATCGACGCGTAACCGCAAACAGGAGCGAGAGGTCACCGGAGCGAGGGAATCGCTCATCAGGGCCGTTCCCGGTAGTTGAGGGCCGAAAGACCGTCAGACCCCTTGTTTGCAGGGCTTATTCGCGTCTCAGATGTCGACATGTCACTACAGCGTGTTGCCGACATGTGACATTCTGCGGGAAGCGCGTTTGCCGGGGCTTCGGTTCCGGTATTCAGGTGAAGGCTGCGTTCCTCAGACGGGAGCGTTCGCCGCGACCGTCCCGCGACCCAAAGGGGGTGGCATGTCCGCAGAACAGGGCAGCTCGAAGGTGCTCACGCTCGCGGAGAGCGAGACAGCTCCCCATGCTCTCGACTCACTCGGCCCCATCGATGATGCTCCGGCCGTCCTGGCGGCCGAGCCCGCCCCGGTGATTCCTACCGCGGGCGCCATCGACACCCGCACCCTGTCCCGCTCCCTGTTCCTGCGGCTGGCCGCGCTCGACGAGGACAGCCCCGAGCGTGCGTATGTCCGTGACACTCTGATCGAGCTCAACCTGCCGCTGGTGCGGTACGCAGCGGCGCGGTTCCGGTCGCGGAACGAGCCGATGGAGGACATCGTCCAGGTCGGCACGATCGGGCTGATCAAGGCGATCGACCGGTTCGACTGCGAACGCGGGGTGGAGTTCCCGACGTTCGCGATGCCGACGGTGGTCGGGGAGATCAAGCGGTTCTTCCGCGACACGTCGTGGTCGGTGCGGGTGCCGCGGCGCCTGCAGGAGCTGCGGCTCGCGCTGACCAAGGCCAGTGACGAGCTCTCGCAGAAGCTGGACCGGTCTCCCACGGTCACCGAACTCGCGGCCGTGCTCGGGGTGTCCGAGGAGGACGTCGTCGACGGGCTGGCGGTGGGGAACGCGTACACGGCGTCCTCGCTGGACTCGCCGGCGCCGGAGGACGACGGCGGCGAGGGGTCGCTGGCGGACCGGCTGGGGTACGAGGACACCGCGCTGGAGGGCGTGGAGTACCGCGAGTCCCTGAAGCCGCTGCTGGCCAAGCTGCCGCCTCGTGAGCGGCGGATCATCATGCTGCGGTTCTTCGCGAACATGACCCAGTCGCAGATCGGCGAGGAGGTCGGCATCTCGCAGATGCACGTCTCCCGCCTGCTGACGCGGACGCTGGCGCAGCTGCGGGAAGGCCTGATCTCGGACTGACGCCCCGGGCGGCCCCACGGCCCTCGCCGTGGCGCCGCCCACGGTCGGCCGTGCGGCGCCTTCCACCTTCGCCGCAAGCCCGCCCGGGGCTTCGTCGCCTGACTCCGCGACTTCGCCGTGGAACGCGGACTCCGTCGTGGAGCCGCCTACGGCCCGCCGTGCGGCACCTCCAGCTTCCCCGCGAGCCCGCATGAGGACTTCGTTCGCCTGGGCTCTGCGGCATCGTCGTGGAACGCGGCGACCTAGTCGTGATACCGCCTGCGACTCGCCGTGCGGCACCTCCAGCTTCCCCGCGAACCCGCCCGGGGCATCACCGTGGAACGCGGACTCCGTCGTGGAGCCGCCTACGGTTCGCCGTGGACGCCCCCGGCTTCATCGCGAACCCGCCTGAGGCATCGTCGCCTGGCTATGCGGCATCGTTAGCGTGGCGACTTCGTCGTGCGCCGCCTGCGGCTCGCCGTGGGGCGCCTGCGGCTTCGTCGCGAGCCCGCCTGCGGCATCGTCGTAGGGCGCCTGTCGCTTCGTCGTGGGTCGGGGCCGCGTCGGGGGGTGTCCGTCCTCGGAACGTCGCGATGGGGTGTCACGCCGACTGGCTGTTCGTTGACGCGACAACCGCTGCGGGCGGACACCCCCCGACACGTCCCCTTCTCGCCGTACGCGGGTGCGGGCATGTCTCGGCTGAGGCCGCTGCGGGCAGGCGTGTCTCCCCCAGTGCCTCAAAGGCCTGGAGTTGCCCGCAGGGCGGCACGGGTTGGGTGGTGGGGGAGGGCGCCTTACGCCAGTGCCAGCCAAGCCACCGCCGCGACCACCGCTACGGCGGCGACGACGCCGAGGATGAGGCCGATGCGCGGGCCGCCGCCGGCGGACGTCGCCGCGGCCTGCCGCCCCTGCGGCGCCTCGTCGACGAACGCGCGGAACATCTGGGTGTTGCCGGCAGGGTCGTGATTGCCCTGGGGGGCCTGGTTGTTAGCCATGGCCCGAGACCCTAGCGAAAACGCCGGGGCTCCCCAAGTGGGGGTTGGTCTTCCGTTTGCCCCCGCCTGACCCGTACCGCCAGGCTCGCCACCTGCACATTTACTGTCGCAATACTTGCCTTTGCCAAGTTTTGATGCCGCATTCACCTTCTTTATTTGCCTGTAGCAACCAACAGCTTCTATGGTTGCCCTAAGCAACGAAAGCGGGAGGTGTCATGGCCGAGAGGGCGCAGTACGAAGAGCTGGTCCGCCAGTTCAGTGCCTTCGGTGCCGTGAAGCGGGAGCTCGGCCGGATCATGCCGGCCGAATGCCCCGGCGGGTCGGCAGCCGTTCTGACCCTGCTGGGCCGCCACGGCGACATGCGCATGAGCAAGCTCGCCGAGCTGCTCGCGGTGGACATGTCGGTCACCAGCCGCCATGTCGCGCACGTCGTGGACCGGGGCTGGATCGAACGCTCCCCCGACCCCGCGGACAAACGCTCACGCATCCTGCGCCTCACCCCCGCGGGCGACGCACAGCTCGACGAGCTGTCCCGGCGGACCACCGAGGTGCTGGAAGAGCGCCTGAGCGACTGGTCCGACGAGGACGTCCGCCGGCTCACGCAGCTGATGGCACGGCTGCGGGAGAGCTTCGACTGCCGGCCCGCGCCCCGGGCGGCACCACCCGCTGTCGCACAGACCACCCGTACACCCGCAAGCACGTAAGAAAAGGAAGCCCATGGCAACGACCACACCAGCCGGTGTGCGGGCTCATGCCAAGCACGGGGGAGGCTCGCACAGTCCCTCCGGCGACGGCGCACCGATGACGCACCGGCAGATCATGGAGGCCCTCACCGGCCTCCTGCTCGGCATGTTCGTCGCGATCCTGTCGTCGACGATCGTCTCCAACGCCCTGCCCCGGATCATCGGCGACCTCGGTGGCGGCCAGAGCGCCTACACCTGGGTCGTGACCGCGTCCCTGCTGACGATGACCGCGTCCACCCCGCTGTGGGGCAAGCTCGCCGACCTGTTCTCCAAGAAGCTGCTGATCCAGGTCGCCCTGGTCGTCTTCGTGCTGGGGTCGGCGGCGGCGGGCATGTCGCAGAACCCCGGCATGCTCATCGCGTTCCGCGCGGTCCAGGGCATCGGCATGGGCGGTCTGTCCGCGCTGGCCCAGATCATCATGGCGGCGATGATCTCGCCGCGTGAGCGCGGCCGGTACAACGGCTACCTGGGTGCCACGTTCGCCACCGCCATGGTCGGCGGGCCGCTGGTCGGCGGTGTCATCACCGACACCGACTGGCTCGGCTGGCGCTGGTGCTTCTACGTCGGCGTGCCCTTCGCCGTGATCGCCCTGATCGTGCTGCAGAAGACCCTGCACCTGCCCGTGGTGAAGCGGAAGGTCAAGGTCGACTGGGCCGGCGCCTTCTTCATCAGCGCGGCCGTCTGCCTGCTGCTGGTCTGGGTGACCTTCGCCGGTGACAAGTACGACTGGCTGTCCTGGCAGACGTACGCGATGGTCGGCGGTTCGGTCGTGCTGCTGGCGGTGTTCGTGCTCGTCGAGGCGAAGGCCAGTGAGCCGATCATTCCGCTGCGGCTGTTCCGCAACCGGACCATCACGCTGGCCTCCGTCGCCTCCCTGTTCGTCGGTGTCGCGATGTTCTCGGGGACCGTGTTCTTCAGCCAGTACTTCCAGCTGGCGCGGGACAAGTCGCCGACGATGTCCGGGGTCATGACCATTCCGATGATCGCGGGGCTTTTCGTCTCCTCTACCGTCTCCGGGCAGGTCATCACCCGCACCGGGCGCTGGAAGGGGTGGCTGGTCGCCGGTGGTGTGCTGGTGACCGCGGGCCTCGGCCTGCTGAGCACGATCCGGTACGACACCGAGTACTGGCACATCGCGATCTTCATGGCGCTGCTGGGTCTCGGCATCGGCATGATGATGCAGAACCTGGTGCTCTGCACGCAGAACCAGGTGGAGCCGGGCGACCTGGGTGCCGCCAGCTCCACGGTGACCTTCTTCCGGTCCCTGGGCGGTGCCGTGGGCGTCTCGGCGCTGGGCGCGGTCCTGGGCAACAAGATCACCGACTACGTCAAGGACGGCCTCGCCGACCTCGGCCCCAAGGGCGCGGCCCTCGGCCACGCCGGCACGGGCGGGGGCGGCATCCCCGACCTCGACGCGATGCCCGCGCCGCTGCGCACCGTCGTGGAGAGCGCCTACGGCCACGGTGTCGCGGACGTGTTCCTGTACTCGGCCCCGATGGCGCTGCTCGCCCTGCTGGTGGCGCTGTTCATCAAGGAGGTCCCGTTGAAGACGAAGGGCGCGCTGGCGCAGGCCGCCGAGCCGGAGGCGGCTGCGGAGGCCCCGGCTTCCGGCGAGGCCTCGGCTTCCGCCGCGGTGAAGGCCGTGCCGAGCTGGGCCGTGGACGGGACCGAGGCTGGCGACGGGGTCGACGGAGTCGACGGGAGCGGGACCGAGGGCACGCAGCGGCTCGCCGCCGTCGCCGCCGCGGTCCGGCCGGGGGACTCGGGCGGCGTCACCGGCGTTCCCGTACGGGGGTTCGTCCGCGGCGCCGAGTCCGCGCCCGTGCCGCAGGCCGCCGTCACGCTGATCTCGCTGGCCGGGCGTCAGCTGGGCCGGTCCGTGGCGCAGGCCGACGGCTCGTACGCGGTGGACGCCCCGGGCTCCGGTTCGTACGTCCTGATCGCCTCCGCCGACGGCTTCCAGCCGCAGGCGTCCACGGTCGTGGTGAACGGCGAGCCGGTCGCCTACGACATCCTGCTCAGCGGCACCAGCGGGCTGACCGGTCTGGTGCGGGCCGCCGAGAACGGGCTGCCGGTGAAGGACGCGATGGTCATCGTGACGGATGTGCGCGGGGACCTGCTGGCCACCGGGACCACCGGTGAGCAGGGCGACTTCACCTTCGCCGAGCTGGTGCCGGGGGCGGTGACCGTCGCGGTGAACGCCGCCGGGTACCGGCCGCGTGCCCTGCCCGTCGAGGTGGGCGGCACCGGGGTCACCCGGGTCGAGATAGATCTGGACTCGGGCGCTCGCGTCCAGGGCGTCGTGCGGGCTCCGCACGGGCCGCTGGCCGATGCCCGGGTGACGCTGGTCGACCAGGCGGGCAATGTCGTCGGCTCGGCCACGACCGGCACGGACGGGGCGTACGCCTTCACCGACCTGGACGGCGGCGAGTACACCGTCATCGCCACGGGCTACCCGCCGGTGGCCACCGCCCTGACGGTCACGGGCGCCGGCGCCGAGGGCCACGACATCGAACTCGCCCACCCCGGCGAGTAGCGACGACCCCGGCCCGTGACAGGTGGGCGCGCTCCGAGCGGAGGTGCGCCCCCTGTCGCGGGCCGGTTTCTTTGATGAGGAGTAGCTGAGATGGGACTGACCGCGAGGATCCGTACCCGGGACGGTTGGGCCGTGTCGCACGCGGTCGTCACGGTGGCGGACATGAGGGGCGCGCAGGTGCTGCGGGCCGAGGCCGACGCGGAGGGCGCCGTACGGGACGCGACACCGCTGGAGGCAGGGGCGTACACCGTCATCGTCACGGCTGTGGGCTACGCGCCCGCGGCCTCCAGTGTGATCGTGACCGCGAGCGGGCGGGCCGAGGTCGGCTCGGTGACGCTGGCGCGGCAGGGCGGCACCGAACTGCCGCCGCCCGGCCCGTGGACCGTCGACCCGGTGCACTCCAGCGTCGCCGCCGTGGCCCAGCACCTGGGCATCTCCAGCGTGCACGGCCGGTTCACGGAGTTCTCCGGCTCGATCGAGATCGCCCCGGACGACGTCACCAAGTCCCGTGTGGAGGCGGTGATCCGGGCCGCGTCCGTCGACACCGGCAACGGCATGCGCGACGGGCACCTGAAGTCGCCGGACTTCCTCGACGTCGAGCGGTTCCCCGAGATCACCTACCGGTCGACCGGGCTGACGGCGGCCGGTTCCGACCGGTGGACCGTGCACGGGGAGCTGGGCATGCACGGTGTCGTACGGCCCGTGGATCTCGACCTGGCCTACCTCGGCACGGGCCCGGACCCGTGGGGCGGCACCCGCGCGGCGTTCCGCGCCACGACCGAACTGCACCGCGAGGACTTCGCGATGAACTACAACCAGGTCCTCCAGGCGGGCATCGCCGCCATCGGCACGACGCTCAAGGTGGAGCTGGACATCCAGGCCGTGCAGGGCGAGTCACTTCCGGCTGTCTGAGGCCGGGCCGGACGGCCGGGACACTCTCGCCACCAACTGGTCGCACAGGTCGCGGAGTTTGACGTTCCGGTCCTGCGACACCCGGCGCAGCCGCTCCAGCGCGATACGCGCGTCGATCCGCTCCCGGGCCATGAGGATGCCGATCGCCTGGTCGATGACGCTGCGGGAGAGCAGCGCGGTGCGCACGTCGGCCGCCGACTGGCGCCCCCGTTCGATCCGCAGCGCCACGTCGATCGCGTCCCCGGTCCGGGCCGCGAAGGCGCGGGCCGCCTCCCGGTCCGCGCCCAGCGCCCCGGGCCGCTCGCCGTAGAAGTTGAGCGCCGCGCCCGTCTCGCCCTCGATGGCGATGGGCACGGCCAGCACACATCGGACGCCCACGGACAGGGCGTACCGCGTGTA
The DNA here is from genome assembly GCF_055589465.1 of Streptomyces sp. NPDC041940. Taxonomy (NCBI): domain Bacteria; kingdom Bacillati; phylum Actinomycetota; class Actinomycetes; order Kitasatosporales; family Streptomycetaceae; genus Streptomyces; species Streptomyces sp. NPDC041940. Next base: position 110,547 of record NZ_JBVJBP010000010.1, read on the forward strand.
CGAGGGCCAGCGGGACTCCGCCGTCAGATCGGCGCTGTACTGCTCGGCGCCGGTCTCGGCGGCCTCGACGCAGGGGCCCGAACCGTTCTCGTACTGGCGCAGGTCCAGGCCGCTGGGCAGACCGTCGCTGCCGGCCAGGGTGAGCAGCCGCCCGGCCCGGCGCACCGTGATACTGCACGCGACGGCGCCCGGCACCGCTCGCACCGCACGGTCGGTCAGATCGTGCAGCAGGGTGTCGAGACCGCTGCTGCGCACCATCGCCTGGTCCAGCGTGTCGGACGTCTCGGAACTCATGACCGTACGTGTATCCCGTCGGCTCGCGCCCACGCCCCCGACGTAACCGGGCTCACGTCAGGTGCCGTTGTGCGTGCCGACGATGCGGCGGGCGATGTCGCGGAGTTTCACGTTCTCCCGCTGGGAGGCCCGCACCAGGCTCTCGAAGGCCGCGGCCGCGTCGATGCCCTGGCGCTCCATGAGGATGCCGGTGGCCTGGCCGATCAGGTCCCGGGTGTGCATGGCCTCGGTGAGCTGCTCGCGCACGGTCGCGGAGTCCAGGGCGATGGAGACGTGCGCGGTGAACAGCCGGCCGATGCGCGTCGCGTCCTCGTCGAAGACGCCCGGCTTGCGCGCGTAGGCCGTGAGCACGGTCAGCCGGCGGCGGTCGGCGCGCAGCCGCAGCGACAGCGCCGAGCGCAGGCCCAGGGCCGACAGCACGTCCCAGCCGTCGTCCGCGTCGCTGTCCTCGGTCCGCGCCACCGGGCTGTTCCACAACCGCTCCCAGTGCCCGTGCGGTTCGCGGCCGGTGTGCCGGGCCTCGGCGGAGCGCACGACCTCGTCGGTCCAGGCGAGCGTACGGAGCCGGCTGCCGCGCTCGAGCACGGAGACGCCTGCGTGCTCGGCCCCGGGCATGAGGTGCACGGCCAGCCGGACGGCCGTGCGCAGGGTGTTGTGGGGGGTGAGCGTCTCGTGCAGCTGCTGAGACGCCACCGTCAGGGCATCGGCCAGCTCGGAGCCAACCGGAAAACGGGGCAAATCAGGAAAGTCGGACGCAGCCACCACGAACCTCTTCGGCATGCACGGCCATGGCCGTGCGCAGGAGAGCTCCGCAGCACATTCCCGACTGCGAGCACAGGACGGACAGCACTCTAGCTGCTCGGTTGCGTCCAGGTGACGTCCGGCCGACGGCCGCGACAGGCGCTTCCGCAGCCGCGCCCCGGCGTGGTGGAATGGGCCCAGGGGTCAGGAAGCGGCCTTACCGGAATCCGGACGAACGTCTGCCAGGTGAGTGCTGTGACTTTCATCCCGAATCCCACCGAACCGCGGGACCTGCCCGGCCGTGTCTACCTCACGATGCCCGCGGAGATCGACTTCTGCAACGCCGCGGAGCTGCTCCCGATCGTCATGTCCGCGGCCCGGGACCGTGGCGACCGGCTGGAACTGCTCGTCCTCGACCTCTCCTGCACGTCCTTCATGGACTCCCAGGGCGTCCGCCTCATCAACGACATCCGCCACCGGCTGCGCCCCGGGGCCCGGGTACGTCTGGTGGCCCGGCCCGACGGCGTCACGAGCAGCGTCCTGGAGCTGACCGGACTGCGCCGCGACGTCCCCGTGTACGACAACCTCGCGGAGGCCATGGCGTCGTAGGCTGCCGCCCATGGCACCGAACATCGCGACGAACACCCGTGTCTCCCTCGACGAGTTGCTCGACTTCGTACGGCCCCGGCACCACGCGATCCTGCTGACCCGGCGGTCCGACGACGGCCCCCAGGGCTCGCCGCTGACCTGCGGTGTCGACGACTCCGGCCGGATCGTGGTCTCCACGTACCCGGAGCGGGCCAAGACCCGCAACGCCAAGCGGGACCCGCGCGTGAGCCTGATCGTCCTGAGCGACGACTGGAACGGCCCGTGGGTACAGGTCGACGGCACCGCCGAGGTCGTCGACACCCCCGACTCCATCGAACCGCTCGTGGAGTACTACCGGAACATCGCCGGTGAGCACCCCGACTGGGACGAGTACCGCGCGGCCATGGTCAAGCAGGGCAAGTCGATCATCCGGATCACGCCGGAGCGGTGGGGGCCGGTGGCGACGGGCGGGTTCCCGGCGCGGCTGGTGGAAGGGGAGTAGGGCAGGCCCTGGCCCCGACGGCGGCTCAGGAGCGGGCGACGATCGTCTCGATGCCGGCGATCAGCAGTTCCAGCGCGAACTCGAAGTCCCGCTCCAGCATCTCCGCCACCGTGTCGCCGCCGCGGGCCGCCATCATCTCCTGGGAGTCGCGGATGAGGTCGGCGGCCTGCGGGGACTCGGTCGCCGTGCTCATGGCGTCCTGGAAGTACTCGTCCAGGGTCATGCCCGCGGCCGCGGCCCGGGTGGAGAGATGGCCCTCGAGCGTGCCGTACCCGTAGACGAACTGGAAGACCGCCGAGATGGTGCTCGTCAGCCGGTTCGCGGGCAGCCCGGTCCTGCGGACAACGCGCTGCACAGCCCTTGAGTACGCCAGGTTGTGGGGACCGATGTTGAGGTAGGTGCCGACCAGTTGCGACACCCAGGGGTGGCGCACCAGCAGCCCGCGGTACTCCCGGGCGAGGGCACGCACCTGGTCGCGCCAGTCCTCGTCGACTTCCGCCTCGGGCAGCCGCACCTCGCCCATGGCCTCGTCCAGGGTGAGTTCGAGGAGGTCGTCCTTGGTGTCGACGTACCAGTAGACGGACATCGCGGTGACGTTCAGCTCGCCGGCCAGCCGCCGCATCGAGAACCTGGCCAGCCCCTCGGCGTCGAGCAGCCGCACGGTGACCTCGATGATGCGCGCCCGGTCGAGCCCCGAGGGCTGTCCCCCGCCGCGCCGCCGATGCGCCTTGCCGTCCAGCCACACACTGCTCCGCGCGGCTTCGTCGGCTGCTTTCGCCATGGCGCACCTTCCTCGACTTGCTGATGCCGATCATGCTAGGCGCCCCGTCCTTGCCTGGGGCGCGGGGCGGTGTCGATCTGCGGCTCCGCCGCGCACCCGCAAGACCACCGCACGCCCCGAGCTCCTACGCGGACTCTGCCCGCTCGGCCCGCCGCAGCAACGCCGCCGCGACCAAACCACCCAGCAGAACGGCCACCGCCCCCACCAGCTGACTGCTCTCCAGGCCGGAGGCGAACGCGTCGGAGATCCGGGCCTTCTCCTCCGCCGAGTCCGCCGACGCCAGCGCCGCGGGCAACGACGCCGCGGACACGGCGACCAGGGACGCGAACCGCGAGTTGAGCACCGCGCCCAGCACGGCGACCCCCAACCCGTTGCCGAACTCCGCGAGCGTCCCGTTGATCCCCGCTCCCACTCCCGCCTTCTCGGGCGGAATCGCACTCATGATCGCGTTGGCCATGGCCGGCATGGACAGCGCCACACCCGCGCCCATGACGATCAGACCGAGCAGCATCCCGCCGTACCCGTGCCCGCCGAACAGCGCGATCGCCGCCAGCCCCGCGGACACCAGGGTCATACCGAGCGCGATGGCCGCCGGCGTACCGGCCTTGAGCACCAGCTTCGCCCCGAGCCCGGTGAAGTTGAGCACGACGACGGTCAGCGCCAGCGGCGCGGTCCGCAGCCCGGCGTCCAGCGGCTCGTAGCCGAGGACGAACTGGAGGTGCTGCGTGAGCAGGAACAGCGACCCCGTCATGCCGAACGCCACGAGGATCGTGCCCGCGACCGCGCCCACGAACTTCTGGTTGCGGAAGAAGTGCATGTCGAGCATGGGGTTGTCGATGCGCAGCTCCCACATGACGAACAGGCCGAGTACGGCCAGGCCGAGCAGCGCGGAGACCAGCACCTGGCCGGACGTCCAGCCGTGCTCGGGCCCGGTGATGATCGCGTACACGCACGACGTCATGCCGATGGTCGACAGCACCGCGCCGACCAGGTCGGGCCGGTCGCCCTCCTTGTGCTTGGACTCCGGGACGAGCGCGGCGACCGCGATCAGGCCGAGCACGGCGACCGGGATGTTGATCAGGAAGATGGCGCCCCACCAGAAGTGGTTCAGCATCACACCGCCGATCAGCGGCCCGGCCGCGAACCCGAGTGAACTGACCGTCGACCACAGCGCGATGGCCTTCACCCGCTCCTTGTCGTCGAAGATCTGCACGACGACGGCGAGGATCGTGGTCATCAGCAGCGCGCCGCCGACGCCCATGCCCGCACGGGCCGCGATCAGCTGTCCCGGGCTCTGGGAGAGGCCGGCGGCCAGCGAGCCGACGCCGAATATCGCCAGGCCCGACATCAGCAGCCGCTTGCGGCCGTAGCGGTCGGCGGCGTTGCCCGCGGTGAGCAGCAGGCCGGACTGGACCAGCGCGTACGCGTTCATCATCCACTGGACGTCGGCGGTCGTGGCGTCCATCTCGCGGGTGAGCGAGGGGATCGCCACGTTCAGGATCGTGTTGTCGAGCAGCACGGTGAGCTGCGCGAGGCAGATGACACCGAGGATCAGCCAGCGCTGAGGGTGGCCGCCGGAAACCGTCTGGGGTGGGGCCTGTTCCTGGGGGGACGTCGTCATGCTGTACACCGTAGAACAGTTCCCATACGGTGTACAACGCGATTACGGCTGGGTGCGGCGAAGGGCGGTGGTTCTCGGCCACCGCCCTTCGTCCTGCCGCGCCGTACTCAGGTGACTGTCAGCCGCTCGCCTTCTGTGTGAGGTCGTAGAAGGTGGACGAACCGACCGTGACCTTCTTGAACGTGGACTCGACCCAGGAGGTGATCTGGGAGGACGTGCCGTCGCTGCTGCCGCCCATGCCGCCGCCGCTGCCCGAGCTGATGAAGTAGTGGATCTTTCCGTCCGCCACGTACTGCTTGAACTGGGCCAGCGTCGGGGACGGGTCCGTGCCGTTGAAGCCGCCGATGGCCATCACCGGGTCTCCGGTGGAGAGCTGGTAACTCGCCGCGTTCTGGGCGCCGATGGCCGCCGCAGCCCAGGTGTAGTCGTCCGCGTTCTTCTCCAGGAGCGCCTTGGCCTCGGAGCTGACGCTGGCGCCGTTGAGCAGGCCGCCCATGCCGCCACCGCCCATGCCTCCCATGCCGCCCGTACGGCCGTCGCCGTTCTGCCTGCCCTGCTGGTTCTGCTGGTTCTGGCCGCCGCCGGGGAAGCCGTTGCCGTTGTCGGGCGGCTGGCCCTGGCCTTGGCCTTGGCCCTGCTGACCCTGTTGGTTCTGGCCCTGCTGGTTCTGGCCCCCGCCGGGGAAGCCGCCGCCGCCCGGGCCACCGCCCATGCCGCCGCCACCGCCGGGGCCGCCACGGCCGCCCGAGACCGCCGGGCCCGCGGTGACGATCGAGCCGGAGTGTCCCTCGTTCAGCGTGGTGAGGGTGTACGCCGCCGGACCGGCCAGCGCGGCGACGAGGCCGAGCCCCGCGGCGCCCAGGGCCAGTCGACGGCCCAGCCGGCCGGCGAAGACCAAGCCGAGGGCCGCGGTCAGACCGCCGACCAGGACGAGCCACTTCAGCCAGGGCAGGTAGTCGGAGGAGCGGTTGAGCAGGACGTATCCCCAGGCCGCGGTGGCCGTCATCGCGGCCGCCAGGGTCAGCGACGCCCAGGCCTTGTCGCGCTTCTCCCAGAGCAGCGCCGCGCCCATGCCGATCAGCGGGGCGATGTAGGGGGCGAGGGCCACGGTGTAGTACTCGTGGAAGATGCCCTGCATATAGCTGAAGACCACCATGGTGATCAGCAGCGAGCCGCCCCACACCAGGAACGCACCGCGGGTCGCGGAGGTCCGGCGGGCCTTGCGCGTGGCCACCAGGCCGGCGACGAGGAGGATCAGCGCGGCCGGGATCAGCCAGGAGATCTGGCCGCCGATGGAGGAGCTGAACATCCGGTCCCAGCCGGTCTCGCCCCAGGCCCCGCCGCCGTTGCCGCCCCCGCCGCCGCCACCGACGCTGCCGGTCTCGTCGCCGTTGAGGCGGCCCAGGCCGTTGTAGCCGAAGGTCAGTTCAAGGAAGCTGTTGTTCTGCGAGCCGCCGATGTACGGGCGGGACGACGCGGGCCACAGCTCGACGATCGCGACCCACCAGCCGCCGGAGACGACGATCGCGGCCAGGCCCGCCGCGAGCTGACCGATCCGCTTCTTCACCGTCACCGGCGCGCAGACGCCGTAGACGAGGGCGAGCGGCGGCAGGATCAGGAAGGCCTGGAGGGTCTTGGCGAGGAAGGCGAAGCCGATCGCGGCACCGGCCCACAGCAGCCACTTCGTCCGGCCGTCCTCCAGGCCCCGGATGACGAAGTAGCAGGCGGCGGCCATCAGCAGCGCCAGCATCGCGTCGGGGTTGTTGAAGCGGAACATCAGCGCGGCGACGGGGGTGAGCGCGAGCACCGCGCCCGCGATCAGACCGGCCGCGGGGCTGAACCGGCGGCGCACCGCCGCGTACAGGACCGCGACCGTGCCGACGCCCATGAGGACCTCGGGGACGAGGATCGCCCAGGAGCTGAGTCCGAAGAGCCGTACCGCCAGGGCCATCGGCCACAGCGCGGCCGGGGGCTTGTCGACGGTGATGGCGTTGGCCGCGTCCAGCGAGCCGAAGAAGAACGCCTTCCAGGACTGGCTGCCGGCCTGGACGGCCGCCGAGTAGAAGGAGTTGGCGTAGCCGGAGGCGCTCAGGTTGTAGAGGTAGAGCGCGGTGGTCACGAGGAGCAGGCCGAGGAAGGCCGGGCGGGCCCAGCGGGGGTCCTCGGGGCGGCCGTGCCAGAGCCGTTGCGCGAAGGGCCGCCTGGGGTCACCGGGGGCCGGTTCGGTGGGCGCGGGTGCCGGGGGGCGGGTCCAGGTGTCAGGACTCGTGTCTCTGCCGGCGGTCTGCTGGTCGTAGTGGATCGTCATCGGGAGTCCCTCGGGTCGGTGTCGTGCGGGCGCACCGGCTGGAGCTGCATGGTGGCGTCCCTCCCCCACTGGGCGGTGGCGACGGTGTCGTGCGCGTACTGGGGGGTGCGCTGGGGGAGCGGGCCGTAGTCGCCGTACTGCACGGTCGGGTAGGACGGGGTGTGCGAGACGGCCACCACCGGGTCGCCGTCGCGCCGGTCCGGGAACACCCACGCCCGGAAGAGCAGGAAACGCAGCACGGTCGCCGCGAGGTTGGCGGCGATGAGCACCGCCAGTTCGGTGGAGTGCGCGGGCTCGGACGTGGCCGCGTTGAGCGCCGCGAGTGAGCCGCTGGTCAGGGCGAGTCCGATGCCGAAGACGACCAGGCCCTGCGCCTGGTGCCGTACGGCCCCGCCGCGTCCGCGCACCCCGAAGGTGAGCCGCCGGTTGGCCGCCGTGTTGGCGATCGCCGAGACCAGCAGGGCGAGCGCGTTGGCGAACTGCGACCCCGTGAAGACGCGGAAGCCGCTGTAGAGCAGCAGGTAGAAGAGGGTGGACAGGGCGCCGACCACGCAGAACCCGACGAGCTGGCGGGCCAGGCCCTTCGGTACGTCCTTGATCTCGCGGTCGCGCGGGTCGTCCCCGAACGGCCGGGCGATGCGGTCCAGCGGCAGCGAGCCGGTGGCCAGGGCCCTGCCGATCCGCCACACGCCCTTGAGGTCGTCGGTCGCGGTCTTGACGATGTGCACGGTCGAGTCGGGGTCGTCGACCCAGTCGACCGGCACCTCGTGGATACGGAGCCCGGCGCGCTCGGCGAGCACCAGCATCTCGGTGTCGAAGAACCAGCCGGTGTCCTCGACGAGCGGCAGCAGCACCTGCGCCACGTCCCGGCGGATCGCCTTGAACCCGCACTGGGCGTCCGAGAAGCGGGCCTGGAGCGAGCCGCGCAGGATGAGGTTGTACGCCCGGCTGATGAACTCCCGCTTGGGGCCGCGCACCACGCGCGAGCTACGGGCGAGCCGGGAGCCGATCGCGAGGTCCGAGTGGCCGGAGATCAGCGGCGCCACCAGCGGGAGCAGGGCGTTGAGGTCGGTGGACAGGTCCACGTCCATGTACGCCAGCACCGGGGCGTCGGAGGCCGACCAGACGGCCCGCAGCGCCCGGCCGCGGCCCTTCTGCTCCAGCCGGGAGAGGGTGACCTCGGGAAGCTCCGCCGCCAGCCGCGCCGCCACCTGCGGGGTGGTGTCCGTGGAGGCGTTGTCCGCGATCGTGATGCGGAACGCGTACGGGAACGTCCTGACGAGGTGCTCGTGGAGTCTGCGGACGCACGGCTGGAGGTCCTTCTCCTCGTTGTAGACGGGGATCACTACGTCCAGGACAGGCGTACCGGCTGGTGCGGCCGGGAGGTGCTCCCGCGCCGGCAGGGTGCCGGGAGAAGAATCGGTTCGCATGGAACCGACTTTCGTCAGGCGCCCTGTTGTACCGATGTGGTGACGCTGTGGCGTGCCTGTGAGTGCTGTTGCCAGCTCATTTCCGGCTGCGGCTGGGCCGGGATCGCGGGCAGGTGCACCGTGAAGACGGTCCGCCCGGGCACGCTGTCGACGGTCACGGCACCGCTGTGCGCGGTCGCCACGGCCTGCACGATGGCGAGGCCGAGACCGGTCGATCCGGTGCTGCGGGAACGCGCGGAGTCGCCGCGCGCGAACCGTTCGAAGACATGCGGCAGCAACTCGGCGGGAATCCCCTGCCCGTTGTCCTCCACGTCCACGCACAGCCAGGGCCCGCGTCGCTGCACGCGGGCGGTGACGGTCGTGCCCGGTGGCGTGTGATTACGGGCGTTGCCGAGCAGGTTGACGAGGACCTGTTGCAGCCGGGCCGCGTCCGCCGACACGAGCGCGGGCTCGTCGGGCAGGTCGAGACGCCAGTTGTGGTCCTGGCCGGCGGCACGGGCGTCACTGATGGTGTCCACGACGAGCGGTACGAGGTCGGTCTGCTCGAACTGCAGCGGCCGCCCGGCGTCCAGGCGCGCGAGCAGCAGCAGATCCTCGACGAGCAGCGTCATCCGCCCGGCCTCGGACTCGATCCGCCCGAGCGCGTGCCGGGTGTCGGGCCCGACGTCCTCTCTTCCGCGCCTGGTCAGCTCCGCGTATCCGCGGATGGAGGCGAGGGGGGTGCGCAGCTCGTGGCTGGCGTCGGCGACGAACTGCCGGACCCTTGTCTCGCTCTGCTGCCGTGCGTGCAGCGCCCCGTGGACGTGGTCGAGCATCCGGTTGAGCGCGGCGCCGACCTGTCCGACCTCGGTGTGCGGGTCGGTCTCGGGGTCGGGGACACGCTCGCTGAGGTTCACCTCGCCCGTGTGCAGGGGGAGTTCGGAGACGCGGGTGGCGGTGGCCGCGACCCTTCGGAGAGGGCGGGTGGCCACGCCGATGAGCACGGAACCGGCGATGGCGGCGGCGACCAGTCCGGCGCCGGTGACGCTGACCTCGACGAGGATGAGGGTGTTGATGGTGGTGGTGACGGATTCGGTGGGCAGGGCGACGTAGTAGCTGCCGCTGCCGTCGACTTCGGTGACGTACTGCACGCGGTACTCGCCGAGGTCGGGGATGTCGATGGTGTACATGCCGTGCGTCTTCGGCACCTCGGCGAGGGCGGCCTGCTGCTCGTCGCTGAGCTCGACGGGCAGGTTCCGCTGGAAGGGGCCGTTGTCGTTGGAGGTCTCCTTGGCGAAGACCGCCTGGGTGACACTGCCGTCGGCACCGACCTCGGCGGCGACGGTGTCCGGCTGCGCGGGGCCCTCGGCGAAGCCGGTGATCCTGTCCTTCGATCCGACGTACTGCTGTTCCGCGCTCTGCCCGGTCCCGGAGTCCCCGGTCCCGCTGTTTCCGGTGCCGGAGTTCCCGTTCTCGGAGTCCCCCGTCCCGGAGTTCCCCGTCCCGGAGTTCCCGTTCTCGGAGTTCCCGGTCCCGGAGTCCTCGGTCCCGCTGTTCCCCGTCCCGGACTCCCCGGCCTCGGAGTTCCCCGTCCCGGAGTTCCCGTTCTCGGACTCCCCGGTCCCGGAGTTCCCCGTCCCGGAGTTCCCGTTCTCGGACTCCCCGGCCCCGTCCTGCCCGTCTCCGTCCTTCCCGCCCCCGGGTTTCATGGGGCCCGACAGCCGCTTGCCGGCGTCCTCGACCTTCGCGTCCAGCTGCTCGTACAGATGCGACCTGAGCGCGAGGGTCGTCACGGTCCCGATCACCGCGCACACCACGGCGATCAGCACCACGGACGCGACGACGAGCCGCGTCCGCAGAGTGCGCGGCTTGCCCGCTCGCGCCTGCTTGCCCGCTCTCTGCTGCGTACGCGTCCGTCGTCGCCCGCTCATGACGCCGCGGGCTTGATCAGGTAACCGGCACCACGCCGGGTGTGGATCATCGGCTCGCGCCCGGCGTCGATCTTCCGCCGCAGATACGAGATGTACAGCTCGACGACATTGGCCTGCCCGCCGAAGTCGTACGACCACACGCGGTCGAGGATCTGCGCCTTGCTGAGCACGCGCCGCGGATTGCGCATCAGGAACCGCAGCAGCTCGAACTCGGTCGCGGTCAGGTGGATGTTCTCGCTGGCCCGGGTCACCTCGTGGCTGTCCTCGTCGAGGGTGAGGTCGCCGACGACCAGCGTGGAGTCGGAGCGCCGGTCGGCCGCACCGGACCGCCGTATCAGCCCGCGCAGCCGCGCGACGACCTCTTCGAGGCTGAACGGCTTGGTGACGTAGTCGTCGCCACCGGCCGTGAGCCCGGCGATCCGGTCCTCGACGGCGTCCTTGGCGGTCAGGAAGAGCACGGGCACGTCCGGCAGCTCCCGCCGCAGCCGCCCGAGAACCGCCAGCCCGTCCATGTCGGGCAGCATCATGTCGAGCACGACGGCGTCGGGCCGGAAGTCGCGCGCGGTCTGGACAGCGCCCTGGCCGTCCCCCGCGCTCCGGATCTGCCAGCCCTCATAGCGAAGGGCCATGGAGAGCAGTTCGGTGATCGACAGCTCGTCGTCCACCACAAGCACGCGGACGGGGCTCCCGTCCGGCCTGAGCAGTTCGGTGCGCCCGTGGGGCGAGGTCGTGGTCATGTGAACACGATGTCGGGGACCCCTGAGAGCACCCTTTCGACAACCTGTGAATTCCCTGAGAAACGCACAGGCGGTTCTCAGGCAACGCCTGGGGAACGCCTGGGAATGCCGGGATCCGGCGGGGTGCGGGCGGTGGGGGCCGCTGTGCGGGGTGCGGGGGAAGCTGTGGGTCCGCTGGGCGGATCACGAGGGACTGATCAGAACAACCCCTCCTGCACCCCCGCTTCCTCCTTGAACTCCCGCACTGGAACGGTCAGTTCCGCGCCTCCGTCGGGCACCAGCTCCCACCCGGTCATCAACCGCGTATCGAGCACCACGACCCCACCCCCGGTGGCCAGATGCAGATCGGGCCCGGCGGCAGCCACCAGCTTCCCGCTCACGACCCCACCGGCGACCAGCTCGCTCACGCCCCCGACGGCACCGGGCAACCCGGCGAGCCCGAACACCTCGACATGATCGACAACCCGCGGCGGCTCCCGCACCAGCGACTCCGGCCACCCGTCGAGCACCACCGCCCGCGCGTGCAACTCGGCGACCTCACCGGCCCGATCGGCCGCCGCCTGCGGCAACGCGGCCCGCACGGCCCGCTTCTCGGCGTATGGAATCCGGTCGGGCACCCCCAGCGCGGCCCGCAGCAGCTCCTCGGTACGCCGCGCGGCCATGAGCGGCCCGGCACCCAGCCAGCTGAAGCAGACGGCACCCTGCTCCAGCAGCCGGGCCGATCCCCGCTCCACCGCCGTGATCCCGACCTTGACCATGCCGGGCCCGAACCACGCCAGATATACGTGATACGGCCGCGGGTCGTCCGCGATCGTGTCGGCGGCCACGGAGTGCGCCCGGTCCAGCCGCGCACACTCCTCGCACCGCGCCCCCGTACTCCGCCCCGGCACGGCCACCCGCGCCGGACACGCATGCCCCCGAGCCCCCACACACGTCCGCACGCCCCCCTCCGCGACCCCGAAGGCCACGCGTTTCCCCCAGGTCAGCGCACTGCGCCGCCCGCCGTCCCACACCAGCACGGGACCGTCCGCCGACCATCGCAGCCCCGAGCACTTCCATGCCTGTGCCATCTCTGCCGAGACTAGAGGGCACCACTGACAACGGCACCGCGGCGCCGGGCCGGGACGCTCAACGAGGGCGGCGGCGAACCGGCGAGCGGGGCTTCACCTGGCGGAATCAGCCCCGGCGGCAGCAGCCTCCGGCTCCCCACCCGCCCGTACGGACACCGCGCGGCCCTCCACCGGACGTCGCCGCCCGGCCAGCCGGCACCCCAGGCACTCGTCGTGCCCACCCCGCGCCGACGAGTCCCGCGCCCGCCAGGCCCACTCCTCCCGGGGCCGGAGGCCGGGCCCCTTCCCCCACCCGGACAGGTGCAGCGCCCAGGTGACGAGCAGAGCCACGACCCCGATGGCTATCCCGCCGGCGATCAGCAGGCCCGAGACCAAGACCACCCCGGCACCCGCCACACCGGCCGCGACGCTCCCGATGGCGCAGCCGACCCATCCCGCGAACGTGTGCCCGTGGTCATACTGATGTGCGCTCACGCGCTGCCCCCTCATCACATGGACCCGGGGGAGCCCCCGAACCCCCTACCACCATGACGTTCAGGGCCCAAAACTCTCACGGACTAAGGGAATTGGGAATGCGAGCCAAGCCGCGTCCGGCCGCCACGCCGGAGCAGGCGCTGTCGGCGATGGACCACCTCATCGCGACCCACCTGGTCGGACAGCACATGATCGCCCAGCAGGTCGGCATGAACGTGACCGACCTCACCTGCTTCGCCTACGTGATGGAGGCCGGCGAAAACCTCCTCACCGCAGGCGACTTGGCGGCCCGCGTCCACGTCACGACCGGCGCGGTCACCGGCATCCTCAACCGCCTGGAACGCGCCGGCTACATCACCCGCCGCCCCGACCCGACCGACCGCCGCCGCATCCGCGTAGCCGCCCGCCCCGACGCGGTCGCCCGCGTCCTCGAGGTCTACGAGCCGTACAACGCCCGCCTCACGAAACTCATGGCGGACTACTCCCCTGCCGAAGTCGCCCTCCTCAACGACTGGTTCATCCGCGCGAGCACCCTGGCGGCGGACTACCTGGAGGAACACTGCCGCCCCGACCGACCGGGGACCGGCCGAGCCAGGTAGCGCCCGAGGACCAGGTAGCGCCTGAGGACATCGCCCCGTCTCCGACGACGCGAAGTACGCCTACCGAGGCCGTCGTGAGTGCCGGTTCGAGCGTCGGCGCACGGTGAAGACGCAGGCGAGCATGCCGAGCCCCCAGGCGATCAGGAGGGCTCCCCACAGCGGCATGGTCACGACGGGCACGAGAAGGCGGATCTCGACACTCGAGCGGTTCTCGAAGATGAAGATCAGAGCGACCGCGGTGATCAGCACGAACGGTGCGAAGCGGCGGACGCCGGGTCGGGAAAGGAACGGCGTGTGCGCCTTGTGATCTGGGCTGGTCTGGGCCATGGGGTGCCTCTCCCTCACGTTGCCCCTGGCTCCAGCGTCCGCTTTCGGCCCCCGGCGCGCCACCGCACGGCCGCCCCGCCTGAGAGGATGTCGCGGACCATCTCGCGAAATGGGGGGCGTGCATGCTCCTGCTCATCCTGTCGGTCGTCGTCCTGCTCGTCATCGGCGGCTGCGCCTGCGTCTTCTGGGCGGCCCGGGGCGACGCCCCACGCTGGGCACGTGGTGTGGCCAGGGCGACGCTGCTCGGCAGCGAACTGGCCCGCAGCGCGAACCGGAATTCCCGCTCACGGCAGAGCGGTGGGGACGACTAGCGGGATCAGCGGGTGGACTTGGCGGCCTCGATGATGAGGTCGGCCACGGCGCCGGGCTGGGAGATGGACACAGCGTGGGACGCCTCCACGCGCACCACCCGCGACCCCGCACGCTCGGCCATGAAGTCCTGCGCCTGGACGGGGATCGCGTTGTCCCGCGTCGCGATCAGCGCCCACGAGGGCAGGGTGCGCCAGGCCGGCTCACCGGCCAGCTCGGCCGTCAGGGCCTTCTGGCGAACCGGCCGCTGGGTGACCGCCAGGAGGTCCGTGGTCGCCGCGGGCAGGTCACCGGCGATGACGTCCTGGAAGTGTCCGGGCTGAATCCGCAGCTCCGGCTCGCCGTCATGCTCGGTCACGGTGGTGGTCTCCGGTCCCATCCTGGCGCCGGGGAAGCGGGCGGCGTTCTCGAGCGCGCTCTCACCCTCGTCGGGCTGGAACGCGGCGACGTAGACAAGGGCGTCGACGTTGGACGCCTCGCGGGCGGCCCGGGTGATCACGGCACCGGCGTAGGAGTGGCCCACCAGGACGACCGGACCTTCCACGGCGCTGGTGACGGTGGCGACGTACCGGGCATCGGACTCGAGGCCCCGCAGCGGGTTCGCCGCGGCGACAGCGGAGTAGCCCTGCTCCTGGAGCTTGGCGATGACGTCCTTCCACATGGTGGAGTCGCCGAAGGCGCCGTGGACCAGAACGATCGTGGGGGTGGTGCTCATGGCTGTTTGGCCTCTCAGCTAGGGAGAACGATCGGTCTTTCTACAAGAAAGACTAGTCGTTCTCCCTCAAGGCTGCAATGTGATGGGTAGAGGGGGGACCGCAGGCCGACCGTCGTCCAGAACGACTGGTCTTTCTCTACGATGGGGTGCATGACGACCGCCTCGGAGCTCCACCCCAAGGACCGGCTGCTGCACACCGCGTCCCGGCTGTTCTACGCAGAGGGAATCCACGCCGTCGGCGTGGAACGCCTCATCACCGAGGCCCAGGTCACGCGCGCCACCTTCTACCGCCACTTCCCCAGCAAGGACGACCTGGTCTCCGCCTACCTCACAGCCACCGCCGAGGGGATCCGGAACGCGGTCGGGAACGAGCGGGCCGGCAAGTCACCGCACGAGGCGATCCGCGCGGTCATGGCCGTGCTCGGCGACGCGACCCTCGAAGACGGCTTCCGCGGCTGCCAGTTCCTCAACGCCGCCGCCGAATACCCCGACCGCACCCACCCGGTCCGCGCGGTGATCGACGACCAGCGCACATGGCTGTTCGAGGTACTCCGCGACCTCTCCGCCGACCTGGACCACCCCGACCCCGACCACGCGGCACGCGTACTCGTCCTCCTGCACGACGGCGCGTTCCAAGCGGCGGAACTCGACGACGCGACTGTCATCCGCGAAACGCTGCGCCGCGCCGTCGACGAGGTCTTCCCCCACCACGACGTCTGACCGGGGCGCCGACTCGCGCCGAGGCCCTGCCCGCCCCCCTCCCACGCGCGCACCAGGAGGACCGGCCGGTCGATCGATCGAGTCGACACTCAGCCGCTGGCGGCCCTGCGGAGCACGAACAAGACAGCCGACGTGGACGACGTCGCCGACCACGGCCCCGTCAGCGACCGAAAACCTGTCACCACCACTCACCCACCGAGCCGGGTCCGCCTGGCGGCAGTCGTACGCGGTCAGGATGTCAACCCCATCCGTTCAGAACGCTCCTGCCTCACCCCCCGCCCACCCCCAGACCCCACAGATCGTGACTGTCCGCATTGGATCTAGTGCCCTACGTAATACCACTCATACGGTCAAGTTTGCCGCCAAAACCGCATCCCTGGAGGATTCGTGGCAAGCTTCCGTACTCGTCTGGGCCTGCTCGGCTCGGCCGCGGCTCTCGCCGCAGGCGCCCTCGTCCCCGCGCAACTCGCCGGAGCGCAACCCGCCGCCGCGGCGGCCCATCAGTGGGTCGCCCTGGGCGACTCCTACACCGCCGGGGTCATCCCGGCCGCGGGCGACACCTTCGAGGTCCCCCGCGACGGCTGCGAGCGCACCGACCAGTCCTACCCCCAGGTCATCGACCGCGACCTCGGCTCGCTCTTCGACCTGACCAACGTCAGCTGCGGCGCCGCCACGATCGAGAACGTCACCTTCAGGGCGCAGGAGCCGATCGGCCGTCACCTGCCGCCCTTCTCCGAGGACCCGGACTACCCGTTCCCCGCCGTGCCTCCCCAATCCGCGGCCGTGGGCCCCGGCACCGACGTCATCACCGTCGGCGCGGGCGGCAACACCCTCGACTTCGCCGGCATCCTCTTCCAGTGCCTCCAGCTGGGCGGGGGCAGCGGCGGCGTGGGCACCCCGTGCAAGGACGACCTCGCCGACGACATCCCCAGCCGCCTGAACAAGGTGAGCGGCGACTACGACGAGATGCTCGAAGTCCTCCACGAACGCGCCCCACACGCGAAGATCCTGGCCGTCGGCTACCCCACGGTCATCCCGGAGGACACCTCCAAGTGCCAGTACAACAACCTGGAACAGTTCGGCCCGATCACCCAGGGCGACCTGGACTGGCTGCGCCAAGACGTCCTTGAGCCCCTCAACAAGGTCATCGACCAGTCGGCCACCGCGCACGACTCCGCCCGCTTCGTCGACCTCTACGACTCCACCCGACGGCACAGCGCCTGCGACACCGGCAAGTGGGTGGAAGGCGTCTTCACCCGCGTCCCCGACCAGCCGGCGTTCGTACACCCCAATGCCCGCGGCCACCGCAACGCCGCGGACCACGTCACGGCGGCGATGCTGGAAGCGATCGGCGTGAGCTGAAAACTCGGAGGCCCTGTGGATCACTCCACAGGGCCTCTGAACCGATGTGCACTCGGCAGGATCCGAACCTGCGACCTTCTGATCCGTAGGATCGGGCGGTGAGCCCTGCCCCCTGCCGAAAGCCTCTGGCCTCGATCGCCCAGGTTGGCGGACGAGTGCGAGCGTGTTCCGTCGTTGCCGTCAGAACTGCCGTCAAATTGCAGCTTCATCCCATCGTTGAGCATCCATCCCCGTCCCGGTGCCCAGCACAGCCGCTCAAGCCCCAAGCCACTCCACCGACGGTGAGCCAAGCGCGACAGGTGCAGCACTGCGGTACGGCATCTGCCACAGACGCAATTCCCACGGTGCTCTACTGCGATTCTGCTCCGCAGAGTTCGTCGATAGCATGTTGGCAGAGAGCGACCCTCTTGGTGATGCCAAGCTCGGCATAGAGACTCCTCGCTCTGCGAAGTTCGTCCGTGGCTTCCTCATAGCGGCCCTGCATACGATGGATCTCGCCGAGGCCCAGCGTGGCGTCGGCCTGGCCGCCGCGACTGCCGAGGGCCCGGTAAATGGCCAAGGCCTCTTGGAACGCGGCGGTCGCTTCCTCATACCAGCCCCGCACCTGGTGGACCTCGCCGAGACTCTTGGTGGCGTCGGCCTGGCCGCTGCGGTCCCCGAGTGCCCGGTAGGTAGTCAATGCCTCTTGGAACGCGGCGGTCGCTTCCTCATACCGGCCCTGCATGCGATGGATCTCGCCGAGGCCCAGCGTGACGTTGGCCTGGCCGCCGCGACTGCCGAGGGCCCGATAGATGGCCAAGGCCTCTTGGAACGCGGCGGTCGCTTCCTCATACCGGCCCTGCATGCGATGGATCTCGCCGAGGCCCAGCGTGGTGCCGGCCTGGCCAAGGTGGTCACCGAGGGCCCGGTAGATGGTCAGGGCCTCTTGAAAGGCGGTGCTGGCTTCCTCATACCGACCCTGCACCTGGTGGACCTCTCCGAGGCCCAGCGTGGTGCCGGCCTGGCCGCTGCGATTGCCGAGGGCCCGGTAGGTGGCCAAGGCCTCTTGAAAGGCGGTGCTGGCTTCCTCATACCGGCCCTGCATGTGGTGGATTTCTCCGAGGCCCTGTGTAGCGTCGGCCTGGCCGCTGCGGTCACCGAGGGCCCGGTAGGTAGTCAATGCCTCTTGGAACGCGGTGCTGGCTTCCTCATGCCGGCCCTGCATGTGATGGATCTCGCCGAGGCCCAGCGTGGTGCCGGCCTGGCCGCTGCGATTGCCGAGGGCCCGGTAGATGGTCAAGGCCTCTTGGAACGCGGTGGTCGCTTCCTCATACCGGCCCTGCACCTGGTGGACCTCGCCGAGGCTCTTGGTGGCGTCGGCCTGGCCGAGGTGGTCACCATGGGCCTGGTAGGTAGTCAAGGCCTCTTGAAAAGCGGCGGTGGCTTCCTCATACCGGTCCTGCATGCGGTGGATCTCGCCGAGGCCCTGTGTGGCGTCGGCCTGGCCGAGGTGGTCACCATGGGCCTGGTAGGTAGTCAAGGCCTCTTGAAAAGCGGCGGTGGCTTCCTCATGCCGGCCCTGCATGCGGTGGATCTCGCCGAGGCTCCCCGTGGCGACGGCGTGGTGGAGGGAGTCGGAAGAGGTGGTGCATAGGATCTCTTGGAAGAGCTCCTGAGCCTCGATGTATCGATCATCCTGGTAAAGCGATGTGCCGACGGCTTGTAAAAATTCGGCCGCTTGCGGCCAGTTGTCGGTGCTGGAGGCGCGCGCAGCGGCTTGAAGTTCCTGTGCATGTGCATCGAGCCACTGACGCGCGCTGCGCACCTCTTGATCATTGTGGTGCGCGCTAATGCGCAGGACGTCCCGGGCTTGTGTGAGCCCGATCTTTAGGTAGTGATAAAGCCGTTGCCTGCTGGTATGTTCCTCGCCCTGGGCAGAGTGAAGTGCGGCCGTTTGGCGAGCGTAGCCGAGGCTACTGTCGTGAAGGCCAAAGCGGTTATTCTGGCGGATCAGGAGCTGTTCGATCTCGGCGAGCCGCACCTCGATCTCGTATTCCGGTCGTTGAGTCATGACCGCAAGGGAATCAGGAGCGAAGTCGGGTCCGGGGTGCCAGGCGCACTGGTGGATCAGGTTGCGCAGGTCTGCGTCGAGGGCTATGTAGGCGCTCGTGAAGGCGGCACGCTCCGCAGCGTCAAGGCTAGGGAAAGCGGCGTAGCGCTCCGGACCGGCCAGCGAGGCGAGGATGGCGGTAGGGGAAGCGCCGCGCAACAGGCGGGTGCCGACCGGCCCCAGAGCAAGGGGACTGCCGCTAATTCGGTCAGCAATCTGGTCGAGACTCTCAGTGTCCTGAGGCACGCCCATCTTGTGCCAGACGGTGATGCAGTGAACGGCTGGCAGAGGGCGCAGTTCACGTCGCCAGTGGACGCCGAGCTCCGGCAGTTCGGAGCGGCTGGAGATCAGAACCGCGCTTGGCGACCCGGCGGAGGGCAGCAGCGGGGCCAACTGCTTTGCATCACGGGCGTTGTCCAGCAGCAGCAGTACTGCATGCTGCTTGAGGAAGAGGCGCCAGGTTTCGGCCCGTGCGCTCAGATCTTCCGGAATAAGGTCAGGGCCGTAACCCATGTGGTGAAGTTGCTCGGCAATGACCATGTGTGGGTCACGAGGCTGTTCGTTAGGTGTCCAGCCCCGTAAGTCGACCTCCAGGCAGCCACCAGGGAAGTTCGGGGCAATGCGGGCGGCCGCAGCCCGTAGCAGCTCGCTCTTCCCTTGGCCGCCGCGTCCATGAACGAGGCACACCGCAGCCGGCTGCATGGCCGCGCTTCCCAGTGCCTCAAGCTCGCCTTGACGACCGGTGAAATACGGCGTGGCCGCGTAGGCGGTGTGCACGGCTACCTGCAGGGTGCTGGCAGGAGGTTCTAAGGATGGGGTTGGTTTGGAGGCTGCCGGTGGGGTGTAGGCCTGGTTGGTTGCAAGAGGGATCCGGTGACCGTCATCCCGGGTACTCATCCGCGGGATCGGCACCCGGTCACCGCCTAACGTGCGTCCATGCAATCGCCCGCGCATTGCCCCGTAGACGTCGGCCATGGTCAACACAGCGAGGTCTTCGCCACGTCTGCCATCGGTAAGTTCCCCGGAAAGACCGTCCCGTAGGAGAAGTGTCAGCTCGCGTGTGAATACGCTGCCGTCGGGTAGACACAACGACCGCTCGGTCTCGGCGGACGAGGTGAGCACACAAGCGCCCTCAATCTCGAAGTCCGCAGCGGCCCGACTGCGTTCCTGTCCGTCCATAGGCAGGGCAGCTCCGCTAAAACAGCAGTCGACGATCACGACGCGGTGCCGGGCCTGGGAGCCAGCCACGATCGCCCGTATCTCATCGTAGGCAACTGAGTGGTGCGGGCGGTCCGGGCGGGACGCTTCGGTTCCCAGTAACAGAGTGCGACCGTCACGACCAAAGTGACCATGACCGGCGTAGTACACGAGCAAAAGACCACGCGCGTGATCCGCAGCGTCCTGCACGGCGTCCAGCAGGACCGTCGGTGTGCTGTTAGCGGGCACCGCCACACAGTGCTGGCCAGCAAACCCACCTGTGTCTCTTGCGATCAGCGAGTTCCGTAGAGCGGGCACGTTGTGCCGGACACCGTCCAATGCCGGCAAGTGTTTATAGGCATGGACGCCGAACAACACTGCACGGGAAGCGGCCTGATCAAGCTTCACTAGGATGACCGCGGGCCCGCACCGTCATCGTTTAGACGTCGTAGCAGCTCCGCAAGTTCCTCTGCGGAGAGGTGCCCGATATCCATCTTGCTGTCGCCGTGTACCAGCGTCCTTGCACCGCTGGCCCCGCCCCTCGGCCGAGTAGTGCGCCAGGTTGCATAGGCCACGGCAAAATTCGCGATATTGGTCGCGTTGCCAAGAAGCACATCAAGTGCCTCCAGCACGCTCATCGTCGGGCCGTCACCGGTCACTGCTTCAACGGGCAGCGTGGCTGTACCGGGATCACGGCCCAGCCACGAACGAAGATCCGTCAGCGCCCGTTCGTCACCCTCTGCCAACACCTGAATGTGCATGACCCCGCCCCCGATGCAAGATGCTTCTTCACGCTGTACCCAGGATAGTGGCAGCGTGACTCTCAGGAGCCGGTTCTCAAGAACGCTCGTACATCACTGACTGCGAGCGACACGCATGTCGTACAACCTCGCCTTGGCTGCCAGCGGGTATCGCTGGCCCCACCTTTGACCAGGCCTGACCGCTGTGTCGTGCCAGTCCGTGCGAAGAAAACAGAGGGGCCGGTCGACTGTTCACTAAGTGGTAATACCGCTCAGTCGCGGGTCAGCAGCGTTCTGCTCTCCAAATGCCCTTGGCTTCCAAGCCGAGGTCTCGGTTCGCCGTCGCCCTAGAGTTCCTCCACCTAACGCTCGGGCCTGGCCGGAGGCAAGATCTTCGTGGCGCATATTGTCAGCATGACGCGAAAAGAGGGGAACGTGCACCCTCCTCCAGATCGGTCTGAGATCCTGGACACCGATCGAGAGGGGCCACAGGTATGGAGTGGAAGACCCACGGTGAGCGTCAGGTCTACACGAACCAGTGGGTGAATCTGTGTCTGGTCGACGTCCAACAGCCTGACGGACGCAGGTGGGAGTACCACGTCGTCCGCCTCCGGCACCTGGCCGTTGCCGCTGTGGTCAACGATCGCCAAGAGGTGCTGATGATGTGGCGACACCGCTTCATCACGACCTCGTGGGCCTGGGAACTGCCCATGGGCCTGGTCGAGGACGGCGAGACCCCGGAGGAAGCGGCGGCCCGCGAAGTCTTGGAGGAGACCGGCTGGCGCCCCGGCCCCATCAAGCCCCTGATCTACGCCGAGCCGGCGAACGGCATCACCGACTCGCAGCACCACGTCTTCCGTATCGACGGCGCCACCTACGCAGGGCCGCCCACTGAGAAGAACGAATCCGACCGCATCGAGTGGATCCCCCTCTCAGAGATCCGCGGGATGATAGACCGCCGCGAGATCGTGAGCAGCGGGTCACTCGTGGGCCTGCTCTACCTGCTCATGGACGAACCGGCTGCTACTCATGAGGCTCCATGCCCATCCGCGGTCGTCCGTAGGCGATCACAACTCTGACGTTGGAAGTCGACCTCTTCGTCCCGAAGCAACTCGGGATACTCGCTGGGCTTGGGCTGCGGTGCCTGTCACCTGTGCTGATAGTCCGCGGGCCGTCGCCTACTCGTGGTGACTCGGAGATCTGTCGCGCAAGCTCCTCGACGACCTGCGGCACAACTCGTTGGGCGCCCTCGGCTTGCAGAGCTTCAACGAGAGCCTGGTGCACTTCCGCATACGGCCGTCCGGCGTGCGCGGCGCGAGTGCGATCGACCGCCCGCTCGATCTTGGCGAGGTGGGCCGCAACGATAGGCATGGACTTGTCGTATTCGCTCGGGTCGTTGGCCACGTGTCCAGCCGATCAGCGCGGAGCGGCTGGGGTCAAGGCCCGTCAAGGCCCGGGCGATCATCAGGTTGTGAAGCTCGCTTGACCCTAGGGGTGTCAGATGCTGCTGGCAGCATCACCGCCATGACCGACATACGCAGGACCCCGCCAAGGCCACTCGACGTCACTGCGCTCTTCCCTCAACTGGCCCCACTGGCACGCACGGCGACCCGGCTGCATCCCCGTCCCGGGTTGCCCTCGCCGCTCGACAGCTCGATCGGCGGGCCGCTGCTGTGGCCCGCGGACGAGCCGTGGCCGTACTGCGAGGGCTCGCACCAGTGGCACAGATCGGAGAAGCCCCACTCGCCGGACGACGTCCGGGAGCGGCGACGCATCGGGGCGCAGGCGAAGCACCGGCCCGTCGACGATGTCGGCCGGACCGTGTTCACGCCCGAGGAGCAGGCGACCCTGGAGCGGATCAAGGCCGGCCGCCCGCACCCTGAGGGCCCGGTCGCCCTGCTGCCGCTGGCCCAGCTGTACGC
This sequence comes from Streptomyces sp. NPDC041940, assembly GCF_055589465.1. Lineage (NCBI taxonomy): Bacteria > Bacillati > Actinomycetota > Actinomycetes > Kitasatosporales > Streptomycetaceae > Streptomyces > Streptomyces sp. NPDC041940. The sequence continues at coordinate 132,983 of NZ_JBVJBP010000010.1, forward strand.
GCGCGACATCCCCGACCTGCGCCCGCCCGGCGGGGACGGGGCTGATCTGCTCCAGGTGCTGTGGTGCCCCTGCGACCATCCCCCGGACAAGTTCATGCCCAGGACCGTGCTGTTCTGGCGCCGTGCCGCCGAGGTCACGGACGTCCTCGTCACGCCCCCGCAGCCGTCCGCCGTTCAGTTCGACGAGTACGTGCCCGAGCCGTGCCTGCTCGCACCGGAGCAGATCACCGAGTACCCGCACTTCATGGAGTTGAGTGACGAACTGCAGGCGCAACTCCAGGACTGGAGCCGCTGGGAGGCGGCCGGCACCGCTGTGGACAGCTCCCTCATGGACCACCCGTCGGAGTTCTACGAGGACCACTTGTCCGTCGCGCCCGGTTGGAAGGTCGGCGGCTGGGCCTCTTGGGGCCCCACCGATCCCCAACCCCGGGGCTGCCCCGCTTGCGGTACCGAGGCGGACCCGTTGCTGACCATCGCCACCTTCGAATGGGACGACAACAGCCGCGGCTGGGTAGAGAACGAGGATCGGCCGCGCGTCAGCCCGTCGTTCACCGCACCCGACCCGGAGCACCAGAGGCTGATCGACGCCTTCCGGGCCAAGGGCCTGGACCTACAGGAACGCGGCCGTGTCCCGCGGTCCGTGAGCGAAATCGTCCCGCAGCCTCCTGACCTCGTCCCGAGGCAGCCGACCGAGGTCCAGATCGCCAGCGGCTACCGGCAGCAGCTCTACCGCTGCCCGGTGTCCGCGGAGCACCCCCACATCGAGCTGATGCAGTAGTTGCGGATGCGGACAGGTCCCGCTCCAGGGATTCCGGGGAGCCGTGGTCCGTGATCGAAGCGGGGCGCTTCCTCGCCGACTCCCTGGCCCGTGAGGACCAGCTGCTCGCGGGGCCTGGGTGCTGGTCCCCAGCCTGGGGCTGCGCCGTGGCGAGATCCTCGGGATCACCTGGAAGTCCATCGACTTCGAGACGGGGGAACTGTACGGAGTTCTGCCTCAAGGCTCTGCGGATGCGCCGGGCCCAGCAGACCGGGGACCGGAAAGCGGCCGGTGATCTCTGGCAGGACACGCGCGGCCTGGTCTTGAGGTGGCGCAGCGCATCCTCCGGCACTCGCAGATCGCCATGACGATGGAGGTCTACGCGGAAGCGAGCGAGGAAGAGGTGCGGGCCGCGCTCGGCAAGCTGTCCGCTGCGATGGGCGGTGCCGAGACCGGCTGACATCAGCCGTTGCTGTACTTCGCCGCTGTACGCCCCTGAAACGCAAGAGGCCCCGGATCTCTCCGGGGCCTCTCACCTGTGTGCACTCGGCAGGATTCGAACCTGCAACCTTCTGATCCGTAGTCAGATGCTCTATCCGTTAAGCTACGAGTGCTTGTTCTGTTTTATCGCCGCTCTCGGGCCTTCCGGCTCGCTCGCGGCGACAGGAAGAACATTACATGACTGCCGCCGCCATGTGAAATCCGTTTGCCATACCCCTTGTGAGCTGGGGAAACGGCTGTTCCGGCCGGTATGACAGCGAAGCCCCGGTCGGGTGACCGGGGCTTCGTGATCAGGTGCGGAGGCGGAGGGATTTGAACCCTCGATGGGCTTTAAGACCCAAACCGCATTAGCAGTGCGGCGCCATAGACCGGACTAGGCGACGCCTCCACGCACATCCTCCCGCGCGAGCGCGAGTCGGTGCTTGCCGATGATGACACAGTCGAGCGCCGCGTCACCAATCGCCCCCCACGGTACTAGGCAGGAAGGTCGCAGGGCAAAAGCCTTGTCGGGCTGTCGCGCAACGTCCCGGGGCACGCCGCGTTAGTCAGGGCATGTCGACTGTCATTTCCCGGGCCACCGCCCGAACCGCGCCCCGGACCACCCCCCGTAGTACCGGTCTGCGGCGCCTCGCTCTCGGTGCCGCCGCCTCCGTCGCCGCCCTCGGGGCACTGGCCGCGGTGTCCCCGGCCGCGTACGGCCAGGCCGGGCTCGGCGACGGCAAGAGCCAGAGCAAGAGCAAGAGCAAGAACCAGAGCAAGGAACGGGATCACCTCACCGTCACCGTGCGGAACGCGGGGGGCGGGGCCGACGGGACCTTCGAGCTGTACTGCGGGCCCGCCGGCGGCAGCCATCCCGACCCGGGTGGCGCGTGTGCCGCCCTGGAGCGGGACACGCGGTGGGGACAGGAGGCCTTCGCTCCCGCCCCGAAGGGCGGCTTCTGCACCATGCAGTACGGCGGGCCCGCCACCGCGCACGTCACCGGGACCTGGGCCGGGCGCCCCGTCGACGCCACGTACGACCGCCGCGACGGCTGCCAGATCTCCCGCTGGGACCGGCTCGTGCCGCTCCTGCCAGACATGAGGGCCGGGCAGGGCGCCTGAGGCGCGCCGCCTCCCGGTATCGGCTCTCCCTCCATAGACCCGCCCCGTTTTCACCCTCCGCATCTCGTCCGGATTTCGACCTTCCCCGTCCTCCCTCTCGCCGGTCCGGCCAAAAGGTACAGAACCACCTCCGTCGTAAAGGTCCCGCGAAGGTCTCGCGACGTCGTCGCAGGAGGGCGGGCGTTTGGCGGTTACTCGGTCGTCAGTTCGGGGTCACTTGCTCGTGCGACCTCGCTCTCATCCGGCGTCGCGAGCGCAACCGCAGCCCTTAGACTCCCTCGCGTGACACGCTGCGGGACGGTTGGCAAGATGGCCCGAGCGGTCGGCAAGGTGCGGTAACAGGGAGGAAGCGTCTCGTGAGCAGCAGGCCATCCCGAGGCGCTGCTCGCCTCGCAGCCATACTGGATGCGCTCCCCGACGCGTTGGTGCTGGTCAATGCCAACGGGACGGTCGTCAACGCCAACACCATCGCCCTGGAGGCCTTCGAGACTCCGGGCACCGCTCTGGTGGGGCGCGGGCTGCTCGATCTGCTGCCGCAGTTCGACTCCAAGCTCATCCCCGGCTCCATGCGACGGCCGGAACACCTCGATCCGCAGGGCCGGACCAAGCCCACGCGCATGATCGCGCGCAGGACGGACGGGACCGAGTTCCCCGTCGAGGTCACCAGTGCGAATCTGGAGAACGGGCAGCAGGCCTACGACGGGTACGGGTACAGCGGTGACGAGCTGCTCATGCTCGTCGTGAGGGACCTGACCGGGACCGTCGACACCGAGGCCGAGCTCGCGCGGTCGCAGCGGCAGACCGAGATGATCCTGCGGGCCGCGTCCGAAGGGGTCGTCGGGACCGACACCGACGGGCGGATCGTGCTCGTCAACCCGGCCGCCGCCCAGATCCTGGGCTTCCGGGCCAGCGACCTCGGCGGACGCGAACTGCACGAACTCGTGCTGCACTCGCGTGCCGACGGGTCGGACTTCCCGTACGAGGAGTCGCCGCTCGCCGACACCCTGCGCTCCGGGCGCAAGCACCGGGTGCGCGGGCAGGTCCTCTACGCCAAGGACGGCGGCAAGGTGCCCGTCGATCTGACGACCGCGCCCGTGCGGGACGGCGACCAGCTCGTCGGCGCCGTGCTGACCTTCACCGACCGGCGGCCGTACGACGCCGTCGTCGAGGAGAAGGAAGCGGCCGAGAAGCGTCATGAGGAAGAGCTGGAGAAGGCTGCCGAGGAGCACGCCTCCGAGCTGACCGCGCTGCGCCAGCGGCACGTCACCGAGCTGGAGGAGCTGAACGAGCGGCACGCCGAGGAACTCGGCGCGAACGAGGACCGGTACGCCGCGCTCGGGGAGCGGGAGAAGGACCGGTACGAGGCGCTCGCCGCCCGGCACGAGCAGTTGCTGACCCTGCTCGGGCGGTCGCTGCGCGGGCCGCTGGAGGAACTGCGCCGCGAGCTGGCCGCGCTGGCGTCCGACGACGCCGGGCAGCTGTGGCCCGAGGCCAACCAGGTGCTGCACCACCTGTCCGCCGGCTATTCGCGGATCACGACGCTCATCGACAACGTCCTCGGCTACCAGCGGCTCGACACGGGCAGCGAGAACATCACCCGCACCAAGGTGATGCTCGACGCCGTCGTCGCCGCCGGGGTCGACGGGGCCGTCGAGCTCATCGGGCCCGGGCGGGTGCAGTTCGCCGTGCACGCGCCGCCCATCGAGGCCGAGGTCGATCCCCGGCTGCTCGCCACCGCCCTCGCACATCTGGTCGCGGACGTGGCCGGCGTCGACGCGACCGGCAACACGCCCCTGTCGGCGGGCGGTTATCTGGACAACACCGTCGTGGTGGCGGCGGCGCAGCGCGGCGAAGTCGTACGCATCGAGGTGCGCGGGCCGTACGCAGGTGGCGACACCGTGCACGAGCCGATCGTGCGGGGCATCGTCCGGGCTCACGGCGGTGTGCTGCAGACGCATGACGTGCCGGGGATGAGCGGGAGCGCGTACGTCCTCGAAGTGCCGATCGGGGGCGGGGCCGGGGCCGTTGCCGCGGATGCCGCCGCCGAGGCGGTCGACGAGGGCCTCCCCGGGGCCTCGGGTGAGCAGACCTCCGGTGGGGGGCGGCGCCGGGCGCGGCGCGCCACCACCGATGCCTTCCTGGACGGGGATGTTCCGGCCGAGGGCGAAGAGGCCGACGGTTCGGGTGGTTCCGGCGGTTCCGGTGCTGCCGGTGGTGCCACCGGGCGGCGCAGGAGGCGGGGCGCCGGGGAACCGGCCGCTCTTCCGGCGCAGGCCTCCGGTGAGGGCGCCGGGTCGGGCGGTACCGGGCGCCGGCGCGGGCGTCCGGCGGAGGGCGCCGCCAGGGAGGCCCTCGCCATCGAGGCCGTCGGAAGTGCCGTCCAGGGTGTCGCCGAAGGGGCCGTCGTCACGGCCGCCGAGCATGCGGCCGGGACCGCCGCCTCGGGTACGGGGCTGGGCGGGACCGTTCCGCCGCAGGGCGTGCCCGAGGCTTCCGGACGGCGGGCCCGGCGCGAACCCGGGGAGCAGCGCGCGCTGCCGCCGGCGCTGCCCGCGCCGTCCGCTGACGCCGGCTCCGGTTCGGACGGTGCGGCGCAGGGACAGGACCAGCAGCCGACCGGGCGCCGTCGGCGCGCGCTGGCCGCCGCCAACGAGCGGGCGGCCGCGCAGCAGGCCGCGGGGCCGCGTCCGGTGTTCGCCCTGCCGCCGGCCGAGGCCGATCAGACGGCACCGGACGAACCGGCCCACCAAGGCGTTCCGGCCGCACAGGGAGTTCCGGCCGGACAGGGCGCTCCAGCCGGGCAGGGCGTCCCGGCCGGACAGGCCCAGCAGGCCGGACAGGCCCAGCAGGCCGGACAGGCCGACCAGGGGCAGGAGGCCGTGGCGGTTGCCGCGGCGGCCCCCTCCGGTGACGGGGTGGCCGACTCCGGTGACGGGGTGGCCGAGGAGGGGCGGCACGACGCCGTACCGCACGACCAGTCCGCCGATCACACCCCGCCGCAGCCGCATCCCACGAGTGCGCCGACGGGCCGTCGGCGGCGGGCCGTGGTGCCGCAGCAGGGCGCGGCGGGCGCCGACCAGGCTGCTGCCGTACCGCCCGGTTCCGTACCGCCCGGTTCCGTACCGCCCGGTTCCGTGCCTGCGGGGCCCGGGCAGGGGGTTCCCGCGCAGGGCGCGCCCGTCCAGGTCGGGGCCGCCGCTGCCCAGGTCGCGCCGGGTGCGGCCGTGCCGCCGCAGGGCAACGCCGTTCAGGCGCAGGGCAACGCGACAGCCCAAGGAAACGCCCCGCAGGGCGTGTCCGTTCCCGCGCAGGGCGGGCTCGGGCACAGTGTGCGGGCGGCCCTCCCGGGGCAGGCGCCTCAGCTCCCGGCCCAGGGTGCGCAGCCCCTGCCGCAGCAGGGCGTCGCCCCACCGGCGCAGCAGCCCTCCGCCGGGCAGCCGCTCCCCGCCGAGGCCGCACCGGGGCAGGGAACACCGGCCCAAGGCACTCCCGCCCAGGGGACCCCGGCTCAGGGCGGCATCCCCGCCCCCCAGCCCTGGCCCGCCGCCGACGACGACAGCACGGGGGCAGGTTTCGCCCTGCCGACGAACGGCACGCCTCCTCAGGCTCCGCAGCCGAAGACTCCGGCCCCGAACAGCCCGGCCCCGGGGGCCCCGTTGCCGCCGGAGGGCGCGGCGCAGGCGCAGCGGGCGGCTCAGCCGTTGCCCGCGGAGGCCTCGGCGCCCGTCGATCCGAACTCGACGCAGGGGCGGGCGATCAGCGTGCGGACGCTGGGGCAGGGCGTGCCGTTCAACCGGCAGGCGGCCCAGGTCCAGCAGCCCGCGGCCATGTCCGTCCCCCTGCCGACGGCGACGCCTCCCCCGCACCAGCCGGGCGGATCGGGCCGGCGCCGCAAGCTCGGCACGCCGCCCGACCCGGCCACGCGCAGCGACCAGGCCACACGTACGGAACTGGCGTCCCGTCCGGAGCAGGGGCAGCGCCCCGAGCAGGCAGCGCGTCCGGAGCAGGCCGCGCGCCCGCATCCGACGACCGATCCGACGCCCCCGCCGGTCGCCCAGGTGCCCGCCCCGGCGTCGGCGCCCGCTCCGGCGCAGCCGTCCCTCGCCGGTCAGTCGCGGCTCTCGCAGCTGACCGAGGGCGGCGGGCGGTCGTACGCCATAGGCGCCCCCGACGAGAACGCCGCCGAGGGGCCCGAGCCGCTGGACGGGCCCGGGGGTGCCGTCGAGGTGGCCGATCCGCCGCGGCCGCAGCCGATGGACGACGAGCTGCCGCCGGAGCCGCTGGACAACCCGCGGCGGCTGCTGGTGTGGCCCGCGCCGGACGTCAGCACCCAGCAGGCGCTGAGCGACCGCGGCTACCGGCCGGTGATCGTGAACTCGCGCGAGGAGGTCAACGCGCAGATCGCGGCGTTCCCCGCCGCGCTGTTCGTCGACCCGCTGACCGGGCCGATCACCCGTACGGCACTCCAGTCGCTGCGCCAGGCCGCCGTGGCCGCCGAGGTGCCCGTGCTGGTGACGGCCGGGCTCGGACAGGCCTCGCGGGACGCGGCCTACGGTGCCGATCCGGCCGTGCTGCTGAAGGCGCTGGCGCCGCGCGACAGTGAGCAGCACCCGCCGCGGGTGCTGCTGATCGAGGAGCACGCGGAGATCGCGCTGGCGCTGACGGCGACGCTGGAGCGGCGCGGGATGCAGGTCGCGCGGGCCGCGAGCGACGCGGACGCGGTGACGCTGGCGAGCGACTTCCGGCCGAACCTGGTCGTGATGGACCTGATGCAGGTGCACGGGCGGCAGGCCGGGTTCGCCGGGATCATCGACTGGCTGCGCGCGAACGGGCAGCTGAACCGCACCCCGCTCGTCGTCTACACGGCCGCCGTCGACCAGGCCGACCTGCCGCGGCTGGCCTCCGGGGAGACGGTGCTGTTCCTCGCGGAGCGGTCCACCAGCGGCGAGGTGCAGACCCGGATCGTCGAGCTGCTGAGCAGGATCGGGACCAACTGAGCCAGGAGGCCGACCCGGCCAGCCGATCCTGGTTCGGGGGTTCGGCCTACCGGGCCGTCAGCCTGCGTGCCGCCTCCTTGACCGACGCGCGCAGGCGGTCCCTGGAATCCTCCCCGTCGCCGACCAGGATGCGCCGCATCTGCGGGACGACGGCGCTCCAGTTGGCCAGGGCGGTCAGCAGGAACAGCAGGTCGGACGCGGGGACGGCGTCCGTGATGACGCCCCGGTCCTGGCCGTCCTGGAGGACGGCGACCTTGCGGACGTAGTGCTCCTGGCGGGCGGACTCGTGAGGCAGTTCGGCGCTGCCGTACTCCAGGCCCTCCCAGAAGAGCAGGCGCAGCAGCTCCGGGTGGGCGGCGTGGTAGTCCATGACGCGGTCGACCCAGCTCTCGATGTCGTCCGGGACGACGGGGACGTCCTCGGCGAGGTGGAGCATCTTCTTCTCCAGGACGATCGCGAACAGCTCCGCCTTGTTGCCGAAGTAGGCGTAGATCAGCTGCTTGTTGGCCTTCGCCTCGGCGGCGATGCGGTCGATGCGGGCGCCGGCGATGCCGTGCCGGGCGAACTCGGCGACCGCCGCCTCGAAGATCCGGGCCTTGGTGGCCTCGGGGTCCCTTGGTGCCATGGGGGAGAGGGTAGCGCGCCGAGTAACCAACTGTTTGGTTGACAGGGAATCGGAGGGCGGCTCACACTGTTGCCCCGTTATCCAACCAACCAGTTAGTTGCTAGAGCCGACTCCAAGGAGTCCCCCTCAATGCCGTCAGCGACCACCACCACGTCCCGCAGGGCCGTCCAAGCCCCGCCGCGGGAGGCGCGTACGCCCGCCCCCGGCCTCTTCCTCACCCTGATCGCCGTGTGCAGCGCGGTCACCGCCGCCAACATCTACCTCGCCGCACCGCTGCTCTCGCTCATGGCCGACGACTTCGGCTCGGCCCCCTCGGCCGTCGCCTGGATCGCCTCGGTCGCCCAGCTCGGTTACGCGGTCGGCCTGCTGTTCTTCGCCCCGCTCGGCGACAGCGCGAACCGGCGCCGGCTGGTCGCGGGGCTGACGGTCGTCACCGCCGTCGCGCTGAGTGCCAGTGCGGCCGCCCCGGGGGTCACCGCCCTCGCGGTCGCCATGTTCGTCGCCTCGGCCGCGACCGTCATCCCCCAGCTGCTCGTCCCGCTGGTCGCCGAACGCGCCCCCGCCGACCGGCGTGCCCGGCATGTCGCGGCCGTCATCGCGGGTCTGTTCACCGGCATCGTCGGGGCCCGGGTCCTGGGCGGTCTTGCCGGGCAGGCCTTCGGCTGGCGCTGGGTGTTCGCGGGCGCGGCCCTGCTCACCCTCGTCCTGGGGCTCGCGACCGCGTTCGTCCTGCCGTCGCGGCGGCGGCGGGCAGGCCCGCTGTTCGCCGGGCTCGCCGCGCTGCCGTCAGTGCTGCGGAACTCGCCCGACCTGTGGCGGGCCTGCCTGCGACAGGCCGGGATGTTCGGTGCGTGGAGCGCGCTGTGGACCGCGCTCTCCCTGCTGCTGACCGGGCCCGAGTACGGGCTGTCCCCCGCGACCGCCGGGCTCTTCGGGCTCTTCGGGCTGACGGCGAGTGCGGTGGCTCCGCTGGCGGGCGGGTTCGTGGACCGGTTCGGCGCGGCGCGTGTCGTGCGGTCCGCGTATCTGCTCGCGGCCGTGTCGGTGCCGCTGTTCTGGCTGGGCGGGCAGGCTCTGGCCGCGCTGTTCGCCGCCGCGATCGCGATCCACGCGGCGCTGGTCGCCTCCCATGTCGCCAACCAGACCCTCGCCCTGACCTCCACGTCCGCCCCGGCCACCGCCAACACCGCCTATGTGGTCGCCGGCTTCGCGGGCGGCGCCACCGCGTCGGCTCTCGGCGGGGCCGCCTTCAGCCACTTCGGCTGGGGCGGGGTGTGCGCGGTGGCGGGGGTGTGGCTGGTGCTGGGGTGGGGGCTGACGTCGGTGCGGCGGTGAGGTGATGCGGTCGGGCGACGTGGCCATGGCTTGCTCAGGTCGTTCCGTGCGTGGTCGGGAAATCGGGTCAGGGCTCTGTTCGTAGACGGCCGGCCGGTCATGCGTGACGCGGTATGTCAGCCAAGTCACCGGCCAGCCTCGGTGGTTGGTGGCAGGCTGTGCCCTGTTGGGCGGGAAGCGGCGGCGTCGGGGCGCGTCCGCCCGGGGGTGCGAGGACTCGTCGTCGGTGGTGCGAGGACGCGTCGTCGCGGTCGCCACGGAAGCCAAGAGCCAGGGAGCGGAATGCGCTACATCATCATCGGGGCCGGAGCGGTCGGCGGTTCGATCGGGGGGCGGCTGCACGAAAGCGGCCGGTCGGTCGTTCTGGTCGCCCGCGGCGCGCACTTCGACGCGCTGCGCGACAGCGGGCTGCGGCTCACGGTCCCCACCGGCACGCTCACCCTCGACGTGCCCGTCGTGTCACGGCCCGAGGACGTCGAACTGCGTGCGGACGACGTGCTCGTCCTCGCCGTCAAGACCCAGGACAGCGTGGCCGCCCTGGACGCCTGGGCCGGTCGGCCGGTGGCGGGCGGCGGTACGGCGGGCGAGCGCCTGCCCCTGGTGTGCGCCCAGAACGGCGTGGAGAACGAGCGCCTGGCCCTGCGCCGCTTCCACGAGGTGTACGGCATGTGCGTCGTCCTGCCCAGCACCCATCTGAATCCGGGCGAGGTCGTCGCGCCCTGCGGCCCGTACACCGGTGCCCTGGTCCTCGGCCGGTACGGGACGGGCACCGGCGACACCGCCCAACGGATCGCGGACGACCTGGAGAAGGCCTGCTTCCTGGCTCCGGTGGTGACGGACGTGATGCGCTGGAAGTACGGCAAACTCCTCGGCAACCTCGCCAACGTGGTCGAGGCCGTGTGCGGCTCCGCCTCGGACGCCGCCGTGCGGGACCTGGTCGCCCGGGCGAAGGCCGAAGGGGCCGCGGCCCTCGACGCGGCGGGCATCGCCTGTGCGGGCGGGGCCGAGATCACCGAACTGCGCAGCGGGACGGTCGACCCGCAGCCGATCGCCGGCGAGACCGCTCGTGGCTCGACCTGGCAGAGCCTGGCGCGGGGCGCGGGATCGATCGAGACGGACTACCTCAACGGGGAGATCGTGCTGCTCGGACGGGAGCACGGGGTGCCCACTCCGGTGAACGCGGCGCTGCAGCATGCCGCCCGGGAGAGTGTGTCCCAGGGCCGTGAGCCGGGCGGCCTGACCGCCGGGGAGCTGAGCGGGCGCATCGCCGAGGACGTCACCGGCTGACGGGTGGCGAAGGGAATGGCGTGCGGGAGCCCCCTGGCGGTGGCCAGGGGGCTCCGGGGTGTTCTGCGGGGTCAGCCGAGCTGGGTGATGTCCAGGTCGCCTTCCGCGTACTGCCTGCGCAGTACCTTCTTGTCGAACTTGCCGACGCTCGTCTTCGGGACCGCCTCGATGACCGTCCAGCGCTCCGGGAGCTGCCACTTGGCGATGTGGCCCTCGTCGGCGAGGAAGGCGCGCAGGGTCTCGAAGGTGGCGGTGGAGCCCTCCTTGAGGACGACCGTGGCCAGGGGGCGCTCGCCCCACTTGTCGTCGGGGACGGCGACGACGGCCGCCTCGGCGACGTCCGGGTGGGCCATGAGCGCGTTCTCCAGCTCCACCGACGAGATCCACTCGCCGCCGGACTTGATGACGTCCTTGGCGCGGTCGGTCAGGGTGAGGTAGCCGTCGGGGGAGATGGTCCCGACGTCGCCCGTCTTGAGCCAGCCGTCCTCGCTGAACTTGTCGGCGGGGCGGAGCGGGTCGGCGTCCGGGCCGTTGTAGTAGGCCCCGGCGATCCAGGGGCCGCGTACCTCCAGCTCGCCGGCCGACTCGCCGTCCCAGGGGAGGCGTTCGCCGCCGGGGCCGGTCAGGCGGCCCTCGACGCCGGCCGGGAAACGGCCCTGGGTGAGACGGTAGGCGAGCTCCTCCGCCGTGCCGACCGCACTGGCCGGGGGACGGGCGATCGTGCCGAGCGGGGACGTCTCCGTCATGCCCCAGGCGTGGCAGACCCGCATGCCCAGCTTGTCGAAGGCCTCCATGAGCGACGGCGGACACGCCGCGCCGCCGATGGTGACCTGGCCGAGGGAGGAGACGTCACGCGGGTTCGCGGTCAGCTCGGCGAGCAGGCCCTGCCAGATGGTGGGGACGGCGGCCGCGTGGGTGGGCTTCTCGCTCTCGATCATCGCGGCGAGCGGGGCCGGCTGGAGGAAGCGGTCCGGCATCAGCATGTTCACGCCGGTCATGAACGTGGCGTGGGGCAGGCCCCAGGCGTTCACGTGGAACTGCGGGACCACGACCAGCGAGGTGTCCCCGTCGGTCAGGCCCATCGACTGGGCCATGTTGACCTGCATGGAGTGCAGATAGATGGAGCGGTGGCTGTAGACCACGCCCTTGGGGTCGCCGGTGGTGCCGGAGGTGTAGCACATGGCGGCGGCCTGGCGTTCGTCCAGCTCGGGCCAGTCGTACGACGTCGGCTTCCCGGCGATCAGGTCCTCGTACTCGTGGACACGGGCGGTGGCGTCCGCGAGGAGGGAGCGGTCACCCGGGCCGGTGACGACCACGTGCTCGACCGTCTTCAGGTGCGGGAGCAGCGGGGCGAGCAGGGGGAGCAGCGAACCGTTGGCGATGATCACGCGGTCGGCGGCGTGGTGGACGATCCAGGCCAGCTGCTCGGGCGGGAGGCGGAGGTTCAGGGTGTGCAGGACCGCGCCCATGGACGGGATCGCGAAGTAGGCCTCCACATGCTCCGCGTTGTTCCAGGCCAGGGTCGCGACGCGCTCGTCGCCGGTGACGCCGAGGTCATCCCGGAGCGCGTGGGCCAGCTGGGCGGAGCGGGCGCCGATCTCCGCGAAGGAGCGGCGGTGCGGCTCGTCCTCACCGGTCCAGGTGGTCACCTGCGATGTCCCGTGGATCGTGGACCCGTGGGTCAGGATCCTGGAGATCAACAGCGGTACGTCCTGCATCGTGCTCAGCACGGGCGTCCTCCCGGGGCGACATTGCCTACGCGGTGGTAAGGGTTGCGCTGATTCTGCGCACATACCGCGTGGTATGTCACTAGGACCGGGCGATCGATCACATCACGCCAAGCGGACGGAGGGGTTCAGCGGCGGCCGAGGCGGCGTGCGAGCGGCCTGCGAGGCGGGGCTCACTGACGGACAAGCCCCAGCTCAGCGTCCTCGCGGAGCTTTCCCAGCGCGCGCGAGACGGCCGACTTCACCGTGCCCACCGAGACGCCGAGCACTTCGGCCGTCTGGACCTCGCTCAGGTCCTCGTAGTACCTGAGGACGACCATCGCCCGCTGCCGGGCGGGCAGCCGCATGATCGCCCGCCACATCGCGTCGCGCAGCGCCTGCTGCTCGGCCGGGTCGTCGCTGCCGGTCAGCGGCTCCGGCTCGGGCATCTCGTCGCAGGCGAACTCGTCGACCTTGCGCTTGCGCCACTGCGACGTCCGCGTGTTCAGCAGCGCCCGGCGCACATAGCCGTCGAGGGCGCGGTGGTCCTCGATACGCTCCCAGGCCACGTACGTCTTGGTGAGCGCGGTCTGCAACAGGTCCTCCGCGTCGCTCGGGTTGCCGGTGAGCGAGCGGGCGGTACGCAGCAGCACCGGCTGGCGGGCCCTGACGTACGACGAGAACGACGGGTACGGAAGGGTCTGCGCCGCTGGTGCAGCGGCCTTCGACGCGCTGGTGCAGACGATTGTGGTCATGGCTCAACGCTATGAGCGGGCCAGGTCGAGCGGATCGGCCGCAGGTCCCGAAGCGAAGTCCCCCTCAGGTTGTAGTGGTAGGGCCTGCTGCACCTCCTACAGGTGGAGCGGCGGGACCGGGGTACTGCGGGTTGTCCCCTGCGGGTCGGCGGTGAGGACGAGTCCCGACGTGGGCACGCCCGTCCCCGCCGTCACCAGGACCCGTTCCGCTCCGAGGATCCGGTTCACCGCCGTGCCCCTGATCTGCCGGACGGCCTCCGCGATCCCGTTCATCCCGTGCAGGTACGCCTCCCCCAACTGTCCCCCGTGTGTGTTGAGCGGCAGGCGCTTCTCGGCCACGAAGTCCGAGGCCTCGCCGGGACCGCAGAAGCCGAACTCCTCCAGCTGCGTCAGCACGAACGGCGTGAAGTGGTCGTAGAGGATCCCCACGTCGATGTCGGCCGGTGCGAGTCCGGAGGTCCGCCACAGCTGCCGGGCCACCACCGCCGTCTCGGGCAGGCCGGTCAGGTCGTCGCGGTAGAAGCTGGTCATCTGCTCCTGCGCGCGTCCCGCGCCCTGGGCGGCCGCCGCGATCACGGCGGGCGGGCGGGGCAGGTCGCGGGCCCGCTCCACGGAGGTGACGACGAGGGCCTGTCCGCCGTCGGTCTCCTGGCAGCAGTCCAGCAGCCGCAGCGGCTCGACGATCCAGCGGGACGCGGCGTGGTCGGCCAGGGTGATGGGCCGGCCGTGGAAGTACGCCGCCGGGTTGGTCGCCGCGTACGCGCGGTCGGTCACGGCCACGTGCCCGAACACCTCCGGCTTCAGCCCGTAGGTGTGGAGGTAGCGCTGGGCCGCCATCGCCACCCAGGAGGCCGGGGTGAGCAGGCCGAACGGCAGCGACCAGCCGAGCGCCGCGCCCTCGGCCGACGGCTCCCGGTGCCGGACCCCGGAGCCGAAGCGGCGGCCCGAGCGCTCGTTGAATGCCCGGTAGCAGACGACCACATCCGCCACGCCCGCGGCGATCGCGAGGGCCGCCTGCTGGACGGTGGCGCAGGCCGCGCCGCCGCCGTAGTGGATCCGGGAGAAGAAGGAGAGTTCGCCGATGCCGGCCGCCTGGGCCACGGTGATCTCGGGGCTGGTGTCCATGGTGAAGGTGACCATGCCGTCGACGTCGGCGGCGGTGAGTCCGGCGTCGGCCAAGGCCGCCCGTACCGCCTCCACGGCAAGCCGCAGCTCGCTGCGGCCCGAGTCCTTGGAGAACTCGGTGGCCCCGATCCCGGCGATGGCCGCACGGCCGCCGAGGGTGTCGTGCCGACGGGGACTCATGACGGGCCTCCTGGGGGCATTGCCGGGCCTCCTCGGCCCACGCCGGGCCGGGCACGTGGGGTCCCGCGGGCGGCTGGGGCGGCTGGGGCGGCCGAGGAAACGCGGCACACGGCGGTCGCCGAGACGGTGTCGTCGGTCATGGTGGTCCGGTGGGAGCCGTCGCCGGCCCGGCTCCCGGGGGAACCGTGACCGTCACCGTGCCGGTGACGTGCTTGCCGATGCCGTTCGCGCCGACGACCCGGACCGTCACCAGGTCGCCGTCGACCTCCTCGACCGTGCCCGTCAGCACCATCGTGTCACCGGGGTGGTTGGGCGCGCCGAGCCGGATGGCCACCCGGCGCAGCACGGCCCCCGGCCCGAAGTGGTCCGTGATGTACCGGCCGACCAGGCCGTTGGTCGTCAGGATGTTCATGAAGATGTCGGGGGAGCCCTTCTCCCGGGCCAGATCCGGGTCGTGGTGCACGTCCTGGTAGTCGCGGGAGGCGATCGCCCCGGCGACGATCAGGGTGCGGGTGACCGGGATCTCCAGGGGCGGGACGCGGTCGCCGACGTTCATTCCGCGACCCCCTGGAAGACGGGCAGCACCAGCTCCTCGTCGTAGCGCCGGAACTCGAGCCGCACCGGCATGCCGATCCGCACCTTGTCGTACGGCACTCCCACCACGTTGCTGACGATCCGCACGCCCTCCGCGAGCTCGATCAGCCCGACCGCGTAGGGAGGCTCGAAGGCCGGGAAGGGCGGGTGGTGCATGACGACGTACGAATAGACCGTGCCCGCGCCGCTCGCCTCCACGGTGTCCCAGTCCGGGCAGCCGCAGCTGTTGCAGCCCGGCAGCCAGGGGAAACGCAGGTCGCCGCAGCCGGTGCAGCGCTGGATGAGCAGTTCGTGGCGGGCCACGCCCTCCCAGAAGCCGGCGTTGTCGCGGTTGATCACGGGGCGCGGCCGGGGTTCGTTCGGGCGCGGCGGCCTGCGCGCGGGGGCGTACTTGAGGATGCGGAAGCGGTGGGTGCCGACGAGTTCGCCGCCGACCCGGACGTCCGTACGGGTCGTGACGAAGTGCCCCGCCCCCAGCTTGGTGGTCTTCAGGTCAGAGACCGACTCGATCACCGAGTCGAAGGTGATCTCGTCGCCGGGGCGCAGGGGGCGCGGATACTCCTGCTCGCAGTCGGTGGCGACGACGGCGTGGTAGCCCGACTCGTCGAGCAGGCGGAGCAGTTCGTCGTAGGCCGCCGTGCGTTCCGGGCGGCGGGAGAGGCCTGCCATGGTCCACGCCTGGAGCATGGTGGGGGGAGCGATGGCGTCCGGGCCGGTGTAGGCGGGGTCGGTGTCGCCCATGGCCTCGCACCAGTGCCTGATCATCGGCTCGTTGACGGGGTCCCGGCCGACCCCGGTGGCGGCGGCCGGGCGGCCCTCGTAGGCCTTCAGGCGCGCCTCGAGCTCCCCGGACTTCTCCGGCTTCTTCTCGGACCCCTCGGACTCCTCGGACTCCTCGTGGACCTCCGGCTCACCGTTCACGATTTCTGACTGTCCGTCAGATACGCGGCGGCGTCAAGGCATCGCACCCCACGGACGCGAAAACGCCTGCGCGGCGGCACCGAAGTGCCGCCGCTCAGACGCTTGTCACCCCACGAAGCACACCCACACGGACGGCGGGCCGATGCCGGTACACCGGCCCGCTCAGCTCACCACCACAGCGGGGTGAAGCTGACGGCGGTGTTGTCGTTGCCCTGGTTGACCGCCGTGAAGGCGGAGCCGTTGACCTGCGCGGTGTTGCTCTGGTTCGAGGCGCCCTCGCCGACGGCCTGCTGGTTCGTGGTGGACGAGGTGCCGAAGTTGTCACCACCGACGCCGCTGCCGAGGACACCCGCCTCGGCCTCCGTGACGGACGCGATCGATCCGTTGTCCGCGAAGGAGCCGTTGTCCGCCGTCGCGATGCCGGTGAAGAGGGCGGCCGCGAGCGGAAGGGCGGAGACGGCGGCGATGACGCGGGCGGTACGGATGCTTGCCATGTTGTTGTCCCTCCAAGGACTTCAGAGACTCAGAGACTTCAGAACCCAGGACTGCGTGAAGAAGTACTGCTGCTTCCAGGGAAGTTGGCCGACCGCCCTGGTCCGTTGCTCGACGTCGCGAGTCCAGAGTTGCCCACCGAATCCCCGGCGAACCACACCGGAAGCCCCTATTCGCACTCAAGCGTGATGACATGTCGATAAACCCCTTTGCGTCACTTCAGTACCGGACCGGGGTGGAAGGGATGGTTCGGACCCTGGTGCCACAAGGGGCGAAGCGTTCCAGCACTTTTCGCACCCAGGCCTCCACCCCGGCGCGTCGCCCCCGCTCCCTCTTTCCTTTTTCGAACGTACGTACGAAACTAGAAGCATGGCCACCACCGACCGGCAGGCCACGACGCTGGCCCTCGCACACGCCCTGTCAGCCGCCGAACGCGGACTGGCCGTCATCCCCCTGTCCCGCACCAAGCTCCCGGCGCTGCGCTCCCCGCACCGCGACGACCCCGCCCCCTCCCCCTGCCACGGCGCGTGCGGCCGCCTCGGACACGGCGTGTACGACGCCTCCAGCGACCCGGCCCGCATCCGCGAACTGTTCGCCGCGGCGCCCTGGGCGACCGGCTACGGCATCGCCTGCGGCCTGCCCCCGCACCAGCTCATCGGCATCGACCTGGACGTGAAGACCGGCACGGACTCCTCGGCGTCCCTGCGCGAGCTGGCCCTGCGGCATCTGTTCACCATCCCCCCGACGGTGGTCGTCCTGACCCCGTCCGGCGGGCGTCACCTCTGGCTGAGCGGCCCGCCCGACGTGGTGGTCCCGAACTCGGCGGGCCGTCTCGCCCCCGGCATCGACATCCGGGGCGCCGGCGGCTACCTCGTCGGCCCCGGCTCCCGCACGGACCAGGGGGCGTACGCGGCGGCTCCCGGGACCGCGCACCTGGCGCCCGCCCCGTGCCCGCGCTCCCTGCTGCGGCTGCTGCTCCCGCAGCCGCGCGCCCAGCACCCCACACCCCCGTCGGCCGGCGGGCACGGCCAGGGCCTGGTCCAGTTCGTCCTCGCCGCGCACGAGGGGCAGCGCAACACCCGGCTGTTCTGGGCGGCCTGCCGGGCGTACGAGGACGGCATCGGCCCGGCGCTCGTGGATCCCCTGGTCGAAGCGGCCCTCCACACCGGCCTGTCCGAGCGTGAGGCCCGGACGACGATCGCTTCGGCGGCCCGGATGACGGGGCACCGGCCATGAGCAGGGCCTTGTCCACCAGCACCGAAAGACCTCCATGCACCAGCACGCCCGACCGCCGGCCATGGCGCTCGCCCGCCTCGTTCTCGCCTCCGGCCGCTCGGTGGACCTCGCCGAGCTGCGGTTCTCGTCGACGTACGGCGATCTGCTCTCGACGTACGGCGACCCGCGCTCGACATACGGCGACCCGCCGGCGGGCTATCCCTGCAAACCGGTCAACGACCTGCGGATCCGCGAGCTGCTGCGCGCCGCCGAGCGGTCCCACCCCGGCACGCCCGTCCACCTCGTCCCGCCCCCGCGCGAGCGTCCCGACCAGTACGCGGGCGGCCTCGGTCCCGTCGAGGTGCTGCCCGCGGTGGCCTGCCTCGGCACGTTCCACTCCACCGCCCTCGACCCGGCCCACGACCCGGTCCTGTACCGCTCGCGCCTGGCCGTCCTCTGGTTCCAGCCGGCCCCGCGTCTGCCGTCGGGCTGCGACATGGAGCGGGCGCTGCGGGAGATCGACTGGACGGGGCTGGCGCGGGACGGCCGGGCGCCTGCGTAGGGTCGTGCGATGAGCGCTTCCCCTACGGAACTGCCGCGCTGGCAGTTCGAGTTGACCTGGTCGCTGTTCGAGTACCACCTGGAGCGGCTGGAGCCCGGGGACTTCCTCTGGGAGCCCGTACCCCTCTGCTGGACGATGCGCAGGGCCCCCGACGGCACCTGGGTACCGGACTGGGCGGACACCGAGTCCGACCCCGTGCCCGTCCCGACGATCGCCTGGGTGACCTGGCACATCGGCTGGTGGTGGAGCGTCACCCTGGACCACGCGCAGGGCCGTCCGCCCCGCGACCGCACGGACATCGCCTGGCCCGGCGAGGGTGCCCCGACCGTCGAGTGGCTGCGCGACCTGCGCGCTCAGTGGCTGGCGGTCCTGGACGGCCTCACCGACAGCGACCTGGACGCCACCGCCTCGTTCCCGTCGCAGGGCGACCCCCAGTACACCGTCGCGCACATGGTGGCCTGGGTGAACGCCGAGCTGATGAAGAACGCGAGCGAGATCGGCCAGCTGCGGCTGCTGCGAGCGGCATCGGCCTCGGCGGCTCAGTCCGCTGTGCAGCGGTGAACCGTCGACTCCCGGGCCTGGAAGCCGAGTCGCTCGTAGAGCCGGTTCGCCGCGGCGCGGTCCGGGCGGGAGGTGAGGTCGACGGTGCGGGCCCCGGCCCGGCGGGCGAGGCGCAGGGCCTCCTCGATGAGCAGGCCCGCGATGCCCTGCCCGCGCGCCGAGTCGTCGACGACCACGTCCTCGACGCGCCCCCGCAGCCCGGACGGCAGCGGCAGCAGCGTCACGGTGCCGGCCCTGGCCACGAGCACGGTGTTCGCGTCACGGCGGCAACCGCCCGAAGGCGTGCACGAGTTCCTCCCTCGGCTCCCCGATGATCATCAACAGGAAGGAACCGAGCAGCGAAGCCGCCGAGGCCGTGCCATCGTGGTGCCATGAGCATCGACGTCCGCCCGGCCACGGATTTCGACGACGTCCGTGCCGTGCTCGGGCCGAAGTCGCCGGGGGCGAATGTCTGCTGGTGTCTGAGCTACCGGATCCCCTCCAAGCTCAACAAGGAACTGCGCGGCCCGGCCCGGGGTGACTACGTGGCGGAGCTGTGCCGTGCGGAACCGCCCCCGGGCGTGCTCGCCTACGAGGGTGACGAACCCGTCGGCTGGGCCGCCGTCGCACCGCGCTCGGACACCGCCTTCGCCCGCAACCGCAAGATCCCGCACGTCGACGACCTGCCCGTCTGGTCGCTGTGGTGCGTCCGGGTCCGCCCCGGCCACCGCAAGCAGGGCATCTCGCACGCGCTCATCGCCGGCGCGGTCGACTTCGCCCGCGCCCAGGGCGCACCGGCGATCGAGGCGTACCCCCTCGACAACGGCGACGCCAGGGTCGACCTGACGATGGCCTACGCCGGACTGAGGAAGAACTTCGAACGAGCCGGCTTCACCTACGCGGCCCCCACCACCTCGGTCCTGGCCGGCCATCCCCGCGTCCTGATGCGCCTCGACCTGCGCTGAGCGCACCGGCATGCGAATGCCCGACCGCTGGCGACGGGGGATGCACCAGCGGTCGGGCTATGGCCAAGGGTAACAAGCGCTTGCGCGAGAGGCGCCGACCGCCCGCCAGGAAACGTCAGGTTGTGACTCGTATCACTCAACTGCCGTACAACTACGCACTGTTGCCGTACCGCGGTCTCGTCAGCCCGCGCACGGCCCGTCGTAGGAGAGCCGGGGCAGGTACTCGCGCCAGGTGGCCGGCGTCAGAACGCCCCGGGTCATCGAGCAGATGCGGCGTACGGCCTCCTCGGTGTCCAGGTTCCAGAGCCGGATGCTGTCGGCGCCGCTCGACACCCCGAGCATATGGCTGTTCGGGCTGAACGCCAGGAAGTTGCCGGTCTTGGCGTTGGGGCCCATCGACTGGCCGATCGCGGTGGCCCCGGAGGGGTCGGAGACGTTCCACAGCCGGACGGTGCTGTCGTTGCCGCCGCTGGCCAGGGTGTGCCCGCTCCGGCTGAACGTCAGTGACACGACCGCTTCCTTGTGGCCCGTCAGACGCGCCTGCTCGGCGGCCTCGGCGGGGTCCTCGATGTCCCAGAGGCGGACCGAGTTGTCGTCGCCGGCGCTGGCCAGGGTGCGGCCGTCGGGGCTGTAGGCGAGGGCGTTGACGGCTCCGAGATGGCCCCTGAGAGGCGCGCGGAGCGGGGTCGGCCGGCCGGGGCCGGCCGCGTTCCACAGCCTGATCGTGCCGTCCGCGCTGCCGCTGGCGAGCGTACGGCCGTCCGGGCTGAAGACGAGGGCGTTGACGTACCCCTTGTGACCGGTGAGGGGCGCGCCGAGCGGGCGGGGACGGGACGGGTCGCGGACGTTCCACAGCTGGACGGTGCGGTCGTCGGAGGGGGTCGCCAGGACCTGCCCGTCCGGACTGAACGCCACCGGGTCGGCGAGACGGGTGCGCAGGGGAATGGAGGACCCGTGCGGAACAGGGCGTCGAGGTTCGTCGACGTTCCACAGCTGCAAGGCCAGGCTGCCCGTCACCACCGCGAGGGTACGGCCGTCCGGGGAGAACTCCAGGGTCCGTACGCCGCCCTCCGGCCGGAACGATTCGCCCACCCGCACGGGCCTGCCCGGCGTCCGTACGTCCCACAGCCGCACCCGCCCGTCGAGCGCCGCCGTCGCGAGCACCCGCCCGTCCGGGCGGAACGCTCCGGTCCGGCCGATCATGTCCGACGTCGGCAGCGACCACAGGCGGACCTTGTTGTCGCCCGCCCCGGTGGCGAGGGTGCGCCCGTCGGGGCTGAAGCCGAGCGCGTACATCTCGCCGCTGCTGCCCGCCAGGGGCCCGCCGACCTGCGACGGGTACTCCGGATCACCGACCTTCCACAGGCTCGCGGTGCTGTCCGCGCTGGCGGCGGCGAGCATGTTCCCGTCGGGGCTGAAGGCCACGGACCACACCGCCCCGGTATGGCCGGTGAGCGGCGTACCGATCGGTGCCGGGCGACGCGGATCGGCCGTGTTCCACAGCCGTACGGTGTTGTCCGAGCTGCCGCTGGCGAGCGTACGGCCGTCCGGGCTGAAGGCCACGGAGTGCACGGTGGCGGTGTGACCGGTGAGCTGCTCCCCCGCCTCCTCCGGGCGCTGGGGGTCGGTCACGTCCCACAGCTCGATCGCCCCGTCGTCGCCACCGGCGGCCAGCGTCCTGCCGTCCGGGCTGAACGCCACCGAGCGCACAGCGGCCTCGTGCCCGGTCAGGGGCTTGCCCAGTGCCCGCGGCCGGCGCGGATCGGCCACGTCCCACAGCCGGACGGTGCGATCGTCGCCCACGGAGGCGAGGGTGCGCCCGTCCGGGCTGAAGGCGACCAGGTAGATCGTGCTGTCATGGCCGGTCAGCGGCGTGCCGAGCCGCTCGGGCCGGCCGGGGTCCGTCACGTCCCACAGCCGGATCGTGCCGTCGTCGGACGCGCTGGCGAGGGTACGGCCGTCCGGGCTGAAGACCGCGCTGCTCACCCAGCTCGTGTGGCCGGTGAGAGGCTCGCCCAGGGGCTTCGGACGCTTCGGGTCGGCCACGTCCCACAGCCGTACGGTCCGGTCGTAGCTGGCCGTGGCAAGGGTCCGCCCGTCCGGGCTGAACGTCGTGAGGTAGACGGCGCCCGTGTGGCCGACCAGCGGCGTGGCCAGCGGGGCGTTCACGATGGACATCAGGCGGCTGTTCGCGCCCTTGTCGTCCGGCCGCAGCCGGTGGGCCACCAGATCGAGCTGCGCGGACAGCGACGGATCCGTGTACTGGACGCGGTCGGCCTGGGCGAGCACCTGCTCGAACACGGCCTCGTCCCGCTGCTTCGAGGCGATGAAGGCCGACCCCACGGCCAGCATCGCCAGGACGACCAGCGTCGCCACCGCGCCCCGGCTGATCCAGATGATGCGCCGGCGCAGCCTGACCGAGGCGGCCAGGAACTCCACCGCGCTCCGGGTCAGGAACGTGTCCCCGGCGGATTTCGCCCAGCCGTGGGCCTGTTCCAGCCGGGAGCCCCGGTAGAGCAGGGACGTGTCGCGGTCCGATTCCTCCCAGGCCCGGCCGTCCTCCTCCAGGCGCTGGCGCAGCAGATTGCCCTGCCGGTCGTCGTCGATCCAGTCGCGCAGGCGCGGCCAGGCGTGCAGCAGCGCCTCGTGGGTGATCTCCACGGTCTCCGCGTCGAGGGTCACCAGCCGGGCGCGGACCAGCGCCTCCAGGGACTCCTCGGTCTTGCCCGGGTCGGCCGACTCCTCCGCCAGCTTCCGCCGGGTCCCCCGTCTGCGGGTGGCCTGGGTGTCCTCGCCGAGGCGGACCAGCCGGAGCAGGAGCAGCCGCGCCGCCGTGCGCGCCGCGGGGTCCAGGCCGGACCAGGCCCGTTCGGCGGTCGCCGCGACGGCGCCCTGGATGCCGCCGGCCGCGCGGTAGCCGGCCAGCGTCAGCCGGCCGGCCTTTCTGCGCTGCCAGGTGGCGAGCAGGGCGTGCGAGAGGAGCGGGAGCACGCCCGCGTCGTGTGCACCGCGCGGGCCGTCGGCGCTGACCTCCCGGACGATCAGCTCCGCCAGGCCCGGTTCCAGCTCCAGCCCGACGGCCTTGGCCGGGCCGGTCACCGCCTCGCGCAGCTCCGCGGTGGTCAGCGGCCCGAGCACCATGTGCCGGTGCTGGAGCGCGTCGGCCAGTTCGGGATATCTGAGGCACCGCTCGTAGAAGTCGGCGCGTATGCCCAGGACCACCACCGCCGGGGCCGGTTCGCCCCGTCCGGCGGGTGAGCACACGGCGTGCAGGATCTCGATGAAGGTGCGCCGGTCCGCCTCGTCGGGGCAGAGTGTGAACGTCTCCTCGAACTGGTCCACTATGACGACCGGACGCGCACCGGAGGGTGCCTCGCGCCGCGCCCAGGCGGCGACGGCGGCACGGACGGCGTCCGCGGTGGGGGGAGCGCCGGGTTCCGCCGGTCCCTCGTGCTCCACGGCTGAGCCGCCGGCCCCCTCGGCCCTCGCTCCCGGTTCCTGTTCCTGTTCCGTGGCGGACGGGACGTCGGACTGCCCTGCCCCGGGTATGAGGACGGGCGCCAGTTCGGGGATGCACCGGGCCAGTTCCGTCAGCGGGTCACCGCCCGGGACGAGTTGCGCGACCTTCCGCGCCCGGCCGTGCTCCGCACCGTCGTCGCCGCTCGGCGCGCCGTCCCGCAGGGCGGGCACCAGACCGGCGTTCAGCAACGAGGACTTCCCCGCTCCCGACGCGCCCACGAGCATGACCAGGCCGCCCGCCTCCGCCACGGACCCGAGCTGCGCGACGAGCGCGTCCGTGCTCCGCTCCCGGCCGAAGAACCAACGCGCGTCCTCCCGGCGGTAACAGGCCAGCCCGCGGTACGGGCTCACCCCGCCGGGCGCGGGCGGGGCCTCGGCCGAAGGCCCTTCCTGTGCCGGGGACGCCTCGGGGCGCTCGGCGACCGGGTCGGCCACCGCCCGTTCCCACAGCCGCTGCCACTGGCCAAGGTCGTACAGGCCCGGGGACACCGGCGTGGGCCGCGAGCGTCGCGCCTCGGGGATCAGTACGTGCAACACGGCCGCGAGAGCGGCGAACTGGGCCGGTACGTTCCTGGCCCGCCGCCAGTCGCTGATGCGCTGGGCGGACACCCGCACGGGCCGCCCGCGTTCGTCGACCCGCTGGAGCCGGACGACCGCTTCGGACACACGCTTGAGGGGAGGGTTCCCGGCTTCCTTGTAGAGCAGCGCGAGGCGTTCCGCGAAGGCGGTGCGTGCCCCCGAGTCGGAACTCAAGGTCTCCACTCCTTACTTGTCACACCTGGACGTCCGGACCGGAAAACTCACTCTATACGGCTGACCTGCGGTAATGCCGTCCGTCCGGCACCGGAATCTCCTCTTCAGCAGCCTGAACTGGCAGGATCCGGACGCAGCAACGCACCATTCCGGACAGCTTCAGCCCGCTTCCGTCGACTTGCGTCGGCTTCCGTCGGCTTCCGTCCGCTTGCGTTCGCTCGCGTCCGCGCCGGACGACTGCGGCTCCACCGTTCGGCACCGGTCCCCACGAGGGGAGGGACCGGTGCCGGACGCCGTGGTCGCCGTCCGACCCTGGATAACTGACGAACCGTCAGTTATGGTCGGCGCCTGCCGTACCGCTTCCGGAGCGACGTACCAGCGACGTACAGGGGTGAGCGCGATGGAGACACGTCCCGAGAGCCCGGAGCCGCAGGGCGATCCGCGCTGGGTGGCGATGCTCTACCGGCCGGCCGGGAAGTCCTGGCGGGCCGTGGCGGAGTCACCCCACCGCCCGCCTGTGCTGTACGCGCTCGGCGAGATGACCCAGACCATGCGCGCCCGTGGCGACGAGGTGACCGTCGCGCTCTGGGGACCGAGGGACGGCGCGTGGCAGCTGTTCGACCCACCGCTCAAGCAGGCGGCCTCACCTCGGCCGACGAGCCCGGAAGCGGAGCCCCCCGGCGAACCGACCGTGCACGCGGAGCGGATGACCGGCCGCCGCCACCAGGTCCTCATGGCCGGGCTGAGCAAGGCGGGCCTCTACGACCTCACCCCCGAGGACGACACGACCGTCCAGGCCCTCGTCGAACGGCTCGACGAGCCCGCCGTACGCCGCGTCGCCCACTGGCTCGCCACCGCCGGCACCCGCTAGCCGGGCCGGTTCGGCCGATGCCGTCACCGTCACCCTCACCCTCACCGTCACCGTCACCGTCACCGAGCCTGCTCGCGGTCTTCGCCCACCCCGACGACGAGTCCCTGGTGGCGGGCGGCGTCCTCGCCCGTTCCGCGTCCGCGGGCGCTCGTACGACGGTCGTCACCGCGACCTGGGCGACGGACACCCCACGCGCCACGGAACTGGCCGAGGCATGCCACATCCTCGGCGCCGGCCGGCCACGCATGCTCGGCCACGCCGACTCACGCGTGCCGCACTCGGCCCCCGGCAGACCGCGCTGGTGCGACGCCCCGCTCGACGAGGCGGTGGGCGAACTGGTCGCACAGATCCGTGACGTCCGCCCGGAGATCGTCGTCACACACGACGCCTACGGCGGCCTGACCGGGCACGAGGACCATGTACACACCCACCGCGTGACCCTGCTCGCGGTCCACGCCGCCAGCCTCGAACGCCTCTACCCCGGCGCCGGCGAGCCCTGGCAGCCGAGCGCCCTGTACCTGGCCACGCACCCGCACTCCGCCGTCCGGGCCTGGGGCGGGCACCTGGCCCCCACGGGCAAGACGATGCACACCGTCCCCGACGACCGGATCACCGCGACCGTCGACGTCACCCCCTGGCTGGAGCAGAAAACCGCCGCCGTCCTGGCCCACCGCACGGAGGTGACACGAGGAGCCGCCCCGTCCCTGATCGCCGCCCTCCCGGCCCTCGACCGGGAACGGCTGCTCGGCACCGAGTGGTACATCCGCCACAACCCGACGTGCACGACACCGCCACACACGGAACTCCGGCCCTGAGGGCCTCCACGACGAACACACGAGAGGGGCTGCCGAGCACGCTCGGCAGCCCCTCTCCCACAACAGCTATGACCTGCGCGGAGGCGGTGGGATTTGAACCCACGGTGACATCGCTGCCACGACGGTTTTCAAGACCGTTCCCTTCGGCCGCTCGGGCACGCCTCCCCGCGCCGGCCGTGATCGGCGGCGCGGGGACAAGGGTAACGGGTCGGTGCCCGCGGGTGGGTGTCAGCTGTCGCCGGTGCGCGAGCCCAGGGTGACGTCGACGGTCTGCTGCTTGCCGCCGCGCTCGTAGGTGATCGTGACCTTGTCGCCGGGCTTGTGGGTCCAGATCTCGCCGATCAGGGTGGGGCCGGAGTCGATCACCCGGTCGTCGAGCTTGGTGATGACGTCGCCGGGCTTGAGGCCCGCCTTGGCGGCCGGGCCGCCGGGCTCGACCGGTGCCGCGCCGCCCGCGCCCTGGTCGGTGATCTGCGCGCCGCTCGAGCTGTCGTCCAGGGAGACGGACGCGCCGATCTTCGCGTACACCGGCTTGCCGGTCTTGATCAGCTCCTGGGCGACGTACTCGGCCTGGTTGATCGGGATGGCGAAGCCCAGGCCGATCGAGCCGGACTGGCCGGTGCCGAAGCCGCCGTTGCCGGTGGACTGGATCGCGGAGTTGATGCCGATGACGTTGCCCTGCGCGTCGAGCAGCGGGCCGCCGGAGTTGCCCGGGTTGATCGAGGCGTCGGTCTGCAGGGCGCTCATGTACGACGCCTGGCTGCCGCTGCCGTCGCTGGAGGCGACCGGGCGGTTCTTGGCGCTGATGATGCCCGTCGTCACCGTGTCGGACAGACCGAAGGGGGCGCCGATCGCGATGGTCGCGTCGCCGACGGCCACCTTCTCCGAGTCGCCGAGGGTGAGTGGCTTCAGGTCGGAGGGGGCGTTCTTGAGCTTGATGACCGCCACGTCGTAGCCCTGCGCGTGGCCGACCACCTCGGCGTCGTACTTCTTGCCGCTCGGGAAGGTCGCGGTGAGCTTGCCGCCGTCCACCGCGCCCGCCACCACGTGGTTGTTGGTGACGATGTGGCCCTGCTTGTCGAAGACGAAGCCCGTGCCGGTGCCGCCCTCGCCGCTGTTGCTCTCGGCCTCGATCGTGACCGTGCTCGGCAGCGCCTTGGCGGTCACGCCCGCGACCGTGCCCGGGTCGCGCTTGACGTCGCCGCCGCTGGTGGAGGCGGAGACCGTCGTGGAGCCGGAGTTCTCGTCGTTGTTCCTCGCCAGGGTGTAGCCGAGGCCGCCGCCCAGACCGCCCGCGACCAGCGCGGCCGCGAGGATCGCGACGACCAGGCCACCGCGGCCGGGCTTCGGCGCCGGCTGCTGGTAGGAGGAACCCCAGCCGCCCGCTCCGTAACCGGCACCGCCGTCGCCGTACGACGATCCGGCACCACCGTCGCCGTACGACGGAGTGGCCGGCGGCGGGGGCGGGGGCCAGGAGGGGTCGGGGGCGGAGGAGGAACCGCCGGGATACCCGGCGGCACCGGAAGCGCCCTCTCCATGAGCGGGCTGCCCCTGGGCGTCCTGCCCGTACCGCCCCTGGGGCGCCGGAGCAGCGGGAGCATCCACCGGCACGGGGGGTGCGGACGGGGCGGGGGGTACCGCGGTGCCCTCGTTCTCGGTGCTCACAGCTTCTCTCCTCGATCCACGGCTGCTTTTCCTGGGTCGCACTCGGTCTCGCCTTTTCACGCTGGCGACGGTCCGGCGCGATACAGCTGTGCTTGTCCCTTTGTATGCCGTCAGCTTTTCCCACGGGACGTCAGAGCACCATAAGCGGTGGCTGTGGGTCCGCGGCCATTCTTTATATAGGTCATTACCGGTGAAAAGGATGCAATCCCAACACCTCCGTACGGGCCTGTGAATCCGTCGGGTCCGTACGACCGGACGCGTACCCGGACTCGGTGGCACCATGACGCGGTGACCCACGCACGGCAGCATGTGATTCAAGTCGTCGCCCACCGCGGAGCCTCCGAGGACGCCCCGGAGCACACCCTGGCCGCGTACACCAAGGCGATCGAGGACGGCGCGGACGCCCTCGAGTGCGATGTGCGCCTCACCGCCGACGGCCACCTGGTGTGTGTGCACGACCGCCGGATCAACCGTACGTCCAACGGCCGCGGCGCGGTCTCCGCCCTGGAGCTCGCCGACCTCGCCGCCCTGGACTTCGGCTCGTGGAAGACGCGCGAGGCCTGGAAGGGGCGCGACGAGGAACCCGACTGGGAGCACCCCCCGGAGGACCGCGAGGCCACCTCCGTACTCACCCTGGAGCGGCTGCTCGGACTCGTCGCCGACGCCGGGCGCCGGGTGGAACTGGCCATCGAGACCAAGCACCCCACGCGCTGGGCGGGACAGGTCGAGGAGCGGCTGCTGGCCCTGCTGAAGCGCTTCGGCC
The DNA here is from genome assembly GCF_055589465.1 of Streptomyces sp. NPDC041940. Lineage (NCBI taxonomy): Bacteria > Bacillati > Actinomycetota > Actinomycetes > Kitasatosporales > Streptomycetaceae > Streptomyces > Streptomyces sp. NPDC041940. Next base: position 161,027 of record NZ_JBVJBP010000010.1, read on the forward strand.
TCGACGCCCCGGCCACCGCCGAGGAGTCCCGGGTGCGGGTGATGAGCTTCTCGGCCCGCTCGCTGCACCGGGTGCGGGCCGCCTCCCCGACCCTGCCGACGGTCTATCTGACGCAGTTCGTCTCGCCCCGGCTGCGCGACGGGCGGCTGCCCCTGGGCGTGGGGATCGCCGGCCCCTCGATCCGGATCGTGCGCAACCACCCCGTCTATGTGGAGCGCCTGAAGCGGGCCGGCCACCAGGTGCACGTGTGGACCGTGAACGAGCCGGAGGACGTGGATCTCTGCATCGACCTCGGTATCGACGCCATCATCACCAACCGTCCGCGCGCCGTGCTGGACCGCCTCGGCCGCTGAGGCCGGCCGCACAAGTCGCACCAGACCCACGCACACCCCTTGACCTCACGCCTTGACGGGCGGGATCCTCCCGTCTCGGCCACACCGACGAAAACAAGCCACTCGATTACGGGGAGTGCACCGGCGCGTTCGGTCCGTATTCGATCGTGGTGAATGCGTCACAGGACGTTGATTGGCCGGTTTCCGGTACAGGCCAATGGGGCATCCACACCGTGGCGTGGGGCGAAGGAGGTCTCGGGGGTGGCGTTGGTGGTGGCACAGGAGGTGCCCACGTCGTCGAGCATGGCCGTACCCCATGGCCCTGCGGGCGTGGGGAAAGCAAGGCACCGTATGCGTTCACAGTTGCGCAGCGGTGGCGTAGCGGATTCGGTCATCGACGACGCCGTACTGATCCTTTCCGAACTTTTGAGCAACGCGTGCAAACACGGCAGGCCACTCGGCGACGCCCTGTCCGGTGACGGCGACGTCCTCGCCGCGTGGCGTGTGGACCCGGCCGGCCGGCTCATCGTCGAGGTCACGGACGGCGGCGGCCCGACCCGCCCCGCCCCGGCGACCCCGTCGGTCACGGCACACGGCGGCCGCGGGCTGAACATCATCACCGCGCTGGCCGACGACTGGGGTGTCCGCGACGACATCGGCGGCGAGGTCACGGTGTGGGTCATCGTCCACGACGACGTGTACGACCCGGACGCCGGCCACCGCCGCGACGACTTCGTGACGCGCGTCGCCGCCCCGGCGGTGTCCCAGATACCCGGGCTCGACTTCGCGGACGCCTTCGACGACATGGACTGAACACTGGACCGAGTGCGGGGACTGAGCGCCCGTACGCCGCGCTGGATCGAGTGTTGTCCACAGGATCCCGTCGCCCGAGGCCCGAACGGCTAGGCTCGCGACCGTACGAGACGAGCCGTAACCGGGAGACCATCGATGGCCAAGAAGCGACCCCAGACGAAGGCCAAGCGCCCGCAGATCACGGACGGCGAGGTCCCGGTCGTAGGCGCCCGCGAGCCCTGCCCCTGCGGCAGCGGCCGCCGCTACAAGGCCTGTCACGGCCGGGCCGCCTCCCACGCCGCGACCGAGCTGGTGCACCGCCCCTTCGAGGGCCTGCCCGGCGAGTGCGACTGGGTGGCCCTGCGCGAGCTGGTCCCGGCGGCCACGGTCGAACTGCCCCTCAAGGACGGCCTGCCCGAGGGCGTCCCCGCGGTCACGCTGGCCACGGTCCTGCCGATGGCCTGGCCCGCCCTGCGCCGTGACGACGGCTCGGTCCTGCTCGGCCTGCAGAACGACACCTCGTCCGGCGACATCAGCCGCGACCTCGCCGACACCCTCCAGCGCGCCCTGGAGGCCCAGCCCGGCACGCCCGTGCAGGGCCGCCGCGCCCCGGCCGACGGTCCGCGGCTGCAGGATCTGCTCGACCCGGAGGGCACCTTCGCGCCAGAAGTGCACAGCGGCTTCGAGTTCTGGGTCCCGGACACGGAGAACGCCACGCCGGAGGTGACCGCCTCCCTGGAGCGGGCCAACGCCGCGGCCATCCCGACCGTCAAGCTCCAGAGCGTGGACGCCGCCTACTGGTGCGAGACGCCGGAGAAGAACCATCTGCGGTGGGTCATGCCGCACGCCGAGGAGCAGCTTCTGGACGCTCTCGCGCGGCTGCACGCCGCGGGCCGCTCCAGCCTCGGCGAGGGCACCCGCCTGGTGGGCTCCTTCCGCGCTCACGGGCTCACGGTGCCGGTGTGGGACCTGCCGAGCGGGGTCACGGCCGAGGACGTGGAGAAGCCGGCGGCGGAGTTCGCCGAGCGCCTCGCCACCGCCCTGGCCACGGAAGCGCCGCTCACCCCGGACGAGCGCCGCGCCCGCGGCGGCCTCACCAACCGGCAGGTCACGCTCAGCTGACGTTCGCCGAAGGGTCCGGCCGGCCGCCGCCCCGGCCGGCCGGACCCGCGCGCCTCGGGACAGGTGACTGCCCTCACAACTCCCGCTGGAGACAAGCCAGTCGGTGACTGGAAAGGGCGAGACCGAATTTGCGAACGGCCGATCTCTTGTTACCGTTCCTGTAGCCCGGTTGCTGGTGCATCCCCCGTCGCCAGCAACCGGGTCTTTTCGTTCGTGTCTTTCGTCCGAGCGACCGTTCACCGAGCGCGGCCGCTCGTCAACTGCCCGTCCACGCGGGTGAGTTGCTTCCCGAGCGCAGCAGCAGCGGCCCCAGTCCCGCCCGCCGGGCGAACTCCGCGACCGCCGTGTACGCCGCCAGATTCCCCCGCACCGGCTCCCGGGGCGTCTCGCACGTCCGCGGTTCGTCCTCGGCGCTCACCGCACACGTCATCCGCACGGTCCGGGCACCGGGTTCCATCAGGGTCAGTACGGCGTCCAGCGCCTCGCCGGTCGCGTTGCGGTAGTAGGTCCGCGCCCAGGTACGCGCACCCTGCGTCACGACACAGGTCTGCGCCTCGATGCCGTCGGGGGAGGAGACTTCGGGACCGCAGCGCACGGCGGTCGCCAGGCCCTGGCCGAGCGTGGGCAGGGTGGGAACGGCGTCGGGCGCGCTCTTCGGCATCCCGAGCGCCTTGTCGTCGGCGCCCGGGGAGGGACGTGCCTCGTCCTGTTCCGTTTGCCGATCCGTACGCCGATCCGGATGCCGATCGGAATGTACGGATCCCGCGGACGCCACCGCCAGCGGCAGTGCGACCGCACATACCGCCACGACACCCGCGAGGGCGAGCAGTCTGGTCTTTCGGGGGTCCCGGGAGCGCCCCCGGGCATGACGCGGCATGAACCCGGAACTTAACGCCCCGGGGCCGACGCCGGGCCCGGCGCGCCCGACGCTCCTAGAACTCGGGCGCGCTCACACCCGTACGAGTGAGGGCTTCGACCACGGCGTCCACCACGGCCTCGACATCGGGCACCCACGGAGAGGCGGAGCCGGGCAGCGGCGCCCGCTCCCAGCGGATCTCGCCCTGGCCCGTCCCGGACGGCGGCAGGGCCAGATAGCCGCCCTCACTGTGGAAGCGGAGGGAGCCGGGCACGAAGTCCTTGGCGTAGAGCAGTTCGCCGAGCTGCTCCATGGAGTACGGCTTCACGAGGATCGCCCAGCGGGCGGGGGAGGCGACGACCGGGCCGAGCCGCATGCCCATCCGGTCGAGCGCCTCCAGGGCGCGGGCGGCCGGCAGGGCGGGCAGCGACACCGCGCAGGGTGCCTTGCCGCCGGTGGCCAGCACGATCGGCGCCGTGGGCCGATTGCCCCACCACCAGCGGACCATGCGTCCATCGGTGGTGGCCGCGAGGAGGCCGGGGTCGAAGGGGTGCGCGCCGGGCACCGTGCACTCGGGGTCGGGGCATCCGCAGCGGCCCTTCCCCTGCGGGTCCGCCGCCACGCCCGGGAGTACGGGCCACTGCCATTCCGTCGCGTAGGTCAGGGCCGAGCCGATCGGCTCAGGCGTCCCGTCACCGCGCTTGGACAGGAGCCTGCGTCGCCTTCCGAGGATCTCGCGCATGAGCGCTCGTTCCTTTCCGTTGCACGCCTGGCAACACCGTGGTCCACATCACAACATGTGTCGATCACTTCACTGTGCGTACCTGTTGGCGCATCACACCCCTGCCATGAGCAGGGGGAACCCCTATGGGTCGAGCCTTGGCTGCCTCCGCGGCCGTCCCGCCCATACTGCGTGTACCAAAAGCACGGGCGTGGCGTAGGGGTGGCGAAGTATGGCGTTTGCCGTCGCGCGTATTTCTCTCCGCCTCCGCCACGGGAGGATGGGGCACGGTCGTCGGTGGATAGGACGCCCGGGTCCGTCGCCAGGTTCCGGGTGATTCCCAACCACCCCTGGCCTTCACCGAGTACGTACCCATCACGACCGTCGTGACGCTCCGTCGAGCAAGCCCAGTCGACCGCAATAAGCCGTCCACTGCGGCAGTTTTAAGCCAACTTTGCATTTCGGCAAGAGGAAGGGGAGTTACTCCCTCGGGGCTCACGGACACCAGGAATCCCGGCAGGACAATGCTGGACATCTCCTCACGAGTGCGTGTACATGTGGAGACACTGCTGGCGGCGCAGAATGACATGGGGGTTTGCGATGCTTTTGAGCAGTACGCGCCGGTCGGAAGGCCGGAGACCATGAACGCCCCGCACCCTCCGAAAGTGGCCGGAATCGATTCAACGGTTCCGGCACCCGCACACACTGTCGCGCCCAGCGCGCCGGGTACCTCCCCGACTGTCCCCGCAAACCCGCCGGCCCCACCCGGCGCGGTGCTGCAGGACCGTCTCGCCGGCTGGGTCTCCGACCTCACCACCCTCCACGAACTGACCGAGCGCCTGGCCCGTACGGCCACGCTCGACGAGGCGCTCCAGGAAGTGCTGCGGGCCGGCGCCGCCCTCGTGGGCGCCCGGCGCGGACTCGTCGTACTGGAACCCGGCGACGGCCTCGGCCCGGACACCACCATCGGCCTGGGTCTGGCCCGTGCCGACCTCGGCCACATCGAGACCGTGCCGCGCAGTTCCCTGTCCTACGGCCGGATCCTCGACGGGCTGCCGGGCGGCGAGGACGGCATCGCCGAGCCCGACCTGTTCGCCGCGGAGGGGCTCGACCCCCGCCACCGCGAGGTCGCGGCCCGTCTCGGCTACGCCGCCAGCTACGCCCTGCCCTTGTCCACCGGGACCGCGGCCCGCCTCGGTGCCGCCGTCTGGCTCTACGACGAACCCGCCGAGCCGGACGAGCACCGGCGCCACCTCGTGGGCCTGTACGCCAAGTACGCCGCCGAACACCTCGCCCGGCTCCTCGAGCTGGAGCGCACGCGCACGGCCATGGCGACGATGTCGGACGAACTGCTCCCCACGCGGCTGCCGCGGGTGCCCGGTGTCCAGCTCGCCGCCCGGCACCGCACCGGCCCGCGCGGCGGCGGCGACTGGTACGACGCGCTGCCGCTGCCCGACGCCGCCCTCGGTCTCGCCGTCGGCTCCGTCACCGGGTCGGGGCCCAGCGCGGTCGCCGCGATGGGCCGGCTGCGGGCTTCCCTGCGCGCGTACGCCGTGATGGAGGGGGAGGATCCGGTCGCGGTCCTGTCCGACCTGGAGCTGCTGCTGCGGCTGACCGAGCCGGCCCGCTCGGCCACCGCGCTGTTCGGCTACTGCGAACCGGCCGCCCGCAAGATCACGCTGGCCGGCGCCGGGCACAGCCCGCCCCTGCTCGTCGGAGAGCGCCGCACGGAGTTCGTGGAGACGTCGGTCTCCGCCCCGCTCGGCATGCTCGCCTGCTGGGAGGCGCCGAGCGTGGAGATCCTCGCCGAGCGTGGAGAGACGGTTCTGCTGTACACCGACGGGCTGCTGCACCGCACCGGCGAGGCCACCGACCGTGCCTTCGCCCGGCTGCACGCGGCGGCGGCCGGGGTGCCGCGGGCGCTGCGCTGCGACCCGGGCGCGATCGCCGACCACGTCCTGCGGAGCGTGCTGCCGGACGGGCTGGACGCGGCGGAGGGCGCGGAGGACGTCGTGCTGCTGGCGGTGCGGTTCGAGTAACGCTCCTCGTCATCGCCCTGAGGCCTCTTCCGCGCCGCCGTACAGTGGAGGACGGTCCAGTGCCGTATCGAGGAGGATGACCGTGGCGGAGGAGCTCACACCGGCGACCCCGGACGAGAGCGAAGAGCCGATCAAGCAGCGGAAGAACGGACTGTACCCCGGCGTGTCCGACGAGCTTGCCGAGAACATGAAGAGCGGCTGGGCCGACACCGAGCTGCGTGACCTCCGGCCCGTCGCCCAGGCCGCCGAGACCGCCGCCCGCCGGGCCGCGCTGTCCGCGCGCTTCCCGGGCGAGCGACTGGTGATCCCCGCGGGCAACCTGAAGACCCGCTCGAACGACACCGAGTACGCCTTCCGCGCCTCCGTCGAGTACGCCTACCTCACCGGCAACCAGACGGAGGACGGCGTCCTCGTCCTGGAGCCCAAGGACGAGGGCCACGAGGCGACGATCTACCTCCTGCCGCGTTCCGACCGGGAGAACGGCGAGTTCTGGCTGGACGGCCAGGGCGAGCTGTGGGTCGGCCGCCGCCACTCCCTCACCGAGGCGGAGCAGCTGTACGGCATCCCCGCCTCCGATGTGCGCGAGCTGGCCGGGGCGCTGGGCGAGGCCACCGGTCCGGTGCGGGCCGTACGCGGGTACGACGCGGGCATCGAGGCCGCGCTGACCGACAAGGTCACCGCCGAGCGCGACGAGGAGCTGCGGGTCTTCCTCTCCGAGGCGCGGCTGGTCAAGGACGACTTCGAGGTCGGCGAGCTGCAGAAGGCGGTCGACTCGACCGTGCGCGGCTTCGAGGACGTGGTGAAGGTCCTCGACAAGGCCGAGGCGACCTCCGAGCGGTACATCGAGGGCACGTTCTTCCTCCGCGCGCGCGTGGAGGGCAACGACGTCGGCTACGGCACGATCGCCGCGGCCGGGCCGCACGCCTGCACGCTGCACTGGGTGCGCAACGACGGGCCCGTGCGGTCGGGCGATCTGCTGCTGCTCGACGCCGGTGTGGAGACGCACACGTACTACACGGCGGATGTGACGCGCACCCTGCCGGTGAACGGGCGGTTCAGCGCGCTCCAGAAGAAGATCTACGACGCGGTGTACGAGGCTCAGGAGGCCGGCATCGCGGCCGTGCAGCCGGGCGCGAAGTACCGGGACTTCCACGATGCCGCGCAGCGGGTGCTGACGGAGAAGCTGGTCGAGTGGGGGCTCGTCGAGGGGCCGGTGGAGCGGGTCCTGGAGCTGGGGCTGCAGCGGCGGTGGACGCTGCACGGCACGGGCCACATGCTCGGGATGGACGTGCACGACTGCGCTGCCGCGCGGACCGAGACGTATGTCGACGGTGTGCTGGAGCCGGGGATGTGTCTGACCGTCGAGCCCGGGTTGTACTTCCAGGCCGACGATCTGACCGTGCCGGAGGAGTACCGGGGTATCGGGGTGCGGATCGAGGACGACATCCTCGTGACCGAGGGTGGGAACCGGAACCTGAGTGCGGCGTTGCCCCGGCGGTCGGACGAGGTTGAGGCGTGGATGGCCTCCGTCAAGGGCTGAGTTTCGGGTGCGGGTGGGTGGGGGCTGGTCGCGCAGTTCCCCGCGCCCCTAGGGAATCCAGGAACAGCGTGCCTGTAAGCAGAGGGGCGCTGCCCCTGGGGATCCAGCCGCGCGTCTGAAGGTCTGTGTCCAGGGCTGACAGCGCCGCTGTCCCCGGTTCCGTGGTGATACCGCCCGCCTCCAGCACGCCGCGCGCTCCCGCCTGGACATGGCGCAGGCCCATCGGGCCCGCCGTGTGGAGGAGCTCGGTGTCCTGGAGAGTGGACATCACCGTGAGCAGGGCGTTCAGGCGGGCCTCGGGCTCGGTCGCGCCCTGCGCGCGGGACGTGGTGAGGGCGGTCAGGGCGCGGCGGACGTGCGGGAAGCCGGCCCTGGCTTCGCCCCTCGCGCCGGCCGCGCCGTACTTGGCCGACACCGTGGAGCCGCGTGAGGGGCGGCGCGGGGCCCGGCGGTCCGGGTGGGCGGCCAGTCGCTTGGCCAGGGTCGTCGTGTCGGACGGTCGCGCACCCGGGTTCAGTGCCGCCGCCGCGACCAGCAGGCCGAGTGTCCACAGGGCGCCCCGGTGGCCGCCGCCCGTCAGACCCACGGTGTGTTCGGTGGAGCGGCCGATCGCGCCCAGTTCCGCGCGGAGCCGGGCGCTGGGCTCGCCCGTGCGGCGGGCCGCGGCTGCCATCGCCGTGAGGCCGGGCAGCAGCGCCCTGGCCGACCAGCGCAGGGCGCTGTGGTCCCGGCGGGTGACCCGGGCGGTCAGATCGCGCGGGTCGGGCAGGCCCGGCTTGGGGGCCAGGGCCAGTTGGCCGACCAGCGCATCGACGGCGGCCTGCGCGAGCGCCTCGTCCTCACGGCTGTTCATCGCCGTACCTCAGGAGGAGGAGGGGGAGGACGAGGGGTCGGGGGCGCCCGTCGGCGGTTCGCCCGTGGGGGCGCCGCTCGGGGGTGTGCCGCCTCCGCCTCCGCCGCTGCCCGCGCCGGTGTTCTCGGCGTCGGGGTCGATGCCCAGGGTGAGGAAGCCCTTGTAGCCCTTGGACGGGTCCTTCTTGTGCACCGCTTTGAGCGTGAGCAGGCCGCTGGACGCGCCGCCGCCGTCGTAGACCATGTCGTCGGCGAGCTTGGTGTAGCTGCCGCTGTGCTTGCTGTACGGCTCCAGGGCGAAGATCGACTCGGCGATCTCGTCGTCGAAGAACAGCTGGCCGGTGAAGTTGACCTTGCCGCCCTCGTAGGTGCCGTCCTCTTTCGCACCGCCGGTGTGGACCTTGAGGTGGATGTGGCAGGTGCGCGGGGTGTACCAGCCCGGCACGATCGTCTCGAACTTGACGACCCCGTTGGCGTTGGCGACCTGGTAGCCGCGCAGGTAGGTCTTGTCGTTCGCGGTGGAGCCGTCCTCGCTCTCGGCGGGGGCCGAGCCGCCGGGGTTGGCGGTGGTGTAGCCGGAGTAGTAGCCCCAGGCGTCGCAGTGCCAGATCTCCACGGCCGCGCCGGGGACCGGGGTGCAGCCGTCGGTGGCGTCCACGACGGTCAGGCGCAGGGTCAGGGGGACGCCGCTCTTGCCCTCGGTGATGTTCTTGCGGACCAGCGCGCCGTCGAGGTAGTACGGCCCCTCCGTGACGCTCGACATCAGCTCCATGCAGGTGCCGGAGCTCGCGGAGGAGCCGGCCGTCGCCGTGGTCGCCGCCGTGGTCGTGGACGTCGTCGTGTCCGCGAAGGCCGACTGGTAGCCGGCCGCGGCCAGGCCGCCCGCGACCGCGAGGGCGCGGCGCCGGGTGAGGGTGGTGTTCTTGTGGTTTCCCGTCATGAACAGGGAAGTTAGGGACAGCACCCGTCAGGTTCGTGAGGCTGGGCTGAGAGCCCGCTGTGAATCGACCGGAGGCATCCGGCCAACGGGGTCGTGAGTCAAAAAACAGCAGGTCAGCGGTAGTTGGCGTATGAGATCATGGCCGACCTTGCCGGGCCGACTCGGGGAACAGGCGATTCGATCATGAAGAACGTCCAGACGGCGCTGACCATGCAGGACGCCGTCCTCACCCTGCAGAAGTACTGGAGCGACAACGGCTGCATGATCACGCAGCCGTTGAACACCGAGGTCGGAGCCGGTACGGCCAACCCGGCCACGGCGCTGCGCGTGCTCGGTCCCGAGCCCTGGAGCGTGGCCTACGTCGAGCCGAGCGTGCGGCCGGACGACTCGCGCTACGGCGAGAACCCCAACCGGCTCCAGACGCACACCCAGTTCCAGGTCATCCTCAAGCCCGACCCCGGCAACCCTCAGGAGCTGTATCTGGGCAGCCTGAGGGCGCTCGGCGTCGACCTCGGCGCGCACGACGTGCGGTTCGTCGAGGACAACTGGGCCTCACCCGCGCTCGGCGCCTGGGGGCTGGGCTGGGAGGTCTGGCTGGACGGCATGGAGATCACCCAGTTCACCTACTTCCAGCAGGTCGGCGGTGTCGCCCTGGATCCGGTGTCGGTGGAGATCACGTACGGCCTCGAACGCATCCTGATGAACCTTCAGGGCGTGGCCCACTTCAAGGACATCGTCTACGCGCCGGGCATCACGTACGGCGAGGTGTTCGGCCAGAACGAGTACGAGATGAGCCGCTACTACCTCGACGACGCCGACCTCGACACCAACCACCGGCTCTTCGAGGCGTACGCGGCCGAGGCCCGGCGCCTGCTCGACCTGGAGCTGCCGGTTCCGGCGTACCTGTACGTGCTCAAGTGCAGCCACACCTTCAACGTGCTCGACGCGCGCGGCGCCATCAGCACCACCGAGCGGGCCAAGGCGTTCTCGCTGATGCGTGGTCTGACGCACGAGACGGCGAAGTTGTGGGAGCGGCGGCGGGCCGCGCTGGAGTACCCGCTCGGCGTGGCGGCCGCACCGGCCCCGGCCGAGCGGCCCGCGCTGCCCAAGGTTCCCGGCGTCGAGACGCTGCTGTTCGAGATCGGCGTGGAGGAGCTGCCGTACGCCGATGTGCCCGCCACCACCGAGGCGGTGCGCGAGTCGGTCACCGCCAAGCTGGCCGACACCCGGCTGGGGCACGGCGCGATCACCGTGATGGCCACCCCGCGCCGGATCGTGATCACCGTCGACGGTGTGCAGCCGCGCGAGCGGGACACGATGCGGACCGTGCGCGGGCCGAAGGTCGCCGCCGCCTTCAAGGACGGCGCTCCCACCCCGGCTTTGCAGGGCTTCGCCCGCAGCCAGGGCGCCGAACCGACGGACGTGCGGATCGTCGACGTCAACGGGGTCGAGTACGTGGCACTCACCCGTCACGAGGAGGGGCGCTCGGCCGTCGAGGTACTCAGCGACCTGCTGGCCGAGGTCGTGTCCGGGCTGCGTGCCGGGCGCAACATGCGCTGGAGCGACCCGGGGCTCTCGTTCTCGCGTCCCGTGCGCTGGCTGCTCGCCCTGCTGGGGCGCACTCCCCTGCCCGTGGTGGTCTCCTCCCTCTCCGCGGGCGACACGACGCGGGTGCAGCGCCAGGCCCCCTATCCGGAGGTCCGGGTGACTGCCGCCGAGGGCTACCCGCACTTCCTGCACATGCACGGCATCCTGCTCGACCGGGATTCCCGGCGCGGCGCGGTGGTCCGCGGTGCCGTGGAGGCGGCGGCCGAGGTCGGCGGGCGGATCGACGTGGAGGGCCAGGCCGGCCTGATCGACGAGATCACCGACATCCTGGAGTTCCCCTACGCCGTGCGGGGGTCGTTCGACGAGCGCTATCTCGAACTGCCCGCGAGCGTCCTGACCACCGTGATGCGCAAGCACCAGCGCTATCTGCCGGTGCTGGACGGCGAGCGCCTCATGCCGCACTTCGTCACCTTCGCCAACGCCCTGTGCGACGACGACGTGGTGCGGGCGGGCAACGAGGCGGTGCTGCGGGCCCGTTACGAGGACGCCGCGTTCTTCTGGCGGGCGGACCTGAAGGTGCCGCCGGCGGAGTTCCGGAGCCGGCTGGACAAGCTGACCTTCGAGGACCGGCTCGGTACGGTCGCCGACCGCGCCGAGCGCCTCGCCGTCCTCTCCCTCGATCTTGCCGCGCGGGCCGGGCTGGCCCAGGAGGCGGTGGACGTCGTCCGGCGCGCCGGTGCGCTGGCGAAGTTCGACCTGGCGTCCCAGATGGTGATCGAGTTCTCGGGACTGGCCGGGGTGATGGCAGAGGAGTACGCCCGCCGGGCCGGCGAGTCCGCGGAGGTCGCCCGGGCCCTCGCCGAGATGGAGTTGCCGCGCTCCGCCGGCGGTGCCCTTCCCGCCGGGGAGGCGGGTGCCGTGCTGTCGCTCGCCGACCGGTTCGACCTGGTGACGGGCATGTTCATCATCGGGGCCGCACCGACCGGGAGTTCCGATCCGTACGGGGTGCGCCGGGCCGCGATCGGGCTGCTCAACGTGCTGCGGAGCCTGCCCGCCGTGGCCGGGATCCGGGTGCGCGACGGCCTGCGCGCGGCGGCCGTACGGTACGCCGCGCAGGGCGTCGAGGTGCCCGCCGAGCGGGTCGCCGAGGCAGCCGAACTGATCACCCGGCGCTATGAGCAGCAGCTCACGGACGCCGGGCACGAACACCGGCTCGTCCAAGCCGTCCTGGTGTGGGCCGACCGGCCCGCCCACGGCGACCGGACGCTGGCCACGCTGGAGCGGCACATCGGCACGGAGGCGTTCGAGGCACTCGCCGCCGCGTTCCAGCGGGTCGTGCGCATCCTCCCCGAGGGCGGCGTCGAGGCGGCGGACCTGTCCCTGCTGACCGCGCCCGCCGAACTGCGCCTCGCCGAGAGCGCCGAGGCCGTACGCCAGGCGCTGCAGGGCCGTGAGGACGACCTCGGGGCGCTGATCGAGGTCGCCGGGCCGCTGGTCGAGGCGATCAGCGCCTTCTTCGACGAGGTACTGGTGATGGACCCCGACCCGGCGGTCCGTGCGGCCCGGCTGGCGCTGCTCACGCAGGTGGCGGGGCTGGCGCGGACGACGTTGGACTGGGGTGCGCTGTAGGGGCGGACGGCAGCAGACGTTCAGCGGGACGTTTCACGTGAAACACGGCGGTGGTGTTTCACGTGAAACACCACCGCAGGGTCAGACCGCCATCAGCGGCGCGGCACCCTCGCGCCACTTGAGGACCTTGTCGAAGCTCACCACGGCCCCGCCCCGGCCCGGCTTGTTGCCGATGTGAACATGGTCGGCGAGCTCCTCGATGAGGCAGAGTCCTCTGCCGTCCTCCGCGTCGGAGTGCGCGGGCCGGATCGGCGGGCGGGACCGGGAGACGGAGGACACGGGGAAACCCGGGCCCGCGTCGGCGACCTCGATCCGGCACTTCTCACCGTCGAGGTAGGCCGTGACCCGGTACGCCTCCGACCCAGGGCCGCGCGCCATGTCCCCGCCGTGCTCCACGGCGTTCGCGCAGGCCTCACTGAGGGCCACGGAGAGGTCGTAGGAGATGTCGGGGTCGACGCCCGCGGACTCCATCGTGCCGATGAACAGGCGCCTGGCGAGGGGCACGCTGGCAGCTTCGCGCCGCAGATGGAGTGACCACCAGATGCTCATGCTCCAGCCTCCTGGCTGCGGCTCGACATACCGTTACGTATTGCCCCCAGCCCCCGCATGTAAGCGTGAAGTTGACGTGATGCCGCCCATACGGCGGATGCGCACTGATCCTGATCGGTGTATGCGGGAGCGAACACCGGCGCAAGTAGGGGCGGGCGGGGCCAGAGGGTGACGTTCCGGTCGTACGGCATCTTGCGGACCTGCCGCACGGGGCCCGCGGGGCCAGTGCGATGATGAGCCCGCCATGACTGCCCCCCACGCGCGCGTGACGCGCTCCGGACACCCGTTCCGGATCCTGCGGGCCGCGGTGTTCGCCGCGGTCTGCGTCGTGCTGGCCGGGGCAGGTCACGCGCTGGCGTCGTGCGAGGGCATTCCGCTGTGGACGCTGGGCGCCGGGTTCCTCGGGGTGGCCGCGGTGGCGGCCCCGCTCGCGGGACGCGTGCGCTCGCTGCCGGGCATCGCGGCACTGCTCGCGGTCGGCCAGACGGTGCTGCACACGCTCTTCGGCCTGGGCCAGCACGGTACGGCCGCGGCCACCACGTCCTCGGTGCCGGCGGGCACGAGCGACGCCGCGCTGGTCCAGCAGGCCGCGCGGCTCCTGTGCGGCACCACGGCGGCGGCTATCAGCCCGGCGCAGGCCCACAAGATCCTCACCGACGCCCGGCTCCAGCCGACGGGCGGCGCCCACGCGCATGTGGCCACGGACGCCGCACCGGCCTCGCTGTGGCCGTCCCTGCCGATGCTGCTCGGCCATGTCCTCGCGGCGGTCGCCGCCGGCTGGCTGCTGCGCCACGGCGACCTGGCGCTGCTGCGGCTCACCGAACTGTCGGCGCAGGGCGTCACCGAAGGGGCGCTCGTGCGCTCCCTGCGGGCAGCGTTCGCGCTGGTGCGCGCCCTGCGTGCCGGCCTCCCGGGAGCGCCGGAGGCACGTCTGTGCCCCGCGCCCGCCGTGCGGCCCGTGCCGGAGACGCCGTGCACCACCGCACTGCAGCACACGGTGATCCGGCGCGGCCCGCCCGCCGCCACGGCTCCCGCATCCGCACTCGCCCTCGCCGCCTGACGCGACCGCCACTCCGCTTCTTTCGGATCTTTCGGATTCTTTCGGATTCGAGGAGGGGCCGCCGTCGTGCGGCACGCGCGTGTGCGTGTATCCCTCTTCCTCATCCCGACCCGACTCACAGCGGAGTGCTCCCTTCCATGAAGGTTTCCCGTATCGCCGCGGCCGGTGCCGCCGCCGGTGTCACCGTTCTCGCCCTGTCCGCCCCCGCCTTCGCGCACGTCACCGTGCAGCCCGAAGGGGAGGCCGCCAAGGGCGGCTACGCGGTCGTGGACTTCAAGGTCCCGAACGAGCGCGACGACGCCTCGACCACCAAGCTCGAGGTCAACTTCCCCACCGACCACCCGCTGGCCTCCGTCATGCCGGAGCCGGTGCCCGGCTGGGACGTCAAGGTCACCAAGTCCAAGCTGGACAAGCCGCTGGAGATGCACGGCGAGAAGATCTCCGAGGCCGTCACCAAGGTCACCTGGACCGCCGACGGCGACGGCATCAAGGCCGGCTTCTTCCAGAAGTTCCCGGTCTCCATCGGCACCCTGCCCGAGGACGCCGACGAACTCGTCTTCAAGGCCCTGCAGACGTACTCCAACAAGGAGGTCGTCCGCTGGATCGAGGTGCCGCAGGAGGGCAAGGAGGAGCCCGACAACCCGGCCCCGGTGCTGGAGCTGTCCGCCGCCTCCGAGGACGGGCACCACGGCTCGTCGGGCGACAAGGCCTCCGACTCCGAGGAGACCGAGAAGGCCTCCGCCAAGACCGCCGCCGCCGACACCCACTCCTCCGACGGCACCGACACCACCGCCCGCGTCCTGGGCATCGTCGGCATCGTGGTCGGCGCGGCGGGCGTCGCCTACGGCGTGCTCGCCGGGCGTCGGCGCTCCAACGCCTGACGCTGCTTCCGTTGCACGGCGCGCACCGGGTCCTCGCCCCTCGGGCGGGGGCACTCCGGTGCGCGCCGGGTCACCGACATCTGGGATTCCTTTCATGCGCACCAAGACCTTCGCCGCGGCCGCTCTGCTCGCCGCCGCCTCTCTGACCCTGACCGCCTGCGGCAGCGGCGGCGACAGCGACAAGCCCGTCGCCGTGGTGTCGGAGGAGGCCGGCACCGAGAAGGCCGCCACCGTCCTCGACAAGCCGTTCGAGAAGCCGGACCTGGTCCTCACCGACACGCAGGGCAAGAAGTACGACCTCCGCAAGGAGACCGAGGGCAAGCCCACCCTGATCTACTTCGGCTACACCCACTGCCCCGACGTGTGCCCGTCGACCATGAGCAACATCGCCGTGGCCAAGAAGCAGCTGCCCAAGGCCGAACAGGACGACCTGCGCGTCGTGTTCGTCACCACCGACCCGGACCGCGACAACCCGGCCGAGCTCGGCAAGTGGCTCAAGGGCATCGACCCCCAGTTCATCGGCCTCACCGGCGACTTCGCGACCATCCAGGCAGGCGCCCGCACCCTCGGCATCTCCCTCGACGCGCCGCGGAAGGACAAGAACGGCAAGATCATCTCCGAGCACGGCACCCAGGTCATCGCGTTCTCGCCGAAGACCGACGGCGGCTATGTGCTCTACGGCGAGGACGCCACCGTCGACGACTACACCAAGGACCTCCCCGAGATCGTCAAGGGAGCGAACCCGTGAGGCGTGCGATCGGCCCGGCGGCCCTCGTCCTGACCGGGACGCTGGCCCTGGCGGGCTGCGGCGGCTCGGACTCCGGCAGTGACTCCGCGGACGGGAAGGCGGAACTCTCCGTGGGCTCCGCGTACATGCCGCAGCCGGTCTCCGACGAGATGGCGGCGGGCTTCTTCACCGTCACCAACAAGGGCGGTGCCGCCGACGAGCTGACCTCGGTCACGAGCGATGTCGCCGGGCAGGTCACCGTGCACGAGACCGTCGGCGGAGCCATGCGGGAGGTCAAGGACCTGAAGGTCCCCGCCCACGGCGAACTGGTGCTGAAGAGCGGCGGCGACCACCTGATGTTCGAGCAGCTGAAGCGCAAGCCGAAGGAAGGCCAGACGGTCACCGTCGAGCTGCGCTTCGCCGGCTCCGGCCCCGTCAAGGTCGAGATGCCGGTGAAGCCGGCGACCTACCAACCGAAGACCGGACACTGAGGGAGGGACCCCTGTGACACAGACCATCGCCCCCCGCGTCCGGAACCTGGTGCTGCTGCTCCTGGCCGCGGCCTGCGCACTCCTCGCGGGAGCCGGGCCGGCCTCCGCGCACGCCGCGGTGACCGGCAGCGACCCCGGGCAGGGGGCGGTGGTCCAGGAGGCCCCGGCCCGGATCTCGCTCACCTTCTCCGAGCAGGTCGCGCTGTCCGACGACTCACTGCGCGTCCTCGACCCCGACGGCAAGCGCGTCGACACGGCCGAGCCGTCCAACGTGAGCGGAACGACGTATGCCGTGGGGCTGAAGCCGGGCCTGCCCGACGGCACGTACACGGTGGCCTACCAGGTCGTCTCCGCCGACAGCCACCCCGTCGCCGGCGCCTACACCTTCTCCATCGGCGCCCCCTCCAAGACCTCCGCGACGGTCTCCCAGCAGGCGACCGACGACGGAGTCGTCGGCTGGCTGTACGGCACCGGGCGGTATGTGTCGTACGCCGGGTTCATCGTGATGGCCGGCGGCGCCGCCTTCGTCCTCGCCTGCTGGCGACGCGGCTCCGGGGTACGGCCGGTGCAGCGGTTCGTCGTCTCCGGGTGGCTCGCGCTCACCGCCGCCACCCTCGCCCTGCTCCTGCTGCGCGGCTCCTACACCGGCTCCGGGAAGGTCGCCGACGTCTTCGACCTGTCCCTGCTCGGGCAGGTGCTGGAGACCAAGACCGGCGCGGCCCTGGTGTCCCGGCTGCTGCTGCTCGCCGCGGCGGCACTGTTCATCTCCGTGCTGTTCGGGGCGTACGACAAGCGCGAGGACGCCCAGGAGAAGCGCGACCTGACCTTCGGTCTCGCCGTCGGCGGCGTCGTCGTGGCGGCCGGGCTCGCCGCGAGCTGGGCCATGTCCGAGCACGCCTCGGTCGGGCTCCAGGCGGGCATCTCCATGCCGGTCGACGTCGTCCATCTGCTGGCGGTCGCCGCGTGGCTCGGAGGACTGGGCGCGCTCCTGGTCGCCCTGTACCGGGCCCCCGCCGACGCGCCCGTCGACGCGACGGCCGTACGCCGCTTCTCCCGTGTCGCCTTCGGCAGCGTGCTCGCGCTGATCGCGACCGGGACGTACCAGTCCTGGCGCCAGCTCGGCTCCTGGTCGGCCTTCACCGACACCCGGTACGGGCAGCTCCTCCTGGCCAAGATCGCCCTCGTGGTCGTGCTGGTCGGCGTCGCCTGGATCTCACGGCGCTGGACGGGGCGGCTGGCGGAGGCCGTACCGGCACCGGCGGAGCGGGAGATGGCGCGCGTCGGTGCGGGGGCGGATGCCTCCGGCGACCCAGACGCCGAGGCCTCCGGCGATGACCGGACCGGCACGAGCACCGGCCATGACGCCGACGAGCAGCGTGACCCCGAGCCCGACAACCCGGGGCCCGACAACCCGGGGCCCGCCGACACGGAGCCCGCCGACGCCGAGCCCGACGACAACGAGCCCGCCGACGCCGAGCGCGCCGCGCAGCTCGCCCGGCAGCGGGCCGCTCGGGACACCGCCCGGCAGAAGCAACTGCGGGACGCCGACCCCAACCGATTCGGCCTGCGCCGCTCCGTGCTGGCCGAGGCCGGCATCGCGGTCGTCCTGCTCGCCGTCACCACCGTGCTGACGCAGACCGAGCCGGGCCGTACGGAGCAGGACGCCAAGGCGGCCGCCTCGTCCTCCGCGTCCGCCTCCGCCGACGCCGGAGCATCCGGGGCGCTGACCCTGAACATGCCGTTCGACACCGGCGGCGAGGACGGCAAGGGCATCGTCACCGTCGACCTCGACCCGGCGCGCGTGGGCGACAACGAGATGCACGTCTACGTGGAGCGGCCCAACGGCCGGGCCTTCGACATCCCCGAGGTGAAGGTCGACTTCACCCTGAAAGCCAAGGACATCGGGCCCCTGCCCGTCGCCCCCGACCACCTGGCTACCGGACACTGGTCGGCGAACGGAGTGCAGATCCCCATGGCCGGCGACTGGCAGGTCGACGTCACCGTGCGGACCTCCGACATCGACGAGGTGACCGTCTCCAAGAACGCGCAGATCGGCTGAACGACCATGGTTGACCAGTCCATTCCGGAGGCCCGCACTCCCGGCACCGCCCCGGGGGAGACCGAAGCGGCCTCCGCCGGCGGCATCTCACGGCGCCGGATGCTCGGCACCGCCGGTGCCACCGGGCTCGTGCTCGGTACGGCGGGCGCGGCCGGGGGATACGCCGCCGCACCCTCCGAGGCCGCCGCGCCCCTCACCTCGCTCGGCACCGACCGGGCGATGTTTCACGGGAAACATCAGCCCGGCATCACCGAAGCCCTCCAGGCCCGCGGTCACGTCGTCGCCTTCGACCTGGCGGCGGGCGCCGGCCGCAAGGAGGCCGCCGCCCTGCTGCGCCGCTGGTCGGAGACGGCGCGGCGGCTGATGGCGGGCGAGCCGAGCGGGCCCGACGACACCGACGTGGCCCGGGACGCCGGGCCCTCGTCGCTGACGATCACCTTCGGCTTCGGCCACAGCTTCTTCGCCAGGACCGGCCTGGAGAAGCAGCGCCCGGCCTCCCTCGACCCCCTGCCCGAGTTCTCCTCCGACCACCTCGACAAGAACCGCAGCAACGGCGACCTGTGGGTGCAGATCGGCGCCAACGACTCCCTGGTCGCCTTCCACGCCCTGCGCGCGATCCAGAAGGACACCGGCTCGGCTGCCCGCATCCGCTGGCAGATGAACGGCTTCAACCGCTCGCCGGGCGCCACCTCCCACCCCATGACGGCCCGCAACCTCATGGGCCAGATCGACGGCACCCGCAACCCGAAGCCGGCCGAGTCCGACTTCGACCAGCGGATCTTCGTGCCGGACAAGGGCGACCCGGCCTGGATGGCGAACGGCTCCTACGCCGTCGTACGACGGATCCGCATGCTCCTCGACGACTGGGAGAAGCTCTCCGGGAAAGCGCAGGAGGATGTGATCGGGCGCCGCAAGTCCGACGGGTCGGCACTCTCCGGGGGCACCGAGAAGACCGCGATGGACCTGGAGAAGACGGACGCCAAGGGCAACCTGGTCGTCCCGATCAACGCCCACGCCCGAATCACCCGGCCCGACCAGAACGGCGGCGCGGCGATGCTCCGCCGCCCGTTCTCCTTCCACGACGGCATCGACACCGACGGAGTGCCCGACGCGGGTCTGCTCTTCATCTGCTGGCAGGCCGATCCGCTGCGCGGCTTCGTGCCGGTGCAGCGCAAGCTCGACCGCGGCGACGCCCTGTCGCAGTACATCCGGCACGAGTCGAGCGGGCTGTTCGCGGTGCCGGGCGGGGCCGCGGAGGGCGAGTACGTGGGGCAGAAGTTGCTGGAGGGGTGAGAGTTCGCCTCTGGGCGCTCTTGTGGGGGATGTCGATTCCACGAGCCCATTAGGGTGAGGTCATGCCAGCGAGCTATGCGTATCTCGGCCCTGAGGGCACCTTCACCGAAGTCGCCCTGCGCACGCTTCCCGAGACCGCCACCCGGGAACTCACCCCGTACGTCTCCGTCCAGTCCGCGCTCGACGCCGTACGAACCGGCGAGGCCGAGGCCGCGTTCGTGCCGATCGAGAACTCCGTCGAGGGCGGCATCACCACCACCCTCGACGAGCTGGTCGCCGGCGCCCCGCTGATGATCTACCGCGAGGTGCTGCTGTCGATCACCTTCGCGCTGCTCGTCCGCCCGGGCACGAAGCTGTCGGACATCAAGACGGTCTCCGCCCACCCGGCCGCCCAGCCGCAGGTGCGCAACTGGCTGAAGAAGCACCTCCCGGACGCGCACTGGGAGTCGGCCGCCTCGAACGCGGACGCCGCCCGGCTGGTCCAGGAGGGCCAGTACGACGCCGCCTTCGCGGGCGAGTTCGCGGCCGCCCGCTACGGCCTCGAGGCCCTGGAGACGGGGATCCACGACGCCGAGAACGCCCAGACACGGTTCGTGCTGGTCGGCCGGCCCGCCCGGCCCGCGGCGCCGACCGGCGCGGACAAGACGTCCATCGTGTTGTGGCAGCGCGACGACCACCCCGGCGGTCTGCGCGACCTGCTGGGCGAGTTCGCCACGCGCGGCATCAACCTGATGCTGCTCCAGTCCCGGCCCACCGGCGCGGGCATCGGCAACTACTGCTTCTGCATCGACGCCGAGGGCCATATCTCCGACCGCCGGATGGCCGATGCCCTGAAGGGCCTGAAGCGGATCTGCCTCCAGGTGCGCTACCTCGGCTCCTATCCGCGTGCGGACATGGCGCCCGGGGATGTCCAGCCGCCACGGCTCGGGACGTCGGACGAGGAGTTCGTGGAGGCGGCGGACTGGGTGGCGCGCTGCCAGGACGGCCGGTTCTAGACCGGTCGTACCTGGTGATTTTCGTTATCCACAGGAGTTATCCACAGGTCCGCTTCTCGACCTGGGGACAAGTCGACAACGCAACGCGATTCAGTCGACAAATCGCCCTACAGGGCCCGGATGGGGCCATCAGCAGGCAGGTCGCCCTTCGTCTACCGTTTTCCCTTGCGTAACTCTTCAGGGGGACCCAATTGCACTCGAAAGTGAGGACAGGGCAGGTTTCCGTCGGGAATTCCGAGGGATGCCCAGCCTCCCGGAGTGATCAATTCCGAAGTCCACAGATCTTCCACACAGCCTGTGGATAACTCTTCGGCAGGCGTGGATCCCTGTGGACAACCAAGCCCCAAGTCCCGTTCCGCACAAGGAAATCGAGTCAATGCCACACCCCGCAGATGGCTCGTTCCGGCGAGAGGGGCGTTTTTATTGACACTCAGAGCAATTCACCCATAACGGTACGTAAAGAGCGACCTCAATAGTGAGTCGTGGGAGGTCATCGCGCACCGGTAGCCTTGGGCGCGTGATTGACCTTCGCCTGCTCCGTGAGGACCCCGACCGTGTGCGCGCCTCCCAGCGCGCCCGTGGAGAGGACGTCGCGCTCGTCGACGCCCTCCTGTCTGCCGACGAGCGGCGCAGGTCGTCCGGCGTCCGCTTCGACGAGCTGCGCGCCGAGCAGAAGGCGCTCGGCAAGCTCATCCCCAAGGCGGCCGGGGACGAGAAGGCCGAGCTGCTGAAGAAGGCGGGCCAGCTCTCCGCCGACGTCAAGGCCGCCGACGCGGACCGCGACGCGGCCGACACCGAGACCCAGGAGCTGCTCCAGAGGCTCGGCAACCTCGTCCACCCGGACGTGCCCGTGGGCGGCGAGGAGGACTTCGTCACCCTGGAGACGCACGGCACGATCCGCGACTTCGGCGCCGAGGGCTTCGAGCCCAAGGACCACCTGGAGCTCGGCCAGATCCTCGGCGCGATCGACGTCGAGCGCGGCGCCAAGGTCTCCGGCTCGCGCTTCTACTTCCTGACGGGCGTGGGCGCGCTCCTGGAGCTCGCCCTGGTGAACGCGGCGATGGCCCAGGCCACCGCGGCCGGTTTCACCCCGATGCTCACCCCGGCCCTGGTCCGCTCCCAGTCCATGGCGGGCACGGGCTTCCTCGGCCAGGCCGCCCAGGACGTCTACCACCTCGCCGACGACGACCTCTACCTGGTCGGCACGTCCGAGGTGGCGCTGGCGGCGTACCACATGGACGAGATCCTCGACGCCGACCGCCTCCCCCTGCGCTACGCGGGCTTCTCGCCCTGCTTCCGCCGCGAGGCCGGTTCGCACGGCAAGGACACCCGGGGCATCTTCCGCGTGCACCAGTTCGACAAGGTCGAGATGTTCTCCTACGTCGCCCCGGAGGACTCGCAGGCCGAGCACCAGCGGCTGCTGGAGTGGGAGAAGCAGTGGCTGACCTCCCTGGAGCTGCCCTACCGCGTGATCGACGTGGCCAGCGCCGACCTCGGCTCCTCGGCCGCCCGCAAGTTCGACTGCGAGGCGTGGATCCCGACCCAGGGCAAGTACCGCGAGCTGACCTCGACCTCGGACTGCACCGAGTTCCAGTCCCGCCGGCTGTCGATCCGCGTCCGTGACGGCAAGCAGGTCAAGCCGCTGGCCACGCTCAACGGCACCCTGTGCGCCGTACCGCGCACGATCGTCGCGATCCTGGAGAACCACCAGCAGCCCGACGGCTCGGTGCGCGTGCCCGAGGTGCTGCGCCCGTACCTGGGCGGCCGGGAGGTCCTGGAGCCGGTGTCCAAGTGAGCGACACGGCCCCATCGGGCGGCTTCCCCTACAAGCTGATCGCCACCGACCTCGACGGAACGCTGCTGCGCTCCGACGAGTCGGTGTCGCCCCGCACCCGTGACGCGCTCGCGGCGGCCACCGCCGCGGGCGCTGCGCACATCGTCGTCACCGGCCGCGCGGTCCCGTGGACCCGGCACATCCTCGACGACCTGGGCTACCAGGGGCTTGCCGTCTGCGGCCAGGGCGCGCAGGTGTACGACGCCGGCGCCCACCGGCTGCTGACGTCGGTGACGCTGGACCGGCAGCTGGCCGGGGTGGCGCTGGCCAAGATCGAGGCGGAGGTCGGCCCGCTGTACCTGGCTGCGAGCCGCGACGGCCTCGACGGCGAGGTCCTGGTGGGCCCCGGCTACGCGGTCCAGGGCACCCTCCCCGCGACCCCCTTCACGGACGCGTCGGACCTGTGGACCGCGCCCCTGAACAAGATGTACATCCAGCACCCGACGCTGTCGGACGACGAGCTGTGCGAGGTGGCCACGCGCACCGCCGGCGGTTTCGTCACCGTCGTCATGGCGGGCGAGGGCATCGTCGAACTCCTCCCCCTGGGCCTGTCCAAGGCGACCGGCCTGTCCCTGGCGGCCCGCCGGCTCAAGGTGAAGGCGGCCGACACGATCGCCTTCGGCGACATGCCCAACGACATACCGATGTTCGCCTGGTCCTCCTACGGTGTCGCCATGGCGGACGCCCACGAGGAGCTGAAGGCCGTGGCGGACGAGGTGACGTCCTCGAACGAGGAGGACGGGATCGCGGTCGTGCTGGAGCGGTTGCTGGGCTGAACGCCGGGCCTGTCGTCCGGTGCTCGGTGATGCTGGGCGGAGGATGCACGGATCGAACGTGCGCGGGCTCTCGCAGCCCGACCGCGACTCGCTTCTGCTCGAACGCAGCGCGAGCCAGTGCCTTACCACTCGGCCAATCCTCCGGGTGGGCGGCCCACGCGAGTGCGATTCGCGTGCTCGAAGCGGCCGCCCCGGGCAGCTCCCCGCAGGGGGCGAGTTCCACGGAGTGAGGTAGCGACTACTCCGGAGCCCGCCGCGGGCTGCCCTGAAGGGAGCTGGACGTACTGCCGTGCATGGGCATCGTCCCGCTCCTCTCCCAGAACTCGGCGCCGGACTTCCTTGCCCGGCGGGGTGAACACAACCACTCTGCCCGCCGGGCGAATTGGACGCCACCGATTAAATCGCCCGGCCTCAGCGCCTGCGCCACCGGCGCCGCCGGACCTTGCTGAAGAACCAGCCGGCGGGCGGCTCGTCGGAGCGCCAGGGCTGCGGTTCCGGCTCCTCACGGCGCCAGCGCTCGGCGAGCATCCGGGCCCGGGCGGACGGCTCGGAGGTCTCGGCGGAGCGTATGAAGTCGTCGTCCAGGACGAGGTCGTCCCAGGCGTCGTCCTGACCGCCGTCCTCGTGCTGAGCCCTCTCGCCCGCCATCCCCGTCTCCTCCCGGCCGTCCAACTCCCGTGTGGTTGCCCTACATCCCGTTTGCCCAGTGTGCCCCGACAGAGGTGAAGCCCCCGTCAAGGCCCGGGCCCGTCACTCCTCGCCGGCGAGGGTCAGCGAGCGCAGCTTCTGACCGGCGTACCAGGTGGCGAGCACCGTGACGCCGACCAGCAGCACCGTCGCCGTGGTCAGGCCGACGTCCGAGGTCACCAGGTTCCCGCCGGACACCTTCTGGGCCACGGCCAGCGACCACTGCTGGACGCTCAGCGTGCGGGCGCCCGGCACCAGGGAGCCGAACAGGGCCTCCCAGACCAGCGCGTAGACGAGACCGAACACCACCGCGTGCCGGGAGACCGTGCCGAGCAGCAGGAACATCGCCGCGTACGCGATGGACGCGACCAGCGCCGCCACCGTGTAGGCCACGGCGATCTGCTGGCCGTTGCCGTTCAGGATCAAGCCCGCGATGAGCGTCGGCACCGCGGAGAACACCATCGTCACGGCGACGGCGACGATCAGCTTGGTGAAGATGATGGTCGGCCGTTTGATCGGCTTGGACAGCAGGTACACCACCGAGCCGTCGTCGATCTCCGGGCCGATCGCGCCGGTTCCGGCGATGACGCCGATGAGCGGCACCATCGTGGCGAGGGCGAGACCGCCCAGCAGGTCGGAGGCCGTCTGGTCGTCAGCACCGGTGAGAGCGCGCACCGCCACGGCGATGACGATCAGCAGCAGGGGCAGGGCACCGAGGATGAGGGCCCGGCGCCGGCCGAGCAGGGCCCGGTAGGTGAGCCGGGCGACTGTGGGGTCATACATCAGGGCCTCCTACGCCGCGACCAGGTACGAGAAGACGGACTCGAGGGACTCGTCGGACGGCGAGACCGTGAGCAGGCGGATGCCGTGCTCGCGCGCCACACGCGGCAGCAGAGCCGTGAAGCGGCCGAAGTCGACGGCCTGGACGCGCAGCGCGCCCTCGGCGTGGTCGACCTCGATCCCGGACGTCGACGGGTCGGCGATCAGCGCGGCCGCGAGGGCGCGGTCGTCGCTGGAACGCACCAGGTAGCGGTGCGGCCGGTCGGTCATCAGGCGCCGGATCTTGCGGAAGTCACCGCTGGCGGCGTGCCGGCCGGCGACGACGACCTCGATGTGCCAGGCGAGTTGCTCGACCTCTTCGAGGATGTGGGACGAGAACAGCACCGTGCGGCCCTCGTCGCCCATGCGGCGCAGCAGGTCCATCAGCTGCATGCGCTGGCGCGGGTCCATGCCGTTGAAGGGTTCGTCCAGCAGGAGCAGGGACGGGTCGTGGACCAGGGCGGAGGCCATCTTCACGCGCTGGCGCATGCCCTTGGAGTACGTCTGGATCTTGCGGTCCTGCGCGTACTCCATCTCGACCGTGGCCAGCGCCTTCTGGGCCGCCTTGGCGCCCAGGCCGTGCAGCTCGGCGTTGGCCAGCACGAACTCCTTCCCGGTGAGGAAGTCGTACATCGCCTCGCGCTCGGGGACGACGCCGATGTGCCGGTAGATCTGCTCGTTGCGCCACACGGGCTGCCCGTCGAGGGTGACCGTGCCGGTGGAGGGGGCCAGGAAGCCGCCCATCATGTTGATGAGGGTGGACTTTCCGGCGCCGTTGGGGCCGAGGAGGCCCGTGACGCCGGGGCCGATGGTCATGGTGATGTCGTTGACGGCGACCACGTTGCCGAACCAGCGGGAGACGTGGTCGATGGAGAGCGTGGTCACAGTCCCACCTTCTTGTAGCGGCGCATCAGGAGGCCGTAGCTCGCCGCGATCAGGCCCAGGGCGACGAGGACGAAGACGGCGCCCTCGGCGTTGCTCGGGCCCACCCCGCCGGGGAAGGCGGAGGTCGCGCCCAGGAACGCGGACTGCACCCCGTCGACGAGCGTGATCGGCGAGAACAGCCCGATCAACGGCACGGCGTCGCTGCTGCCCTGGACGTCGGCGATGGCCTGCAGGGTGGAGACCGCGCCGTAGGTGATGGTCAGCACGGCGATCACGGCCGCGATGCCGAAGCCGCGGCGCGGTGTGAAGGACGCGATGACCAGGCCGATTCCGGCGAAGAGCAGGGAGAGCAGTGCCACGGAGACGAGTCCCTGTGCGAATCCCTTGGTCTGGTCGGCGAAGTCGAGCTCGGCCAGCAGCGCGCCCACGTAGAGCACGAGCAGGGGAGCCGCCGTGAGGACGAACAGCGCCGAGGCCAGCGCCGCGAACTTGGCGCGGACGTAGTCGGCGGTCTCGATGGGCCGCGAGAAGTACAGCGGCACGGTCTTGAAGCGCAGGTCCCGCGAGACGGACTGGGGTGCCTGCGAGGCGACGTACAGGCTGATGACCGCCTGCATGACGATCGCGTAGCGCGTGTAGCCCACGGGCAGGGCGGTGGCCTTGGTGGCGACCGCGACGGCGACCATGATGGCCGCGGGCACGCACATCACCACGAACAGCAGCATCGGCAGCACCTTGGACTTCACCGAGCGGCCGAGGCCGTAGGAGCCGCGCAGGGACTGCGAGTACAGGGAGCGGCGGGCGTAGGCGCGGCCCAGGCGGGGGCCGTCGTAGCTGCGGTAGCCGATGTTGTGGATGCGGGTCTGGTCACCCGGTGCCGGGGCGGATGTCCCCGTGGAGTGTTCAACCGCCATGGCCGACGGCCTCCTTCCGCTGCTCGCGCTCGTCGCTGTCCGTGAAGACCTCGGAGATGTGGTGCCGGCGCTGCTCCATGCGCACCAGGCCGAGTCCGAGGTCGGCGATCACGTCCCGGACCAGGTCGTACGTCTCCTCGCCCTGGGCGGTGAGCAGCAGGACGTGGCCGGCTCCGGGCAGGCCGCTGCCGTCCTCGACGCTCATCCCGCGCGCGTGCAGCGCGTCGCGTACCGCGCGGGTGCCGTCCGGGTGCTCGTCGGTGTCGGTGACCTCGATCGCGAGGGTCGTGGTGGTCTGGGTGAAGTCCGTGGTGGAGCTGGAGCGCAGGAGCTTGCCGCCGTCGATGACGACGACGTGGTCGCAGGTGCGCTCCAGTTCGCCCAGCAGGTGCGAGGTGACCAGGACGGAGATGCCGAAGTCGGTGTGGATCCGGCGGATCAGGCCGAGCATCTCGTCGCGGCCGACCGGGTCGAGGCCGTTGGTCGGCTCGTCCAGGAAGACCAGCTGCGGGTCGTGCACCAGGGCCTGGGCGAGCTTGACGCGCTGTTTCATGCCGGTCGAGTAGCCGCCGATGGGGCGGTAGCGCTCCTCGTACAGGCCGACATGGCGCAGGGTGTCGGCCGTGCGCTCGCGCGCCGCGGTGGGCGGCAGGCCGGACATGCGCGCCATGTGGACGACGAACTCGGTGGCCGAGACGTCCGGTGGCAGGCAGTCGTGCTCGGGCATGTAGCCGACCCGCTCGCGGATGTCGGCGCCCTTGGTGGCGACATCGAGGCCGAGCACGTCGGCGCGGCCCTCGGTGGCGGGGGACAGACCCAGCAGGATCTTGATCAGTGTGGACTTGCCGGCTCCGTTGGCTCCGACGAGTCCGGTCACACCGGGCCCGACGTCCACGGAGAGCCGGTCAAGCGCGGTCACCCTCGGGAACCGCTTGCTCAGGCTTTCGGTCGCGATCACAGTCACCCCTCGAAGGTAGGGCCCGTGAGCGTGGCGGGCGTCACTCCGTGGAGCTGTATTCGGGTCAGCCCTGAGTATTACGGGCCCCTAGGGGGCCTGGTTCTCCAGAGTTACCACGACCGGGAAGGCGCTATTGACGATTTCTCTAACAAGTGCCAGATTCGCCGGATGACGTTGCTCACGGGCGCGCGGGAGCGCTGGGTACGGACCGGCGAAGTCGAGCTGTGCGTGGCCGAGCTGGGCGATCCACGTCGCCCGACGGTCGTCCTCGTGCACGGCTACCCCGACAGCAAGGAAGTGTGGTCCGAGGTCGCCGCGCGTCTCGCCGGGCAATTCCACGTGGTGGCGTACGACGTCCGCGGCCACGGCCGTTCGACGGCGCCGCGGCCGCTGCGGGGCGGATTCACTCTGGAGAAGCTGACGGACGACTTCCTGGCCGTCGCGGACGCGGTCAGCCCGGACCGGGCCGTGCACCTGGTCGGGCATGACTGGGGCTCGGTGCAGGCCTGGGAGTTCACCACCGTCGGGCGCACCGAGGGCCGCGTCGCCTCCTTCACCTCGATGTCCGGTCCGTCCCTGGACCACTTCGGACACTGGATCAACCGGCGTGTGAAGCGGCCCACCCCGCGCCGGGTCGGCCAGCTCCTCGGGCAGGGCGCGAAGTCCTGGTACGTGTACCTGCTGCACACGCCCGTGCTGCCCGAGCTGGCCTGGCGCGGCCCGCTCGGCAAGCGCTGGCCGAAGGTCCTGGAGCGGGTCGAGAAGGTGCCGCGCGGCGGCTACCCGACCTCGTCCCTGCCGTCGGACGCGGCGCACGGCGCCTGGCTGTACCGGGACAACGTGCGGCCCCGGCTGCGCAGGCCGCGCCCGGACGCGCACGCCCACGCGCCCGTGCAGCTCATCACGCCCCTGGCGGACAGGTTCCTGTCGGAGCGGCTCCACGACGAGCTGGAGCAGTGGGTTCCGCGGCTGACCCGCAGGACGCTCCCGGCGGGGCACTGGATCCCGCGCACCCGTCCGGATCAGCTCGCCTCGTGGATCGGGGATTTCGTGACGTCCGTCGAGGACGGCCGGTCCCCGGCGGCGGCGAGCGGAAGGCATGCCGAGCGGTTCGCCGGGCAGCTCGTGCTGGTCACCGGGGCGGGCAGCGGCATCGGGCGGGCGACGGCGCTCGCGTTCGCGGAGGCGGGCGCGCGCGTGGTGGCCGTCGACCGGGACGCGGAGGCGGCGGCCCGCACCGCCGAGTCGTCCCGTGTCATGGGCGCCGCGGTGGCCTGGGCGGAGACGGCCGACGTCTCCGACGAGCAGGCCATGGAGAAGCTCGCCGAGAAGGTCACCCTTGAGTACGGGGTGGTGGACGTCCTGGTGAACAACGCCGGGATCGGGCTGTCCGGGTCCTTCTTCGACACCACGCCGGAGGACTGGAAGAAGGTCCTCGACGTCAATCTGTGGGGCGTGATCCACGGCTGCCGGCTCTTCGGCCTGCGGATGGCCGAGCGCGGGCAGGGCGGCCACATCGTCAACGTGGCCTCCGCGGCGGCGTTCCAGCCGTCCCGGGCCCTGCCCGCCTACAGCACCTCCAAGGCGGCCGTGCTGATGCTCAGCGAGTGCCTGCGGGCGGAACTCGCCGGGCGGGGGATCGGCGTGACGGCAGTCTGTCCGGGCATCGTCAACACCGCCATCACGTCGACGGCGCACTTCGCGGGGGTCGACGCCCAGGAGGAGACGCGGCTCCAGCAGCGCGCCGCCCGTCTGTACGGGCTGCGGAACTATCCGCCGGAGAAGGTGGCCGCCGCGATCCTGCGGGCGGTGGTGCGTGACGAGGCGGTGGTTCCGGTCACGCCGGAGGCACGGGGCGCGCGGGTGCTGTCGCGGCTGGCGCCGGGGGTGTTGCGGCGGATCGCGCGGCTGAAGCCGCCGATGTGAAAGGCTGCTCGGCAGGCCCAAGGCCCTTGTTTTGAGGGCCTGTTGTCCACAGAATCGCCAATTCCCCTGTGGATAACCACACTTGGCTGTGGATCAAACCTCGGAAGCAATACTCGATCGCGTGATTCCCGTCTCTCCCGCACTCTGGTGGGATGGACGAAAGACGCACCGTCAAGGTGTCGAAGTACCTCTCGAAGCATCTGCGCCACCAGCCGGAGCAGATCGGGCTGGCGCTCGACGAGGGCGGCTGGGTGGAGATCGACACGCTGATCGCCGCGGCCGCCGCGCACGGTTTCCGGTTCACCCGCGACGAACTGGACCATGTCGTCATCACCAACGACAAGCGCCGTTTCGCCGTCGAGGGCACCCGGATCCGCGCCAGCCAGGGCCACAGCGTCGAGGTCGACCTCGGGCTGCCGCCGGCGACCCCGCCCGCGCACCTCTACCACGGCACCGTCGCCCGCCACCTCGACGCGATCCGGGTCGAGGGGCTCAGGCCGATGAACCGGCACGACGTACATCTCTCACCCGACCGTGAGACGGCGACCCACGTCGGTGCCCGCCGGGGCCGGCCGCTCGTGCTGACGGTGGACACGGCCGCCATGCACCGCGACGGCCATGTCTTCCGCGTGAGCGCGAACGGCGTGTGGCTGACCGAGGCCGTACCGCCGCGCTATCTCCGCTTCCCCGCACCCCACTGACCTGCTGAGCGTGGCCGGCCGCCGACGGTGACGTGTTTCACGTGAAACACGGGCCACCGCAGGGCTCCCTTAGGCTCCTTGCCATGAGTCTGCGTCTGAGCACCGTGATCCTCCCGTACCGCCGCTGGAACGAAGGCGGCCGTACGGCCTGGACGCGCGCCGAGCAGCTCGGCTTCCACACCGCGTACACCTACGACCATCTGTCCTGGCGCAGCTTCCGGGACGGCCCGTGGTTCGGTGCCGTGCCGACCCTCACCGCCGCCGCGGCCGTCACCGAGCGGCTTCGGCTCGGCACGCTGGTGACCTCGCCGAACTTCCGGCATCCGGTGACCCTCGCCAAGGAGCTGATCTCCCTGGACGACATCTCCGGCGGGCGGGTCACCCTGGGCATCGGCGCGGGCGGCTCCGGTTTCGACGCCACCGCGCTCGGCCAGGACCCGTGGACCCCGCGCGAGCGTGCCGACCGGTTCGCCGAGTTCGTCCCGCTGCTCGACCGGCTGCTCACCGAGGACACGGTGTCGTACGAGGGCGACTTCTACTCGGCTCACGAGGCGCGGAACATCCCTGGCTGTGTGCAGCGCCCCCGGCTGCCGTTCGCGGTCGCCGCGACCGGTCCGCGCGGGATGCGGCTCACCGCCCGGTACGGCCAGGCCTGGGTGACCACCGGCGACCCCAAGCTGTACGAGAACGGCACCCCCGAGCAGTCGATCCAGGCCCTGCGCGGGCAGGCCGAGAAGCTGGCCGACACCTGCGCCGAGGTCGGCCGGGACATGACCGGCCTCGACCGGGTCCTGCTGACCGGGTTCACGCCGGACCGCACCGGCCCGCTCCAGTCTCTGGACGCCTTCGTCGACTTCGCCGGCCGGCACGCGGAACTGGGCTTCACGGAGCTGGTGATCCACTGGCCCATCCCGGACTCGCCCTTCGCTGCGGACGAGAAGGTCTTCGAGCAGATCGCCATGGAGGCGCCGGCGCAGCTGCGCTGAGGCCTCTGGGGGCGGCTTCCTCGGGAAAGCCCTGGTGAGAGCGGCATCCACTCACCTGTGCGGAGCCCCGCACGCCCGTGCGGGCATCTGCGGGACAATGACCCGGTGACCTCAGCGACCCGACAGCCCGATACCGCGGCCGAGACCCTCCCGCCGCGGCTGATCGCCACCGACCTCGACGGCACCCTGCTGCGCGACGACAAGTCGGTG
Organism: Streptomyces sp. NPDC041940; assembly: GCF_055589465.1. Taxonomy (NCBI): domain Bacteria; kingdom Bacillati; phylum Actinomycetota; class Actinomycetes; order Kitasatosporales; family Streptomycetaceae; genus Streptomyces; species Streptomyces sp. NPDC041940. Next base: position 192,149 of record NZ_JBVJBP010000010.1, read on the forward strand.
TCCCCCCGCACGGTGGCCGCGCTGGCCGCCGCCGAGGAGGCGGGCATCGAGGTCTTCTTCGTCACCGGCCGCCCGGCCCGCTGGATGGACGTCGTCAGCGACCACGTGCACGGCCACGGACTGGCGATCTGCGGCAACGGCGCCGCCGTGGTCGACCTGCACGGCGGCCCCGGCGCCCACAAGTTCGTGAAGGTCCGGGAGCTGGAGCGGGAGAACGCCCTGGACGCCGTACGGCTGCTGCGCGACGCGGCGCCGGGCACGGTGTACGCGGTGGAGCAGACCTACGGCTTCTACCAGGAGCCGGCGTACCCGAAGCTGCACATGGAGATCCCCGACAGCCTCGCCCCGGCGGAGGAACTGCTGGGCCCGGACCACCGGGCGGCCGGGGAGCCGGTGCTGAAGATCCTGGCCTACCACCCGGACATCGACCCCGACGCCTTCCTGACCCTGGCCCGGCTCGCCATCGGCGACCGTGCCGGTGTGACCCGCTCCAGCCCCAGCGCCCTGCTGGAGATCAGCGGTCCCGAGGTGTCCAAGGCCAGCACGCTCGCCCTGTGCTGCGCCGAGCGCGGTATCTCGCACGAGGAGGTCGTCGCCTTCGGCGACATGCCGAACGACGTCGAGATGCTGACCTGGGCCGGCCGGTCGTACGCGATGGGCAACGCCCACCCGGACGTGATCGCCGCGGCCTCGGGACGGACGGTCGCGAACAACGAGGACGGGGTCGCGGTCGTGATCGAGCAGTTGGTGGCCGAGCGGGTGTAGGTGCCGCCCGCTCTTCCTGGAGCGGTCGAGCCGCTCCGTCAGAGCGCCACCCCCCGCGCCTCCAGCCACGACACCGGGTTCACCGCCGAGCCCATCTCCGGTGTGACCCGGGTCTCGAAGTGCAGGTGCGGTCCGGTGGAGTTGCCGGTGGTCCCCGACTGGCCGATCCACTGGCCGGGGCTGACGTGCTCCCCCTGGTCGACCGCGACGGACGCGAGATGGGCGTACTGCGTGTAGTAGCCGCCCGCGTGCTTCAGCACGATCTCGATGCCGAAAGGCCCGCCGCAGGACACCGTCACCACCCGGCCCGTCCCCACGGACCGCACCGGCGTGCCGATCGGCACCGCGAAGTCCTGCCCGGTGTGCCGGCTCGACCACCGCGCCCCGCCGCTGCCGTAGGACGCGGACAGCTCGTACGTCTCCACGGGCGCGACCCACGCACTCGTGAACCCGGTCTCCGGCTGGTCGAGCCGGACGGCCCCACGGCACGCCCCGGCGGCGACCGAGGCGTCGGCCTGCCCCTGGAGCTGCGAGCGGGCCTCCTCGAGCTTCTGCTCGATACCGGCCTTCAGGTCGGCCAGTCGGACGTTCCGCTTCTCCAGCGCCTCCCACTCGGCGGCGGCCTTGGCCTCGTCCGCGGTGAGCCGTGCCTCGGCCCGGCGGCTCTTGGAGATCGCGTTGTTCACGGCGAGATTCGTCTGTGAGAACGCGTGCTGACCTCGCATCAGGTCGTCGGGACTGTCGGCGAGAATCATCTGCGCGGCCACCGGCAGACCACCGCTGCCCCGGTACTGGGCACGGGCGATGCGGCCCAGGTCCTCGTTCAGGCCCGCGATGTGCCGCCGCTGAGTGTCCAGGAGAGCCTCCGCCCGCTGTGCCTTGGCCCGCTGCTCGTCGGCCTCCTTGCGACCGGCCTCGTACAGCTGCGTCGCCACCGCCGCGTCCTCGTACAGCCGCGCCACCGCGGCGCTGATGCCCGTGTCCCCGCCGCCCCCGGGCTCCTTGTCCGCCGCCGTCGGCCGGGCCGCGAGGGCCGCCAGCGCGCACAGCAGCACCGGAACGAGCAGGCGATAGCGGCGATATGAGCGCATGTCAGCGATCCTCGCCCAGCCTCGCGGGCCCGGTCCTGTTCACGTCGTACGGCTGGGGGACCGGCTGCTCCGAATGGATCAGTGCGCGCGGCCCCGGCCCGGTGCGGGGTGCTCCAGGCGGCTACCGCGCTCCCGCAAGCTCCTCCGACGCCGCCTCCCGCTCCGCCATCTCCCGCAACGGCCCGTCCGCGGCCACCAGCTCCGGGTACGACCCCCGCTGCACCACCCGTCCCTGATCCAGCACGAGCACCTCGTCGACCGCTTCCAGGCCCGCCAGCCGGTGGGTGATGAGCAGTGTCGTACGGCCCTCGGTCGCGGCCAGCAGATCGGCGGTGAGCGCGTCCGCCGTCGGCAGGTCGAGGTGCTCGGCGGGCTCGTCGAGCACCAGGACGGGGAAGTCGGCGAGCAGCGCGCGGGCCAAGGCCAGCCGCTGCCGCTGCCCTCCGGACAGCCGCGCCCCGTGCTCGCCGACGAGCGTGTCGAGCCCGTCGGGCAGGCCGCCTGCCCAGTCCAGCAGCCGGGCCCGGCCGAGCGCGGCACGCAGCTCGTCCTCGGTGGCGTCCTTCCTGGCGAGCAGCAGGTTCTCGCGCAGCGAGCTGTCGAAGAGGTGCGCGTCCTGCGCGCACAGCCCGACGAGCTTCCGTACGTCGTCACTGTGCAGGGCGTAAGCGTCCACGCCCGCCAGCGTGTACGCACCCGCACGCGCGTCCAGGAACCGCAGCAGCAGCTGCGCCAGCGTCGTCTTGCCGGAGCCGGACGGTCCGACCACGGCGACCCGACGGCCCTCCTCGAGAGTGAGGTCGAGCCCGGCGAGCGCGTCCCGGTCCTGCCCCTCATACCGCGCGGTCAGCCCCTTGACGGCCACCGGGAACGGCGACGCGGGCGCCTGCCGGGGACGCTCCGGCTCCCCCACGGGCGCCGGGGCGTCCAGCACCTCGTACACCCGCTCGGCGCTCCGGCGCACCCGCTGCCGGTACTGCACGGCGAGCGGCAGCCCGAGCACGGCCTCGAAGGCGGCCAGCGGGGTGAGGACGACGACGGCCATGGTCACGCCGTCCAGCCGCCCCGCCGCGACCGCCTGAGCCCCGACCAGGGCGGCGGCCGTGACGGTCAGGCCGGAGATCAGCGCGGTGAGCCCGTCGCCGAGGGCCGTGGCGGTGGCGGCGCGCGAGGCGATCCGGGTGAGCGCCCCGTCGGCCTCACGTGCCCGGGCGGTCCGCGCGGGCAGGGCCCCGGCGACGGTCAGCTCCGCGGTGCCGGTGAGCAGATCGGCCACCCGCGTCGCCAGTACGCCGCGGGCGGGGGCCAGCCGGTGCTCGGCCCGCCGCGCCACGGCACCGGTGATCAGCGGCACAGCCACGCCCGCCGCCAGCAGCCCGGCCGCGAGCACGGCCCCGGCCTCGGGCAGCAGCCACGCCGTGAAGCCGACGGACGCGGCCGACACCACGACGGCCGCCCCGGCCGGCAGCAGCCACCGCAGCCAGTAGTCCTGCAGCGCGTCCACATCCGCGACGAGCCGGGAGAGCAGATCACCCCGGCGGGTCCGGCGCAGCCCGGCAGGAGCCAGCCGCTCCAGCCGGCGGAACACCGCGACCCTGGTGTCCGCCAGCATCCGCAGCACAGCGTCGTGCGAGACCAGCCGCTCGGCGTACCGGAACACGGCCCGCCCGATCCCGAAGGCCCGCGTCGCCGTCACGGCCATCATCAGATAGAGCACGGGCGGCTGCTGCGAGGCCCGCGAGATCAGCCACCCGGAGGTGGCCATGAGCCCCACGGCGCTCCCGAGCGCGAGGCTGCCGAGCAGCAGGGCGAGTCCCAGCCGCCCGCGCCGGGCACCGGACATGGCGCGAACGCGCGTGAGGACGTTGCCCGAGGCCGATTCCCCGTTGGGCTCGGCCGCATCGACCGGGGCGGGCGGCTCGCCCTCGACGGAACCCGGCTCGGGGACCGAGGCCGGCGCGACCGGCGCGGCGGTCGTCTCGGGCTCGGCCAGGCGCACCACCCGGTCCGCCACCCCCAGCAACGCCGGCCGGTGCACCACCAGCAGCACCGTCCGCCCGGCCGCCAGCCGCCGTACCGCGGCCACGACCTCGGCCTCGGTGGCCCCGTCCAGCGCGGCCGTCGGCTCGTCGAGCAGCAGCACGGGCCGGTCCGCGAGGAACGCCCGGGCCAGCGCGAGCCGCTGCCGCTGCCCCGCCGACAGCCCGGCCCCGTCCTCGCCGAGCACGCTCTCCGCGCCCTGAGGCAGGGCGTCCACGAACTCCAGCGCCCCGGCGTCCCGCAGCGCCCGCCGTACGGCGTCGTCGTCGGCGTCGGGCCGTGCCAGCCGTACGTTCTCGGCGATCGTCCCGGCGTACAGATGCGGTCGCTGCGGCACCCACGCGATCCGGGAGTGCCACTGCTCGAGGTCGGCATCGGCCAGGTCGGCTCCCCCGGCCCGCACCCGCCCCTCGGCAGGCCGCACGAAACCCAGCGCCGCACTGAGCAGCGTCGACTTTCCGGATCCGCTCGGCCCGACGAGGGCGACCGTCTCCCCGGGCTCGACGGTGAAGGACACGTCCGACACGGCGTCCGCCGAGCGCCCCGGGTACCGGACCGTCACGCCTTCGAACGCCAGCGCACCCACGGACACGGCCTCGGACCCGGACGCCGGCACGGGCGTCTCCAGGACCTCGAAGATCTCCTCGGCCGCGGCGAGCCCCTCCGCCGCCGCGTGGTACTGCGCCCCGACCTGCCGCAACGGCAGATACGCCTCCGGTGCCAGGATCAGGATGACCAGGCCGATGTACAGGTCCATCTCTCCGTGCACCAGCCGCATGCCGATCGTGACGGCGACCAGCGCCACCGAGATCGTCGCGAGCAGCTCCAGCGCGAAGGAGGAGATGAAGGCGATCCGCAGCGTCCGCATGGTCGCCCGCCGGTACTCGCCGGTGATCCGCCGGATCGACTCGGCCTGAGCCTTGGCACGGCCGAAGACCTTCAGCGTCGGCAGCCCCGCGACGACGTCCAGGAAGTGCCCGGACAGCCGGGACAGCAGCCGCCACTGACGGTCCATCCGGGACTGGGTGGCCCAGCCGATCAGGACCATGAAGACCGGGATGAGCGGCAGGGTGCCCACGATGATGGCCGCGGAGACCCAGTCCTCGGTGACGATCCGCGCCAGCACCGCCACCGGCACGACCACCGCGAGACCCAACTGCGGCAGATATCGCGAGAAGTAGTCGTCGAGGGCGTCGACGCCCCGGGTGGCCAGGGCGACCAGCGAACCGGTCCGCTGCCCGCTCAGCCACCCGGGTCCCAACCGCACGGAGCGCTCCAGCAGCCGCCCCCGCAGCTCGGACTTCACCGCCGCGCTCGCCCGGTGCGCGGCGAGCTCGGTGAGCCAGCCGACCAGCGCCCGGCCCACCGCGGCGGCAGCCAGCAGGAGCAGGGGAGTGCCGAGTTCGGACACCGGCATGCGGTGCTGGAAGGCCCCGACCACCACCTCGGCGATGAGCATCGCCTGCGCGATGACCAACCCCGCCCCGACGGCACCCAGGGCGACGACCGCCCCCAGGAAGTCCCGGGTGGCACGGGCGTACCGGAGCAGACGCGGATCGATTGGTTTCACGTGAAACACACCTCAGTGCGCGGTCTCGGCGATGTGCTGCGTACCGATCCGCTTGCGGAACACCCAGTACGTCCAGCCCTGGTAGAGCAGGACGATCGGGGTGGCGATCCCGGCACACCAGGTCATGATCTTCAGTGTGTACGGGCTGGACGAGGCGTTGGTGACCGTCAGGCTCCACTCCGGGTTCAGCGTCGACGGCATGACGTTCGGGAAGAGCGTCAGGAAGAGCATCGCCACCGTGGCCACGATGGTGAGTCCCGACAGGGCGAACGCCCAGCCCTCACGCCCGGCCCGTGCCGCGACCAGCGCCACGAGAAGGGACGCGACGGCCACGACCACCGCGACGAGCGACGCCGTGTCGCCGCGGTCGGCCTGCGTCCACAGCAGGAAGGCGAGAGCCAGCAGGGCGGTCACCAGTCCGACGCGCAGCGCCAGCTTCCGTGCCCGCTCCCGGATGTCCCCGACGGTCTTGAGGCCGACGAACACCGTCCCGTGGAACGTGAACAGGGCCAGCGTGACCAGACCGCCCAGCAGCGCGTACGGGTTGAGCAGGTCCAGGACGTCGCCGGCGTAGTTGAAGTCCTGGTCGATCTTCACGCCCCGCACGATGTTGCCGAAGGCCACACCCCACAGGAACGCGGGGAGCAGCGAGGTCCAGAAGATCGCCGTCTCCCAGTTGCGCTGCCAGCTCTCCTCGGGCCGCTTGACGCGGTACTCGAAGGCCACACCCCGGACGATCAGGCAGACCAGGATGAGCAGCAGGGGCAGATAGAAGCCGGAGAAGAGCGTCGCGTACCACTCGGGGAAGGCGGCGAAGGTGGCACCGCCCGCGGAGAGCAGCCAGACCTCGTTGCCGTCCCAGACGGGCCCGATGGTGTTGATCAGCACCCGCTTCTCGGGCCGGTCGCGGGCGAGCAGCTTCGTGAGCACACCGACCCCGAAGTCGAAGCCCTCCAGGAAGAAGTAGCCGGTCCACAGGACGGCGATCAGGACGAACCAGACGTCGTGCAGTTCCATGACTGTGCAGCTCCCTCGGCCTAGTACGAGAAGGCCATCGGCTTGTCGGCGTCTCGGGAGTCGCCGCCGATCTTCGTGGGCGGGTTGAGGTCGGCCTCGGTGAGCTCGGGCGGGCCCGCCTTGACGTACTTGACCAGCAGCTTGACCTCGATGACGGCGAGGATCGCGTACAGCGTGGTGAAGACGACCATCGAGGTGATGACCTCGGCCTGGGAGACACCGGGGGAGACCGCGTCACGCGTCTGGAACAGGCCGTAGACGACCCAGGGCTGGCGGCCCATCTCGGTGAAGATCCAGCCCCAGGAGCTGGCGATCAGCGGGAAGCCCAGGGTGAGGATCGCCATGCGCCAGTACCACTTGGTGAGGGTCGGGCCGAGCGCCTTGTTCGGCAGGAGCACGAGATGCGGCACCTCGTCCTCGCCCACCCTCAGGTGCTGTGGCAGCAGGAACTTCTTCCGGGTCAGCCACAGCCCGGCCAGACCGATGGCGAACGACGTCATACCGAAGCCGATCATCCAGCGGAAGCCCCAGTAGGCGACCGGGATGTTGGGCCGGTAGTCGCCGGGGCCGTACTTCTCCTGCTCGGCCTTGTTGACGTCGTTGATGCCGGGGACGTACGAGGTGAAGTCGTCCTTGGCGAGGAAGGACAGCAGGCCGGGGATCTCGATGGCGACCTTGTTGTGTCCCTTGTCGACGTCGCCGACGGCGAAGATCGAGAAGGGCGCGGGCTTCTCGCCGTCCCAGAGTGCCTCGGCCGCGGCCATCTTCATCGGCTGCTGCTCGTACATGATCTTGCCGAGGACATCGCCGCTGATCGCGGTGAGCATGCCGCCGATGACGACGGTGACCAGGCCCAGCCGCAGCGAGGTCTTCATCACGGGGACGTGCTTCTTGCGGACCAGGTGGAAGGCGGCGATGCCGACCATGAAGGCGCCGCCGGTCAGGAAGGCCGCGGTGAGCGTGTGGAAGACCTGGGCGAGCGCGGTGTTCTGGGTCAGCACCAGCCAGAAGTCGGTGAGCTCGGCGCGCCCCTTCGCCTCGTTGATCCGGTAGCCGACCGGGTGCTGCATCCAGGAGTTGGCCGCGAGGATGAAGTACGCCGACAGGATCGTGCCGATCGAGACCATCCATATGCAGGCCAGGTGGATCTTCTTGGGCAGCTTGTCCCAGCCGAAGATCCACAGGCCGATGAAGGTGGACTCGAAGAAGAAGGCGATCAGCGCCTCGAAGGCGAGTGGCGCACCGAAGACGTCACCGACGAAGCGCGAGTAGTCGGACCAGTTCATGCCGAACTGGAACTCCTGCACGATGCCGGTGACCACACCCATCGCGATGTTGATCAGGAAGAGCTTGCCCCAGAACTTCGTCGCCCGGAGGTACTTCTCCTTCTCCGTCCGCACCCAGGCGGTCTGCAGTCCGGCCGTGAGGGCGGCCAGCGAGATCGTCAGGGGGACGAACAGAAAGTGGTAGACGGTGGTGATGCCGAACTGCCATCGCGCCAGGGTCTCCGGCGCCAGAGCCAGGTCCACGTCGCCGCTCCTTACATACGCTTGTGAAAGCGTTCACATTCACAAGCCATTATGCAGCACGGCCTTTCGAGTCCCAAAGGGGGCCCCTCCTGGCGGCACCAAAGGGCCCCTCCTGGCCCACTCCGCACCTCACCGCGGCGGCCGTTTCACGTGAAACGGCCGCCCGGCAGGTCGTAGAGCCGCCTGACCCAAGGGCTGACTCAAAGCCTGGCTCACGGAGCACTACAGCTCCTTACGGAACCCCTCCGCCACCTTCAGGAAGATGTCGTTCGCCTCGGTCTCCCCGACCGTGACCCGCACGCCCTCACCCGGGAACGGCCGGATCACCACACCCGCCTGCTCACACGCCTGCGCGAAGGCGACCGTGCGCTCCCCCAGCCGCAGCCACACGAAGTTGGCCTGGGTCTCGGGCACCGTCCAGCCCTGGGCGCGCAGCCCGTCGACCACGCGCGTGCGCTCACACACCAGCGAACCGACCCGGCCGAACAGTTCGTCCTCGGCACGCATGGAGGCGATCGCCGCCTCCTGCGCGAGCTGGCTCACCCCGAACGGCACCGCCGTCTTGCGCAGCGCAGCCGCCACCGGCTCATGGGCGATGGCGAACCCGACGCGCAGACCGGCCAGGCCGTACGCCTTGGAGAAGGTCCGCAGGACGCAGACATTGGGCCGGTCGCGGTAGAGCTCGACACCGTCCGGCACCTCGGGGTCGCGGATGAACTCGCGGTAGGCCTCGTCGAGCACCACCAGCACGTCTCCGGGCACCCGGTCGAGGAAGCGCTCCAGCTCCGCCCGCCGCACGACGGTGCCGGTCGGGTTGTTGGGGTTGCAGACGAAGATCAGCCGGGTCCGGTCGGTGATCGCGTCGGCCATCGCGTCGAGATCGTGCACGTCACCGGCGTTCAGCGGCACCTGGACCGCTGTCGCCCCGCTGATCTGCGTGATGATCGGGTACGCCTCGAAGGACCGCCAGGCGTAGATCACCTCGTCGCCGGGGCCGGAGGTGGCCTGGATCAGCTGCTGGGCCACACCGACCGACCCGGTGCCGGTGGCCAGGTGGGAGAGGGGCACGCCGAACCGCTCGGACAGCTCGTTCATCAGCGCCGTACAGGCCATGTCCGGGTAGCGGTTGAAGTTGCCGGCCGCCGCCGTCACGGTCTCCATCACGCCGGGCAGCGGCGGGTACGGGTTCTCGTTGGAGGACAGCTTGTAGGCCACCGGCCCGCCTGCCGCGGCGGGCTTGCCCGGCTTGTAGGTGGGGATTCCCTCCAGCTCGCCGCGCAGCTTGGGGCTCGTCTCGCTCACCGCAGTCCTCCTCGCGAAGACCGGCGGCCCATGACCGCCGCCGACATCCAATACTCCTCACCTTATGAGGATTCGGCGCCGCTGCGTACACCCGCGGCGGAGCGGTGAACGCCGGACTCCCCCGTCCCACCGGCATCAGGGGCATCGCCGCACGAAGGCGTACGAAACCGGGGGCGCGCCCTACATATATCTACGCGCCGGTGGTGTACGCCGTGGCGCGCATCCCCCGTGAAGGTGAGTTGAGACCTCTTCGCAACCTCGCCCCCTTGGCAGGCTTGTGCGGGCCGACAAGCCACGTACTGGCATGGGGGCGCTTAACTCCCTTGGTTTCCAAGGTAATTGAGGGTTAATGATCATGCAGAAACGTGCCTGTCAACGTATGCATATGCGTCCGCACTACCCCACCGCATGAGCCCTACTATCGGCTCGCCATGACAGCAGCAGGGAAGCACCAGGTGAGCCGCGCGGAAACCTCACGTCGAGGCAGTCGGCCGGGTCGGGCGGGTATCAGAGACGTGGCCGCCGCCGCCGGAGTCTCCATCACGACCGTCTCCGACGCCCTCAACGGCAAGGGCAGGCTCCCGGACGCCACCCGGCGCCATGTCCGCGAGGTCGCCGACCGGCTGGGCTACCGGCCCTCGGCCGCCGCCCGGACACTCCGTACCGGCAAGTCGGGACTCATCGGCCTGACCGTGACGACGTACGGGGATGAACCTTTCACCTTCACGGAGTTCGCGTACTTCGCCGAGATGGCGCGAGCCGCCACCTCCGCCGCGCTCGCCCGCGGCTACGCCCTCGTCATCCTGCCCGCGACCTCCCGCCACGACGTGTGGTCGAACGTCGCCCTGGACGGCACGGTCGTCATCGACCCCTCCGACCAGGACCCGGTCGTCAGCGAACTCGTCCGGCAGGGTCTGCCGGTCGTCTCCGACGGCCGCCCGGCCGGCTCCCTGCCGGTCACGGCCTGGGTCGACAACGACCACGAGGCCGCCGTCCTCGGCATCCTCGACCACCTGGCCGACGCCGGCGCCCGCCGCATCGGCCTGCTGACCGGCACGACGACGGACACGTACACCCACCTGTCGACCACCGCGTACCTGCGCTGGTGCGAGCGCGTCGGCCAGGATCCGGTGTACGAGGCCTATCCGGCGCACGATCCGTGCGCGGGCGCCGTCGCCGCCGACCGGCTCCTCGCCCGCCCCGACCGGCCCGACGCGGTCTACGGGCTGTTCGACCCGAACGGCACCGACCTGCTCGCCGCCGCCCGCCGCTACGGCCTGCGCGTACCGGACGACCTGCTGCTGGTCTGCTGCAGCGAGTCCACCGTCTACGCCAACACCGAGCCCCCCGTCACCACGCTCTCCCTGAAGCCGCGCCGCATCGGCACGGCGGTGGTGCAGCTCCTCATCGACGCCATCGAGGGAGTGGAATCCGACCGCCCGGTCGAGCAGGTGATACCGACGGAGCTGATCGTGCGCACCTCGTCCCAGCGACGCCCGCCGCGCACGACGGTCAGCCCGCCGCGATCCCCCGAAGGGGCGTAGTTCCGGTCTCCGGGTACCCCCGGGTCCGGTACCTCGGACCCGGGCCGGGGAAAGTCCCGTCCCCGGGGAGAAACAGGGCCGGTCCCCCGCAGAGAAGGGATCGTTCTCGCGAAGAGAAGGAAAGCGAGGACGGTCACACGGTGGTCAAAGCCCGGCCCAATCGGGGCGAAAGCCGCGGTGAACTGGACTCTTGCTCTGATTCACCACCCCTGGGTCATCACATGGCGCGATCCGCATTCCTATGATGGGCCCACGACACCGGCGGGCCGCTACGACCAGGCAGTCCGCTGCGGTGCAGATGCGGCTTGATGGTGGAGGGGTCGATGACTCAGGGGGCCGGTCAGGGACCCGAGGTGGAGCGCACGGCGACGTTGCGCGACTTCCGGGTGCCCGCGTACGTCCACGAGACCGGTCCGTACGTCCAGAGCGCGAGCCCCGGCGAGGTCGCTCCGCCGCCCGAGGAGACCTATCCCGAGGGATACACGCCGACCCAGCGCGACCTTCCCGTGGTCAACCGGGGTGACACTGTCCAGGTGACCGTCGACCCGGAAACCGCCGCGGCCCCGCCCCCGAACACCGGACAGGGCCCGCTGTACGTCGTGGGCGACGTACACGGCTATCTCGACCAGCTGGTGGCCGCTCTGCAGGAGAAGGGCCTCCTCGACGCCGACGGCCGCTGGTGCGCGGGCACCGCGCGGCTGTGGTTCCTCGGCGACTTCACCGACCGCGGCCCGGACGGCATCGGCGTCATCGACCTGGTGATGCGGCTGTCCGCGGAGGCCGCGGCGGCCGGCGGCTACTGCAAGGCGCTCATGGGCAACCACGAGCTGCTGCTGCTCGGCGCCAAGCGGTTCGGCGACACCCCCGTCAACTCCGGCGCGGGCACCGCCACCTTCCAGGCGGCCTGGCTGCTCAACGGCGGCCAGAAGACCGACATGGACCGCCTCCAGGACCACCACCTGCAGTGGATGGCCCGTCTCGACGCCGTCGAGGAGGTCGACGGTCATCTGCTCGTCCACTCCGACACCACCGCCTACCTCGACTACGGCCGCTCCATCGAAGAGGTCAACGACACCGTCCGCGAGACGATCACGCGCAACGACGCGGACGAGGTCTGGGACCTGTTCCGCAAGTTCACCAAGCGGTTCTCCTTCCGCGACGAGGGCGGCGCGGACGCCGTGCGCTCCCTGCTCGATACGTACGGGGGCACCCGCATCGTTCACGGGCACAGCCCGATTCCGTATCTGCTGGGCGAGGTCGGCTCCGAGGAGGACGAGGACAGCGACGACCCGGTGATCGAGGGTCCGCACGTCTACGCCGACGGACTCGCCATCGCGATGGACGGCGGCGTGACCATGGCCGGAAAGCTGCTGGTCCAGCAACTGCCGCTGGATACGTGAACGTTCACCGGGCAGGCGTTTCCCGTCATGGGACCGGACGGGTGAAGGGCCAATTTCGGTAAACCCCCTGTCACCGCCTACCTCCACGGCTCTACCATCGGCTTATCCGTAGCAGGCTCCCCTCCGTTTCTGCCCGACGGCTCGTCAGCATGCCGAGCCCCAAGCCCTACGGAGCATCGGGGGATGCACATGAACAGCGTTCCGCAGCACCTGCTGAGCGAGGACCGCCAGGAATACGAGCGGATCCTCGATGAGGTGCTGCGCTCCGCACCACACCGTCCGGAACTGACCGCTGTCGGACAGCGGCTGAACTCGGAACAACTGCGCACCATGGCGCTGAACGCCACCGCACTCATCACGGCGGCCGCGTCGACCGAATACCAGCACTACGTCAAGGTCCGTGAGGAACTGCGCCAGCCGGCGTCTTCCAGCCCGGCGGCCGTGCGCGAGTCCGGCTCTTCCGAGTCGGGCACGGGCCCGGCGGGGCTGGCCGCCGCCATGGGAGAGGTCGCCGAGACCGCCGGCGCGGGCGCCGTCGCCGTCGTCGCCGTCCTCGCACCCGTCCTGGCCGGAACCGCCGCCGCGATCTTCCTGCTCGTCGGCTACATCCTGCAGATGCTCGACCCCCAGCAGGCGTTCGCCCGGACCATGCTCACCACGGGCTGGGTGTTCGGCGCCGTGACCGCGGTGGCGATCCTGGTCGCCGCGGTGGGACTGCTGCTCACCGCCCTGCGCAACAAGCCGACGGCCGAAGGCGGTCCGTACGGCGAACTGCAGGGGGAGGTGGCCCTGGCCAGGGACGCCTGGCACGAGGCCCTGCTGGAGCGGGGCATCCTGCCCTTCCTGCGCGAGGCACTCGTCAGCCCGGACACGGCCGCCGCGCTGCACCACACCTCCCCGTCCACTCCGATCAGCCGCATCCCGCACCTCGGCTACGACCGCCCGGGATTCACCAGCCCGGACGAGGGCCACCGCGGCTCGCGGCCGAGCTACAGCAGCCCGGACTACACCAGCCCGGACTACGGAGGACCGGAACACCAGCCGGAGTAGCCGGGACCCGCAGGCCAAGGGCCAGGGACCATGTGTCCCCAGCCCTCGGCCCTCGCGGCCTGTGTGCGTCCGGATCAGTCCGCGATCGGCAGATACACCCGGTTCCCGCTCGCCGCGAACTCCTTCGACTTCTGTGCCATGCCCTCCTCGATCTCGGTCCGTGTGCCGCCGTGTTCACGGCGGATGTCCTGCGAGATCTTCATGCTGCAGAACTTGGGACCGCACATCGAGCAGAAGTGAGCCGTCTTGGCGGGCTCCGCCGGCAGGGTCTCGTCGTGGAACTCCCGTGCCGTGTCCGGGTCGAGGGCCAGGTTGAACTGGTCCTCCCACCGGAACTCGAAGCGGGCGTCGGACAGCGCGTCGTCCCATTCCTGGGCACCCGGATGTCCCTTGGCGACGTCGGCCGCATGGGCGGCGATCTTGTAGGTGATGACGCCGGTCTTGACGTCGTCACGGTTCGGCAGGCCCAAGTGCTCCTTGGGTGTGACGTAGCACAGCATGGCCGTGCCCCACCAGGCGATCATCGCGGCACCGATGCCGGAGGTGATGTGGTCGTACGCCGGCGCGACGTCCGTGGTCAGCGGGCCGAGCGTATAGAACGGAGCTTCATCGCAGATCTCCTGCTGAAGGTCGATGTTCTCCTTGATCTTGTGCATCGGGACGTGGCCCGGGCCTTCGATCATGGTCTGTACGTTGAAACGCTTCGCGATCCGGTTGAGTTCCCCGAGGGTGCGCAGTTCCGCGAACTGCGCCTCGTCGTTGGCGTCCGCGATGGACCCGGGCCGCAGGCCGTCGCCGAGCGAGTACGTGACGTCGTACGCGGCGAGGATCTCGCAGAGCTCCTCGAAGTTCTCGTACAGGAACGACTCCCGGTGATGCGCGAGGCACCAGGCGGCCATGATCGAGCCGCCGCGGGAGACGATGCCCGTCTTGCGGTTGGCCGTCAGCGGCACATAGGCCAGGCGCACGCCCGCGTGGACCGTCATGTAGTCCACGCCCTGCTCGGCCTGTTCGATGACCGTGTCCTTGTAGACCTCCCAGGTCAGATCCTCGGCCCGGCCGTCGACCTTCTCCAGGGCCTGGTAGAGCGGCACGGTGCCGATGGGGACGGGGGAGTTGCGCAGCACCCACTCACGCGTGGTGTGGATGTTGCGTCCGGTGGAGAGGTCCATGACCGTGTCGGCGCCCCAGCGGGTCGCCCAGGTCATCTTCTCGACCTCCTCCTCGATGGAGGACGTCACCGCCGAGTTGCCGATGTTGGCGTTGACCTTCACCAGGAACCTCTTGCCGATGATCATCGGCTCGATCTCCGGGTGGTTGACGTTGGCCGGCAGTACGGCCCGGCCCGCGGCGATCTCGTCGCGGACCACCTCGGGCGAGACGTTCTCCCGGATGGCCACGTACTCCATCTCGGGCGTGATCTCGCCGCGGCGGGCGTACGCGAGCTGCGTGACCGCCTCGCCGTCCCGGCTGCGACGCGGCTGGCGCGGGCGGCCGGGGAAGACGGCGTCGAGGTTGCGGAGGCCGCCGCGGGGCGAGGTGTGCTTGATGCCGTCGTCCTCGGGACGGACGGGACGGCCCGCGTACTCCTCGGTGTCTCCGCGGCTGATGATCCAGTTCTCGCGCAGCGGCGGCAGGCCCCTGCGGACGTCGGTGTCGACGAGTGGATCGGTGTACGGGCCCGACGTGTCGTACAGCGTGACCGCCTGGCCGTTGGTGAGATGCACCTGACGAACCGGCACGCGCAGGTCGGGGCGGGTGCCCTCGACGTACGCCTTGTGCCAGCCGATGGACTTCCCGGCCTCCTGGGACTGTGCGTCCGGAACGGAGGCAGGCGTGCGTGCGTCCTTGTCGGTCATGAGACCTACTCCCTACGCCGGCATTACCCGGTAACAGGTTCGGCGGTCGACGCAGCGGTTTCCGTCTGCCGACGTTCCGTGTGAAACATCACTCGACTTCGGTGATGTTTCATGTGAAACATCGCTGGGACGGAGGTCAGCGCCCTCTCAGCCCGGTGCTCCGAGCTCCCGCGTGTACAAAAGGTGCCTCCACGCTAGCGGCAATTCTGGCGCGGTGAACAGAGGGCCCCCCTCGTTCTTGCGATGATCGGTCGGTGACCACGACGCAGCGTCCCCCTTACCCACCGCCCGAGCCGCCTCGCGGATCCGGCGCCGGAAACGGCAACGGCCGGGGAGACGGCCACGGTTTCGCCCCCGGGGCCGGGTATGGGCCCGGGGCAGGTTACGGGCCGGGCGCCGAGGCCGGTGGTGAGCGTGGTTCAGGCTCTGCCGGGGGATACGGGCCGGGCAACGGCCAGGGGGGAGGCTCAGCCGGTGGGCAGGGAGCCGGTCCCGGCGACGGGCAGGGTCCGGGGTCGGGAGGCGGGCACGGGCGCGGTTCCGGAAGCGGCGGAGGCGACGGCCACGGGCATGGCCCCGGTCCCGCGCCGGGTGGCGGACACGGGCACTCGCACAGTCACAGCCACGGTCCGGCCACGCCCGTCTCCATGCATCTGCGCAAGATCATCGCGGCGATCCTGATCCCGTTCGGTGCGGCCGTGCTGGTCGGTCTCGTCGTGCTGTGGCCGGGCGGCGCCCCCTCGCACGAGCGCACCGGCGTCGGCTTCGACCGGCAGACCGAACAAGCCTCGGTCACCAAGGTCGTGGAGATCAGCTGCAAGGAGGCCGGCGCCTCGGGAGTCCCGCCGACCGGCGACACCTCCACCGCCGAGGGCTCCTCCGCGGAGCAGCAGGAGAAGGGCACCTGCAAGCGGGCGACGATCCGGGTCGACAGCGGCAAGGACAAGGGCCGCACCTTCACCGAGATCATCCAGCCGGACCAGTCCCGCCAGCTGCACGAGGGCCAGAAGGTCGTGGTCGCCTACGAGCCCTCCGCGCCGAAGGACCTGCAGTACTCGGTCACCGACGTCAACCGCCGTCTGCCCTTGGCCCTGCTGGCCGGCATCTTCGCGGTCGCCGTCGTGGTCGTCGGGCGGCTGCGGGGGGTCATGGCCCTCATCGCACTGGCCATCAGCTTCCTGGTGCTGACCTTCTTCATCCTGCCCGCGATCCTGCAGGGATCGAACCCGCTGATCGTGGCGGTGGTGGGCGCGAGCGCCATCATGCTCATCGCCCTGTACATGTGTCACGGACTGTCGGCACGGACCTCCGTGGCGGTGCTCGGCACGCTCATCTCCCTGCTGCTGATCGGTCTCCTCGGCTCGGTGTTCATCGACTGGGCCGCGCTCACCGGCAATACCGACGACAACACCGGTCTGATCCACGGCCTCTACCCGACGATCGACATGAGCGGTCTGCTGCTCGCCGGCGTCATCATCGGTTCGCTCGGTGTTCTGGACGACGTGACGGTCACACAGACCTCGGCGGTCTGGGAGCTGCACGAGGCCAATCCCTCGATGGGCTGGCGCGGGCTCTACCGCGCGGGCATCCGGATCGGCCGCGACCACATCGCCTCGGTCGTCAACACGCTCGTCCTCGCCTACGCGGGTGCCGCCCTGCCGCTGCTGCTGCTGTTCTCCATCGCGCAGAGCGGTGTGGGGACGGTCGCCAACAGCGAGCTGGTCGCGGAGGAGATCGTGCGCACGCTGGTCGGTTCGATCGGCCTGGTCGCCTCGGTGCCGGTCACCACCGTTCTGGCCGCGCTCGTGGTCTCGGCCGACCGCACCGGGGAGGAGCACGCCGTGGAAGCCTCGGCGGTCCCGGCCCCGGCACGTGGGGGGAGGGGTCGGCGGCGTAAGCGCTGACGTCTCTGAGCCAGACGTCCCAGCGCCACAACGCCGAAGCGTTCCCGCACGGCCCGGCGGCATCCGGTGAAGCGTTACTCCACCGTGCCGCCCGAGGGGTGTCTCACCCGGCGCCCTGTTCCGCCAGGATGCGGTCCAGTGCCTCGTCGAGGTGGGCGTCGAAGTCGGCGAGCGAGCCTTCCTGGCCCAGCGGCACCAGCTTGTCGGTGCGGTCGAGGAAGGCGACGAGCGGTGCCGTGGAGGACCGGAACAACGCCTGGTCGCTGCCCACCTGAAGGCGGATCAGCACCTCGCCCAGCGTGTCCGGTTCGACGGGGGTGACCCGCACATCGCCCTCGCCGCACGGCCGGCCGACGCCGTCGATCAGCAACTCCCGGCCGAAAGCCCACGTCACCGGGGCGTCACCGGGCAGGTGGAACGTCAGCCGGACGGCATAGGGATCACCGGTCTCATAGCGCAGCTCCACCGGAATGCGGAAGGAGAGCTCCTCGGACACGAGGAAGCTCATCATGACCTCTGCTTGTACGGACTCGCGCATCGCTAACCCCGTCATTCGCCGTGACTGGCCGGGAACGAACCTCTGACACTTGATGGAATCTTGCTGAACGTACACAGCAGATCACAAGGAGTGAGTTTTCACATACTGATAGAGAGCGCCAGCGACCCGAGTCGCCGCCCGATCTCGCTCTGCAACTGCCGGGCCGCGGGCAGCAGCCGGTCCTCCTGGTGGGCGGGCAGGGAGATGGCCATCGTCGCGGCCGTCGTGCCCAGCGTGAGCGGGATCGCCGCGCAGACCGCGCCCAGGGCGTACTCCTGACGCTCGGTCACGGGTTCCATCCGCCGCATCCGCTCCAGACGCCGGAGCAGGCTGTGGTCGTCCCGCACGGTGTACGGCGTGAGGGGCTGCACCGGGTAGCGGTCGAGGTGGTCGCGGCGGGCCTCCCCGTCCAGTTGGGACAGCAGGCACTGCCCGATGGCGTGCGCGTGCCCGGTCTCCCGGAAGTCGGCCCACTCCTCGACCGCCGGGGTGCCCGGGGTCTGGGAGACGCACATGACCTCGATCTCGCCCTCGCGGTACGCCGCGTAGTAGACGGGTACGCCGAGCAGGTCTCGCCACTGCGCGAGCGTGTCGACCACCGTGCTGCGACGTTTCTGCCGCGCCCCGCTGCTGCTCAGCCGCTCGGCGGCCTCGCCGAGGAAGAACAGGCCCTTGTCCCGGCGCAGATAGCCCTCGTGTACGAGGGTGCGCAGCAGGTGGTAGGTCGTGGGCAGCGCCAGCCCGGTCTCGCGGGCCAGTTGCTTGGCGGGGGCGCCGTAGACGTGCCCGGCGACGGTTTCCAGCAGGCGCATGGCGCGCTGTACGGATCCGATGAGGGTCGCCGGAGGCGGGGGTACGGCGGGGGGTGGCGGTGTGGTGGGAGGCGGTGATGCGGAGGGTGCCGCCGAGCGCGGTTGCGCGGGAACGCCGCGCAGGTGGGCCGGTGCGGTGTCAGCCGGGGCCAAGGGTCACTCCCGAAGCGCGAGGGGCCGACCCGTGCGGAGGGACACGGGTGGGGGTGTATGCCGCTCGCGGGGATGTCCCCGCGTCGAGCCGGACTCTATTCGCCTGCCACCGCACGCAGACGGCCCGGCCGGGAAACTTCCCCCGCCCGAGGGAACGGGTGATTCCCAGCGTTTCCCGCTACCCCCACCGGTTTCCCACCGGTCTCACCAGTCGCTGCGCGACGAGGAGCTCGACGTGAACTTCCGTACGACGTAGATCAGTCCGCCGACCAGCGCCACGAAGACCAGCACCTTGAAGAGCAGGCCGATGACGAACCCGACCACACTGGCGATCAGCCCGCCGAACACGACCAGGGCGATGACCGGCACCGCGATCCACTTCACCCACCACGGCAGTCCCGTGAAGATCTCTCGCATCGCCCTCGTCCTTGTCTCTCCACCCGTTCGAGTGCCGGGTCCTGTCGGTCTCCTGATGTTCTGCACTCGATGCTAGGTCCCGGAGGGGGGCGGGCGGGGGCTTCGCACCCCTTGTCCTCCCCTGACCGAACCCCTAGGGAACCCCGAGGCGTTCCGTCAGCTCTCGGGCGGAGAGAACACCACCAGCACCCTGAGGTCCTCGGTGATGTGGTGGAACTTGTGGGCGACGCCCGCCGGCACGTAGACCACGCTGCCACGTGCCACCTGGGTCGTCTCCAGGCCGACGGTGATCGCGGCACGGCCGCTCACAACGAAGTAGACCTCGTCCTGATTGTGCGGCTTCTGTGGATCCTGTTCGCCCGCGTCCAGGGCGTACAGACCGACCGACATGTTCTGCGCCCGCAGAAACTGCAGGTAGGCGCCCTCGTTGGCGGCGCGCTCCGCCTCCAGTTCGTCCAGCCGGAATGCCTTCATCGCCGAGTCCGCCCCTGCCTCTAGTGCCCGTGCCCGATCAGGTCTGCCACGATCAGACACATGATGAATTTCGTAGTCAAGACGATCGCCAACGCCGGTGCCCTGGCGGTCGCCGTATGGCTGCTCGACAAGATCACCCTGACCGGTGACAGCACGGGCAAGAAGATCGGCACCCTGATAATCGTCGCGCTGATCTTCGGCCTGGTGAACTTCCTGGTCAAGCCGCTCGTCAAGCTGCTCAGCCTCCCGCTGCTGATATTGACGCTCGGCCTGTTCACCCTGGTCGTCAACGCGCTGATGCTGCTGCTCACCTCGTGGCTCGCCGACCAGTTCGACCTGAGCTTCCAGGTGGACGGATTCTGGACGGCCGTCCTGGGCGGCCTGATCATCTCTGTCGTCTCCTGGGCCCTGAACGTCGTCCTTCCCGACGGGGACTGAGCGCGTATGACATACCGAGTCTGCTTCGTCTGCACGGGCAACATCTGCCGTTCCCCGATGGCCGAGGTCATCTTCCGGGCCCGCGTGGCGGAGGCCGGACTCGACGGCCTGGTCGAGGTCGACAGCGCCGGCACGGGCGGCTGGCACGAGGGCGACGGCGCCGACCCGCGCACGGTGGCCGTCCTGGAGGAGAACGGCTACGACACCGGCCACACGGCCCGGCAGTTCCAGCCGTCGTGGTTCTCCCGCCTCGACCTGGTCATCGCCCTCGACTCCGGCCACCTGAGCGCCCTGCGCCGCCTCGCGCCCACGGAAGAGGACGCGCGGAAGGTGCGACTGCTCCGCTCGTACGACCCCGCCGCCGGCGACGACCTCGACGTACCGGACCCCTACTACGGGGGCGCGGACGGTTTCGAGGAGTGCCTTGAGATGGTGGAGGCGGCGAGCACCGGGCTGCTTGCCGCAGTGCGTGCGGACGTGGAGGGACGAGTGGCATGAGTGAATCCGCGACGGGTGACCAGGGCGGACCGACGGGCGGGACGGCCCGGGCGTCGAGCGACGCGGCCCCGGTCGCCGCCGACGCCGGTGACGGCACGCGGGCGGTGCGGGCCGGGCTGCCCGAGGCGGTCAAGTACGAGCCCACGCTGCCCGGACCGGTGTTCGCCGCCCACTTCCATCTGCCGGGCGACCCGACCGGTCCGTACACCTACGGCCGTGACGAGAACCCGACCTGGACACTGCTGGAGCGCGCCGTCGGCGAGCTGGAGGCGCCCGGCCGGGACGATGCCGAGACGCTCGTCTTCGCATCGGGCATGGCCGCGACCTCGGCGGTGCTCTTCTCCCAGCTGCGGGCCGGCGATGTGTGCGTCCTGCCCGACGACGGTTATCAGGCACTGCCCCTGGTCCGCGCCCAGCTGGAGACCTACGGCATCGAGGTGCGCACCGCGCCGACCCGCGGCGACGCCCAGCTAGAAGTCCTGGACGGCGCGAAGCTGCTGTGGATCGAGACGCCGTCGAACCCCGGGCTCGACGTGTGCGACATCAGGCGGCTCGCCGAGGCGGCCCACGCGCGTGGTGCCCTGGTGGCCGTCGACAACACCCTCGCGACACCGCTCGGCCAGCGCCCGCTGGAGCTCGGCGCCGACTTCGCGGTGGCCAGCGGCACCAAGCAGCTCACGGGGCACGGCGACATCCTCCTGGGCTATGTCGTCGGCCGGGACGCCGAGGCCATGGCCGCGGTACGGCGCTGGCGCAAGATCGTCGGAGCGATTCCCGGACCCATGGAGGCCTGGCTCGCACACCGTTCGATCGCGACGCTGCAGCTGCGGGTCGACCGGCAGAGCACGACCGCCCTGGCGGTCGCCGAAGCGCTGCGCGAGCGTCCTGAGGTGACCGGACTGCGCTATCCCGGGCTCCCCGACGACCCCGCGCACAAGATCGCGGCTCAGCAGATGCGGCGCTACGGGTGCGTGGTGTCGTTCACCCTGCCCACGCGCGAGCGGGCCGACCGTTTCCTCGACGCGCTGCGGCTCGTGGACGACGCGACGAGCTTCGGGGGAGTACGGTCCACGGCCGAACGACGCGGCCGCTGGGGCGGCGACGCGGTCCCGGAGGGCTTCATCCGCCTGTCGGTCGGCGCCGAGGATCCGCAGGACCTGGTGGCGGACGTGCTGCGCGCGCTGGACACGTCGACGGGCTGACCATCCCCCACGGACGGTCCGAGCCTCCCCCCTCGTGGCTCGGACCGTCCTCCGGTTCCGCGCGCAAGAACCGCGCGACCAAGGCTAGTTGACTCTCTGTCAGTGTCCAATCACAGTAGCGACAGAGACCTATCGACTTATTTATAGTTGAGCGCGGCCGGAGGGCCAGGAACGGGGCCGAAGAGGGGAGAGCGTGCGGTGGATCTGGCCTTGCTGCGGACCTTCGTGACCGTGCACCGGGCCGGCTCGTTCACCCGCGCCGCCGCCCTGCTCGGCCTCTCCCAGCCCGCCGTCACCTCGCAGATACGGACGCTGGAGCGGCAGCTGGGCCGCCCCCTGTTCCTGCGGCAGGCCCGCGGCGTGACCCCGACGAGCATCGGCGACGAACTCGCCCACAAGGCCGCACCGCATCTCGACGCCCTGGTGGAGATAACGGAGACCGGCCTCGACGACGACTCCTCCTTACGGACGCTGCACCTCGCCGGACCGCCGGAGTTCACCGCCGAGCGGGCCCTGCCCGCGCTCACGGAGCTGATCGGCGAGGACGGTCAGGGCTTCGCCCTGCGCGCCTCCTTCGGGAATGCCGAGGAAACGCTGGAAGGGCTGTCCGCCGGGCATCACGATCTGGCCATCAGCACGGCCCAGCCGAGGGGCGCCCTGCTCACGGCGACTGCGCTCTGCGACGAGGAGCACGTCCTGGTCGCCGCCCCGCGCTGGGCCGCACAGCTCGGCGCCGGGCAGCCGGACCGCAAGCCGGAACCGTCCCTGGAGCAGGTGCCCGTGGTGGAGGTGCACGAGTCCCTGCCCTTCGTCTCCCGTTACTGGGCCTCGGTCTTCGACTCGCGCCCGGCCGCCCCCGGCACGGTCATCGTTCCCGACCTGCGCGCGGTCCTGGCGTGTGCGGTCGCGGGGGCGGGCCTGGCGGTGCTTCCGCGCTATCTGTGCGCGGCCGCGCTGGAGCGGGGTGACGTCGTCGCCCTGCACGAGCCGGCGGTGCCGCCGCTGCGGACCTACTTCCTGGTGGTCCGCACCGGGACGCTCGCGATGCCCCATATAGCGCGTGCTCACGAGTGGTTGCAGCGCGCCTCGGCCGACTGGTGCTGAGGCGCCGGGGCCGTGTCTCACTCTGAGGGCTCGGCCCGTGACGGTTCGCGATGTTTCACGTGGAACCAGCCGGGCCACATTTCACACATGACCGTCCGACCCGTGGTCAAGCGCACCGCCCGTGCCGTTCTGCTGGACGGTGACGACCTGATCTTGATCAAGCGCACCAAGCCGGGCATGGATCCCTACTGGCTGACTCCCGGCGGCGGGGTCGAGCCCGATGACTCGACCGTCGTCGACGCCCTGCACCGAGAGGTGTACGAGGAACTCGGCGCCAAGATCACCGACGTGGTGCCCTGTTTCGTGGACACCGTGGAGCACATCGGGGAGGACGGCGGCGCGACCGGTGTGAAGGTGCAGCACTTCTTCGTCTGCCACCTGGAGTCCATGGACCCGTCCCTCCGCCACGGCCCCGAGGTGGACGAACCCGTCGGCGAGTACGAGATCGTGCGCGTGCCTTTCACCCGCGTCGGGATCGCCTCCGTCCATCTGGTGCCACTGGCGCTGCGGCACTACCTGGACGGCAACATCGAGGGCGTGCGGGCCATGCACTCCCCCGACCTGGGCTGACACGGGCAGCGGTCAAGGCCCGGCCGCGACCAGTTCCTCCACGGAGTCGTGCCGTATGCGGTCCGACGGGATGCCGACGTCCCTGAGGGCGTCGACACCGCTGCGGATCATCCCGGGCGGGCCGGAGAGATACGCGTCGAACTCGTCCCAGGGCCCGTAGGCGCGGATCGCGTCCGGCAGCTGCTGGTGCGCCTGCTGGTCGATGATCGCGCGGACCGCGAGCCAGGGATGGCTCTGCTGGAGGCGGAGCATGGTGTCGATGTCGTACAGGTCGTGATCGGTGCGGGCCCCGTAGAAGACCTCGACCGACCGGCGGTCCCCGTGTTCGGCGACGTCTTCGACGAGTGCCTTGATGGGTGCGATGCCCGTGCCACCGCCCACGCAGAGCAGACCGCTCTCGGTGGTGTGGTCGATGGTCATGGCGCCGGCGGGCGGGCCGAGCCGGATGATGTCACCGGGGCGGGCACGGTGCACCAGGGCGTTGGAGACCCAGCCCGCCGGGACAGCCTTCACGTGGAACGACAGCAGGCCGTCGGAGCGGGGCGCCGCGGCGAAGGAGTAGTGCCGCCAGATCCGGGGCCACCAGGGCGTCTCCACGCTCGTGTACTGCCCGGCGAGGAAGGGGTACGGCTGGTCGGGCCGGACGGTGATGACCGCGACGTCCGGAGTTCTGAGATCGTGCGTGACGACCTCGGCGTACCACCAGGCCGGGGCACGCAGTTCGTCCTTGGCCGCCGCGTCGATCATCACCTGCGAGATGGTGGTGTACGCCCGGACCCAGGCCGCTTCCATCTCCTCGTTCCAGACCCCGGCGGCGTACTTGCTCAGCGCGCCGATGAGGCATTCGCCGACGGCCGGGTAGTGCTCGGCCCGCGTTCCGTACTTCCGGTGGCCCCGGCCGAGGTTCTGCAGATAGTCGACGAGAACCTCGGTGTTGTCGATGTGCTCGGCGGCCGTGAGCAGCGCCTTGAGCAGCCGGTCCCGCTGGGTGTCCATCGCGGCCGGGAACAGCGGCCGAAGGTCCGGATAGCGGACGAAGAGCAGGGCGTAGAAGTACGACGTGACCTTCTCGGCCACGGGTGCGGCCTCGGCCATCGCGCGGCGGATGAGGATGGCGTCCGGGGACGCTTCCCCGGCCGGGGCGGAGGCGGCTTGGCCCGCGTCCGACACGGGGGCGGGCCGCTGGACGGGGACCCGCAGCTCGTCGGGGCCGGTCGCGGGGGGAGCGGTGGAGGCGAAGGGCGCCGGTGTGAGCGTCGTGGGCGCGGGGCCTGCTGACGAGGCCGCTGCGACGCCTGCGGCCGCGGGAGAAGAGGCGTGCTGGGCCGCCATGGGGGCGGGCGTGGACATCGCTTCCGAGGGCTCATGCCGCTGCGCCGGCCCACCGGCGCTCGCACCGCCGGTCGTCGAAGCGGGCGGCACCGCCGTGCCGTCGGCGGGAGTCTCCGGACCGGCCGTCGGCCTGCCCACGGGGCGTATCGCGGCCGGGCGACGCGCCTCCGGCGTACCGGATTCGCCGTCCGGCGTCGTCGTCGGCTTCTTGCGGGGCGTGAACCAGCCGCCTCCGCCGCCGGAAGTGCCGTTGTCGGCCGACGTGGTGGTCGGAGCGTCCATGGTGTGCCTCGCCTCGAGCATCTTTCGGTCGGTCTGCGCACTTCCCTGTCGGAAGGTGCCTGCTTTCCCCCGTGGACGGTCTGCGTTCCCATCCATGTCGTGGCCAATGCGGCCACATTCAACCCGTATTTCGGCTCCGTACGGACAAGTAGGCAAGAGTGTGACATTGCCCGCAGTGCCCTCACCCGAGCTTCCCACTCGTCTGGACGGCCCGGTCGCGTAACCGAAAACGCGGGTCTTCGATCTCTCCGTCCCATTAGGCTGCATTGCCCTGCGCTCGGCCCGCACGGAACGGGTCACCCGCCCCGAATGCGAACCGGAGTCGACCCTACCGGCCACCGCCGTGCACACAAGTCCCCCCTTCCCTCGTCACGAATGAGGGCACCGCGCGAAACATCAGCACCGCCAACTACTGGACGCCACGACCGTGTTTCACGTGAAACGTCCGGCGTCTGACCGCTCTCTGTGCAGACGGCTACAACTGGCCAAAAGCTCGTATGGGTCCGGGGAAAGCGGTGGACGTCAGGGGCCCCTGTCGGACAGCCTGACCTGCGTGCCGACTCCTTCCCTTGCCTCCCTGCCCATCCGCCGTCTGACGCTCCGCGATCTCACCGCCTGCGCCGACTTGTCTCAGGACCGGGGGTGGGCGCGGGAGGAGCACAAGTGGGGCTTCCTCCTCACAGCCGGAAAGGGCTACGGCATCGATGACCCCGACGGCGGTCTCGCCAGCGCCTGCGTCGTCACCGAGTACGGACCGCACGAGCACCCCGCCCTCGCGGCGATCGGCATGGTCCTGGTCGCCGAACGGCATGCGCGACAGGGCGTGGGACGCCGGCTGATGCGCCATGTCGTCGCAGCGATGGGCCCCACTCCCCTCACCCTGCACGCGACCCCGAACGGCCGCCCCCTCTACGAGGAACTGGGCTTCAAGGTCACCGGGCGGGTGGAGATGGTGTCCGGGCACTTCACCCCCGGCGGACCGGAGCCCGAGGTCGCCACCCGTGCCGCGACCGCCGAGGACCTCGCCGCCATCCTCCGGCTCGACGAGCAGGTGTTCGGGGCCGACCGCACGCACATCGTCACGCGACTTCCCGCCTTCGCCGACCAGTTGCGCGTGGCCGAGGAAGGCGGGCGGATCATCGGGTACACGGCCGCCTGGCCCAACATGGACACCCACGTCGTCGGCCCGCTCATCGCCCGCGACACGGCGGTCGCGCAGGCGCTCATCGCCTCACTCGCGGCCCACACCGACCGCCGCCTGCGCACCGATATCGACGTGCGGCACGAAGAGCTCCTCGCGTGGGCGAAGGAGCGCGGCCTGGCGTCCATCGCCTTCAACTCGGTGATGGCGTACGGGATCACCGAGCTGCCCGGAGACTGGACCCGCCGGTTCGCGCCGGTCACGGTCGCGGCGGGCTGAGGAGCCCCGGATACGCGGGCTGAAGGGCTGAAGGCCCCCGGACACGACGACGCCGGCTCCCCGGGGATGGGGGAGCCGGCGTCGTCGCGTTGCGGGGCCGGGTCAGGCGAGGGTCTCCACGGCGCTCGTGGCGAAGGCGTGGTCCTGCTCCGGGGCGCCACCGCCGACGCCGATCGCGCCGATCAGACGACCGTCACGGTGCACCGGCACGCCGCCCGCGATGAACAGCAGCGGCCGGTCGAGCGCGGTCGGCAGCGTGTGGAAGGGGCCTCCGGGCTGCACGGCGTCGACGAGGTCGGCGGTGGGCGCGTTCAGCTGGAGAGCCGTATAGGCCTTGCGGGTGCTGGTCTCACCGGAGATCAGCACGGCTCGGTCGTCGCGCCGGAAGGCGAGCAGATGGCCGCCTGCGTCCAGGATGGTGACGCTGACGGTCACACCTGCGGCCTCGGCGGCACGACGGGCAGCGGTGACGAGGGCGTCGGCGTCCTGGGTGGTCAGCGGGGCGACAGCTGTGGTGGTGGTCATGAGGGGGTTCTCCTGAGGACTTGCGTGTGGGTTCTGGTCTGGCTCCGGGACGGAGTCGGCCCGGTCGCTCACTGGTGGACGGCGGTCCGCCGCTCGGCCGGCGCGGCTCCGGTGATGACGGTGCTGGGGGCACCGGCACGGCGCTCCAGAGCCGCCGAGAGGAAGGCCAGGAGCAGGGCGCCCGCGGCCAGGGCGGCGCCGACCCAGTTGGGGGCGGTGTAGCCGAGGCCCGCCGCGATCACGAGGCCGCCGAGCCACGCGGAGAGGGCGTTGCCGAGGTTGAAGGCGCCGATGTTCACGGCGGACGCCAGGGTCGGCGCGCCGTGCGCCTGGTCCAGGACCCGCTTCTGGAGCGGCGGGACGGTCGCGAAGCCCAGGGCGCCGATCAGCGCGATCGTGACGGCCGACAGCAGCTTGTCGTGCGCGGTGAGGGTGAACAGCGCGAGGACGACGGCCAGGGCACCGAGGGAGACATACAGCATGGGCATCAGGGCGCGGTCGGCGAACTTGCCGCCGACGAGGTTGCCGCCGACCATGCCGAGGCCGAAGAGGACCAGCAGCCAGGTGACGGAGCCGTCGGCGAAGCCGGTGACGTGGGTCATCATCGGCGCGATGTAGGTGATGGCCGCGAAGACACCACCGAAGCCGAGGACGGTCATCGCCATCGCGAGCAGCACCTGCACGTTCTTGAAGGCGGCCAGTTCGTGCTTCAGCTGCACGCCCTCCGGCTTGGGCATGTCGGGAACGAGCCGGGCGATGCCGGCCAGCCCGATGACACCGAGGGCGGCGACGACGGCGAAGGTCACGCGCCAGCCGACGGACTGTCCGACGAGCGTGCCCAGCGGGACGCCGACGACGTTGGCGACGGTCAGCCCGGTGAACATCATCGAGATGGCTCCGGCCTTCTTGTCCGGGGCGACCAGTTCGGCCGCGACGACCGCGCCGATACCGAAGAAGGCGCCATGGGCCAGCGAGGCCACGATCCGGCCGATCAGCATGACGGCGAAGGCAGGGGCGAGGGCCGAGAGCAGGTTGCCGACGATGAACAGGCCCATCAGCACCATCAGCATCCGCTTGCGGGAGACCTTGGTGCCGAGAACGGTCATCAGCGGGGCGCCGAACATGACACCGAGGGCGTAGCCGGTCACCAGGTACCCGGCGGTGGGGATGGAGACCCCGTAGTCGCCCGCGACCTGGGGCAGCAAGCCCATGATCACGAATTCCGTCGTTCCGATCCCGAAGGCCCCGATCGCGAGGGCCAGAAGCGCGAGAGGCATGGAGGGGTTACCTTCCCAGAAGATTGCAGGAGCGCTTTGCGTGCGTCCACAATAGTTGCACACGCGGGCTATGAGCAAGCGCCGTCAATTGCGACGCTGCTCTATCCTGGGTGTCAGCCGCTCCGGGACGGAGGAAACGCCAATGACAGCGACGGACCCCGCGCTCACCGCGCTCGCCCAGGGCTGGTGCGCCCTTTCCCTGCTGCACGGGAGGATCGAGGGCCACATCGAGCGCGCCCTGCAGGCCAAGCACGACCTGAGCGCGCGCGAGTACTCCCTGCTGGACGTGCTCAGCAGGCAGCACGACGGGGACGGAGGCCATCTGCAGATGAAGCAGGTCGCCGACGCGGTCGTGCTCAGCCAGAGCGCCACCACCCGTCTGGTCACCCGCCTTGAGGACCGCGGACTCCTGGAGCGCTATCTGTGCCCCACCGACCGACGGGGCATCTACACGAACGTCACCGAGGCGGGCCTCGGGTTGCTGGAAGCCGCGCGGCCGACCAATGACGCCGCCCTGCGTGAGGCGCTGGACGAGGCGGCGAAGAACCCCGAGCTGGCCCCGCTGGTTCGCGTGGTCGAGACGCTGAAGGCTCCGGTGCCCGCCTAGGCCGCTTCCGCGCCGGCCTGCTCCGCGTAGGGTGCGTCCATCTCTGCGTAGGGTGCGTCCATGGGAAATCCTGAGATACGTGCCGCCGTCACCGACGACGTCCCGGCGATCGTCGCCATGCTCGCGGACGACCCCCTGGGCGCACAGCGCGAGTCGCCGGACGATCTCACCCCGTACCTGACCGCGCTGGAGCGGCTCAGCGCCGACCCGAACCAGCGTCTGATCGTGGCGGTCCGGGAAGGCCGGGTCGTCGGCACGCTCCAGCTCACGATCATTCCCGGACTGTCCCGACGCGGTGCGACCAGGTCGCTCATCGAAGGCGTACGCATCCACGCCGATGAGCGCGGCAGCGGCTTGGGAACACACCTCATCGAGTGGGCGATCGGCGAATCCCGGGACTCGGGCTGCCAGTTGGTCCAGCTGACCTCCGACACATCGCGCACCGACGCCCACCGCTTCTACGAGCGGCTCGGCTTCACGGCCTCCCACACGGGCTTCAAGCTCCCGCTGTGACCGGCGTGCGAGGGGGGGGGGGGGTGTGGGGGGGGGAGAAAAGCCCCCCCCGC
Organism: Streptomyces sp. NPDC041940; assembly: GCF_055589465.1. Classification (NCBI taxonomy): domain Bacteria; kingdom Bacillati; phylum Actinomycetota; class Actinomycetes; order Kitasatosporales; family Streptomycetaceae; genus Streptomyces; species Streptomyces sp. NPDC041940. The sequence goes on from NZ_JBVJBP010000010.1 coordinate 221,435, forward strand.
ACCCACCCCCCCCCCCCCCCCCCCCCCCCCCCCCCCCCCCCCCCCCCCCCCCCCCCGTC
>NZ_JBVJBP010000010.1:221500-283175 GCF_055589465.1 Streptomyces sp. NPDC041940
AGACGCCCACCACTTCGACGAGCGGTTTGGCGTAACTGCCCCCCACATGGGCTTAAATCTCCCGCTGTGACCGGCGTGCGGGGGGCGCGGTTTTCCACGGAAAACACAGCGCCCCTCGTCGACACCGCCTACCCGATCCCGCGCCACCCCTCCGGGTCGACCCCACCCGGCACAGGAGCCCCCTCGTCGTACGGCTGGCGCGTGAACACGAACGAGCCGAGGTCCAGATGGCTCAAGGATCCGTCCGGCCGCCGTACGGCCTTCAGGAGCTCGCCGGCGTAGTAGCCCTCCAGTCCCGTCCATGTGCCGTCGCCGTTCGGGCGGAACCGAGAACGGCGGCCGCTGCCGGACAGCGGCCCCAGCGAGACGAGCCCGTCGGCCGTCAGCCGTAGCGCGAAAGCGTGCGTCCCCCAGTACCACTGCCCCGTCAGCTCCAGCATCGACGGGTCAACATCGCTCACGGGCTTCCACGGAGAGGGGATGCGTGGTTCCGCCTCGGCGACGATGCGAACCAGGTCGGCGGCGACGGAGAACAGCAGCGGGCCCGAGGTGCAGTTGGCCAGGACGACCGCCGCCACGTCCTCCTCGACACCGATCATCAGGCACGCGAGGAAGCCCGGCAGCGAACCGGTGTGTCCGACGAGGGATCGCCCGTTCCGCCGTCGGATCTCCATCCCCAGGCAGTAGGCGTAGCCACTCGCCACATCCGCCGCGTCGTGGGGCGCTGCCGGTGTCCTCATCTCCCGCAGCGACTCGGCGCTCAGCACCCGCTCGTCGCCGTTGACCAAGAAGGCCGCGAAGCGCGCCAAGTCACTCGTGGTCGACCACAGTTGCCCGGCCGGGGCCATGCGCCCCAGATCCTCGGTGGGCTCCGGGAGCATCACGTCGGCCCAGGGATGCACCGCCCAGCCACCCGCATGCGGCGCCTGGGGCCGGACGCTCGTGCGGTGCAACTCCAGGGGTTCGAGCACTTCGCGCCGAAGGACTTCCTCCCAGGAGGCGCCGCGCAGCTTCTCGATGAGCGCGCCGAGCAGCGCGTAGCCCGGGTTCGAGTAGTGGAACCGGCGGCCGGGTGGAGACAGCAGGGGCCGCTCGCCCAGCACATCGGCGAGTTCGGGCCGCAGCGATCCGGGGCTTCGCTCCCACCACGGCCCCGGCGTCTCGGCCGCCAGCCCTCCGGCGTGCGCGAGCAGTTCGGCGACGGTCGCCTCCCCCACGCCGGTGCCCGGCAGATGCTTCTCCAGCGGATCTCCGAGGTCCAGCGCGCCCTCGTCGCGCAGCCGCAGGACGAGAACCGCCGTGAAGGTCTTGGTGATCGAGCCGATCCGGTACTGCACGTTCTCGTCGGGCGCATGCCCCTTCACCGAGGTCCGCGCGCCTGTCCACACCTGTTTCCCGTCCCGCACGACGGCCGCGACGAGCGACGGCGCCCGTCCTTCGGCCTGGGCGACGGCGATCCGGTGCAGCAGTGCGCGACGCGTGCCGGGAAGCAGCTCTTCCTGAGATGTCGTCATGAGCCCAGTCCACCCGCCCCGGCGTCCCCGCGTCGAGCACATTCCGGGCTGGCGTCGCGAGGGCGGAACCACGTGTAGGTTCTCAGCGCCCGTGTCATCCAGCGATGCTGTGATCTGGGCACTCTCGCAGAGTCTCACAGCGTGTCAGCCGACCGCGGTCTCGGATCCGTGTCATTTCCTCGCCTCGGCGGCCGGCCTGCGAGGTGTCCTGCCCCTCCCCCTTGTCAGCAGGCGCCGGCGGAGGCAGCTCCCCAACGCTGAGCCGAGCGCCACGGGTTGCCGCGGGAGCTGGTCCACGGTCGAGCGCGCCGAACGCCGAGCCCAGAAGGGAAGAAATCCTCACGTGCGTCAGGAGGGGCAGGCGGCTTCCCAGGCTGCTTCGATCAGCTCGAAGATCTCGTCCACCGCGGCGTCCGGATCGGCCGCGTCGCGGGCCAGCGCGTAGGCGTCGATCACGAATCGCGCGATCGCCCGGCTGGCTGTCGGGGTCAGTGTCAGCCCGGGACCCGCGGCCATGGCCGCAGCCAGCGCATCCGCGTGGCGCAGCCGCATCAACACCTCGTACTCCCGCAGGGCGCGAGACTCGTCGATCATGCGATAGACGGGCGCGCCGCCGTCCGCCGCGCAGTGCCGCACCATGGCCCGGATCTCCTGGCGCAGCGCCGGCATGAGCGGTTCCGCCGGCGCCCGGTCCGTGACGGCGCGAGTGAGGCGCTGCTCGAAGTCCTCGTCCAGCTCGAAGACCAGCGCCTCCTTCGAGGCGAAGTGGGAGAAGAGCGTGGTCACGGCCACGTCGGCCTCCGCGGCCACGTCGCGGATGCCTACGGCGTCGTACCCGCGCTCCAGGAAGAGCCGCAGGGCGGTGTCGGCGATCTTCTGGCGGGTCGCGGCCTTCTTGCGTTCACGGCGTCCGATCGGCACGGTCATGACGTGATGCTAACAGGTGCGAAATCATAACAGTCACTAAACGCTAACCGTTAGTGCTACGGTCGGCGGCATGAAGAAAGTGAGCTTCTCCGAGTTCGGCGGCCCCGACGTCCTGCACCTCATAGATGCCGAGGAGCCCCACGCGGGTCCCGGCCGGATTCGCATCGCCGTACGCGCGGCGGGCGTGAACCCCGTCGACTGGAGGCTCCGCGAGGGCCAGGTCCTGGGTGCTCATCCCGTCGAGCTGCCTTCCGGGGTCGGCCTGGACGCGGCGGGGGTGGTGGATGAGATCGGCGAAGGAGTCGAAGGAGTCGAGATCGGCGACCACGTGTTCGGCGAAGGGGAGAGCACCTACGCCGAGTTCGCCGTCCTCGGGGCCTGGGCCCGGATGCCAGACGGCCTGACGTTCGAGGAGGCGGCCGGATACCCCTCGGTGGTGGAGACCGCGCTGCGCGTTATCCGGGAGACGGGTGTGCGGCCGCGGCAGACGCTCCTGGTGAGCGGCGCGTCCGGAGGAGTGGGCTCGGCGGTGCTGCAGATCGCCCGCGAGCGCGGCATCAAGGTCATCGGCACGGCCGGCGCCGCCAACCAGGACTATCTGCGGAGCATGGGGGCCCTCGCCACGACGTACGGCGAGGGCTGGGTCGAGCGGGTGCGGCGGCTCGGCACCGTCGACGCGGCGCTCGACTTGGCCGGTTCGGGCGTGATCCGCGAACTCGTCGAGCTGACAGGTCACCCGCGCAAGGTGATCTCCATCGCCGATCTCGGTGCGCCGGAGCTGGACGTCCGGTTCTCCGGGGCGGCGGGGAGCATGCCGGACGCGCTCGCCGAGACGGTCGACCTCATCTCACGAGGGAAGCTCCACATTCCGGTCGAGACGTCGTACGCGCTCACCGATGCCGCGGCGGCGCACACCGACAGCCAGGCCGGCCACAGTCGCGGCCGCCGAGTCGTGGTCATCTGAGCAGATGATTTGGCCACGGAATCTGAGATCCCACACCACGGTCGGGTCAGGTCTGCGCCATGTCGACGAACCGTGAGTAGTGACCCTGGAAAGCGACCGTGATCGTCGCCGTCGGGCCGTTTCGATGCTTGGCCACGATCAGGTCGGCCTCGCCCGCGCGCGGGGACTCCTTCTCGTAGGCGTCCTCGCGGTGCAGCAGGATGACCATGTCGGCGTCCTGCTCGATGGAACCGGACTCACGCAGGTCGGAGACCATCGGCTTCTTGTCGGTGCGCTGCTCGGGGCCGCGGTTCAGCTGGGACAACGCGATGACCGGGATCTCCAACTCCTTGGCGAGGAGCTTGAGGTTACGAGACATGTCCGAGACCTCCTGCTGACGGTTCTCGGCACGCTTGGACCCACCGGACTGCATCAGCTGGAGGTAGTCGATGACGACCAGCCTGATGTCGTTGCGCTGCTTCAGGCGGCGGCACTTGGCGCGGATCTCCATCATCGACAGGTTGGGCGAGTCGTCGATGAAGAGCGGTGCGGCCGAGACGTCCGGCATGCGCCGGGCCAGACGTGTCCAGTCCTCGTCGGTCATCGTGCCGGAACGCATGTGGTGCAGAGCGACACGGGCCTCGGCGGACAGCAGACGCATCGCGATCTCGTTGCGCCCCATTTCGAGCGAGAAGATCACGCTCGGCAGGTTGTTCTTGATCGAGCAGGCTCGCGCGAAGTCCAGCGCGAGCGTGGACTTACCCATGGCGGGACGCGCGGCGATGACGATCATCTGGCCCGGGTGCAGGCCGTTGGTGAGCGAGTCGAAGTCCGTGAACCCCGTGGGCACACCGGTCATCTCGCCACTGCGCGAGCCGATCGCCTCGATCTCGTCGAGCGCGCCCTCCATGATGTCGCCGAGCGGCAGGTAGTCCTCGCTGGTGCGCTGCTCGGTGACCGCGTAGACCTCTGCCTGGGCGCGGTTGACGATCTCGTCGACGTCGTCGTCGGCCGCGTATCCCATCTGGGTGATGCGCGTACCGGCCTCGACCAGGCGCCGCAGGACGGCACGCTCGTGGACGATCTCCGCGTAGTAGGCGGCGTTCGCCGCCGTGGGCACCGTCTGGACGAGGGTGTGCAGATACGAGGCCCCGCCGACCTTGTTGATCTCACCACGCTTGGTGAGCTCGGCGGCGATGGTGATGGGGTCGGCCGGCTCGCCCTTGGCATAGACGTCGAGGACGGCCTGATAGATCGTCTCGTGGGCCGGCTTGTAGAAGTCGTGGCCCTTGAGGATCTCGACGACGTCGGCGATGGCGTCCTTGGACAGCAGCATGCCGCCGAGGACGGACTGTTCGGCCTCGATGTCCTGCGGCGGTACCCGTTCGAACGACGTGTTTCCGCCGCCGTCCCAGTCGCCGCTGTCCCTGCCGCGCTCGTGCTGCTCGTCACGGCCCCGGGCGCCCTCACCGCGTCGGCGGGAGGAGGGCAGACGATCACTGGGCCCGCTGTCGGCCCACGGGTCGTCCAAGGGCTCGGAAATGCTCACCGAGCCACCTCCTCCCGTCCGCCGCAGCAGACCTAGCCGTGCCTGTCTTTTCTACGGCACGGCACTGACAAATGAGAGGCCCAACTCCGGTTGCTGGACGTCGGTTTTGCGACGTTTGCGAAACCGACGGACGGAGCGGGCGCCGGACTACCGTAGGCCCGTCGGCACCGTCAGCCAATCTGGTTATCCACAGGCCATGTGGACGACGGCCCAGATGCTGTGGAGAACTCGGCGAAACCTGTGCACGACCCGGTGGACAGGCCTGTGAACAAGCATCGACCCATCACAGAGAAGCCGCCCTGACCTGCAACTTTGCCGTCCACTGGCTGTGCAGAAGAAAAACTTCCTCAACCGGCCCAAGATCGCTTCGAATGGTGCACAGCCGTGCGGACCTCTGGACGCATGGTAAGGGTCACAAAAGCTTTGTATCTCTTACCTGTGGACGATTAGATTGGTGCACATGACACAGGCCCCCGCGCGCCCTCGACCCGGCCGGAGAGAGCACGACCGAGAGATCGTCGCACTCGCCGTGCCGGCCTTCGGCGCGCTCGTCGCCGAGCCCCTCTTCCTCATGACCGACACTGCCATCGTCGGCCATCTGGGCACGGCCCAGCTCGCCGGTCTCGGCGTCGCCTCGGCCCTGCTGATGACCTCCGTCAGCATCTTCGTCTTCCTCGCCTACGCCACGACAGCGGCGGTCGCCCGTCGCGTCGGCGCGGGTGATCTCCCGGCCGCCATTCGCCAGGGCATGGACGGAATTTGGCTGGCCCTGCTCCTCGGCGCCGGTGTCGTGGCCGTCGTCCTGCCTACGGCACCCCACCTCGTGGACCTCTTCGGCACCTCGGATGCGGCAGCCCCCTATGCGATCACGTATCTGCGCATCTCCGTGCTCGGCATACCGGCCATGCTCGTCGTCCTTGCCGCGACCGGTCTCCTGCGGGGCCTGCAGGACACCAAGACCCCGCTCTACGTCGCCGTCATCGGCTTCGTGGCCAACGGCGCCCTCAACGCGGGGCTCGTCTACGGGGCAGGGCTGGGGATCGCCGGCTCCGCCTGGGGCACCGTCATCGCCCAGTGCGGCATGGCCGCGGTCTACCTCGCGGTGGTTCTGCGTGGAGCGCGGAGGCATGGGGCCTCCCTGCGCCCGGACGCTGCCGGGATCAGGGCCTCCGCTCAGGCCGGTGTGCCGCTGCTGGTCCGCACCCTCTCCCTGCGGGCGATCCTGATGATCGCGACGGCGGTGGCTGCCCGACTCGGGGATGCCGACATCGCCGCTCACCAGATCATCCTGTCCCTGTGGAGTCTGCTCGCCTTCGCTCTCGACGCCATCGCCATCGCCGGGCAGGCCATCATCGGGCGCTACCTCGGAGCCGGTGACACAGAGGGCGCCCGAGCCGTATGTCGTCGCATGGTGGAGTGGGGCATCGCCGTCGGCGTGGTCCTCGGTGTCCTGGTCGTCCTCACTCGACCGGCGTTCCTGCCCTTGTTCACCAGTGACTCGGCGGTCAAGGACGCGGCCCTGCCCGCCCTGGTCATCGTCGCCCTCTCGCAGCCGATCTCCGGCATCGTCTTCGTCCTGGACGGAGTTCTGATGGGCGCCGGCGACGGTCCCTACCTCGCCTGGGCGATGGTGCTCACCCTGGCGGTCTTCACCCCGGTCGCCCTGCTGGTTCCGGTACTGGGCGGTGGCCTCGCCGCCCTCTGGGCCACCATGACGCTGATGATGACCATGCGGATGCTGACCCTGTGGCTCCGGAGCCGCTCAGGCCGCTGGATGGTGACGGGCGCGACCCGCTGACGACCGGGCTCGGCCGTCGGACTGTTTCACGTGAAACACGGTGTTTCACGTGAAACCAGATACCGCGCCGACGGATACGGCGCGACGCGTCCGCATACGACGATGGGGCCACACCCCGAAGGGTGTGGCCCCATCGCTCACTGCATCAGCAAGCGCGGCACTCAGTCCGCGACGACCTCGATGCTGACCTTGGCGTCAACCTCGGGGTGCAGACGCACGGACGTCTGGTGAGCGCCGAGCGACTTGATCGGCGAACCGACCTCGATGCGGCGCTTGTCGACCTCGGGGCCACCGGCAGCCTTGATCGCCGAGGCGATGTCGGCCGGGGTGACGGAACCGAAGAGGCGACCGGCGTCGCCGGCACGGACGGCCAGGCGGACCTTGACGCCCTCGAGCTGGGCCTTCACCTGGTTGGCCTGCTCGATGGTCTGGATCTCGTGGATCTTGCGAGCACGACGGATCTGCTCGACGTCCTTCTCGCCACCCTTGGTCCAGCGGATAGCGAACTTCCGCGGGATCAGGTAGTTGCGAGCGTAACCGTCCTTGACGTCGACGACTTCGCCCGCGGCGCCGAGGCCGGAGACCTCGTGGGTGAGGATGATCTTCATGAGTCGGTCACCCTTCCCTTATCGCGCGGTGGAGGTGTAGGGCAGCAGCGCCATCTCACGGCTGTTCTTCACGGCCGTGGCGACGTCACGCTGGTGCTGCGTGCAGTTGCCGGTCACGCGGCGGGCACGGATCTTGCCGCGGTCGGAAATGAACTTCCGCAGCATGTTCGTGTCCTTGTAGTCCACGTACGTGACCTTGTCCTTGCAGAATGCGCAGACCTTCTTCTTCGGCTTGCGCACAGGCGGCTTCGCCATGGTGATTCTCCTGTGTGATCAAGAAGTTTGGGTGCGAACCCGCCCTAGAAGGGGGGCTCGTCCGAGTAGCCGCCGCCACCGCCGCCGCCGCCGGAGTTTCCACCCCAGCCGCCGCCACCGCCCTGGTTGCCACCGGCGGGAGCGCCGGTCGCCCACGGGTCGTCAGCGGGAGCGCCGCCGCCCTGCTGGCCGCCACCGGGGCCGCCGCCCCAGCCGCCGCCACCCTGGCCGCCACCGCCACCGCTGCCGTAGCCGCCCTGGCCACCGCGGCCGGTGGTCTTGGTGACCTTGGCCGTGGCGTTGCGCAGGCTGGCGCCGACTTCCTCGACGTCCAGCTCGTAGACCGTGCGCTTGACGCCCTCGCGGTCCTCGTAGGACCGCTGCTTCAGCCGGCCCTGCACGATGACGCGCATGCCTCGCTGGAGCGACTCGGCGACGTTCTCCGCCGCCTGACGCCAGACCGAGCAGGTCAGGAAGAGGCTCTCGCCGTCCTTCCACTCGTTCGTCTGGCGGTCGAAGGTGCGGGGGGTGGACGCGACACGGAACTTCGCGACGGCCGCACCGGAGGGGGTGAAGCGCAGCTCGGGGTCGTCGACAAGATTGCCGACCACCGTGATGACGGTCTCGCCTGCCATGGGGAACCTCTCGGCGGGTTTGCTGCTGGCTGCTTGTGCTGCTACTCGAATCCCGGGATCAGCTGAGCGGGAGAGCTCAGTGGGTCTCGGGGCGGAGGACCTTGGTCCGGAGGACCGACTCGTTCAGGTTCATCTGGCGGTCGAGCTCCTTGACGACCGCAGGCTCGGCCTGCAGGTCGATGACCGAGTAGATGCCCTCGGGCTTCTTCTTGATCTCGTACGCGAGACGACGACGGCCCCAGGTGTCGACCTTCTCGACCTTTCCGCCGCCGTCACGGACGACAGAGAGGAAGTTCTCGATCAACGGAGAGACAGCGCGCTCCTCGACCTCGGGGTCGAGGATGACCATCACCTCGTAGTGACGCATGTGGAACCCACCTCCTTTGGACTCAGCGGCCACGGTCGATCCGTGGCAGGAGGGTTGTGATGCGTATCCGACGGTATCGGCCACCACTGACAGTCGAGGGTTCTGTCGAGAACCCTCTGCCGTGATGTGGGCAGACACCGGTGCGGACGGTACAGAGTACCCGCACAGCGGCTTGCGGTTGAAATCCGGCCGCGAGGGCAGCCAATCTGTACACATCGGGTGTGTATGGCGCTACGATGCGCCGCCTTTCGCAGGAGGTGCCCTATGGCACAGGCATTGCGACCCAACACCGCCGGCGGTCTCTTCGCCACGGACGGCAAGCCCCATCCCCTCCAGGACACCCTGCTCGCGGTGACCCTGGTGCTGGGCATCACGTCGTTCGTCGCGGCACTCGTCGACGATGACCTGCACCTGCTCAGCTCCTGGACCGGCCTGGTGGGCATTCTCACCGGCGCGTACGGCCAGTGGATCTCGGAGACGACCCGTGAGCGCTTCGGCCTGATTCTGGGCCTGGGAGCCTCGGCTGTCGGGTTCTTCCTGGGCATGGCGCACGGTGGGTTGTTCGGCGGGCTCATCGACTGACGCCAGGCACACCCCATCTGAACAACGTGTGACGCCCCGGCCGCTCACGGGCCGGGGCGAAGGTCCGTACGCCCAACCGGCGCGCTCCCAAGGCGCAGTAGGCTTCGCGCGAGAGCCGGAGCCCCTGAACCCATGGGGACACACCAGCCCGAGGAGCGCCCCGAATGAGCCTGACCCTGAGGACCATCAGCCGAGAGCAGCATCTGGCATACATCCAGAGCCTGCCGTCGGCGAGCCACATGCAGGTCCCGGCCTGGGCTGACGTCAAGGCGGAGTGGCGCTCCGAGCACCTCGGGTGGTTCGACGACCGGACCGGCGAGCTCGTCGGTGCCGGCCTGGTCCTCTACCGGCAGCTCCCCAAGATCAAGCGCTACCTCGCCTACCTGCCCGAGGGCCCGGTCATCAACTGGTTCTCGCCGAATCTGCAGGAGTGGATCGAGCCGATGCTGGCTCATCTGAAGCAGCAGGGCGCCTTCTCCGTGAAGATGGGCCCGCCGGTGATCATCCGGCGCTGGGAGGCCGCCTCCATCAAGCAGGGCATCCAGAACCCGGACGTGAAGCGCCTGCGCGACATCGAGGCCGACCACATCGAGCCGCGCGCCTTCGAGGTCGCCGACAAGCTGCGCCGCATGGGCTGGCAGCAGGGCGAGGACGGCGGCGCCGGCTTCGGCGACGTCCAGCCCCGGTACGTCTACCAGGTGCCTCTGGCCAACCGCTCCCTGGAAGAGGTCCACAAGAACTTCAACCAGCTGTGGCGCCGCAACATCAAGAAGGCCGAGAAGGCCGGCGTCGAGGTCGTCCAGGGCGGCTACCAGGACCTCGAGGAATGGCAGCGGCTGTACGAGATCACGGCCGTGCGCGACCACTTCCGGCCGCGCCCGCTGTCGTACTTCCAGCGCATGTGGACGGCCCTCAACACCGAGGACCCCAACCGCATGCGGCTGTACTTCGCCCGGCACAACGGCGTGAACCTCTCGGCCGCGACGATGCTGATCGTCGGCGGGCACGTCTGGTACTCCTACGGGGCCTCCGACAACATCGGCCGTGAGGTCCGGCCCTCGAACGCCATGCAGTGGCGGATGCTGCGCGACGCCTACGCGCTCGGCGCCACCGTCTACGACCTGCGCGGCATCTCCGACTCGCTGGACGAGACCGACCACCTCTTCGGTCTGATCCAGTTCAAGGTGGGTACGGGCGGCCAGGCCGCCGAATACATCGGCGAGTGGGACTTCCCGCTGAACAAGCTGCTGCACAAGGCGCTCGACATCTACATGTCGCGCCGCTGACCCCGCACTCACCCCTCATCCCGCACCTCTGACAGCCACGAGAAAGGTTCCAGGTCCGGACATGGCGCTCACGCTTTACGTCGACACCGCGCGCTGGCGTGCGCACCACAAGCACGTGCAGGATCAGTTCCCTGGGCTCGTCCCGGTCTGCAAGGGCAACGGCTACGGCTTCGGGCACGAGCGACTGGCGGAGGAGGCCACCCGGCTGGGGTCGGACATCCTCGCCGTCGGCACGACGTACGAGGCCGCGCGCATCAAGGACTTCTTCGGCGGCGACCTGCTGGTGCTGACGCCGTACCGGCGCGGTGAGGAGCCGGTGCCGCTGCCGGACCGGGTCATCCGCTCGGTCTCTTCGATAGACGGCGTGTACGGCCTGGTCGGTGCCCGCGTGGTGATCGAGGTGATGTCCTCGATGAAGCGGCACGGCATCAGCGAGCAGGACCTCGCCCAGCTGCACGCCGCCATCGAGAACGTCCGCCTGGAGGGCTTCGCCATCCACCTGCCGCTGGACCGGACCGACGGCTCGGACGCGGTCGAGGAGGTCATCGGCTGGATGGACCGGCTGCGTGCGGCCCGGCTGCCCCTGCACACCATGTTCGTCAGCCACCTCAAGGCCGATGAACTCGCCCGTCTCCAGCAGCAGTTCCCGCAGACCCGGTTCCGTGCCCGCATCGGCACGCGGCTGTGGCTGGGGGACCACGAGGCCACCGAGTACCGCGGCGCGGTCCTGGACGTCACGCGCGTCGCCAAGGGCGAGCGCTTCGGCTACCGGCAGCAGAAGGCGGCCTCCGACGGCTTCCTGGTGGTCGTGGCGGGCGGTACGTCGCACGGGGTGGGCCTGGAGGCCCCCAAGGCGCTGCACGGCGTCATGCCGCGCGCCAAGGGCGTCGCCCGCGCCGGCCTCGCGACGGTCAACCGGAACCTTTCCCCGTTCGTCTGGGGCGGCAAGCAGCGCTGGTTCGCCGAGCCGCCGCACATGCAGGTCTCGATCCTGTTCGTGCCCTCGGACGCGCCGGAGCCGAAGGTCGGCGAGGAACTTGTGGCCCATCTGCGGCACACCACCACGCAGTTCGACCGGATCATGGACCGCTGACCGGCGCGGTGCACTGAGGTCGCACAGCTCGGCAAACCGAGGTCACAGACCTCAGCAAGAAGGCCGTACACGGCTTCCCGTGTACGGCCTTTCGCGTCGTTCGCTCAGAGCGAACCGTCGGTCGCGCCCCGTTTTCCCCACTGGACCTGCGCCCCGTCGAACCCAGCGGCCTCGTGCCGCCGCGAGGGACGGGCCGCCGGGCCGAGGACGAAGACGTCCTCGGCGCCGTCGAGCACTCCGCCCGAGGGATCGTCGTCGCCGGACCGGCGCACCGGATCCCGCTCCGGCATGAAGATGTCGCGCACGATCATGACGCACAGGTACAGCGTCCCCAGCAGATGCAGGCCGATGGCCCAGTGGTAGCCGTCGGTCGGCAGGCCCTTGTGGGCCTCTCCGCTGGTCGTGTACGCGAGGTACAGCCAGATCCCGAGGAAGTACGCCACCTCGCAGGCCTGCCAGATCAGGAAGTCCCGCCACCTCGGCCGGGCGAGCGCGGCCAGGGGAACCAGCCATAGGACGTACTGCGGCGAGTAGACCTTGTTGGTGAGGATGAACGCCGCGACGATCAGGAAGGCGAGCTGGGCGAACCGCGGGCGGCGCGGGGCGGTCAGCGCGAGCGCCGCGACTGCCGCGCAGCACACCAGCATCAGCAGCGTGGCGAGCGTGTTGACGGTGTCGATGCTGAGCGGGTCGTCCGAGTTCTGGGCCATGATCAGCCAGAAGGAGCCGAAGTCGACGCCCCGTTCCTGGCTGAACGTGTAGAACTTCGACCAGCCCTCGAACGCGAAGAGCATCACCGGCCCGTTCACGAGGACCCAGGCGACGATCGCGCCGCCCAGAGCCGTCCCGTACGCACGCCACCTGCCCGCGCGCCAGCACAGCACCAGCAGCGGCCCGAGGATCAGGAACGGATAGAGCTTGGCGGCCGTGGCGAGCCCCAGCAGGACGCCGAAAGCGAGGGGGCGGCCGCGAGACCACATCAGCATCGCCGCGGCCGTCAGAGCGACCGCCAGCAGATCCCAGTTGATGGTCGCGGTCAGCGCGAAGGCAGGCGCCAGAGCCACCAGCAGACCGTCCCAGGGACGCCGGGCGTGGGTACGGGTCACACAGACGGCGATGACCGACGCACACACCATGAGCATCCCGGCGTTGACCATCCAGTACCACTGCTCCTGGTACTGGATGGTGCCGCTGCCGGGCGTGAGCCAGGAGGCGACCTCCATGAAGACGCCGGTCAGCACCGGGTACTCCAGGTACTGCATGTCGCCGGGGAGCCGGTCGAAGTACGGCACGAGCCCGTCGGCGAAGCCTCGCCCCTGGTAGAGGTGCGGGATGTCCGAGTAGCACGCGTGCGTGTACTGGGAGCTGGCACCGAAGAACCAGGCCCCGTTGAAGCAGGGCGCCTTCTGGACCAGGCCGAGAGCGAACATGCCGATCGCCACCAGCGCGATCACGCGCACGGGTGTCCACCGGGACGCCCCGAGCAGGGCACGCCGCCCCAGCGGGCCGCCGATCAGCTCGCTGCCGGCCGCGGCGACCTCGTCCTCCCTGGTCGGCCGCACCGGGTCCGGCTCATGGACGCTCGCTTGCGTCGATTCTGCACTGGGCATGCCGCACATCCTGCCGTACGTGTCTGTCAGTACGCCGAGGGCCGCCGCACCCGGGTGGGTACGGCGGCCCTTGTTTCACGTGAAACAGCCTCGCGTTTCACGTGAAACGCGCAAGCCGGGCGATCGGTCGGCTAGCCCTCGGGGCCTCCGAAGATGCCTCCGTTGCCGTTTCCTCTGCTGTTGCCGCCGTTCTCGCTGGTATCCGTTGGCGAGGGTGAGGTGCTCGGCTCTCCGCCCGTGCCGCCGTTCTCCGTACCACCGTCTTCCTCATCGCACCCGAAGAAACCGCAGGTGTCGCTGGGCGAGGGCGACGGCAGCGACGGCGACTCGCTGGGCGTGGCGCTCGGGGACTCGGTCGCGGTCTCGCTGGGCTCCACACTGGGAGTCGGCGTCGGCGTCGGAGCACCCACCGCGTCCTGGATGCCGCCGATCTTCTCGGCCTCCGGGAAGCCGAGGTCGGTCTGGCCCTTCAGCGCGGCCTTCATGTACTCGGTCCACACCAGCGTGGGGACGTCACCACCATGGATGGACGCCTCGCCCGCCGTGCCGTTCATGGAGAGCAGCTTGGCGCTCTTGGGGTCCTCACGGAACATCGCGACCGAGGTCGAGAGCTGCTGGGTGTAGCCGACGAACCAGGCCGACTTGTTCTCGTCCGTCGTACCGGTCTTGCCGGCCGCGGTACGGCCCAGGGTCAGCGCGTTCTTACCCGTGCCGTTCTGGATGACGTTCTCCAGAACGTTCGTGACGTTGTTCGCCACGTTCTCGGGCATCGCCTGCGTGATCCTCGGCTTCTCGAAGCCGGGAACCTCCTGCCCGTTGGACTTGACGCTCGTCACCGAGTACGGAGCGGCCTGCTTGCCGGACGCGGCGAACGTCGCGTAGGAGTCGGCCATGCGGATCGCGCTGGGCGTCGACGTACCGAGCGCGAACGACGCGTTGAGACCGGCGAAGCTGCTGTCCAGGATGCCGGCCTTCTCGGCCAGATCAGCCACGTTCTTCATCCCCACGTCCATGCCGAGCTGCACGAACGGGGTGTTGACGGACTGCTCCATCGCCTTGCGCAGGGAGATGTAACCCCACGGGCGCTCGCTCTCGTTCTCCTGGAAGAAGGGCGTGTTGTCCTTCTTCATGACGTAGGTGCCGTCGTTGTTCCTGATCTTGAGGTGGTCGTTCCCGTTGTACTTGCTGAGCGGTGAGACAGGGCCCCGGTTCCGGTAGGTGCCGTGCTCCATGGCGGCGGCGAGCACGAACGGCTTCCACGTCGAACCGACGGGGACACCCGAGGTGTCCGCGTTGTTGTTGAAGTGGCCGTTCTCGTACCCCGCGCCACCGTAGAGCGCGACGATCGCGCCGTCCTTGGGCTTCACCGACGCCGCGCCGAACTGGACGTGCTTGTCGAGCTCACGCTTGTCCGGGTCGAGCTTTTCCTTCTCGACCTTCTTGACTGCCTTGGTCAGCGCTTCGACCTTGGCTTTGTCGAAGGTCGTCTTGATCTGGTATCCGCCCTGGTCGAACTGCTTCTCCGTGATGTTGGAGTGGTTCAGGACGTACTTCTTGGCCGTGTCCGCCAGATAGCCGATCTGGCCGCTCATCCCCTTGGCCGCCTTGCGGTCATCGGGCATGGGGTACTTGCTGATCGCCTTCTGGTAAGCGGCGTCCGAGAGCTTCTTGTCGTTGTGCATCTGCTGGAGGATCCAGCCCCAGCGGTCCTTGGACCGCTTGGTGTTGGCTTCCTCGCTCGCCGCGGTGTCAAGGCTCGCGTTGCCCGCGGGGTCGTAGTACGTCGGGCCCTTAAGCAGGGCGGCGAGGAAGGCGCACTCACTCGGCTCGAGCTTGACCGCGTCCTTGCCGTAGTACGTCTGGGCGGCCGCCTGGATGCCGTAGGCGCCACGGCCGTAGTACGAGGTGTTGAGGTAACCCTGGAGGATCTCGTCCTTGGAGAGCTTCGTGCCCACCTTGATCGAGATGAACATCTCCTTGAACTTACGGGTGACCGTCTGGTCCTGGCTCAGGTAGGTGTTCTTGACGAACTGCTGGGTGATCGTCGAACCACCCTGCGTGTCGCCGCCCCGGGCCATGTTCGCCAGCGCTCGGGCGATGCCCATGGGGTCGACGCCCGAGTCCTGGTAGAAGCTCTTGTTCTCGGCCGAGATCACCGCCTGCTGCATCTCTTCGGGGATCCGGTCGATCGTGACGTTCTGCCGGTTCTGGCCACTGCCGGTCGCGATCATCTGCTTGCCGTTGGACCAGTAGTAGACGTTGTTCTGCGACAGCGCCGCGGCATTCTCCTCGTTGGGGACGCCCACCATGGCGTACCCGATGCCCGCCACGGCCACCAGGCTCCCGAAGAAGCCGATGCACAGTCCGGAGACGAGCCTCCAGGACGGCACCCAGCGCTGCCAGCCGTACTTGCCGGCCCGCGGATAGTCGATCAGCCGCTTCTTGTCATACATGACCGCGCGCCCTGCGCCCCGCCCGGGCCCGTTCGGCCCGGCGGGAGCGGCGCGCCGGCCACCTCGTGTCGGTTCGGCCGCTCTGCGGCGGCCGCCCCCACTTCTCTGCGCCGCACGCCGGGCATCCGCACGGCCGCCGTACTGGCGCTCCTCACCCCCCGAGTCGTAGGAGTCCGACCCATAGGAGTCGGACGGAGACCCGGTGGCGCCTCGCGGTGCCGCGCGGCGGCCGGAGGACGAGCCGGACTGGCCGCGTCGGGCCGCGGCACGTCCGCCTCCCTGCGGCTGCGGCGGTTTGCGACGGTGCTCGCTCATCGAACGACTACTCCTCGGGCAGGCGCACCCCTGCGCGCCTGGAAACGGTTGCTAGTTTCCGGTCCCCCCGAAGTACGGATGCGGTGGGCTCCGCATTCATCGGTCCCGCATGCACCCGTACTACACCGAGGACGAGGACGCCCTCAGGCGTCCCACGGTTCCCGGTGATGTGCATGGCGCACAGACTACGCACCGCCAAAACCTGCCGAGGACCGAAGTTCACCTCAAATCAGGCAACTCACGTCTGACGAATCGGTGATGTGACCCCGGTCACCACACCCCCTCTTGTCGCATCCGCAAGGCCGTTCTATCGTCGTGATGTATCGAGTCGATACATCAGCTCGACACATCGGACCGAGACATCGGTACCGCGGGAGAGGAGGCGACGATGAGCCGGCGTTCCGGGATCCTCGAGTTCGCCGTACTCGGCCTGCTCCGCGAATCTCCGATGCACGGCTATGAGCTGCGCAAACGACTCAACACATCACTGGGCGTGTTCCGTGCGTTCAGCTACGGGACGCTGTACCCCTGCCTCAAGACGCTGGTCGCCAACGGCTGGTTGATCGAGGAGCCGGGGAACACCACCGAGGACGCCCTCGGGGCCCCCCTCACGGGGCGGCGCGCCAAGATCGTCTACCGGTTGACGGCGGAGGGCAAGGAGCACTTCGAACAGCTGCTCTCGCAGACCGGGCCCGACGCGTACGAGGACGAGCACTTCGCCGCCCGTTTCGCGTTCTTCGGGCAAACCTCACGCGATGTACGCATGCGCGTGCTGGAAGGCCGCCGCAGCCGGCTGGAGGAGCGCCTCGAGAAGATGAGCGTCTCCCTGGCCCGGACCCGGGAACGCCTCGACGATTACACGCTTGAGCTCCAGCGCCACGGGATGGAGTCCGTGGAGCGCGAGGTGCGCTGGCTGAACGAGCTCATCGAGAGCGAGCGGGCGGGGCGGGACCTCAACGGTTCCTCCTCCGGAGAGCCCGCTTCGCGTGACACCACATCTGGAGCGTCGGGCGGCCTGCCCCGGCCGGGGGACGACCCCCGTCCGGATACGCCCGACGACACCGCCACGTGAGAGCCCCCTTGAAGGGCCTCACTCATACACACAGGGAGCAACCGGAATGGGTTCGGTTCGCGTAGCCATCGTCGGCGTGGGCAACTGCGCCGCCTCGCTGGTACAGGGAGTCGAGTACTACAAGGACGCCGACCCGGCGTCCAAGGTGCCGGGCCTGATGCACGTCCAGTTCGGCGAGTACCACGTCAGCGACGTCGAGTTCGTCGCCGCGTTCGACGTGGACGCCAAGAAGGTCGGTCTCGACCTCGCGGACGCCATCGGCGCCTCCGAGAACAACACCATCAAGATCTGCGACGTGCCCAGCACCGGCGTGACGGTCCAGCGCGGCCACACGCTCGACGGCCTCGGCCGGTACTACCGCGAGACGATCGAGGAGTCCGCCGAGGAGCCGGCCGACGTCGTCCAGATCCTCAAGGACAAGCAGATCGACGTCCTGGTCTGCTACCTGCCCGTCGGGTCCGAGGACGCGGCGAAGTTCTACGCCCAGTGCGCCATCGACGCCAAGGTCGCCTTCGTCAACGCCCTTCCGGTCTTCATCGCCGGCACCAAGGAGTGGGCGGACAAGTTCACCGAGGCGGGCGTCCCGATCGTCGGCGACGACATCAAGTCCCAGGTCGGCGCCACCATCACGCACCGCGTCATGGCGAAGCTGTTCGAGGACCGAGGCGTCGTCCTGGACCGCACGATGCAGCTGAACGTCGGCGGCAACATGGACTTCAAGAACATGCTCGAGCGCGACCGCCTCGAGTCGAAGAAGATCTCCAAGACGCAGGCCGTCACCTCCCAGATCCGCGACCGCGAACTGGGCGAGGGCAACGTCCACATCGGCCCGTCCGACTACGTCGCCTGGCTGGACGACCGCAAGTGGGCCTATGTCCGCCTCGAGGGCCGCGCCTTCGGTGACGTCCCGCTGAACCTGGAGTACAAGCTGGAGGTCTGGGACTCCCCGAACTCCGCCGGCGTCATCATCGACGCCCTGCGCGCCGCGAAGATCGCCAAGGACCGCGGCATCGGCGGTCCCATCCTCTCCGCGTCGAGCTACTTCATGAAGTCCCCGCCGGTCCAGTACTTCGACGACGAGGCCCGCGAGAACGTCGAGAAGTTCATCAAGGGTGAGGTCGAGCGCTGACGCGCCGCAACGAGTCGCTCCTGCCAGAGCTGTGAGGGTCCCCGGGTCTTACGACCCGGGGACCCTCCCCGTATGTGAGGCTGTGCCCCATGGCCGTCGTCCGTGACCTGCGCGTCCTGTTGCGCTTCCAGGGCTTCCGGCGTCTGCTCGCCGTGCGCCTGCTCTCCCAGGGCGCCGACGGCGTGTACCAGGTCGCGCTCGCCGCGTACGTCGTCTTCTCTCCGGAGAGGCAGACCTCGGCCGCTGCGGTCGCCTCCGCGATGGCGGTGCTGCTGCTCCCGTACTCCCTCGTCGGCCCCTTCGCCGGTGTCCTGCTGGACCGTTGGCGCCGCCGCCAGGTCCTGCTGTACGGCAGCCTGCTGCGCGCCCTGCTGGCCTCGGCGACGGCCCTGCTGATACTCAGCCCGGCCCCCGACTGGCTCTTCTACGTCTCCGCCCTGTGCGTCACCGCGGTCAACCGTTTCGTTCTCTCGGGCCTCTCCGCCGCCCTGCCGCGCGTGGTCGACGCCGAGCGCCTGGTGATCGCCAACTCCCTCTCCCCGACCGCCGGAACCCTGGCCGCGACCGCGGGCGGCGGCCTCGCTTTCGCCGTCCGCCTGGTGGTGGCGGACTCCGACGCCACTGTGGTGCTCGTGGCAGCGGGGCTGTATCTGTGCGCGGCTGTGGCATCGCTGAGCATGGCGCGGGAACTCCTGGGCCCTGACCGGACCTTGGTGCGCGAGCGGCTCGGGTCCGCCCTCACGGGCACCGCGCGCGACCTGGTGGCCGGCGTACGGCACTTGGCCGCGCCGGAGCGCAGGGAGGCCGCCTGGGCGCTCGCGGCGATGGCGCTGATGCGGTTCTGCTACGGCGCCCTGCTGGTCATGCTGCTGATGCTCTGCAGGTACGCGCTCGCCTCGACCACGGACGACGGACTCGCCCTGCTGGGACTTGCGTTGGGCGTCTCCGGCGCGGGGTTCTTCGCGGCGGCCGTGGTGACGCCCTGGGCCGCGGGGCGGCTGGGGCCGGGCCGCTGGATCGTCGTGTGCGCGGGGGCCGCCGCGCTGCTGGAGCCCGCGCTGGGGCTGCCGTTCGCGACCACCCCGCTGATGGTCGCGGCCTTCGTCCTGGGGCTGACCACCCAGGGCGCGAAGATCGCCACGGACACCATCGTCCAGTCCTCCGTGGAGGACGGCTTCCGTGGCCGGATCTTCTCCGTCTACGACGTCCTCTTCAACGTCTTCTTCGTCGGCGCCGCCGCCGTGGCGGCCCTGATGCTGCCTCCGGACGGCCGATCCGTGCCGCTGGTGGTCACGATCGCCGTTATCTACGCGGCGGTATCGGCGGCTATGGCCAGGTTTGGCCACCAGTAAGTGTCACATCAATGACACAGAGCCACTCCTGACCACAGAGTTGTCAGTGGGGCCCGATAACTTACGTGCGTCTTATCTCGCGACATGTTCGCGTCATTCACCATGTACTAGGGGGACCCCCGAATGACCACTCCGCCGCCCCAGGGCAACCCGTTCGCACAGAACCAGCCCGCGGGTCAGCCCCAGGCTCCGTACCCGCCGCAGGGCGGCTACCCCCAGCAGCCCGGACAGCCCGGCTTCCCGCCCCAGGGTGCTCCGTACGCCCCGGTCCCGCCGCAGCCGTCCGGCCGCAAGCTCAGCTTCAAGACCATCAAGAACATCGTGATCGTCATCGCGGTGGCGGGTATCGCCATCGGCGGCTTCATAGCCAGCCGGGACGACGCCAACACGGCGGCCGTCGGCGACTGCATGCACCGTGGCAGCACCAGCGACAACAACCCGGACCTCGAGGTCGTCAAGTGCAGCGACGCGAAGGCTCAGTACGTGGTGCTGGCCAAGATCGAGGGCTCGTTCCTCACGGACACGCTGGCGTCGAGCAAGTGCGAGTCCGCGGCCAAGGACTTCCAGTACTCGTACACCGAGAGCGGTGACGGCAAGGACTTCCTGCTCTGCCTGAAGGACTACAAGAAGTAGGGCAGCCACTCAGACACAGAGAGGGGCGGTGTTTCACGTGAAACACCGCCCCTCCGGCTGTCTCCTGCGGGGTCATGTTTCACGTGAAACATGACCCCGTTTCACGGTCTCAGCCCTCCTGCTCGACCCACCACTCCTTGAGCGCGGCGAGGGCGACGTCGTGCTCCATCGGCCCGTTCTCCAGCCGGAGCTCCAGCATGTGCTGGTAGGCGCGGCCGATGACCGGGCCGGGGCCGACGCCGAGAATCTCCATGATCTGGTTGCCGTCGAGGTCCGGGCGGATGGAGTCGAGCTCCTCCTGCTCCTGCAGGCTGGCGATCCGCTCCTCCAGGCCGTCGTACGCCCGCGACAAGGCCGTCGCCTTGCGCTTGTTGCGCGTGGTGCAGTCCGAGCGGGTCAGCTTGTGGAGACGGTCGAGGAGCGGGCCGGCATCACGGACGTAGCGGCGGACCGCCGAGTCCGTCCACTCGCCGGTGCCGTAGCCATGGAAGCGCAGGTGGAGCTCGACCAGACGGGAGACGTCCTTCACCAGCTCGTTGGAGTACTTGAGCGCTGTCATGCGCTTCTTGGTCATCTTCGCCCCGACCACCTCGTGGTGGTGGAACGAGACCCGGCCGTCCTCCTCGAAGCGACGCGTGCGTGGCTTGCCGATGTCGTGGAGCAGGGCGGCCAGGCGGAGCGTCAGGTCCGGACCGTCGTCCTCAAGCGCCATCGCCTGCTCCAGGACGATCAGCGAGTGGTCGTAGACATCCTTGTGCCGGTGGTGCTCATCACGCTCCAGGCGCAGGGCGGGCAGCTCGGGCAGCACACGGTCGGCGAGGCCGGTCTCGACGAGCAGCGTCAGGCCCTTGCGCGGGTACCGCGAGAGAACCAGCTTGTTCAGCTCGTCCCGCACCCGCTCGGCCGAGACGATCTCGATCCGCCCGGCCATGTCCGTCATTGCCGCGACGACCTCGGGGGCGACCTCGAAATCGAGCTGAGCCGCGAAGCGCGCGGCCCGCATCATCCGCAGCGGGTCGTCCGAGAAGGACTCCTCCGGGGTGCCAGGAGTGCGCAGCACCCGCGAGGCGAGGTCCTCGAGGCCGCCGTGCGGGTCGACGAACTCCTTCTCCGGCAGCGCGACGGCCATCGCGTTCACGGTGAAGTCACGGCGGACGAGGTCCTCCTCGATGGAGTCGCCGTACGACACCTCGGGCTTGCGCGAGGTCCGGTCGTAGGCCTCCGAACGGTAGGTCGTCACCTCGATCTGGTAGCCGTCCTTCTGGGCGCCGACGGTGCCGAAGGCGATCCCGACCTCCCAGACGGCGTCGGCCCACGGGCGCACGATCTTGAGGACGTCCTGGGGACGGGCGTCGGTCGTGAAGTCGAGGTCGTTGCCGAGCCGGCCCAGCAGCGCGTCCCGCACCGAGCCGCCGACCAGGGCGAGTGAGAACCCGGCCTCCTGGAAGCGGCGGGCGAGGACGTCGGCGACAGGAGCGACCCGCAGCAGTTCACTCACCGCGCGGTGCTGCACCTGGCTGAGGGCACTGGACGTTTCTTCGTTGGCGTTCGGCACAACAGAAGAGGGTACGTGGCCCGGGCGGTCATGAGCTCCCCCTATTACGCGTGCGGACTCGTCATCACGCGTGCGGACTCGTCCGTGAATAGACGCACAAGACCCGCCCTTGAGATGAAAAGAGCCGCTCCCTTCTATACGGTCGCATTCCGGGCAGTGCGGTGCCGGGCCCGCGATCTTGTGGAACGGACCGCGGCACTTCCCCTCAGCGCGCATCGTTACCATGCGTGGACGCACATTCCGACGACCACTGACGAAGACGAGGGACGGGCGAAGCGCGTGGCCGACGCGGCAGACTTCCAGGGGACCAGTGCCTCACCTGCCCGCCGGTGGCTGCGGCGCACCGGGGCACTGCTCGCCGGTGCGCCCCTGCTGGCCGGGCTGCTCCAGCTGCCTGCCGCGGCCCCGGCGGACGCGGCGGGACAGGAGGCCCCGCAGGCGGCCGGACGCGCGGGCTCGGTGGCCGTAGCAGTCGACTCGCTCACCCCCAGCGCCCCCACCGACGGGGACACGGTGAACGTGTCGGGCACGGTCACCAACAACGGCAAGCAGCCGGTCACCGACGCCCACGTCGATCTTCGGGTGGGCCCCTCGCTCGACACCCGCTCCTCCATCGACGCCCTCGCCAAGAAGAGCGACGATGTCCAGGGCCCCGCCGGCAAGGCGGTCGGCGGCAAGTACAGCGAGAAGTTCGCCAAGCTCACTCCCGGCGTGTCAGAGCCCTTCGACATCTCCGTGCCGGCCGACGAGCTGGACCTCGGTCCGGACGGCGTCTACCAGCTGGCCGTCGCACTCTCCGGGGAGACCGCCGCGCAGCCCTGGGACCAGGTCCTGGGGGTCCAGCGCACGTTCCTGCCGTGGCAGCCCGAGGAAGCCGGCACCAAGACGAAGACCACCTTCATGTGGCCGCTCACCTCGACCGTCCATATGACGGCCGAGACGGGATCGAACGAGCAGCAGACGCCGGTCTTCCGCAACGACGACCTCGCCAGGGAGATCGCCCCGGGCGGCCGTCTCGACCAGATGGTGTCGCTGGGCAAGGGCCTCGACATCACGTGGGTGATCGACCCGGACCTGCTGGCGTCCGTCGACGCGATGACGCGGAACTACCAGGTCAGAGGCGAGGACGGCACCGCCACCGCCGGCCGGAACCAGGCCGTGGCCAAGCAGTGGCTCGCCCAGCTCCAGCAGGGCGTCACGGGCAAGGAGGTCGTCGCCCTCCCCTTCGGCGACCCGGACCTGGCGTCCCTCGCCCACAACGGCACGAACGTCACGGGCTCGCTGAGTCACCTCAAGGAAGCCACGGACGCCGTGGACAGCACGGTGGAGACGATCCTCCACGTGAAACCGTCCACTGACTTCGCGTGGCCCGCGGACGGCGCCGTCGATCCGTCGATCGTGAAGGTCGCGACCTCCGCGGGCGCCGACAAGGTGATCGCCCGCAGCGACAGCCTCCAGGACAACCTGTCGTACACGCCCTCAGCGGCCCGGCCCGTCGGCGGCGGCACCACGGCCGTCGTCGCGGACTCCAGGATGTCCACGGCGTTCCAGGGCAACCTGACGAAGGCCTCCGCCTCCACGCAAGCCGTGCAGCGCTTCCTGGCCCAGAGCCTGACGCTCGGCCTGCAGTCCGGCAAGCAGCGCAGTGTCGTCGTCGCCCCGCAGCGCATGCCCTCCGTCAGCCAGGCCCAGGCCATGGCCGAGGCGCTGGCGACCCTGCAGAGCGGGAACTGGTCCGAGTCGCAGGACCTCGCGGACGCCGCCAAGGCCAAGCCGGACCCGGCGGCCAACACCAAGGTGCCGCCGACCTCCGCGTACCCCTCCGCGCTGCGCAACCAGGAGCTGCTGCGGGCCGGCTTCGAGCAGATCGCGAGGACACAGGGCAAGCTCGACCGCTTCAAGGTGATCCTCACCGACCAGTCCCGGGTGGTGACCCCCTTCGGGCGGGCCATGAACCGCGAGATGTCCACGTCGTGGCGTGGCCGTGGTGTCGCGGCGGTGGGGTACCGCGAGGGCGTCGAGTCGTACCTAGACGGGCTCGCCGACGGGGTCAAGCTGATCGAGAAGTCGGAGACCAAGCTCTCCGGCCGCAGCGCCACGATCCCCGTGACCGTCCAGAACAACCTGGTCCAGGGCGTCGAGCACCTCGAGCTGCGGCTCACGTCGAAGAACCCGACGCGCCTGAAGATCGGCGACGACGCCTACGAGGAACAGCGCGTCACCGTGAACGGCGGCCACAGCCAGTCGGTGAAGTTCACCACGTCCGCCAACGCCAACGGCCGGGCGGAGGTCGTCGCCCAGCTGTACACCGAGGACGGCCAGAAGTACGGGGCCCCCGTCACCTTCGACGTGAAGGTCACCGAGGTCACGGCCACCGTGATGCTGGTCATCGGCGGAGGTGTGCTGCTCCTGGTCCTCGCAGGCTTCCGTATGTACACCCAGCGCAAGCGCGCCGCCGCCGCCGCCCGCGAGACGGACGAGGACGGCACCGCCGAGGCGGACGACGACGCCGAAAGCCCGCAGAACCCCGAAGCCCCCGGCGACCGTCTCAAGCAGGAGACCGATGCCGGACCGCGGGCGGAGGGCCCGGAGCAGCCGAGTGACCCGGCCCCGGACACCGCAGCGGAAAGCGCCGACCCGTCCGGCACGGGTGAGAGAGTGGACCGTTAGATTCGTGGCCGGTGGGCCGGGGACGATGAGGTGGGGTAACCATGAACGCGCCGTACGACGGTGACCGCGGCCGTGCCGCGGGCAGCTCGGGCTACCCCGAGTCGGGTGGGCCCGAGGGCTCGCCGGCCGAGCACGGCCAGGTACCGCCGCAGCCCCCCGCGGACATGTACCTCCAGGACGCCTACGACCAGGACCCCTACCGGGCACAGGACCTCTCCGCCCAGGACCCGGTCGCCGAGGCGCTCTACGACCGCGCCGCGCACCCACCGCCCCCTGCGGGCACGTACCAGCCGCAGCAGATGTACGCCCAGCCGCCGCAATCGCCCTATGCGCCCGACCCGCAGGTGTGGGCCCAGACACCCGCGCCGGAGCCGGAGG
This sequence comes from Streptomyces sp. NPDC041940, assembly GCF_055589465.1. Lineage (NCBI taxonomy): Bacteria > Bacillati > Actinomycetota > Actinomycetes > Kitasatosporales > Streptomycetaceae > Streptomyces > Streptomyces sp. NPDC041940. Next base: position 246,225 of record NZ_JBVJBP010000010.1, read on the forward strand.
GTCCGACGCGGCACCTGCCGTACGGCGACGACCCCAGAACCACCCAGTTCGTGGGGGTGGACGATCTGGTCTCCCAGGCGGGCGAGCCGCGCCAGGAGCCGGACGCCTTCGCGCACCTCTACAGGGACCAGCAGCAGAACAGCGGTCACCCGTCGTACGAGCAGCCGTCGGTCCCCGGCCCCTCTCAGGCCCTCGGGCAGGGCCAGTACGCGGCACAGGGCCAGTACGGCGCGCAGGGCGCGTACGGCGCGCCCGGCCAGACCGCTCCGACGCCGCCCCTCGTGGAAGAACCTCCCGCCCCGGAGCCCGCTGCCTCGCAGGCCCCCAAGAAGGGCGGCCGCGCCGCGGGGCTCATGAAGTCCAGCGCCGTGATGGCGGCGGGCACACTGGTCTCCCGCCTCACCGGCTTCATCCGCTCCGCGCTGATCGTCTCGGCCATCGGCGTCGGCTTCCTCGGCGACACCTTCCAGATCGCCTACCAGCTGCCGACGATGATCTACATCCTCACGGTCGGCGGCGGTCTCAACTCCGTCTTCGTGCCGCAACTCGTGCGCGCCATGAAGGACGACGAGGACGGCGGCGAGGCGTACGCCAACCGCCTGCTGACCCTCGTCATGGTGGCGCTCGGCGCACTCACCGCGCTGGGGATCTTCGGTGCGCCGCTCCTGATCCGCATGATGTCCCCTTCGATCGCCAGCGACCCCGCGGCGAACCAGGTCGCCATCACCTTCGCGCAGTACTTCCTGCCCTCGATCTTCTTCATGGGCATCCACGTGGTGATGGGCCAGATCCTCAACGCCCGCGGGAAGTTCGGCGCGATGATGTGGACCCCGGTCCTGAACAACATCGTCATCATCGTGACGCTGGGCATGTTCATCTACGTCTACGGCACCGCCGCAGCCTCAAAGATGGAAGTTGCCACCATCCCGCCGGAGGGCCAGCGCCTCATCGGCATCGGCGTCCTGCTCGGCCTCGTGGTCCAGGCGCTGGCGATGATCCCCTACCTGCGGGAGACCGGCTTCCGGCTGCGGCTGCGCTTCGACTGGAAGGGCCAGGGCCTCGGCAAGGCCATCACGCTCGCCAAGTGGACGGTCCTGTTCGTCCTCGCCAACCAGGCGGGCGCCATGGTCGTCGTCTGGCTGTCCACCGCGGCGGGCAAGGCCTCGCGCGTCGTCGGCACCGGCTTCTCCGCCTACGCCAACGCCCAGCTGATCTGGGGCCTGCCGCAGGCCATCATCACGGTCTCCCTCATGGCCGCTCTGCTGCCGCGTCTGTCGCGCTCGGCGGCCGAGAGCGACGCCGGCGCCGTCCGCGACGACATCTCCCAGGGCCTGCGCACCACGGCGGTCGCGATCGTGCCGATCGCGTTCGGTTTCCTCTCGCTCGGCATCCCCATGTGCACGCTGATGTTCGGCTCCTCTGGCACCGGCGCGGCCACCAACATGGGCTTCATGCTGATGGCGTTCGGTCTCGGCCTGATCCCGTACTCGGTGCAGTACGTCGTCCTGCGGGCCTTCTACGCCTACGAGGACACCCGAACCCCCTTCTACAACACGGTCATCGTGGCCGCGGTCAACGCGGGCGCTTCGGCGGTCTGCTACTTCGTCGTCCCGTCCCGCTGGGCCGTGGTCGGCATGGCCGCCTCGTACGGCCTGGCGTACGCGATCGGTGTCGGCGTCGCCTGGAGCCGGCTGCGCAAGCGGCTGGGCGGGGACCTCGACGGCGCCCGTGTCCTGCGGACCTACGCCCGGCTGTGCATCGCGTCGATCCCGGCCGCACTGCTCAGCGGCGCGGCCTGCTACGGCATCGGCCAGACCCTCGGCCAGGGGGTCATGGGCTCGCTCGCCGGGGTACTGGTCGGCGGTGCCGTGCTCCTCGGGATCTTCTTCGTAGCCGCCCGCCGCATGCGCATCGAGGAAATCAACTCGCTGGTCGGCATGGTCCGCGGACGCCTGGGACGCTGAGTCGGGGGGTAGGCGCACAACCATCGTCAGCCGCTGCGTGTCGTGCATAGCGGCGGACTGTGGGCACAATTGGTCTCGGCGTCGGACGGCGCGCAACGGATGCCGGCCGGCGCGCACATGAATGGGGAGGCAGGAACGACGGTGGCGGAACGTAGTACGGCTGCCGTCGACGTGGCAGACAACAGCGACGACACGTCGCTGACCGCGAAGGCGGACCAGTCCACGGCCGACGGGGTGGCCAAGAACCGGGAGCGGGACACGGACAGCGACGAGGTACAGGAGAGCACCCGGACCGACGGGCCCGGAACGACCTCGCCGCCTGAACTGCACAGCGGGCACAAACTCGCCAGACGCTACCGCCTCGAGGAGTGCGTCACCCGTCTGGACGGTTTCAGCAGCTGGCGTGCCGTGGACGAGAAGCTCCGCCGTGCCGTCGGCGTGCACATCCTGCCCGCCGACCACTCACGGGCCCGCTCGGTCCTGGCCGCCGCACGCTCTTCCGCGCTCCTCGGCGACCCCCGCTTCGTCCAGGTGCTGGACGCGGTGGAGGAGAACGACCTCGTCTACGTCGTCCACGAGTGGCTTCCCGACGCGACGGAGCTGACCCCGCTCCTCGCCTCGGGGCCGCTGGAGCCGTACGACGCCTACCAGATGGTCAGTCAGATCTCCTCCGCCATGGCCGCCGCGCATCGCGAGGGTCTCGCCCATCTGCGGCTGAACCCCAACGCCGTGCTGCGCACTTCGACCGGTCAGTGGCGCATCCGCGGGCTCGCCGTGAACGCCGCCCTGCGCGGCGTCACGACCGAGACCCCGCAGCGCACGGACACCGAGGCCATCGGCGCCCTGCTGTACGCGGCGCTGACCCAGCGCTGGCCGTACGAGAGCGACGCCTACGGCCTGTCGGGCCTGCCGAAGGACATCGGCCTGATCGCACCCGACCAGGTGCGTGCCGGTGTGCACCGCGGGCTCTCCGAGCTGTCCATGCGCGCGCTCGTCAACGACGGTGCCACCGCGTCCCGGCACGAGTCGCCGTGCACGACACCCGAGGAGCTGGTCAAGGCGATCGGCGAGATGCCCCGCATCCGCCCGCCGGAGCCGGCGTTCACGGCCCCGCCCGAGTACCAGCGCACCACGTACCAACAGGGCACGTACGGCCGCCAGGCCCCGCGCCTCGGCGCCACCCAGCCGGTCCCGGCCCCGCCGCCCCCGCTGCAGAGCCGCACGGGCAAGGCCCTGAAGTGGGCCGTGTCCGCGCTCCTGATCGCCGCCCTCGGCCTTGGCAGCTGGCAGCTGGCGGACGCGCTCATGGACCAGGGCGGCAAGAACGAGGAGCCGGGGCAGACGCAGACCAACGACGGGAACGACAAGAGCCCGAAGAAGCCGGCGGGCGGCAAGCCCATCGCCATCAGCGGTGCCCGCGACTTCGACCCCTTCGGCGCGGACGGTTCCGAGAAGCCGTCCGACATAGGGAAGGTCTACGACAACAGCACGGCCACGTACTGGCAGACGGACTTCTACCTCAGCTCGGACTTCGGCCGCCTGAAGTCGGGCGTCGGTGTCATCCTCGACCTCGGCAAGGTCCAGCAGGTCGGAAAGGTGAAGGTCACCTTCGTCGGGGACACCTCGGTCGAACTCCGCAGCGCGAGCGCGGACGCGGGCTCGGAGCCCACGTCCTTCGACGGCTACACCAAGGTCGCCGAGGGCACCGGGACAACAGTGGAACTCAAGCCCAAGTCCCTCAAGAGCCGCTACCTCCTGGTGTGGCTGACCGAGCTGCCCACGCAGGCAGACGACGGCAAGTGGCGCGGCAGGGTGGCGGACATCAAGGTGACCAGCTGACGGCATCTGCCTCGAGGAAGGAGGCCGATGGCAGACGGCACCGGGTACGACGGAGTAAGCGACCAGGATCTGCTCGCCCGCCATGTCGAAGGCGACCCCGACGCCTTCGGTGAGATCGTGCGGCGGCATCGCGATCGTCTCTGGGCCGTCGCCCTGCGGACGCTGGGGGACCGCGAGGAGGCCGCTGACGCGGTGCAGGACGCCCTCGTATCCGCCTACCGGGCCGCCCACACCTTCCGGGGCCAGTCGGCCGTCACAACCTGGCTGCACAGGATCACGGTGAACGCCTGCCTGGACCGCGCCCGCAAGGTCGCCTCCCGGAAGACCTCTCCCGTCGACGACACCGAGCGCCTCGAGCAGCTGCTGGAGCCGCACGAGTCGGCCTCCGCGCCCGCCGAGCGCAACGATCTCCACCGGCAGCTCATCGAAGCCCTGGGCACCCTGCCGGCCGACCAGCGCGCCGCGCTCGTCCTGGTGGACATGCAGGGCTACCCGGTCGCGGAGGCGGCCCGCATCCTCGACGTGCCGACCGGCACGGTGAAGAGCCGATGCGCACGCGGCAGAGCCAGACTCCTGCCGCTGCTCACCCACCTACGGCCGGACAGCGGCGGCAAGGACAAGAACCCGGGCGGGGAACGGAACCGGACGCAAGAGCCAACCGTCCCACCCGCAGCGGGACCACGCCGAACGGGACCGCCGGACACAGGACCGAGCGACTCAGCTGCAGTGAAGGGCGGAGGTGGACGAGCGTGACGTCGACGACAGACATGGCCGGGCACCCGGACGTCGCGGAGATCTCCGACCTCTCCGAAGGCATTCTCCCGCCGTCCCGGAGCACCGAAGTGCGCCGCCATCTCGACGACTGCGAACTCTGCGCGGACGTCTATGCCTCTCTGGAGGAGATCCGTGGCCTGCTCGGCACGCTGCCGGGCCCGCCGCGCATGCCCTCCGATGTCGCAGGCCGCATCGATGCCGCACTCGCCGCCGAGGCGCTGCTGAACGCCACGGAACCCGAGCCCGCAGCGGAGCCGGCACCGGTCGGCGCTCCCCGCTCCGCTTCCGAGGACGACAGTGGTGCGCGTGTTTCACGTGAAACATCGACGCCCGCCGACCGGCCCGCCGGGCACCCCCGCTCTTCCACCACCGGACCGGGCCGCAAGGGGCGCACACGGAACGGGCGACGCAGGATCGCCGTCCTGGGGACCGTCTTCACGGTGGCAGCCCTGGGGCTGGGCTCCGTCCTGCTGTCATCGCTCGGCGACAACAAGCCGCCCCACGACACAGCGGGCGGCAGGCAGACCACCGCTGCGGACACCTTCTCCGAGGGAAAGCTCCAGAAGCAGGTCACCGACCTCCTGGCCGAGAACCAGAGCAAGGAAGGCGGCAGCTCCCGTACCCCCCTCGGCGCAGCGACCGCCCCCGGCACCAACCACCCCAGGGTCCTCAGGGAACCCACCGTGCCCGGCTGTGTCCGTGACGGCATCGGACGCAAGGACGCGGCCCTGGCCGTCGAGAACGGCACCTACCAGGGGAAGAAGGCCATGCTCGTGCTGCTTCCCAACGCCTCCGACCCCGCCCGGGTCACCGCCTATATCGTCGACGCGACCTGCGTGGATCACCAGGCGTCCATTGCCGAGGGCAAGGTCCTCCTGGAGCGCTCCTACCCGTCCTCCTGAGCGAGGGCGTCGTCTTCGCCCTGCGTGGTATCCAGCACAGTGCCGCGTCTCCGTGTGCCCGGACACAGCGGGAATGCGTGCCCCTTAGGATCCGTTGGGTGGTGTGAGAGTTCCGAGAGACGCTCCCACCGGTCGAACGACGCAGACGAGAGACGAGGAAACAAGCCGTGAGCGACGTCCGAAACGTGATCATCATCGGCTCCGGGCCCGCCGGCTACACGGCGGCGCTCTACACCGCGCGCGCGTCGCTGAAGCCACTGGTGTTCGAGGGCGCCGTCACCGCCGGCGGCGCGCTCATGAACACCACCGACGTCGAGAACTTCCCCGGCTTCCAGGACGGCATCATGGGCCCCGAGCTCATGGACAACATGCGCGCCCAGGCGGAGCGCTTCGGTGCCGAGCTCGTCCCGGACGATGTCGTGACCGTCGACCTGTCCGGCGAGATCAAGACCGTCACGGACACCGCCGGGACCGTCCACCGGGCGAAGGCCGTCATCGTCTCCACCGGCTCGCAGCACCGCAAGCTCGGTCTGCCGAACGAGGACGCCCTCTCCGGCCGTGGAGTGTCCTGGTGCGCCACCTGTGACGGGTTCTTCTTCAAGGACCAGGACATCGCCGTGATCGGTGGTGGCGACACCGCCATGGAGGAGGCCACCTTCCTCTCACGGTTCGCCAAGTCCGTGACCGTCGTCCACCGCCGCGACACCCTGCGCGCTTCCAAGGCCATGCAGGAGCGCGCCTTCGCCGACCCGAAGATCAAGTTCGTGTGGGACAGCGAGGTCGCCGAGATCCAGGGTGACCCGAAGCTCTCGGGTCTGAAGCTGCGCAACCTCAAGACCGGTGAGCTCTCCGACCTGCCGGTGACCGGCCTGTTCATCGCCATCGGCCACGACCCCCGCACCGAACTCTTCAAGGGTCAGCTCGACCTGGACGAGGAGGGCTACCTGAAGGTGGAGGCGCCGTCGACGCGCACGAACCTGACTGGTGTCTTCGGCGCCGGCGACGTGGTCGACCACACCTACCGTCAGGCGATCACCGCGGCCGGGACCGGCTGCTCCGCAGCGCTCGACGCCGAGCGCTTCCTCGCCGCCCTCGCGGACGAGGAGCAGCCCGAGCCCGAGAAGACCTCTGTCTGACCCTCCCTACCCGCCCCACGCACCAACCAGTTAAGGAGCCCGCCGTGGCCGGCACCCTGAAGAATGTGACCGACGACTCCTTCGAGCAGGACGTCCTCAAGAGCGACAAGCCTGTCCTGGTGGACTTCTGGGCCGCCTGGTGCGGTCCGTGCCGCCAGATCGCGCCGTCCCTCGAGGCGATCGCCTCCGAGTACGGCGAGAAGATCGAGGTCGTCAAGCTGAACATCGACGAGAACCCGGGTACGGCCGCCAAGTACGGCGTCATGTCCATCCCGACCCTGAACGTCTACCAGGGTGGCGAGGTCGCCAAGACCATCGTGGGCGCGAAGCCGAAGGCCGCGATCGTTCGCGACCTCGAGGAGTTCATCGCCGAGTGAATCGGCTGAGCCGTCGCAGCGACGGTGCATGTTTCACGTGAAACACGAATGGGCCAACCCGGAAGGGTTGGCCCATTCGTTTGGCTGCCTGCCTCTACAGCGGCCGCAGCGCCGGCTCCTTCTGTACGGCGCCCAGGAGCCGGTCCAGCGCCATCTCGACGTCTTCCTTCCAGGAGAGCGTCGATCTCAGGTCCAGTCTCAGCCGGGGATTGGTGGGGTGCTGCCTGACCGTCTTGAAGCCCACCGCCAGGAGATGGTCCGCGGGCAGCACACAGGCCGGCTCCTTCCAGCGCACGTCTCCGAACGCCTCGATCGCCTTGAAGTCACGCCGCAGCAGATCCTTGGCGACCGTCTGGACCATCACCCGGCCCAGTCCCTGCCCCTGGTAGCCCGGCATGATGAACGCGGTCATCAGCTGAACCGCGTCGGGGGAGATGGGGCTCGTGGGAAACGCCGCAGAGCGGGGGACATAGGCGGGAGGGGCGTAGAGCACGAAGCCCACCGGCACATCGTCGACGTACACGACCCGGCCGCAGGATCCCCAGTCCAGCAGAACAGCCGAGATCCAGGATTCCTTCTCCAGGGCGGGCGTGCCCGCCTTTACTGCGGCCTCACCGCTGACTGGGTCGAGCTCCCAGAAGACACACGAGCGACAGCGCTTGGGAAGGTCCTGAAGGTTGTCCAGCGTGAGCGGTACGAGCCGGCGCCCCATGAAGGCTGTTCCTCGCTTCCTTCGCCCGCCGCGTCGCGGGCGGCTGTCAGAGCGCTCCGTTCCCTGAGGAGACTGCCGATGAACCCACCGACCGCCCCCAGCCCCAAACCGGCGCTCACCAGTACGGTGCGGCTCATCGTTCCCATGGCCCCTGCCTGCCTTTCAGAGGTGCTGCCGGGTGGTCGCGCCGTGCCCCAACGCATCGTATCCACGATGCGATTCCATCGATACCGCCAGAAAGGAAAGAGCGGGCCACGTTCCGGTACACACCGGACACGGCCCGCTCTGTCGGATGCACAGCGGAGGCTCCTGCCGGAGGCTCAGGAGTCGCTCTCCTCGGAGTCGCTCTCCATCAGGCTCTTCTGCAGGACCGGTCCCTCTCCGGGAGCGAAGGACCCGAGAATCCGCTCCAGGTCCTCCATGGAGGCGAACTCCACGGTGATCTTGCCCTTCTTCTGCCCCAGGTCGACCTTCACCCGCGTCTCGAAACGGTCCGACAGCCGTGTGGCGAGGTCGGACAGCGCGGGAGAGACCCGGGCACCGGCACGCGGGCCCTTGGGCCGCTGAGCCTTCTGAGGCCGTGAGCCCATCAGGGTCACGATCTCCTCGACGGCCCGCACCGAGAGCCCCTCGGCCACGATGCGGTGGGCAAGCCTGTCCTGCTCCTCCGAGTCCTCGACGGACAGCAGCGCCCGTGCATGGCCGGCGGAGAGCACCCCGGCGGCGACCCGGCGCTGGACGGACGGAGAGAGCTTCAGCAGGCGCAGGGTGTTGGAGACCTGCGGGCGGGACCGGCCGATGCGGTCCGCCAGCTGGTCGTGCGTGCAGTTGAAGTCCCTCAGCAACTGGTCGTAGGCGGCTGCCTCTTCCAGCGGGTTCAGCTGGGCGCGGTGCAGGTTCTCCAGCAGGGCGTCCAGGAGGAGCTTCTCGTCCTCCGTGGCCCGCACGATCGCCGGGATCGCCTCCAGTCCCGCCTCGCGACAGGCACGCCAGCGGCGCTCGCCCATGATGAGCTCGTAGCGGGCGGGGCCCACCTGCCGTACGACGACCGGCTGGAGGAGCCCGACCTCCTTGATGGAGGTGATGAGCTCGGCCAGCGCGTCATCGTCGAAGACCTCACGCGGCTGCCGTGGGTTCGGCGTGATGTCGTCGAGCGGGATCTCGGCGAAGTGCGCACCGACGGGCGCCGCAGGCACGGCGGGAGCACTGGGCTGAACCGGCTCCTCTGTTTCACGTGAAACAGTCGGCAGAGTCGCCACCTTCGCTGCCGCCACCCCACGGTCGTTCGGCAGCGAAGGCACTGCCGCGGGGGATGTGGAAGCGGCTCCCCCTGCCGCCGCCTGGGCCACCGACTTCTCCGTGGGGGCAGCAGGGATCAGTGCGCCGAGTCCACGGCCCAATCCCCTCCGTCGCTCGCTCACTGGATGCCCTCCACCATGCTCGGGTCGTTCTGCTGTACGCCGATGTGGGCGTGCGTCGCTTCATAGCTGATGCCGACGCCCTTCAGCGCGATCTCTCGTGCCGCCTCCAGGTAGGAGAGGGCACCACTCGATCCTGGATCGTATGTCAGTACGGTCTGCCCATAACTCGGCGCCTCGGAGATACGGACGGAGCGGGGGATGCTCGTCCGCAGTACCTCGTCGCCGAAGTGGGTGCGCACCTCGTCCGCGACCTGGGACGCGAGTCGCGTCCGGCCGTCGTACATGGTGAGCAGGATGGTCGACACATGCAGGGCGGGGTTGAGGTGCCCGCGCACGAGGTCGACGTTGCGCAACAGCTGACCCAGGCCCTCCAGCGCGTAGTACTCGCACTGGATGGGGATCAGGACCTCCTGGCCCGCCACCAACGCATTGACCGTCAGGAGGCCGAGTGAGGGCGGGCAGTCGATGAGGATGTAGTCCAGCGGCTGTTCGTACGCCTGGATGGCACGCTGCAGCCTGCTCTCCCGGGCCACCAGGGACACCAGCTCGATCTCAGCACCGGCGAGGTCGATCGTGGCGGGAGCGCAGAAGAGGCCCTCCACATCGGGGACCGGCTGGACGACCTCGGAGAGCGGCCTGCTCTCCACCAACACGTCGTAGATGGACGGGACTTCCGCGTGATGGTCGATACCCAGCGCCGTGGACGCATTGCCCTGCGGGTCGAGGTCGACCACCAAGACACGGCCGCCGTGCAGGGCCAGCGACGCGGCAAGGTTGACGGTCGTCGTCGTCTTGCCCACACCGCCCTTCTGGTTGGCGACCACCATGATTCGGGTCTGCTCGGGCCGTGGCAGGCCCTCGCCGGCGCGGCCCAGCGCCTCCACCGCCAGTTGGGCAGCACGACCGATGGGAGTGTCGTCCATCGGAGGCGGTGTTTCACGTGAAACATCCGCCCCCATCGACTCGGTACGGGGACCGGGGACCGGATCGGTCATCGGTCCCGCGATGTTGGCGTCGGACCGCAAGGATTCACTCTCCTCGACTTCAGGCTCGCTATGAACAGAGCCTCCCATGCCTTCGGGGTCGTGAACCAGTGAGGCCTGGCGTTCTGTGGAGAAATCCACCTCTGTGGACAACTCGGTTCCCTCACCGAGTGAACCGAGAGGCTTACGGTCGCGGGGTTCGGCCGCAGCGCGGCCACGACTGATGATGCCGTGCAGCAGTGAGCGACGTTTCACGTGAAACACGATGCACAGCAGCCGGGGCCGAACTGCCGCGACACTCCGGCATGCATCGGTTAGGCAGCTTGTGTGGAGTACGTCTCGTCGTCAGGACGGATCAGCGTCGCCGACGCGTCCGACTCGTGCGAGCCGCCTTGGCACGCTTCGCGGCGAAACGCACACCGCCGGGGCTCTCCCCGACCTCGACCCGTACGACCGTAGACATCGGGTCCACCACGCCTTCACCCACATGCAGGATGGATGTCTCCACCGCGCCCAGCTTACTCAGTGCCGCCGACGCGCTCTTCAGCTCCTCCTCGGCGGCATCGCCCTTGAGCGCGAGCATCTCCCCGTAGGGCCGCAGCAGCGGGACGCCCCAGGTGGCGAGACGGTCGAGCGGTGCGACGGCCCGGGCGGTCACGACGTGGACAGGCTGGATCTTCCCCATGACCTCTTCGGCCCGGCCGCGTACGACCGTCACGTGATCCAGGCCGAGCAGCTCCACGACCTCGGTGAGGAAGTTGGTACGCCGAAGCAGCGGCTCCAACAGCGTGATCTTCAGGTCCTCCCGGACGAGTGCCAGGGGAATGCCGGGCAGCCCGGCGCCCGAGCCGACATCGCACACGGTCACGCCCTCGGGCACGACCTCCGAGAGCACCGCGCAGTTCAGCAGGTGCCGCTCCCACAGGCGGGGCACTTCACGCGGGCCGATGAGACCACGCTGCACGCCCGCCTGGGCGAGCAGCTCGGCGTACCGCACCGCATCCGCGAAGCGATCACCGAACACCTCGCGTGCCTGCTCGGGCGCGGGGGGAAGCTCCGCTGCCTCCGTCACGGGGGACCGTCCTTCCGTACCGCGTCAACGCGCCCAGCGCCGACGCCAGAACCACCAGAACTATCAGGCTGACAAAGTTCGGCCCCGCCTGCGCAACAGACGGGGCCGGAGAACGTAGGGGCCGATCAGGCGGGCAGCACGACGACGAAGCGCTCCGGCTCCTCGCCCTCGGACTCGCTGCGCAGGCCCGCGGCCTTGACCGCGTCGTGCACGACCTTGCGCTCGAACGGCGTCATCGGCTTCATCTTCACGGCCTCACCGCTGCTCTTGGCCTCGGCAGCGGCCTTGGCACCCAGCTCGGACAGCTCGGAGCGCTTCTGGGCGCGGTATCCCGCGATGTCGAGCATCAGCCGGCTGCGGTCGCCGGTCTCCCGGTGCACCGCCAGACGGGTGAGCTCCTGGAGCGCCTCCAGCACCTCGCCGTCGCGGCCGACCAGCTTCTGCAGGTCGCGGCCCGCGTCGCTGATGATCGAGACGGAGGCACGGTCGGCCTCGACGTCCATGTCGATGTCGCCGTCGAGGTCGGCGATGTCGAGCAGACCCTCCAGGTAGTCCGCAGCGATCTCGCCTTCCTGCTCCAGGCGGGACAGGGTGTCTGCACCCTCGGCAGCGGCGGAGGTGGTGCCTTCCGTCACGGGATGGACTCCTTCTTACTTCTTGGACGGGGACTTGGGCCGCTGCGGGCCCTTGCGCTGTCCGGACTGGGCCTTGCTGCGGGTACCACCGCCGGACTTCGTGCCACCCTTCTGGGCGGCTGCGGCGGGCTTGGCGTCGTCGGGCTCGTCGGACTTGCTCAGCGACGTCTTCGGCTCGTCCTCGCCGGCCGCCTTCGCGGCACCGGACTGACGCTGCGACTTGCTCTGACGCTTGGGCTGCTGACGCTTCGGGGTGCCCGTGGTCGACGTGCCGTCCTCGGTCTCGACAGCGGCAGAGGCGTCGCCCTTGATCACGGTGCCGTCGGCCTGGGCGACGAGTCCGGCCTTGCTGAGGCCGTTGATGAACTTGCGCTCGAACTCGTTGCGCTCGCGTCCCTTGGCGACGATCGCCTTGACGATGGCCCGGTCACGGCGCCGGCCGACCTTGCTGTGCTGCGAGACGTGCTTGTTCAGACGCTCGAGGTACGAGGCCTGGGCCTTGGAACCCGGGGTCGGGTTGTTGTGGATCACGTACATCTGCTGGCCCATGGTCCACACGTTGGTGGTCAGCCAGTAGACGAGGACACCCACGGGGAAGTTGATGCCGAAGACGGCGAACATGACCGGGAAGACGTACATCAGCATCTTCTGTTGCTGCATGAACGGCGTCTTCACCGTGGTGTCGACGTTCTTCGTCATCAGCTGGCGCTGGGTGAAGAACTGCGACGCCGACATCAGGACGATCATGACGGCGGTGACCACGCGGACGTCGGTGAGGGAGGCACCGAGTGCTTCCACCTTCGACGCGCTGTCGGTGAACTTCGCCGCAAGCGGCGCACCGACGATGTGGGCCTTCTGCGCGCTCTGCAGCAGGCTCTGGTTGATCACACCGATGGTGTCGCCCGTCGCGATGCTGTTGAGCACGTGGTACAGGGCGAAGAAGAACGGGGACTGCGCCAGGATGGGAAGGCACGAGGAGAGCGGGTTGGTGCCCGTCTCCTTGTACAGCTTCATCATCTCTTCGGACTGACGCTGCTTGTCGTTCTTGTAGCGCTCCTGGATCTTCTTCATCTCGGGCTGCAGCGTCTGCATGGCCCGGGTCGACTTGATCTGCTTCACGAAGAGCGGGATGAGGCAGATACGGATCAGGATCACCAGGGACACGATCGACAGGCCCCAGGCCCAGCCGGTGTCAGGCCCGAAGAGGGCGCCGTACACCGAATGGAACTGGACGATGACCCAGGAGACGGGTGTGGTGATAAAGCTGAAGAGGCTGGCAATCGTGTCCACTAATCATGCTCCTTGGGCATGGGACGGTGTCTCTGCGGCCGGGCTCGAAGGACTGGACCGACTTGTGGGAGAAGTCTGTCCCTCGGTGGCCGGGTCGGCGGCGGAGGGCCCGCCCTTGCGTGCACGCCACGCGGTACGCAGCATTTCGTGCCACCGCGGGCGCTTGCGCGGCGGGACATGGTCCACACCACCCAGCGACCACGGATTGCACCGCAGGATGCGCCAGGCCGTGAGTGCCGTTCCCTTGATGGCACCGTGCCGGTCGATGGCCTTGTAGCCGTAGTGGGAGCACGACGGGTAGTACTTGCAGACCGGCCCGAGCAGCGGACTGATCGTCCACTGGTAGAGCTTGATCAGAGCCAGCAGCGGGTACTTCATCGCGCGCCCCCTCCCAGCAACCGCTGAAGAGCGGCATCCAGGTCTCGGGCCAGCTGTGCATGGTCGGCGTCGCCCGATCCGGGCAGCGCTCGTACGACTACCAGGCTACCGGGGGGCAGCTGGGCGACTCTCTCGCGCATCAGATGGCGAAGCCTGCGCTTCACCTTGTTGCGCACGACCGCGCCACCCACAGCTTTGCTCACGACGAAACCCGCACGCGTCGGGGGAGCGCTCTCCCCAGGCGCGTGCGGGTCCGTGGCACCGCTACGAAGATGGACGACGAGGAGCGGGCGTCCGGCCCGGCGTCCTCGTCGTACCGCGGTCGCGAAGTCTTCGCGCCGCCTCAGCCGATGCTCGGTAGGCAGCACGACGTCATGACCTGATCGGGATCAGGCGGACAGGTTGGCGCGACCCTTGCTGCGGCGGTTCGCGAGAATCGCGCGACCGGCACGGGTACGCATCCGCAGGCGGAAGCCGTGGGTCTTCGCGCGACGACGGTTGTTCGGCTGGAAGGTGCGCTTGCTCACTCGGGGGCTCCAGAAGAAATCGGTAGATGCGGGGTGCCGTCCTGGCTGTCACCGTGCGCCCACGAGTAGCTCGCAGTTACGCCCGAGTGCACCGCTGACCGATCACCCAAATGACCTGTGCCCATCGGAGGCAGGCGGCAGCAGCCATCGACAACTCGACCTGGTTACGGTACGCGCGGCTACGCCATCCGGTCAAACCAGGAGACGGCGGGAGACACTTGTCCACAGGCTGGGGACAACAACTTGAACCGTACCGGCCGCCCTGACTACCGTGACGGAACTCCGATTCGTTCCCTTGTCCCTGCCCCAGCGGGCCTGCTCCCGCCCACCCACCCGGATTACATCCCAACCCGTCCCAGAACCACACGTTCGTGGGACCTGTGAGAGAGCGTGCCCTGTGGCTGACGTACCTGCCGATCTTGCCGCAGTGTGGCCACGCGTATTGGAGCAACTCCTCGGAGAGGGGCGCGGTCAAGGGGTCGAGACGAAGGACGAGCACTGGATCCGGCGCTGCCAGCCGCTCGCACTGGTCGCGGACACCGCCCTGCTCGCCGTACCGAACGAATTCGCGAAGGGCGTACTCGAGGGCCGTCTCGCGCCGATCGTCAGCGAGACACTGAGCCGCGAGTGCGGCCGCCCGATCCGGATCGCGATCACCGTCGACGACTCCGCGGGCGAGCCCCCCGCTTCGCCGGCACCCCCGGCCCGCCCCCAGCAGTCGCGCTACGAGGAGCCCGAGCTCCCCGCCGCGCGCCAGGACCGCGACGGATACGAGGGGTACGGCCGCCACCGCGCCGAGCCGATGCCGGGAACGCCCGGCGATCAGCATCCGCCTACGCGCGCAGATCAACTGCCCAACCCGCGCCCCGCCTACCCGTCCGAGTACCAGCGCCCCGAGCCCGGCGCCTGGCCGCGGCCCACGCAGGACGAGTACGGCTGGCAGCAGCAGCGCCTCGGCTTCCCCGAGCGTGACCCGTACGCGTCACCGGGACAGGACTCCTACGGCTCGCAGGACCAGTACGGCGGCCAGGACCAGTACGGCAAGCAAGATCAGTACGGCGGCGGTCAGGACTCGTACAGCGCGCAGGACTCCTATAAGTCCCACGGCTCCCAGGACTCATACGGATCCCACGGATCACAGGACTCCTACGGATCTCACGGCTCTCACGGATCCCGTGGCTCCCACAGCTCCCACGGATCACACGGCTCCCACGGATCACAGGACTCGTACGGCTCGTCCGCCCAGGACTACCGCCCGCAGTCCATGGAGCGCCCCTCCTACGAGCCGCCGCGCTCCGACTACGACACCTCACGCCCCGAGTACGACCAGCGCGACGCGGTCCGCCGGGAGCTGCCCGAGCCGCCGGCCGGCTCGGGACACGTGCACCGCGGCGGCCCCGTCGGCCCGAACCTGCCCACGACCGGTGCGCCCGGCCCGCTGGCCGCGCAGCCCGCGCCGGCGACCGGCCCCGGTGAGCCCACCGCGCGCCTGAATCCCAAGTACCTCTTCGACACGTTCGTCATCGGCGCCTCCAACCGCTTCGCGCACGCCGCCGCGGTCGCTGTCGCCGAGGCGCCGGCGAAGGCGTACAACCCGTTGTTCATCTACGGGGAGTCCGGGCTCGGCAAGACCCACCTGCTGCACGCCATCGGGCACTACGCCCGCAGCCTCTACCCGGGCACGCGGGTGCGGTACGTGAGCTCGGAGGAGTTCACCAACGAGTTCATCAACTCCATCCGCGACGGCAAGGGCGACAGCTTCCGCAAGCGGTACCGCGAGATGGACATCCTGCTCGTCGACGACATCCAGTTCCTGGCGGACAAGGAGTCGACGCAGGAGGAGTTCTTCCACACCTTCAACACGCTCCACAACGCCAACAAGCAGATCGTGCTGTCCAGCGACCGGCCGCCGAAGCAGCTGGTCACGCTGGAGGACCGGCTGCGGAACCGTTTCGAGTGGGGCCTGATCACCGACGTCCAGCCGCCCGAGCTGGAGACGCGTATCGCGATCCTCCGCAAGAAGGCGGTGCAGGAGCAGCTGAATGCTCCGCCGGAGGTGCTGGAGTTCATCGCCTCCCGGATCTCACGCAACATCCGCGAGCTGGAGGGCGCCCTGATCCGGGTCACGGCCTTCGCCTCGCTCAACCGGCAGCCCGTGGATCTGGGCCTGACGGAGATCGTCCTCAAGGACCTCATCCCCGGCGGCGAGGACTCGGCCCCCGAGATCACCTCGACGGCCATCATGGGCGCGACGGCGGACTACTTCGGGCTGACCGTCGAGGACCTGTGCGGCACCTCCCGGGGCCGCGCCCTCGTCACCGCACGGCAGATCGCCATGTACCTGTGCCGTGAGCTGACGGACCTGTCGCTGCCGAAGATCGGCGCGCTGTTCGGCGGCCGCGACCACACGACGGTCATGCACGCGGACCGCAAGATCCGCAATCTGATGGCCGAGCGCCGCTCCATCTACAACCAGGTCACCGAGCTGACCAACCGCATCAAGAACGGTTGACGTACGAGCTGCAGGCCACTGAGGGCGCTCCCGGAGGAGGTTTCCGGGGGCGCCCTTCGTCATGCCGCGGTCCCCGGCTGTTCGATTACCTGCCGGGTTACGGCCACCCTCCACAGATTCGGTGGTTTTTTCCCGTCCACATCCTGGGGACCGGGAAGTTGTCCAGACTGTGTCCACAGGGGCTCCTGCCGAGGGATCATCAGGCCAGGTCACCCGCATGTGGATTCGTGGACGAAGGATCTCCACAGCCTGTGGACAGCCGAGAGATCCACAGGCTGTGGAGCAAGTTTTCCACTGACAACCCACAGGCTGGGGTCAGTTGTCCCCAGCGATCACCGGCTTCTCCACATCGCTGTCCACTGTTCGGCAACACGACGCGCCCCCTCACCGGGTCGAGTGAAAGGCGTCACACAAACCCGCCGGGTCGGGCTGTGGGAAAGCTGGGCAAAGCTGGGGACGACGCTGGGGAGAACTCGCCCCTCCCTGTGCACGGCGTGTGCAGAACTTTTCGTTCTCCACAGAGACACCCAGTTGTCCACTGCCGTCGCCCACAGGCCCGGTGGACAAAATTCCTGCTCTGAGCTGGGAAAACGCGGTTATCCACGGTATCCACAGCCCCTACTACTACTCCCAACTAGAGAGAGCTGGGAATTCGTTTCGAAGTGGGTCCTGTGCACAACTCGCTCTTCGGCGTCCGGCTGCCCCTCGTCACGACTTGACCCCGAGAGGCACCTACTGTCAGTGCGGTGCGTCAGACTGGTCCCCGGTGTCCTCCCCATCCCAGGGACCGTCGACACCGAGACAGACGACGAGGGCCAGGCAGAGCGAGAAGCGCCGGCAACAGCAGGAGGCGGCAACAGTGAAGATCCGGGTGGAACGCGACGTACTCGCGGAGGCAGTGGCCTGGGCAGCGCGCAGCCTCCCGGCCCGGCCGCCGGCGCCTGTCCTCGCCGGACTGCTGCTGAAGGCCGAGGAAGGCCAGCTGAGCCTGTCCAGCTTCGACTACGAGGTCTCGGCGCGGGTGTCGGTGGAGACGGAGGTCGACGAGGAGGGCACGGTCCTGGTCTCGGGCCGTCTGCTCGCGGACATCTGCCGTGCGCTCCCCAACCGGCCGGTGGAGATCTCCACAGACGGTGTACGGGCGACCGTGGTCTGCGGCTCCTCCCGGTTCACACTCCACACCCTGCCTGTGGAGGAGTACCCGGCCCTGCCGCAGATGCCGAACGCGACGGGCACGGTCCCCGGCGAGGTCTTCGCCTCCGCGGCCGCCCAGGTGGCCATCGCAGCCGGCCGTGACGACACGCTGCCTGTCCTGACGGGTGTGCGCATCGAGATCGAGGGCGACACCGTCACGCTGGCGTCCACCGACCGCTACCGCTTCGCGGTCCGCGAGTTCCTGTGGAAGCCGGAGAACCCGGAGGCCTCCGCGGTCGCCCTGGTGCCCGCCAAGACGCTCCTGGACACCGCCAAGGCTCTGACCAGTGGCGACCAGGTGATCCTGGCGCTGTCCGGCTCGGGCTCGGGCGAGGGCCTGATCGGCTTCGAGGGCGCCGGCCGCCGTACGACGACCCGTCTGCTGGAGGGCGACCTCCCGAAGTACCGCTCGCTGTTCCCGACCGAGTTCAACAGCGTCGCCGTGATCGAGACCGCCCCCTTCGTGGAGGCTGTCAAGCGTGTGGCCCTGGTCGCCGAGCGCAACACCCCGGTGCGGCTGAGCTTCGAGCAGGGCGTGCTGATCCTGGAGGCCGGTTCCAGCGACGACGCACAGGCTGTGGAGCGCGTCGACGCCCAGCTGGAGGGCGACGACGTCTCGATCGCCTTCAACCCGACGTTCCTGCTGGACGGCCTGAGCGCCATCGACTCCCCGGTCGCCCAGCTGTCCTTCACGACGTCCACGAAGCCCGCGCTGCTCAGCGGCAAGCCGGCGCTGGACGCCGAGGCGGACGACGCCTACAAGTACCTGATCATGCCGGTGCGGCTCAGCGGCTGAGCCCCTCGAAAGCCGCCTGTGGCTGTCCACAGGCTGGGGGCAAAGCCGCAGGTGAGGGCCTACGACTGAGCGCGTATGCCCACAGATGTGCGCGCGCGTCCGGGTTTAGGCTCGGACGCGGCACGCGAGTGCCTCAACGCCACGTCGGACACCTGTACACCTAAGGAAAACAACTGATGGATCTCGGTCTCGTCGGCCTCGGCAAGATGGGCGGCAACATGCGCGAGCGGATCCGCCGCGCGGGCCACACCGTCCTCGGATACGACCGCAACGCGGATCTCGCCGATGTCCACAGCCTGGAGGAGCTTGTGGGCAAGCTCAGCGGCCCCCGGGTGGTCTGGGTGATGGTCCCGGCGGGCGAGGCCACGCAGTCCACGATCGACCAGCTCGCCGCGCTGCTGGAGCCCGGTGACGTCGTCGTGGACGGCGGCAACTCCCGCTGGACCGACGACGAGAAGCACGCCGAGGAGCTGGCGGCCAAGGGCATCGGCTTCGTCGACTGCGGTGTCTCCGGCGGCGTCTGGGGCCTGGAGAACGGCTACGCGCTCATGTACGGCGGCGACAAGGCGGACGTCGCCAAGGTGCAGCCGGTCTTCGACGCCCTCAAGCCGGAGGGCGAATTCGGCGCGGTGCACGCGGGCAAGGTCGGCGCGGGCCACTTCGCGAAGATGGTCCACAACGGCATCGAGTACGCGATGATGCAGGCCTACGCCGAGGGCTGGGAGCTCCTGGAGAAGGTCGACTCCGTGACCGACGTCCGCGATGTCTTCCGCTCCTGGCAGGAGGGCACGGTCATCCGCTCCTGGCTGCTGGACCTCGCGGTCAACGCGCTCGACGAGGACGAGCACCTGGACGGGCTGCGGGGTTATGCACAGGACTCCGGCGAGGGACGCTGGACTGTGGAGGCCGCCATCGACCACGCGGTGCCGCTGCCGGCGATCACCGCGTCGCTGTTCGCGCGGTTCGCCTCCCGCCAGGAGGACTCGCCTCAGATGAAGATGATCGCGGCGCTGCGGAACCAGTTCGGCGGCCACGCGGTCGAGAAGAAGTAAGCAACACCCGAGCGCCTGGGAGGTCGGCGAAACGACCATGCACGTCACGCATCTGTCGCTGGCCGACTTCCGCTCCTATCCCCGGGTCGAGGTCCCGCTCGATCCGGGGGTGACGGCCTTCGTCGGGCCGAACGGGCAGGGCAAGACCAACCTCGTCGAGGCCGTCGGCTATCTCGCCACCCTCGGCAGCCACCGGGTCTCCTCCGACGCTCCCCTGGTCCGCATGGGCGCCGAGCGCGCCGTCATCCGGGCCCAGGTCCGGCAGGGCGAGAGGCAGCAGCTGGTCGAGCTGGAGCTGAACCCGGGGCGCGCCAACCGCGCCCGTATCAACAGGTCCTCGCAGGTCAAGCCGCGTGACGTGCTGGGGATCATACGGACGGTCCTCTTCGCGCCCGAGGATCTCGCCCTGGTCAAGGGCGACCCCGGTGAGCGGCGCCGGTTCCTCGACGAGCTGATCACCGCCCGCTCCCCGCGCATGGCCGGGGTGCGCTCCGACTACGACCGGGTCCTCAAGCAGCGCAACACCCTGCTGAAGTCGGCCGCGCTGGCCCGTCGGCACGGCGGCCGCAGTGTGGACATGTCCACGCTCGACATCTGGGACCAGCACCTCGCGCGCGCGGGCGCCGAGCTGCTCGCGCAGCGCCTGGATCTGATCGCGGCCGTCCAGCCGCTCGCCGACAAGGCGTACGAGCAGCTGGCTCCCGGTGGTGGCCCCATCGCCCTGGAGTACAAGCCGTCCGCGCCGGGCGAGGCGCACACCCGCGAGGACCTCTTCGAGCAGCTGATGGCGGCGCTCGCCGAGGCCCGCAAGCAGGAGATCGAGCGGGGCGTCACCCTGGTCGGCCCGCACCGGGACGACCTCCAGCTCAAGCTGGGCCAGCTGCCCGCCAAGGGCTACGCGTCGCACGGCGAGTCCTGGTCCTTTGCGCTGGCCCTGCGCCTGGCCTCGTACGACCTGCTGCGTGCCGAGGGCAATGAGCCGGTGCTGGTGCTGGACGACGTCTTCGCCGAGCTGGACACCCGCCGCCGTGAGCGTCTGGCCGAGCTGGTGGCGCCCGGCGAGCAGGTCCTGGTGACGGCCGCGGTCGAGGACGACGTACCGCATGTGCTGTCCGGGACGCGGTTCGCCGTGTCCGACGGGGCGGTGGAGCGCGTATGAGCGCACAGGAGCCGAAGGACACCCCCGAGCCTTCCGGCGTGGACCTCGCGCGCGTGGCGCTCCGTGCCGCCAAGGAGGCCGCCCGCGCGCGTGGGGACGCGGCGCAGCAGAAGAAGCAGGCGCGCCGGGGCGGTCTGCGCTCCGGCGCGCGCGCCGACGGGCGCGATCCCATGGCGCTCGGCTCCGCGATCAACCGGCTGATCACCGAGCGCGGCTGGGAGGCTCCGGCCGCGGTGGGCGGTGTGATGGGCCGCTGGCCGCAGATCGTCGGCGAGGACGTGGCCAATCACTGTGTGCCGGAGAAGTACGACGAGGACGAGCACGTCCTGATCGTGCGCTGTGATTCGACGGCCTGGGCGACGAACCTGCGGCTGCTCGCCCCGACCCTGGTCGCCCGTCTCAACGAGGACCTGGGTCACGGCACGGTGCGGCAGATCAGGGTGCTGGGCCCCAGCGCCCCCACCCGCCGCTACGGCCCCCTGCGTGCCCCGGGCAGCAGTGGACCTGGTGATACCTACAGGTGACTTACGTCACGTCTTACGGGGTCGGAGCGGCCCGGTCGGAGCCGTTCCGGGCACTGTTTTCTGCCACCGCACACGGTTGCGAACAGCGACCTGACTCCGAAGTAGCCAAGGGTTGACGGCCGGAAGCGCTGAGTGCCTCCGTGAGCCTCTTGGAGCCCCCATCCGCATATCGGGAGTCGGGGAAGACCCGTCGAGGGCGGCACATGCGGACTCAGGTACCGGCAAACCCCCATCAGTGTCGGTGCTACCGGTAGACTGGAGCCAATCCCGCCCCACTCGCTGGGGACCGTCCGGGACAAGCTGAGCAACGCTGATCAAGGCTTACCAACGCAACATGCCGCAGCCGCTCCGGCAACCCGCCGGCGAGCCTGGCTCGTGCTGTGCCAGAAAGGGCGCTTCGTGGCCGATTCCGGCAACCCCAACGAGAACATCCCGTCCACCGACGAAGGCGTGACCAGCGAGGCGATCACCTCCCACGGCGAGGTAACCGCCTCGTACGACGCCAGTGCCATCACCGTCCTCGAGGGTCTGGACGCGGTCCGCAAGCGGCCCGGCATGTACATCGGCTCGACCGGTGAGCGCGGACTTCACCACCTGGTGCAGGAGGTCGTCGACAACTCCGTCGACGAGGCGCTGGCCGGGCACGCGGACACGATCGACGTGACGATCCTCGCCGACGGCGGCGTGAGGGTCGTGGACAACGGCCGTGGCATCCCGGTCGGCATCGTCCCCTCCGAGGGCAAGCCGGCCGTCGAGGTCGTGCTGACGGTGCTGCACGCGGGCGGCAAGTTCGGCGGCGGCGGCTACGCGGTCTCCGGTGGTCTGCACGGCGTGGGCGTCTCCGTCGTGAACGCCCTGTCGACCAAGGTGTCCGTCGAGATCAAGACCGACGGCTACCGCTGGACCCAGGACTACAAGTTGGGCGTCCCGACGGCCCCGCTCGCCCAGCACGAGGCCACGGACGAGCACGGCACCACGGTCACCTTCTGGGCCGACCCGGACATCTTCGAGACCACGAACTACTCCTTCGAGACGCTGTCGCGGCGCTTCCAGGAGATGGCGTTCCTCAACAAGGGTCTGCGGATCAACCTCGCCGACGAGCGCGAGTCGGCGAAGGCCACGGCCGGTGCGGACGAGGCCGGTGAGGACGAGAAGCACGAGGTCAAGGCCGTCTCGTACCACTACGAGGGCGGCATCGTCGACTTCGTGACGTACCTCAACTCCCGCAAGGGCGAAGCGGTGCACCCCACCGTGATCGACCTGGAGGCCGAGGACAAGGACAAGCTCCTGTCCCTCGAGGTCGCCATGCAGTGGAACGGCGGCTACACCGAGGGTGTGTACTCCTTCGCCAACATCATCCACACGCACGAGGGCGGTACGCACGAAGAGGGCTTCCGGTCCGCGCTGACCTCGCTGATCAACAAGTACGCGCGCGACAAGCGGCTGCTGCGGGAGAAGGACGACAACCTCACCGGTGACGACATCCGCGAGGGTCTGACCGCGATCATCTCGGTCAAGCTGAGCGAACCCCAGTTCGAGGGCCAGACGAAGACCAAGCTGGGCAACACCGAGGTCAAGACCTTCGTCCAGCGCGTCGTCTACGAGCACCTGGCCGACTGGCTGGACCGCAACCCCAACGAGGCCGCGGACATCATCCGCAAGGGCATCCAGGCGGCCACCGCGCGCGTGGCGGCCCGCAAGGCGCGCGACCTGACGCGCCGCAAGGGCCTGCTGGAGACGGCCTCCCTCCCGGGCAAGCTGAGCGACTGCCAGTCGAACGACCCCACCAAGTGCGAGATCTTCATCGTCGAGGGTGACTCCGCCGGCGGCTCCGCCAAGTCCGGCCGGAACCCCGAGTACCAGGCGATCCTCCCGATCCGCGGCAAGATCCTCAACGTCGAGAAGGCGCGGATCGACAAGATCCTGCAGAACCAGGAGATCCAGGCGCTGATCTCCGCCTTCGGCACCGGGGTCCACGAGGACTTCGACATCGAGAAGCTGCGCTATCACAAGATCATCCTGATGGCGGACGCCGACGTCGACGGCCAGCACATCAACACCCTGCTGCTGACCTTCCTGTTCCGCTTCATGCGGCCGCTGGTCGAGGCCGGGCACGTGTACCTCTCCCGTCCGCCGCTCTACAAGATCAAGTGGGGCAAGGACGACTTCGAGTACGCGTACTCCGACCGGGAGCGCGACGCCCTCATCGAGATGGGCCGCAACGCCGGCAAGCGCATCAAGGACGACTCGGTGCAGCGCTTCAAGGGTCTCGGCGAAATGAACGCCGAGGAACTGCGCATCACGACCATGGACCAGGAGCACCGCGTCCTCGGCCAGGTCACCCTCGACGACGCCGCCCAGGCCGACGACCTGTTCTCGGTCCTCATGGGTGAGGACGTCGAGGCCCGCCGCGCGTTCATCCAGCGCAACGCCAAGGACGTCCGCTTCCTCGACATCTGAGTCGGTCTCAGCTGACCGCACCAGGAAGGACCTTCACCAGCAATGACCGACGAGAACACTCCCGTGACGACGCCCGAGGGTGACGCCCTGGCCATGCGCGTCGAGCCCGTCGGGCTCGAGACGGAGATGCAGCGCTCGTACCTCGACTACGCGATGTCCGTCATCGTCTCGCGTGCGCTGCCGGACGTCCGCGACGGCCTCAAGCCCGTCCACCGCCGTGTGCTGTACGCCATGTACGACGGCGGCTACCGCCCCGAGCGCGGCTTCTACAAGTGCGCCCGCGTCGTCGGCGACGTCATGGGCAACTACCACCCGCACGGCGACTCCTCGATCTACGACGCGCTCGTGCGCCTCGCCCAGTCCTGGTCGATGCGCATGCCGCTCGTCGACTCCAACGGCAACTTCGGCTCTCCGGGCAACGACCCGGCGGCGGCCATGCGCTACACCGAGTGCAAGATGGCGCCGCTGTCGATGGAGATGGTCCGTGACATCGACGAGGAGACCGTCGACTTCACGGACAACTACGACGGCCGCTCCCAGGAGCCGACCGTCCTGCCGGCCCGCTTCCCGAACCTGCTGATCAACGGCTCGGCCGGGATCGCGGTCGGCATGGCGACCAACATCCCGCCGCACAACCTCCGCGAGGTCGCGGCCGGCGCCCAGTGGTACCTGGAGAACCCCGAGGCCTCGCACGAGGACCTCCTGGACGCGCTGCTCGAGCGCATCAAGGGCCCCGACTTCCCGACCGGCGCGCTCGTCGTCGGCCGCAAGGGCATCGAGGAGGCGTACCGCACCGGCCGCGGCTCCATCACCATGCGCGCGGTCATCGAGGTCGAGGAGATCCAGAACCGCCAGTGCCTGGTGGTGACGGAGCTGCCGTACCAGGTGAACCCGGACAACCTCGCCCAGAAGATCGCCGACCTGGTGAAGGACGGCAAGATCGGCGGCATCGCCGACGTCCGTGACGAGACGTCCTCGCGCACGGGTCAGCGCCTGGTCATCGTGCTGAAGCGGGACGCGGTCGCCAAGGTCGTCCTGAACAACCTGTACAAGCACACCGACCTGCAGACGAACTTCGGCGCCAACATGCTGGCGCTGGTGGACGGCGTGCCGCGCACGCTCTCGCTCGACGCGTTCATCCGCCACTGGGTGACGCACCAGATCGAGGTCATCGTCCGCCGTACGCGCTTCCGGCTGCGCAAGGCCGAGGAGCGGGCGCACATCCTGCGCGGTCTGCTGAAGGCCCTGGACGCCATCGACGAGGTCATCGCGCTGATCCGGCGCAGTGACACCGTCGAGATCGCGCGCCACGGCCTGATGGACCTCCTGGAGATCGACGAGATCCAGGCCAACGCCATCCTCGAGATGCAGCTGCGCCGACTGGCCGCCCTGGAGCGCCAGAAGATCGTCCAGGAGCACGACGAGCTCCAGGCGAAGATCAGCGAGTACAACCGGATCCTCGCCAGCCCGGTCCGCCAGCGCGAGATCGTCAGCGAGGAGCTGGCCGCGATCGTCGACAAGTTCGGCGACGACCGTCAGACGAAGCTGATCCCCTACGAGGGCGACATGTCCATCGAGGACCTGATCGCCGAGGAGGACATCGTCGTCACGGTCACCCGGGGCGGCTACATCAAGCGCACCAAGACCGACGACTACCGGGCCCAGAAGCGCGGCGGCAAGGGCGTGCGCGGCACGAAGCTCAAGGAAGACGACATCGTCGACCAGTTCTTCGTGTCCACCACGCACCACTGGCTGCTGTTCTTCACCAACAAGGGCCGCGTCTACCGCGTCAAGGGCTACGAGCTGCCCGACGCCGGCCGGGAGGCGCGGGGCCAGCACGTCGCGAACCTGCTCGCCTTCCAGCCGGACGAGGCGATCGCCCAGATCCTGGCGATCCGCGACTACGAGGCGGTTCCCTACCTCGTTCTCGCCACCAAGGCCGGGCTGGTGAAGAAGACGCCTCTGAAGGATTACGATTCGCCCCGTTCCGGCGGTGTGATCGCCATCAACCTCCGTGAGCAGGAGGACGGTTCGGACGATGAACTGATCGGAGCCCAGCTGGTCTCGTCGGACGACGATCTGCTTCTGATCAGCAAGAAGGCCCAATCGATCAGGTTCACCGCGTCGGACGAAACCCTGCGCCCCATGGGCCGTGCCACCTCGGGTGTCAAGGGCATGAGCTTCCGCGAGAGCGACGAGCTGCTCTCGATGAATGTTGTTCGACCCGGTACGTTCGTGTTCACTGCCACAGACGGCGGGTACGCGAAGCGGACCAACGTCGACGAGTACCGCGTCCAGGGTCGCGGCGGCCTCGGCATCAAGGCCGCCAAGATCGTCGAGGACCGTGGCTCGCTCGTCGGCGCGCTGGTGGTCGAGGAGACCGACGAGATCCTCGCCATCACGCTGTCGGGCGGTGTGATTCGTACGCGAGTCAACGAGATCAGGGAAACCGGCCGTGACACCATGGGCGTCCAACTGATCAATCTGGGCAAGCGCGATGCCGTGGTCGGCATCGCTCGCAACGCCGAGGCGGGACGCGAGGCGGAAGAGGTCGACGGCGACATCGTCGTCGACGAGACCGCCGAAGGCGCCGCGACCACCGGCACGGACGAGGGTGAGGCGCCCTCGTCTGAGTAGCACGAGGAGTGAGTCAGCGTGAGCGGAGCCACGGGCGCCGGACCGAGCGGTACCTCGACGGGTACGGACACGGACGACGGCGGCCGTGGCTCCGCCGCGCGTGCGGCGGACCCGCACACGACCAACCTGAAGGCGGTCAAGCCGGCCGACAAGGACGACTCGCCCTCGCCTGACACGCAGGGATCCCAGGGGGGAACCGTGACGGACACCCGAGGTCCGCAGACCCAGCAGCACAGCGCTGGAGCGGGCCCGGCCGCATCCGGCGCCCAGCCACAGCCGCAGCCCAAGGGGGCCGAGACGGCTTCTCCGCTGCCGGGGGAACGGCAGGCGCAGCAGCAGGCAGGGCCGTACCACCCGCCGCAGGCCTATCCGGCGCAGCAGGCGGCGGCCGGTGCCGGTGCCTCCGCCGGTGCCGCGCGGCGCCCCCGTACGGGAGCGGCCCGCACCGTGCCCCGTGTCCGCAAGGCGCGGCTGCGGGTGTCGAAGGCCGACCCCTGGTCGGTGATGAAGGTCAGCTTCCTGCTCTCCATCGCGCTGGGCATCTGCACGATCGTCGCGTCCGCCGTGCTGTGGATGGTGATGGACGCGATGGGCGTCTTCTCGACGGTCGGCGGCACGATCTCGGAGGCGACCGGCTCGAACGAGTCCAACGGCTTCGACCTGCAGGCTTTCCTGTCGCTGCCCAACGTCCTGATGTTCACGTCGGTCATCGCGGTCATCGACGTCGTCCTGGCGACGGCCCTCGCGACCCTCGGCGCGTTCATCTACAACCTGTCCGCGGGCTTCGTCGGCGGTGTGGAGCTGACGCTCGCCGAGGACGAGTGACACGACCCCTTTGACATGGTTTGACGTTGTCCCGACAACCGATTTTGGGACTGCCCATGTCGTGCGCTAATCTTCAGGAGTCAGCGCGCGGGAGACACCCCCGCACAGCGCGGCGGGGCTATAGCTCAGTTGGTTAGAGCGCATCCCTGATAAGGATGAGGCCACAGGTTCAAATCCTGTTAGCCCCACCAGCATGAAGAACCCCCAACCGGTAGCGGTTGGGGGTTTTCTGCGTGACCAGGGGGCGGGCGGGACATGAGGAAGCCCGGCGGCTCTGTCGAGCTGCCGGGCCTGTACGCAGGGTCGCCGTTGGGGTGGTTCGGGGGTTCAGCGCTGCAAGGGGGCGAGATAGTCCGCCGTGGGTTCCGATTCCGCGTCGGTGTCCGCGAGCGGGCGGTGGCGGCAGCGGGGGGTCTTGCCGTGGGCCTCGGCCCGGATGCGCTGTTTCATCGTGGGGGGCAGGGCTTTCGCCAAGGACGCGGGAAACGTCGCCGATGCCGTCCGCTGGTGCGGGATGCGCTCGCTGTTGCGCTCCGGCTCGGTCTGGAGTACCGCCGGGGCGGTGGTCCTGGTGACGAATCCGAGCGTCGTGCACAGCGCCAGGAAGGCGGTGACGATGGCGGTCCACAGCTTCATGACCTTGTTCCGGGCCATGGCCCCTCACTTTCGGGTCGGGCGATTTGCGTACTTTCCTCATGATGTGTATGGGGGTCGAGAAGTGGGGGACCGACGCCCGTGGCGCGGCGATGTTCCGATGAACACCACTCGGATGGCCGCAGGAGGGGCGAAAATGTATGGAGAGAGGAGGAAAGCGCCCAAAGTAACCGTCCGTCGGGGTGTGATCACCCTCCGATCGGAACGGTGGACTCCGCTTCTATCCCGGTTGCCCGGACGGGAGTTGAGGTCCGACTCAGGTCACCGATCGGTATCGGTCGGTGTGTATAGTCGGGCGCCAGAGGTCCCCTACGTCAACGAAAGACGAGGTCGCGCGGTGAAGAAGCTTCTCCTGGTCGCACTGGCCGCCATCGGCGGGCTCCTCGTGTACCGCCAGATCCAGGCGGATCGCGCCGAGCAGGATCTGTGGACGGAGGCGACTGACTCCGTGCCCACGGGTTCGTGAGTCACGACATCCAAACCGAGCACACCCCGGCCGCCTCGCGGTCGGGGTTTTGTGTGTCCCGGGGCCGGCCGTACGGGCAGGATGGGCCACGGCTCGCGGATTCTCATGGGTGAGGGGTGGCGCGTGAGGGGACGGTGTCGTACGGCGTGGGGGCGCGCGGGCGCGTGGCGCGGTAGCCCGTCGGTGGCCGTGCGCCTGGGGGTTGTGGGGGTAGTGCTGGGGGCTGCGGCTGCCGTGACGCCGGGCCCGGCCGCCCTGGCCGCCGCCGGGGCCTCCGGTACGGCTGTGACGCCGGGCCCGTACGCCTTCGCCGACGGTGCCCGGAGCGTCGAGGGCGCGAGGAGCACCGCGGACGCCGTGGTCCTGAAGCCCGGCACCGCCTACAAGAGCTCACTCCCGAGCAGCGGCAAGGTCAACTACAGCGTCGAACTCGACGCCGCGTCGAACGCGTACGTGTCCGTCACCGCCGCCCCCTCCCCCGACAGCACCGTCTCCGTCATCGACGGGCTGCGGGTGTCCATGCAGGACGCCGAGGGCAACTCCTGCTCCGTGGACACCGCGAACTTCGGCGCCGCCCGCAGTCCGCACCCGGTCGCGGCCTGGGGCCTGCGCGAGATCTCGCCCACCAAGCCCCTGTGCCGGAAGGCCGGCACCTACTACGTGTCCGTCGAGCGGGTCGACCCGAAGGGCGAGGGCTCCTCGCCGGACGCCTGGGACCTGGAACTCCTCGCCATGACGGAGCCGCGGACTGCGAGGACCGGGGCGACCGGCGCGCCCGAGGTGTGGAACTCCGCCACGCCCCAGCCGCTCCAGGGGAAGGCGGAGCGCCGTCGGGGCGGTGCGGGATTCGCCGGGGCGACACCCCTCGACCAGGGCGTCTGGCGGGACTACATCCGGCCCGGACAGACGGTCTTCTACGAGGTGCCGGTCGACTGGGGCCGGCAGCTCCACGCCACCGCCGAGCTGGGCAGCACGGACTCCGGCGGCACCGGCTACACGACCGGCGCCCTTGACCTGGCCCTCTACAACCCCGCCCGCGGTCACGTCGCCGACGTGAGTGTCGGCTACGACGGCGACCAGAAGTCCGGCAGCCTGCCTCCCCTGCCGCCGGTCGACCACGCCAACCGCAATGCCGCCCTCGGCCAGGTCGGCGCCATGCGCTTCGCCGGCTCCTACTACCTCGTCGCGCATCTCGCGGAGAGCGTCGCGGGCACCTTCGGGGACGGGCCGTTCGCGATGACGCTGCGCGTCCGGGTGAGCGGAGCGGCGAAGAGCGGGCCCGAGTACGTGGGGGAGTCCGAGCCCGCGGGCGTCTTCGAGGTCTCGGACCAGGAGCGTGAGGCGGCGGCGGAGGGCGCGGCCGGGGGCGACGACACCGCGATGCGGGCGGTCGCCGTGGGCGGCATCGGCACCGGGAGCGCGCTGCTGGTGGGGCTCGGGGTGTGGACCGTGGTGGCGCGGCGGAGGAGCGCTGCCCAGTAGCGCCGGTCCCTCGCCGGGGCTGATGCCCGCGCGGGCTCAGACGCGGGCTCAGACGCGGGCTCGGATGCGGGCTCAGATGCGGGTCAAGGCCCAGAAGCCGACGGCGTAGCAGGCCAGGGCGAGCAGCAGGAGCGGGACCGCCACCTTGGCCGGGGGACCGGGGCGGCGGCGCGGCCGTTCCGCGCGATGCCGTGAGGCGGCCCGGGTGGGCGGTGGGGCCTGCGGGGGCTGATGCGGGGCCTGGGTGGTGTACGAGGCCGTGGAGGCGTCGGGGCGGTGGTGCGCCGCGGGGGGCAGAGGCTGACCGGGGTGGGCCGGGTGGCCGGCGTACGCCGGTGGGAGCGGCTGGGAGGTGTGCAGCCGGTGGGTGGTGTCGTAGGGGGAGACGGGGGTCTCCGGCTGGTGCGGGGCTTGGGCCTGTGCGTCATGGGGCCGGCCCTCGGGTGCGGGGGAGGAGGTGCCGGTGGCCTGCGGAGGCGGCAGATGGAAGCTGCCGGTGTCCGACATGGAGGCCGGCTGAGGCTGGCCAGGGGTCGACGGGGTGGACGGGGTGGCTGACGGGCCGGGGTCCTGGCGGGGGTCGGGCTGTACGGCCCCGGGGCCTGGGATCGACCAGGCATGGCCGTTGTCGTCCGACGGTGTCTCGACTGACGGTGCCTCGTCCGGCCCCGAGCCGGACGGTTCTTCCCCGCGGCCCAGTCCCCGCGCTCTCTCCAGCGGGCCCTCGGGGGCGAACCCCGGGGGAAGAGGGCCGAGTTGGTCGAAGATCTCGATCAGCTCGTCGTCCGGGCCGGGCTCCGGGAGGAGTTCCGCGGCGGCGGCGAGAGCCTTGCGCGCCCCCGTGGCCGTACGGAACCGCGCCTGCGGGTCCGGCTGCAGCAGCGTGGCCACCACCTGCCACAGCGGCTCCGGGATGCCCTTGGGCGCACCGGGCGTCCCGTGCTCGGCGAAGTACTGGATGAGCGCCTTGCTGTCCGGCTTGGCCCCCTCCAGCAGATACAGCGCGACCAGTCCTACGGCGAACAGGTCGGCGGGGAAGTCGGGTTCGGCGCCCATCAGCTGTTCGGGCGCGAGATAGCCGGGCGTTCCCACGACGAGGTTGGTCTCCGTCAGGCGGGGTTCGCCCAGCCGCATCGCGATGCCGAAGTCGGACAGCCGCAGCCGCGGCCGGCCGGTGCCGGTGGCCTCCAGCAGCACGTTGGCGGGCTTGACGTCGCGGTGCACGACGTCCTCCGCGTGTACCGCGGCCAGCCCCGCCAGCAGCTGGTCGAGCAGGGTGCAGACGAACGCCGGCGGGAGGGGACCGTAGTCCCCGACGATGTGGGCCAGGGAACCCCCGGCGACCAGGTCCATGGTGAACAGGACCTTGTCGTCGTCGGCCGCCCAGCTGGAGGGGGCGAGCACATGGGGGTGGTCGATCCGCAGGGCCTGTTCGCGCACGAAGCGCAGCAGCGAGTGCGCGTCGCTCTGGAGCAGGACCTTGGCGGCGACGTAGCGGCGGCGGCGGTGGTCCCAGGCGCGCCAGACGGCACCGACCCCTCCGCGCCCGATCGGGTCGACCAGTTCGTACCGGCCGGCGAAGACCTCACCCATGGCTGTACGTCGCTCCTCCCCCTGCGCCTTCCCCCCTTGCTTCCCCCTCGACGAGCGCTGCGACTCCTCGATGAGTGATGCGACTCCCCCGTTGCGCTACGACTCCCCCGTTGAGCGGGAGAATCCGCTCTCGCCGGCTGGTCCCCCGTGCGTGACACGCCCCCGCGTGTCCGCCCGTGCCGTGCGCTGTCCCCCGTGACGCCGGTCAGCGTCCGTCCCCCGTCAGATCACTCCGTCCGGCCGCCGAACCCCCTTCGGCTGCCGGGCGGTGTGATCAGCTCTGGTGGGACTGGTAGTGCGCGACCGCGTCCGAGGTGCGGCCCGCGCCGTACACCCGGAGGAACTCTGCCAGTTCCGGGTGGGTCGGGGCGAGGGTCTCCGCGGCCTCGATGATGTCGCCCGCCGCCGCGACCGAGCGCAGCAGCGACTGGATCTCCCGGACCACGCGCTTGACCGTGGGCGCTCCCGAACTGGTCGTCGTCTGCGTGGTGTTGCTCAGCACCGAGCCCCCTTGTGACTTCTTGATCTCCTCCATGCGCTCAGTGGCCTCGGCCGCGCTCACGCTGCCGTCCGCGACCTGCCCGGCCAGGTCCTGCAGCAACTGCACGCGCTGCACGACGGCCGGGTTGCCGATCTTCGCCCGCTGTCCGCTCATCAGCTGCGACAGCATCGGTGCGGACAGTCCCAGAACCCCCGCGAGACGAGCCTGGTTGAGACCAAGATCGTCGATGAGCCTACGGAAGAGCGCCCCCAACGGCTCCCCGTACCAGTTCCGCTGCAGTTCCCGCGCTCTTGCGGTGGCTTCCTGCTGTGCGGCGTCCATTGCGTCTCCCCATCGCTTCCCCATGTACGGCGGTTCGCGGTAGCGAACCACGCCGAGCATCTTACGGAGAGTGGTCGGCGACGGGGACCCCCAATCCTTTTGCGGAATCACGGGGGTGACCCGGTACTCTGGTCTCCGACGCCCGCCGGGACGGCTTCGTCCGGGCGGATGTCCCCTTCCGGGGCCTTAGCTCAGTTGGTAGAGCGCTGTCTTTGCATGGCAGATGTCAGGGGTTCGACTCCCCTAGGCTCCACTTGATCAGACCCCTCTGATCTGCGGAAACGCAGACAGGGGGGTCTTTCTCGTGCCGGTCGGCGCATCGGGTCAGGCGGTGCTCACGGATTCGGCCTCGTTCACGTGGTACGTGCCGAGGTGACGGTTGAAGACGACCCAGGCGATGGAGGTCGCCAGGCCGCAGGAGGCGATGACCAGGGCCGTGGTGGGGCTGAGGAACTGGGAGACGGTGCCGCCCACGATCGCGCCGACGGGTTCGAAGCCCAGCGTCGTGAAGCGCATGGCGGAGGTGACCTGACCGATCATGTGCGTCGGCGTCACCATCTGCTTGATCGTCTCGCTCATGACCAGGTTCACGACGATGGCGAAGCTCCACAGGAACATCCCGGCGGCCACGGCCAGGAACCGCGGGAGGGAGGAGTCCAGCAGTTCGGAGCCGGGGACGAGGAAGGCGCCCACGGTGGGTACGACCAGGGACAGGACGTAGAGCAGCCGGGTCCGCACCCTGCTCATGAACGAGGAGGCGGCTGTCGCGGACAGCACACCGCCGAGCCCGCCGGCCGCGCTCGCGAGGCCGACGAGGAGGGGGCTGAAGCCCAACTCCTTGACCACGTAGAAGGTGTAGACGGCGAAGAACATCGCCGTGAAGAAGTTGAAGTGGGCCGCGGAGACGATCACCGGTCGCAGCACGGGGTGGGAGAAGGCCCAGGTGAAGCCGGTCAGGGCGCCCTTGACCGACTCCTGTTCCGATTCCTGCTCCTGCTCCTGCTCCTGCTCCGTGTTCTCCTGCTCGGCGTCCTCGAGCCCTGAGGGCTTCTCGCTCTTCTTCGTGCCGTCTCCGGAGCCGAGCAGCAGCACCGTGCTCGCGACATAGCTGCAGACGTCGGCGACCAGGGCCATGGGCGCTCCCAGCGCCTGGACCAGAAGCCCTCCCAGGCCCGGTCCCGCGACCTCGCTGACCGCGGTGCTGCCCTCCATATACGAGTTGATCTTGGGGAGTTGGCGGCGGTCGAAGGTCAGCACCATGTGCGAGGAGAGCGCGGAGTCGTACAGGAGGGTGAGGGCGCCGACCAGGAAGACGGTCGTGAAGAGCAGGGGGATGCTCAGCAGGTCCAGCGCGTAGGCCACCGGGATCATCCCGATCAGCAGCAGGCGCAGGATGTTCGCCGTCACCATGACCGACCTGCGCGGGTAGCGGTCGGCGGTCATGCCCACCCACAGCCCCAGGAGCAGCACGGCCAGCGATTCGGCGCTGCCGAGCAGGCCCATCTCGAACGCGGAGGCGTCGAGGGTTCCCAGGGCGAGCAGCGGGATGATGACCACGCTGGCCTGGGTACCGAACAGGGACACCGTCTGGGCGGTCCACAGGTTTCTGAAACTGCGGTCTTTGAGCACGTCGGACTCCTGGCGGCACGCCGGTAGGTCTGATGAAAGCGGTGCGGACGTCACCGCACGGCCCTGCCGGTGGCGGCCAGAGCCGTGCGGGGATCAACAACCGGCCGCCGGAGGCTTGTTGGGGCGGGCCGTCGTACGTGAACGGCCGCTACTTGGCCGTGCCGAAGTGTACGGCGATGGAGTAGCGCACCCAGGACTGCGAGCGGATCCCGCACACGCTGTGGTGGTATCCGGGGTTGATCCGCAGGAGCGCCACGCGTCCCTGCTCGGGCTGGGTGGCCAGGGCTTCGCCGCTGGGGGCCTCCACCACGAGTTCACCGCCGTCGCCCGCGGTCCACCCGGGGGAGAGGAAGAAGACGAGGCCGAAGCGCCGGTCGTCGAAGGTGTCGGAGTGGCGGCGCAGATAGTGGCCGGCCTCGTACTTGGCGATGTCGGCCGAGCGGAAGGACACCCGCTCGCCGAAGGCCCCCGAGAAGGCGTCGGCCACGTCGGTGCTCTTGAGCGCGGAGATGAAGGCGCGGATGCCCAGGGCGTCCCGGGGGATGTCGCGCAGACAGCCGCTGCGCGAGAAGCGCCGCTCGGGGGCGGCCTCGGCGAACTCCTCGGCGCCGCACGGCTTCACGTTGTCGTCGGGGGTGAGCAGCCAGTGCTCCGTGGCCCAGGTCGGCAGGGCGGCCAGCTCGGAGACGAGGGGGTCTGTCATGTCCGCAGGCATCAGGGGCAGGCTGGTGGCCGGAGCGTCGCTTCCTGGCCGCAGCCGGCCGAGTGCTTCCGCCACGGGGGCCGCGGTCAGCATGCCGATCGTCTTGCCGTGGAAGGCGATCGCGGCGTCCCTGCTCATGTGGTCCATGACGGAAGCGCTCTGCGCCGAGTCCTGCATCTTGCCTCTCCTTCGGTCGGTAGGGGCCCACGCCAAGGGATCAGCGGGCCCTGGTCACCCGGTTCTCGTCCCACACCGGTTCCTGCGTCTGCACCACCTCGCCGTCGGAGCGGAAGAGGAGGTAGCGGTTGAAGGAGCTCGCGAGCCAGCGGTCGTGGGTGACCACGACGACCGTGCCGTTGAACTCCTCGATGGCCTGCTGCAGCGCCTCGGCCGAGACCAGGTCGAGGTTGTCCGTCGGTTCGTCGAGCAGGAGCAGCGTCGCGCCGCCGAGTTCCAGGAGCAGGATCTGGAACCGGGCCTGCTGTCCTCCGGAGAGCGTTTCGAAGCGCTGGTCCGCGGCGGCCGCCAGCTCGTACCGGGTGAGCATGCCCGCGGCGGCCCCGCGGTCCAGGCCCTCGCGGATGCCTTCACCGCGGCCCATGATCTCCACGAGGGTCCTGCCCACCCACTCCGGGTGCTGGTGGGTCTGGGTGAAGAAGCCGGGTACGACCCGTGCGCCCAGCCGCCAGGAGCCCGCGTGGTCCACGTCGAGGCCGGCCAGCAGCTTCAGCAGATGGCTCTTGCCCGAGCCGTTCGACCCGAGCACCGCTACCCGGTCTCCCAGGTAGATCTCCAGGTCGAACGGCTTCATGAGCCCGCTCAGTTCCAGTCGCTCACAGGTGATGACGCGGGTTCCGGTACGGCCTCCCGTAAGCCGGGGGACCACGCGCTGCTCCCGGGGCAGCTCGGGCGGCCGGCCCGCTTCCTCGTACTTGCGCAGCCGGGTCTGGGCGGCGCGGTAGCGGGGCGCCATGGCGGCGCTGATCTTCGCCTGCTCGCCGAGGGTGTGCACCAGGTCCTTGAGCCGCTCGTGCTCCTCGTCCCACCGGCGGTGCAGCTCGGCCAGCCGTTCGCGCCGCGCCTGGCGGGCTTCCTTCCAGCCGGTGAAGGAGCCGCCGTGCACCCAGGTGCTGCGGCCTTCGAGAGCGACGACCTTCGTGGCGACGTTGCCCAGCAGGGCACGGTCGTGGCTGACCAGCAGCACGGCCTTGTCGGTGGTACGCAGCTGCTCTTCCAGCCACCGCTTGCCCGGGACGTCCAGGTAGTTGTCCGGCTCGTCGAGGATGAGCACCTGCTCGCGCCCGCGCAGCAGCGCCTCCAGCACGAGGCGCTTCTGCTCACCGCCGGAGAGGGTGTTGACGTCGCGGAAGCGGGCGCGGTCGAAGGGCATGCCGAGCGCCGCGGTGGTCACCACGTCCCACAGCACTTCGATCTCGTAGCCGCCGGCCTCGCCCCAGGTGCTCAGCGCCTCGGCGTACCGCATCTGCGTGGCCTCGTCGTCGCGTTCCATCAGCTCGAGTTCGAGGGCGTCGATGTCCGCCGCGGCCGTGGCGATCCGCTCGGGGGCGGCGGCCAGCAGCAGATCGCGCACGGTGGACTCGTCACGTACCGAACCGATGAACTGCGGCATCATCGCCAGGCCGCCCTGCACGTGGACGGTGCCGGCACGTGGCTTGAGCCGCTTCCCCGCGACGTTGACCAGGGTGCTCTTCCCCGCGCCGTTGTGGCCGATCAGTGCCGCGACCTCCCCTGCCCCCACGGAGAAGCTGACGTCTTCGAACAGTGTGCGCCCGTCGGCGAGATTGCAGCGGACACTGTTGAATTCAAGGAATCCCATGATTCTGAGCTTCGTTCTCTCGCTTTGGAAGATGCGCTGCGTGCGGCGCGGAATTTAACGCTCCGGTTTTAGGTGGTCCGCCCAAAGAGTCCACTACCCCTCCCCGGTGGCCCTTCAATCCCCCTGCATCAATCCCCCCGCAGCACGACGTCAAAGGCGTTCACGCGTTTCACGGATCCTGCCTGGACAGATCCTCGAACACAAGGGGAAGAAATGTCCGTGTTGCAGTCATTGGGCATGCTTTGCGGCGAAAAATAAATCGGGATGAGAGACGCTTGACAAGCGCCTATCGGAATGGTGAAGCTTCCTGACGTCAGAGCAATTCAGTTCCGCTGCACATGAGGAGCGACAGTGAACGAGAACGTTGCTGAGTCCGCAATTCAGGTTGCCTCGCAGGAGCAGGATGACATCTTCTTCATCGAGGAGATGGACGTGGCCGACGCCGCTCAGGTGATGGTCCACCGCTGTTGACAGAGTGAGCGGGAGTGGGGGGGGGGGGGGGGGGGGGGGGGGGGGGGGGGGGGGGGGGGGGGGGGGGGGGGGGGGGGGGGGGGTTGGGGGGGGGGGGGGGGGGTTTGTCGGTGTGGTCGCTGCC
>NZ_JBVJBP010000011.1:0-13304 GCF_055589465.1 Streptomyces sp. NPDC041940
GCGGAGCGGGTCCTGCGGCGCTGACGCGCCGCAGAATGACGCCCTCCGCTTCGCTTCAGGCGTGACTCCGCTGACGCTCCGCCATATTCCCGCGCAGGCACGGGAATTGAATTCCGCAAGCGGAATTCTAGAAGCAAGTCAATTCGCGCAAGCGCGAATTGAGGACACCCGCGCAAGCGCGGGTGTCGAAGCTGGCAGCAAGGAGTGCGCATCACGAGCGGTCTTGTGTAGCGGCTGTATACCCTGCCTACCACCCCCCACAAGGGGGGTGACGGATCGTCGGCCCGATCGAACGCCGGCCGACGTCACAGAGACCAGGCTCCGCTACGCTCCACCCGAACCCATCGCCGGTCATCAAAGTCTCCCACGGTCAACCTCAACAACACTCCCAGCGTGCAGAGCAACCAGCCACGACGAGGTAGGATTCAGTCACGTATCACTCCGCAAGGGGAAGTTGCCACGAGAAGATGCATCAGTGATGCACTGTGTAAAATCTGGTACCAGCAGCAGCACACCCCTCAGCCCCCTCGCCTCCGGATCCCACTTTTTCTGGTACGCGTCAATTCCAAGAAAATGAGAACACGAGAAATTGCCATGGACCCGGATAGCCCCACAAGTTTTAGACCATGCGTTTAATTTGCGATGCATTAACGCTGAAAACTCACAGGAGTATAGCCCCACCCAAATCAGAAGGATCACCGCGAAGTGAACGATTGTTAGCAGCATTCGCAGTGCAGACGTTGGGCAAGGCGTCGGAGCGTTCGACCCTCGCTTTTCTCCGTGCGCCTCCTCTCCACCTCCCCGCCGATCAGAGCCGCTCGGCACCCTGGCAGACGGCAAGCGCCGCCCATTGCTCGCCGGGTCCCTCTTCAATCGACCCGCACCCCGACGACCGACGGACGGCCTCCTGAATCGGGGGTTGGCATGACCACACGGAAACACTCTGCGGGGAGGCTGGCCTCCGCCCCGTTGGCCCT
Organism: Streptomyces sp. NPDC041940; assembly: GCF_055589465.1. NCBI lineage: Bacteria > Bacillati > Actinomycetota > Actinomycetes > Kitasatosporales > Streptomycetaceae > Streptomyces > Streptomyces sp. NPDC041940. The sequence continues at coordinate 978 of NZ_JBVJBP010000011.1, forward strand.
CCTCGATGCCACCGCGGGTGCAGCGCTCGGAGACTCCGCCCTCGCTACGGTGATCGACACCTACGACAGGAGCCGGCGGAGCGGCGTCGCCAGTTCTTCTACGCCAACGCCTGGTACGTCCACGTCCACCTCTTCCACCTTTACTGGGCGGAGGCCCCGGACCGGGAAGAGCTCCACCGGCATCTGCGGGAGTTCTTCCAGACCCGGATCTTCCGCCTGGGACGCCTCACAGCACGTGCGTGCCTCCCTTAACGAGACATCCGAAGAGGCCCAGATGGGGGCACGTGGCCAATGGTCTCGTCAGGAACCTCGACGAAGCTGACACGGAAGAGTGGTGGGTCGTCAGCGATCCGCGCAGCAGACGCGGCGGTGACTCTTTGCCATCCAGGCCAGCAGGTCTCACTGACACCCTTGATGCCCGCCTGCCTGGCCGCACGTCGGATGCGCGGCGAACTCCGCGAAATCGTGCCGGAACGTTTCCGGACCGCCTGAGTAGGCGGTCCTCAGCCAGTCGGCCTGCTCGAAGGAGCCGTTGGTCTCGATCATGGCGAGAACGCTCGACGTGAGCCCCAGCGCCTCGGTCAGGGTGGACCCGCTGCGCAGGTGCTGAGCACCGGTTCGAAGGTCCGCACCGGAAACCAGCAGCCCTGTGTCTTCCGCCGGCCGAAGACGGCCAGCAACCAGTCCGCGTAGGGGGGCGGGCGCCAGCAGGCTTCGGTGGCAGCCTGTCCCATCTGGAGTAGGGCAAGAGGTAGTCGATGTGGGGCGAGTCGAGAGCGGTGATCGAGTCATGCACGGCGACGGGGTCGTTCGCCACGTCCATGGTGCACAGCGGCCCGCGAACGGGTGACGGTACTTCGGCTCCTGGAGCAGGAGGATGTGGCGCACCGGTACGCCACCAGGTCATTGGAGACGGACGGGTTGCCCTCCCCGATGCGGATGATCTTTGGATGCGACCAGTCGACTGCGTCCGCGGCATCGTTGCGCTGTGGCACGAGATGTTCTTCAGTTCATGCAGACAGCGGCTCATCAACCCCGCTGGGAAGTCGCGTTCACTTTGTAGTGGTGGTGACCTGCCGGAGGGAGCGCATGTGATGCGCCAGTGCCACGGGACAGCGTAGCGCTCTCTCTCCAAGGCGTGCAGGCGGTCGTGGTGTAGTTCGATGTCGCTCTTGTCGAAGTCGTCGACGAGCAGCATGCGCGTAGAGCCGGCAGGCAACAGCGCCGTGCTGAGCGGCCCGACTCAGAACATCGCCGTGTGAGGAGAGTGCCGTTGGTGTGCACGCGCAGACCGACACTCGTCTTGGCGAGCTCTATTGGGGCTTGGCCGATCTGGTTGGGGCGCCCGGTAGGGACCCACCAGACGATGTCGTACTCGGGCTGGTGCCGGTCGGCGTATTCGGTGACCAGCTGGGTCTTGCCCACGCCGCCCATGCCGTGGAATCGCCTGCGGCAACACGGTGGGGCGTGCGTTGCGCCACCTGTGGGCCCGGTGCTCGTAGACGTAGCAGTGGTCGCGGGCGAGGTTGCAGCGGCTGAGCGCCTTGAGGACGAAGTGCGCGGAAGATACTGGGCCAGAAGACGGCTATTGGGAGGGCACCGTGCATCAGTGTCCTCCCAACATCGCAGGTCAAGGGGTCAGTTCTTCGGGCGTAGCTTGTGCAGCACCAGGATGCCCGAGCATGCGAGGCCAGCAAGTCCTCCCGCCGCGCCGGCCGCCAGGGACTGGCCGATCGCCAGGAGCACGACTCCTGTGCTCCCCAGCGCCACAGCACAGGCCCCCAGGGCGCAGTTCACCACTGTGATCAGCCGGCTTCGACGCCTCGCCGCCGCGGTCTCGCGCTCGGCGCATTCAGGACACTTAGCTGTTCGAGGCGTGGCCTGCGGCGAACTTTGTACGAAACGCTCCAGCTCAGGGCGCTGATCGGCGTCGGCGAGCATCTCTGTGATCCGGCGGAGCACGGGGTCTTCGCCTGGGGGGTCGACTTGCGAGACGGATGTCCTGGTCACTGGTTCCTCGAGCTCTCGATCGGTCTGGTGGGTGTGAAGACGGCCTGGCTTACGCGGACGGCCCCCGGTGTTGCTGACAGTGGAAGGTGTCGCCGGGAGCACAACGTAAGTCTGTCCGGAGAGTAGCGCGCCTTGCGGCACGCGATGGTGCCCTGCCGCAAAGCTCATCCACGGTGAACGTTACTGGCGATCGTGGGGATCCTGGGATCCCAGACGCGAAGTTCTAGTGGGGCCAGGATCGTTGCTCGAAGAAGCGCCGAACTAGTGCAGCGCAGAGAGCCCTTGACGGTCGGTTGGTTTCCTCCCAAGGGGATTCATTGGGCACCGGCGCCCTCTATATCGTTGGCCGCCGAGAGGCCGTCGAGCTTTTCATACTTAATTCTGTGTTCAGCTTGAAGATTCGCCAGGAGAACAGCGCTTACGCTCTCAATGAATTTCATTTGGGAGAATCTTAATTCGCTACACCGCTGCTTCTGCGGTCGCTTGCTCTTCTCCCTGGGCCTCTCCGCGGCCCCAGCGTTCAAGATCCACAGAGCATAGAATTGACATGGACACGATCAATCGAGGTGAGTTGGTGATCTCAGTCGGCCTATGCCCGCAGCACGCTGTGGGGGCGGTACGCTCCAGGAGAGCTCTCTTGGTTGGTTTGTGTGAAGACGGCCGCGCAAGCAGTGCTCGACGCGGACGGCTTCGGGGGCACGACTGTGGAAGGTACGTGCTCACCGAAGCCTCCGCACTATTTCCCGGGCGGGGACCGTGCCTCGGTCACTGCTGTTCCTCGTGGTAAGCGTCGTCCCACTGCTCCGGGCCGTAGCCGTAGTCGGTGGGGTCCTCCCGCCCGTAGCGCGTCTCCTCCACCGCGTCCTCCCAGCAATTCCCGCACAGACCGGTACTGCCGTCTGCCGCGTCGCTGGACGTCCGCACCGGTCACATGGGGACCAGGGCAGGGAAGGCAAGAGAACAGGCGAAGCACATAGAGACTGCACCCACGAGTTCGCTGAGGATCCGGACCCCCAGCCGAGCATCCACTACCCGCACTGAGGGCAGGTATTGAACTCGCTCGGTTCATCCTGACCCGCTGCTCAGAAGAACGACAGCAGTTCCTCCGGCTCCCCGCGGCTCGCGCAGAACCGGCACGAGGCGCTCGGCTCTCCGTGCGAGCCGGCCACCTCCTTCTCACTGTGCTGACCGGCCGTCCGTAGTCGCGCCGTGCTGGTCGGACTGAGCGCAGCTGGCCATCGATGCCAGTGCTGCGCTCGTTGATCGGCCGACAGCGCGAACGATCGGGCAAGGCGATCTTGAATGGCCTAGGTCATCCTCATAACCACGGATCACAAATTGCTTGGGCAGATCGTGACCGACCCTGATTGCTACTGGCTCCAACCGTTACACAGGGAACCGGGGCAGGTGTTGGCGCGCCTGCTCACGTGAAGCCGATCGCCATGCCTTCCGGGGCTGGCCATCGGCTTCACCTGTATCCGCACACCCAGGAGCGCGGTCCTGGCAGGGTGTGCCCGTGATCGAAGCAGCGGTCGGCGTGGACGGCGCCGCGACAACCCTGGTAGGCGTGGTTCGGGTCTTGGTTGACCCAGCGGCAACAACGGGCCGCTGCTGCAGAGGCGGAGCGCGAGCAGCGGCTCGCGCAGATGCAGCAGCTGGTCATCGCGGTCTCGGAGATGATGACGGCGCGCACCCTCTACCAGGAGACGTGGCTGAGCCGTACGGCGCGGTGGCGCGTGGGCGGGATGGCCTCGATCGAGTCCTGGTCCGCCTGGCGCATGCAGGGCGGCAGCCGGGCTACAACCATGAGTAGGCAGAGCGCCTGCTCCGTCGCTACCTGGCACTTGATAGACCGGGGGGTCCGGGAAGACAGGGGACGGCTGTGAAGCTGCGTGACCATCAGATTGAGGCCGTTGACGCCATCGTCCGCGGCCTCGACATCCCGCCCGGGGGGATGCCCGCGGCCGGCCTGCGCGGGCAAGTCCATGCGGCGTGCGGGACGGGAAAGACCATCATGGCCGCGGCCGCAGCGCGGCGGATGGTTCCCCGTGGGCGGGTGCTGGTCCTGGTGCCGACCCTGGAGCTGCTGGCCCAGACAGCTGCGGCGTGGCATGGGGCCGGGCATCGGGGGCCAGCGGTTGCGGTGTGCTCGCTTCAGGACGACCCGGAGCTGTGGAACCTGCGGGTGCGGTCCACCACCAACCCGATCCAGTTGGCCCTGTGGCACGGGCAGGGACCGGTGACCATCTACGCGACGTATGCGTCGCTGGGTGTTCTGGCGGAGGCTTTCGAGGGCGCCTACGGCCAGAAACTTGATCCACTAGACCTCGCCGTAGTTGATGAAGCCCACAGGAGTTCGGGCTCGATGGGTAAGGCGTGGGCGGACATCCACGACCAAGCCGTCATCCCGGCCTACCGCCGGCTGTACCTGACCGCGACGCCGCGGATCTGGGAGGAGCGGCTCAGCCGGGAGGTCGCCGAGGGGGCACGGGACCCGTTGCCGCGGGAGATGGCGGCCTCCATGGACGACGAGGCCGTGTTCGGGCCGGTTCTGTACAAGGTGTCGCTGGCGTCGGCCGTGTCCCGGGGTTTGCTGGCGAGGTATCAGATCATCGTCCTCGAGCTCCAGGACCCCCTCGTCACGCCCGAGCGGCTAATGGGTGAGGAGCGGGGCAGCGAGGAAGTGCGCGGGCAGCGGCTCGGGGCGCTCCAGGCCGCGCTCCTGCACACCATGGCGCAGCACGACCTGTCGACGTGCATCACCTTCCACCACCGGACGATGGAGGCGCAGGCCTACGCGGAAGGCCTGCAGCGGGTGGCGGCCAAGCTGCACGCCAACCAGCCGGAGGCGTACCCGAGGCGGATCTGGGCCGACTGGCTGTGCGGCGAGCACGCCCCCGAGCGCCGGCGGGAGGTGCTGGGGTCGTTCGGGGACACGGCGCAGCGGGCCGTGCTTTCGAACTGCCGCGTTTTGGGCGAGGGTGTCGATATTAGAAGCGTGGATTCGGTTGCCCTACTGGATCCCAAGGGTGCCCCGCACGACATCGTTCAGGCCATCGGCCGGGCGCTGCGGCAGCAGCCGGGCGAAGGGAAACTCGCCTCGCTGATCGTGCCCGTATTCCTCCAGCCCGATGAAAAGCCGGAGGATATGTTCACCTCCGGCTCGTACCGGCCGTTGGTGAAGGTATTGACAGGTCTACGGGCTCACGATGAAGAAGCCATCGAGTTGCTCGCGATTCCACAGGAACCTCAGAAGGACGTTGCGCAGCCCTCGGTGAGTATCGGTACGGAACCGGAGGAAGGCGAGGAAGAATCCCGCCTGTTGCTTCGGTTTGCCGCACCGAGGGATCCCGTGATGGTCGCGAACTGGGTGTCGTTCAACGTGATCGATACGGAGCGGCAGGACTGGGCGCGCGGCTGGGCAAAGCTGAAGGCGTACGTCGAGCGGGTCGGGAACGCGAGGGTGCCGTACGGACACCGGGAGGGCGCGACACCGCTCGGGCAGTGGGTGGCAGAACAGCGGAGGGCTTTCGGGGCTGGGGAGATGAGCGGACAGCGCGCGCAGCGGCTGGAGCGGCTCGGCATGGTCTGGTCCATGGCGGATGAGCGCTTCCAGGAGAACCTGGAAGCCGCCCGCGTCTACTACGAGCAGGCTTTCAGCCTCTGCGCTCCGCGGACGGCCACAGCGCTGGACAGGCCGTTGGGGATGTGGCTCGCGAATTTGCGGCGGCCGGGTGCGCTGGACGGCCACCCGGAGTGGCGGGCAGCGCTGGAAGCCATCGACCCGGACTGGAACCCGGCATGGCCGGCCGACTGGCAACGCCACTACGCCGCCCTGCGCGAACTGCTGCGCGACGAACCGGGCACCGAGGTTCTGCCCGGCGTGACAGTTGCCGGCCAGGACGTCGGGCGATGGCTGCTGCGACAGAGGCAGCCAGACGTGTGGGAGCAGCTCACGGACGGCCAGCGCCAGCGCGTGGAGCAACTCGGCATCCAGCCCCTGCCCGCGGAACTCAAGGAGCCCGCTAAGGCCTCCAAGGGTGCCTCAGGGGCGTTCGAGCGGGGTGTGGCGGCCCTGGCCCAGTACAAGGCTCGCACCGGCTCCTTGACCGTCCCCCGAGGGCACACAGAGACGATCACGGTCGACGGCCAGGAACATACTGTGCGGCTTGGGGTATTTCTGTCGAACACAAAGTCGAGGCGGGTCAAGCTCACCGCGGACAGACTCGCTCAACTCGCCGCCCTCGGATTCGACTGGGCGGCCGTGTAGCCGCGCGTGGGAGGCTGCGCCAGAGGGTCCGTGCCGGACACAGACGGCACGGACCCTCTGCGCATCGCGCGGCGACCTGGCCGGAGCGGGCCGCAATCGGCAGCGGGTGCCGGACTGTCCTGTTGATTGTCCCGGCTCGAAAAGCGGGGGCTCCGTCCCAGCACCGCCGCATACCAACGATCACTGGAAGTGCACCGGGCGCAGCGCAGATGACACGACCTGATCAGCCCAGGTCAGAACACCCGCTATTGATCACAAGCGCTGTTCCTGGACATCGCGCGGCTGGAAGCGCTCGGGCTGGAATGGGCGGCGGCGTAGCCGCGTCGGGGGCAACGGAGGGTCTGTGTCGGAGCAGTCGGCACGGACCCTCTGCGCATCAGGCGCCGGCTCTTTGAGCGCGGGTGATTGGCGCGTCGAACAGGATGGGTGTGGCGCATGTCACAGCAACGGTTGCAAGATTTATTGCCGGACCCGGCTGATCCCGAGCCTAGGTAGAGAAGCCCCATTTACCTCAACTCAGGAGGAGCCCCGAGTGAGCAGTCGGGTCACATCAGAGGCCGCCACGTTCGAAGCCGAGGTTGCCGCGGTGTTTGAATCCCTGGAGCAGGCCATGGAGTCGTATGAAGCGGCGTTCGAACGTAGTGATGGGCTCGTCTGGCGTGAGCACGTTGCTTCGCTGACCTTCCACATGATCGAGAAGGTCAGGACGTGCATTTGTGACTTGCGAGCCATCGTCAAAGAGGGCCGCCCTGTCATGGAAGAGACTGGCTACCTAAGTATGGAGAACTTTGAGGGGACTGTCCTCGCTCCACTGGCTTCAAAACTGATTGTCGGCATGCTGCTCAAACTGGACAGGGTGCTCCGTCGGCCGTTCCTGGTGCGCCCAGTTGAAGCGCAGACCGCGGCGCTGATTGCACGGAACGCTGCCATCGAAGGAGACAGCGGCACTGTTGATGCATTCAGCAGGAAGGCGCTCGGCCTGAAGCACCCCGCCCGCTGGCGTGAAGCCGTGGAGATGGCGCTGCTTGGGGACTGGGTGGCGTCGCTGGGCACCGGTATGGCCACCAAGCCGTACGTCCATGACCTGTTACGGCGCCATACTCGTGCACAACACCGCTATCTGCAGCCGGTGTGGGAGAGAAAAATCAACGGAGAGCCAACGGTTCTTCTGGCGCAGCCCGTAGACGAGGCGAGAACTATCGCAGACCTGCTGGTCGAGTACCGGACGCCCGAGCAGGATCTCCTGTCCAAGCAGAGAGATATTCGGGTGTCCACGGTGCTGCAGCACCTGAGTGCTGAAGAGCGGGCGATGGCGCTGGCGTGGGCTGAGCATGGTGGTCACTGGCCTGTAGTAGCCAACGAGCTCGGCCAGGAACGGAAGTTCGGGGAGAGGGTGCGCTGCAAGCTCAGCAGACTGGGCAAACGCCACGCCGACCGGGCTGCGGAGGCCGAGCGCACCAAACGGAGAATGCGGTGAACGTGCTCTCCGCCGCGTTGTCCGAGTTCCTTGGCAGCTTGGTCAGCGGGCTCGTTCTTGGGGTGGCGGGCTCGTTCATACGCCGCCGTCGCGGGAGCCCCGTTCAGCCGAACCCAGAACGCAACGACACTCCGTCCGACTGATGATGTCCCCCTTGGCCGGGCCTTCCAGGAACTCCGGCCAAGCAGGTGCAACCAGGCAGGACCATCCGGGCAGCTCGTCTGCCCGGCCCCGCCGTCGCGCGAGGACACCCGGGGGCGCCCGATCCCCTCGCCCGCACTCGGCTGAGCTGTCCCACCCCCCACCGACCTCGCTGGAGGAACCCCACTGGGGCCACAACAGCGAGGGCGAGCCGATCGCGTGGGTGGGCAGCGCTCCGGACGACTGGTAGCGCCCTCGGGCTCAACTGGGCGGCATCCTGGCGCTGTCTGGCGGCCCCCGGGCGCTGTGTGGCCCCGGGGGGGGGGCTTTCGCTGCTCTGGGTCAGCGGAATCACACTGGCGTGCGTGTAGGCACTGGGGTCTTGCCTTGGGCCGCTCGCCCTCTTCGGGCTACGTGGCGGCCGGGAGGGGTTCGGTGAGGCGGTCCAGCCGCGTGTAGAGGGCCCGTACGAGGCGGGCGCGGTTCTGGGCGCAGCGGGCGGTGCCTTACAGCGGGGCGGACAGGCGTCCGCCGGCTTCGCGGAGGACGACGTCGGCGAGGGCGCCGCGGCCGTCGCCCTTGGGCAGGGCGGCGGCGTGGCGGCGTACGTCGGCGGCCAGCACGCGGGCGTGCCCGGTGAGCTGGAGGGCGATCTGCTCGTAGTCGCGGCGTGCGAGGTCCGGGTTCTTCCACGCCAGGACGGCGGCGACGAGTGCCTCGTGCGGGGCGCGGTCCAGGGGGAGTCCGCCCTCGTTCAGGCCGCGCGGGTCGTAGAGAACGAGGCGGGTGTCGCTCATCGGGCGCCCGCCGCGCCGTCGTGGTCGCCGGTTTCGGCATCGAGGGCCGGGGCGTCGAGGAAGCGGGCGTACCCGCGGTCGGCGCGGGCGAACAATGCCGGGGAGGGCCGGCCGAAGGCGGGCTGCTGGAGGCCAGAGCCTTACGGCGGAGGGGCCGGCGAGTGTTCGTGCGCTCATGAAGCCTTCAAGCCAGCCCACCCCATATGGGGACTAAAGGGATCATCCGGTTTGAGATCGTCCGAAGATCGGGGAAGGTCATGGGCTGAATGCCCTATCTACCGGGGTGACCGCCGTGCCGAGGAGTGCCCATGCCCGAGAAGGTCCTCGCGAGCTGGAAAGACGGCTCGGCCAGGCAGGCGATCGTGGACTTCGTGACGGCCGCGACGACGCCGGGGCCGGCCTTCGTCGAGGTGGCCGACCGGATCGCCACCTTCGACAACGACGGCACCCTGTGGGCCGAACAGCCCCTGCCCCCGCAGTTCGACTTCGTCTTCCGCACGTGGGAGGAAGAGGTGAAGGCCGACCCGTCACTCGCGGCGCAGCAGCCCTACAAGGCGCTCATCGCCAAGGACCCGGAGTTCTTCAAGGGCCTGGCGGCGCAGGACCCCAAGGTGGTGTCGACGCTGCTGGAGGCTTTCACCCGCTCGTGGGCCGGCACGACGCCTGAGGAGTTCGACGCGCAGGTGCGTGAGTGGACCCGGACAGTGAAGCACCCCACGCTCGGCATCCCGTACGTCGAGCTGGTCTACCGTCCGATGCTGGAGCTGTTCGACCTCCTGCACGCGAACGACTTCCGGGTGTTCGTTTGTTCGGGCGGCGGCCGCGACTTCATGCGCGTGTTCGCCGAGGAAATCTGGAAGATCCCCAAGGAGAACGTCATCGGCTCGGCAGCCGCCTACACCTACGCCGACGGGAAGCTCGTCCGCGACCGTACCCTTCTGGGCAGCCTGGACCTGGGCGCGGGCAAGCCCGAGCACATCTTCGCCCATACCGGCCGGCTGCCCGTCCTCGCGGGCGGCAACGCCGACGTGGACATCGAGATGCTCCAGAGCGCCCGGTTCGCGCTGCTCGTCAACCACGACGACCAGGAGCGCGAGTTCTCCTACACCGCGGGTGCCGGGAGGTCGCTCGTGAAGGGCGAGGAGCTCGGCTGGACCATCGTGAGCATGAAAAACGACTGGGCCACCGTGTTCTGACCGGGAGGCCGCATCGTGACCTGACGGCCATCGCCTGCCCGGACGAGAACCTCCGGCGGTCCGGGGCGACCATCAACCAGCCGCTTTCGCTTCTCGTGGAGTCCCATGAACGACCTCATGGCAGTCGACGTCCTGCTCCATCCGGACGACAGCATGATCGCGCTCGCGAAGCAGGTCAACGCGCGCATGCTCACCAGCGTCCCCGCACCGACGGGGTTCGCCCTCGACAAGCACCATCAGCCGCACATCACCACGCTGCAGCGCTACGTACGGACCGCCGTCCTCGACCAGGTGTACCCGGCGATCGGCGACGTGGTCGCCTCCGTGGACCTGTCGGCCCTGACGCTGACCACCCACAGCATCGCCCACATGGAAGTGCAGCCCTCCATCGGGCTGGCCGCGATCGTCGTCAAGCCCGGGCCCCAGGTCCTCGACTTCCAGGCACGTCTCATCGACGCCCTGCGGCCCTACACCGGCAGCAACGGCACCGCGGACGCCTACATTCGAACCGACGCCGAGCCGGACATCAACGCGGCCACCCTCACCTACATCGAGAACTACGTCCCCGACCACAGCGGGGAGAACTATCTCCCCCACGTCACCGTCGGTCTGGCCACCCTCACCGACCTGGAAACCATCGAAGCCGAGCCGCCCGCCCCGCTCACCTTCTCGACGCGCGGCATCAGCATCTACCAGCTCGGCAACAACGGCACCGCAGCCAGAGCACTCATGAGCTGGGGCGTGTAGCACGGCGGTCCGCCTCGGCCTACAGCCACTTCCTGCGGGTTCCCCAGGTCCTCTCGGCGAACACGCACACGAAGTCGCAGACCCACGCGTAACAGGCCCGTCGCCACCCACTCGGTGGAGCCGACCAAGGTCCTCAGGAGTTCATCGGCTTCCTCGCCCTGCAGGACCAGGTCCGCGCACTCCACCTCCACCCACACCATGGGCGATCCCTCACCACCGGTGCTCGGGGCGACCCCGACGAACCGTAACGTCATCGCCTACTCCCCCATCGAGCTGGTTGCGCATAGTTGCGCACTGACCGTCCCGCGCCGGTGCGACGGCGGGCAAAACCCGGGAAGCCAGCTCTGAAGCCCTGCGAGGAGGAGCACGCAGAGACGGCCGCCCGCTGAAACTGGGTTCCAGGGGCGGCCGCGGGAGGCTTCCGGCCAAAGCGAAGAGCGCCTCGAAGCAGGTCAGACGCGCCCGAAGAACAGGCTGCCCGGTGCGTTGGGGTCGTTCGAGAGGAAGTGCTCACGGATCGCGCGGATGAACTCCTGGCGCGAGATCGCGCCGTCCCCGTCGGTGTCCAGCTTGGTGAAGGAGTCCATCGCGTCGGGCGCGTCGCTCTTCCATACGTCTTTCAGGAAGCGGGCGAACTCGTCCTCGCTGATCTCGTTGTCGCCGTCGACGTCGATGACGTCGAAGATCGCGTGGCCGCCGCCTTCGGTGACGTTGAGCCGGCTGGTGTCGATGGCCGCGAGGCGGTTGGCCGTGACGAACTGGTCCTTGGTGAGACGGTCCCCGTCCACGCCCGCGTGGCGCAGCAGTTCCATCCAGTAGTTCAGGCAGAAGATCTGCAGTGCCCTGGCCCGGCGGTCCATCTTGTCGAGCTTGTATGCCTGGATGTAGCGGTCGGCGAGCTTCTGGTAGTCCGACCAGTCCAGGTAGCCGTCGTGGTTGGCGTCCCACGCGTCGAATGAACGCTCGAGCTTGGTGGTGATGTTGTCCTGCACTGCGATGGTCATGGACCGTGTCCTTCCGTGGTCTTGTCTCGCGGGCCTCCTCAGCGTCGGGCAGGGCACAGGGCACGGCATGCCGAAGAGGGCCGAACCACGCGGGTGACCACCCGATGTAGTGATCATCTGCCTGCGGTGCGCCGTACGCGCGGGGCGGGCCCGGTAGACGGTGCCCTCACCGACGGTGTCGTGCACGCCGATTCCCCTGATGTCGCTGCCGGGCTGCGCTCGCCGGACGGCGACACTGATCACGCGTATGCGGTCCAGGTCCTGTTCCCCGTACAAGCACGATCGTGTCCTTCTCCGGTGACCGGCCGGTGACCAGTGGCCTCCGGGGAATCGCAGGACCCCGGGGGCCACGTCGAACACCGCCTGGTCGCCGTCACCGCCCGCTCCAACCGGCAAAGGCCGACAAGGACGTCGCGCAGTGGCTGCCGCCCCATGAACCCGACCGCTGCCGCTAGGTCACCGAGTGGTCGGCGTGAAACCCGCTTTGACCTGTGCGTCGACACCGCGGAGAAGAAGCCCCTGACCGGCCTCGCCGAGCAGTGCCCAACGTCCCCCTCCCCTGACACCCCGCCACGCGCACGTCTCGCTCCGGGGAGCGGGCGAGGACCTGCGGTGGGGGGGGGGGGGGGGGGGGGGGGGGGGCGGGGCAGGGGGGGGGGGGGGGGGGGGGGGGGGGGGTCTGGCG
>NZ_JBVJBP010000011.1:13312-274013 GCF_055589465.1 Streptomyces sp. NPDC041940
ACCCCCCCCCCCCCCCCCCCCCCCCCACCCCCCCCCCCCCCCCCCCCCCCCCCCCCCACCCCCCCCCCCCCCCCCCCCCCCCCCCCCCCCCCCCCGCCCCCCCCCCCCCCCCCCCCCCCCCCCCCCCCACCGGGGTTGAGGCCGCGCGTAGCGGATCGTTTCTGCTCGGAACACCCCGTGTGACCAGCGGCCGAGCGGGCCGCTACCGAAGCAGGAAAAGGGGAAGCATGGCTGCCATCACACAGATCGCCGCGCGAATCTGGACTGCGGACGTCGAGGGGGCTGACACAGGGTCGTGGGCCTACCTCGGCATCGCAGGCCGCGAGTTCCTCGTCGACAGCACCGGCTCCGACTTCGGCCGCAACGCGGACCCGACGTTCCACTTCGGCGAGGGCTCCAACGTCGAGAACGCCGAGGAGAACGACCCGCGCACACCGCAGCTCGACACCACCGACCTGGAGTACTTCCCGGTCTACCTGCGCATGGAAGGCGCCGGCAGCGCGCGGCCGTGGTGCCTGGAGTGGGTGGAGGTCACCGTCAACCCCGGGACCTCCAACGCCCACACCTGCAACCACCCCAGCCTGATCGGGAGCGGCGAGAAGCACCGGATCTGGCTGGACAACAGCTACGGCAAAGCCCTCCACCTACGCCCCGCCAGGAGCGCGCCTCCCCAGTGAGCCGATGAACCGGTAGGCGCACCCGTGGCCGATCACCGAGTGCCGGCGATCGGCCACCCGATGGGACTCCCGCTCAGCCATCTTGCCTGTGCCGCAGCGGGCGACTGCGTGCCGCGACGTCAACTGCGGAGGGAGTTCGCCGGACGGGTCCTCGGCGCCGAGCTGCGCGGCCACCGGCTACGGCACGGCCAACCGGACGCGCACCGTGCCCGGCCTCGCCGGGAAGGCCCCCCAGCGGGCGGGGCCCCTCACGAAGCGTGAGATCCCGAGGTGCGCGAGCGCGGCGGAGCTGATTTCTTGAAGGAGCACCCCGTCCATCGCGGTCACCGTGTTGCCTCGCGCCAGCCAGCCCAACAGCGGGTACCTCGCGCGCTGGGCCCGTCCTGCATCGCAGAGGCCGAGGCCACGAGATCGCCCACGGACGGCAAGCCCCTGCGGAAGCGCTGAGCGACACGGAGGAAAGCGATGGCCATTGGTCAGACGACGAATGCCTTCATCTGCTTGAGGGTCCCGCCCGAGCTGGTGGACGACCTGGTCGACCTGCAGCGCGAGGTCCAGGACCGCGTCGACCCGCAGCAACCCGAGCACATCCACATCACTCTGGGATTCCTCCACGGCGCCGACGAGCAGAAACTGGCCGACGCCCGCACGTTCATCAGCGAAGGCCCCTGGTCCGCTCCGGCCATCCGCCTCACCGGCGAGGTACGCCACAGCAGCTGGACCCTGAAGAAGAACCCGGCCTACCGATACGACGAGGCCACCGTCCAAAAGGGCGAACAAGTCCGCCTGGGCGTCGAGCACCACCCCGAGCTCGCCCGCATCCAGCAGGACATCACCCAGCACCTGAACATCGTGGAAGACGGCTTCTGGCCCCACGTCACGCTCGGCCTGGCACGGGAGGACTTCCCCGCCTCCGAGGTCAAATCCCTCAAGCTCCCCGCGGTCAGCGGACCAGCGCCCAGTGTCGACGTGCAGCAGGAAGCGTCCGCCACCGCATTCACCACCCTCCTCCGGAAAGACCTCACCGCCTGACCTCCACGGCGAGCCGGACACAGTCCGGGCACCGATGCCCATACCGGTGCCCAGACGTGCGCACGCCCGCCGTCCCGGGGTCGGTCACGTCTGGATCAGGTCGGGCAGGAACCGGCGGACCGGGGCGGGTCCGCCAAGGGTGTGGATGCCAGCGAAGAACAGCTCGATCCCGGGGACCGTCACGTCGTAGTTCACGCCAACCTAGCCCAGGTGCCCGCCGCCGCGGGTGGCGCCGATGGCCTGCATGAACGACTCCTAGGTGCCGACCGCCTCGACGACCGAGTGCGCGCCGAGACCGCCCGTGAGTTCCGGACGCCGACAGGCCTGAGAGCCAGAGCCCCGCCCGGCGGGGGCGGAGCGGAGCTGGGTGCGGAGCTGGGTCGGGACGCGGTCGGCACTGGCTGGACCAGGCGGGTGCGCGGGTAACGGCCATGCGACAGTTGCCGATTGCTTCGGCCGGGCGGGGAAGGCGCGCGGCAGAAAGCCGCAACGACTGCGGCTGGCCCCTCCCCCGCCCACCGATCGCGCCCGATCCGCAAACAGCGAAAGTGCCGCTCACTTCATCCCAGCACTTGCCCTAGCTATCGAATATCGATAGATTCCCATCGCGTTTCGATGGAAGGATGGGTCATGGGAAAGCTGACCGTGCGTGCGCTGCGCGCCGTGCTCGTGGTGGTGCTCGTCGGCACCGTGTTCGTGCAGGCATTGATGGTGTGGACCTTGGTCAGCGGGAGCGACCCGGAGGACGGGTCGCTCCCGCTGACCCCGCTGCGGGTGATCACGATCCTGGGCATGCTGTCGGCCCAGGTCGCCCTGATCTGCGTATGGCGGCTGGTGACGATGGTGCGACGCGCAACCGTGTTCTCCCACGCCGCCTTCCGGTACGTGGACGGCGTGATCGGCGCGATCGTCGGGGCTGCCCTCCTGTGGTTCGCGGTCACGCTCATCAATGCGCCGGGCCAGCGGGACGACCCGGGCGTCACCGTCATCATGGGCGGGGTCGGTGTGGCCATCCTGGGGGTCGCGCTCATCGTCCTCGTGCTGCGGATGCTGCTCGCCCAGGCCGTCGCGCGCGACGTCGAAGCGTCGCAGATGCAGGCTGAGCTGGACGAGGTGATCTGATGCCGACCGCTGTCGACATCGACGTGATGCTGGCCAGGCGGAAGATGTCCGTGGGCGAGCTCGCGGACCGCGTAGGGATCACGCCCGCCAACCTGGCGGTACTCAAGAACGGCCGCGCCAAGGCGGTGCGCTTCGCGACGCTCACCGCACTCTGCGAGGTACCTCAAGTGCCAGCCGGGCGACCTGCTCGCCGCCGCCCCATTAGAAGTTGAGGACGATCGCGCCGATCGCTTGCCGGGAGGTGAGGCGGGTGAAGGCGTTCTCGAAGTCGTCGAGGGCGAACCGGCTGTCGATCACGGGGTGGAGGGCGCCCTGCGCGGCCAGTTCGCCGATCGTCTTGAGCCCAGGAGCGATCGCTTCCTCGGGTTCGTTGTGGACGGCGTAGGCGGTGAGGTGCTTCTCGCCCATGAGCAGGTCGACGATGTCGAGTTCGGTCTGCTTGCCGCCGGTGAATCCGAGGGAGACCACGGTGCCACTCGGCCGGACGGAGCGCAGCAGTTCGCCGAGCCGGTCGCCGCCCACGGGGTCCAGATCAGCGTCCGCGCCCTGCCCGCCGGTGGTCTCGGCGACGGCCGTTGCCAGGTCCTGCGCCAACAGGTCGATGGCAGTCTCGGCGCCCAGGTCCAGGGCCTGGTGGGCCTTGTGTGCGGTGGAGACCAGGTCGGTCTGCCCCTGCTGTACGTGGGCGGCGCTGGTGAGGGCGAGGTAGGCGGTGAGGAAGTTGACGGTGTGTGCGGCGCCTTCGTCGAGGTCGACGGCGTCCGGCAGTGGGAGCAGGCGGTTGTCCGGGACGCTGACCCACTGCTGGTAGGAGCCGTCGGGAGTGACGCCGAGGTCGCTGTGGCCGTAGAGGGCGACCCGGGTGCCGGTGGGGAAGATGTCGCTTTCGTCGACCGTGCCCGAGCCTTGGTTGCCGAGGACCAGGGGAAGGGGCGGAGCCCCGAAGCTCCCGGTGCGCAGCGAGTTGGCGAGCTGGTTGGCCGTGGCCGCGTGGACGCCAACCAGGGAGTGGCCGGAGGTGCGGTCGGGGACGGGGCGCTGCTCGATGCCCATGTCGCGCACGGTGGCGGCGCGGCGGGTGACGATCGGCATCATGGTCCGCCGACTCGCCCGGCGAGGGCCGGCCGCACGGCTAGGACCCCGTCCCCTTTACCGGACCGCTACTGAACCGGGCCAGCCAGGGTGCCGATGGACAGCGGAGGGCATGTCTCCGGCGACCGGGTGAGGTCGACCAGCTCCTCCGGCGGCTCGTCTCCGTCCCGGACGGCCAGGACATAGGCCTTCGCCTGGTGCAGCCCCAACAGCGGGGCCTGCTTCCGCAGGTGGCGCATCGCGGCCATGGTCCCCTCGGAGTGCACGAGCGTCTCAACGGCCGCGACCAGCGGGTCGGGCGGCCGGACCCCCCTGATCTGCTGGAGGTAGAGGTCCTCCCAGACACCGGCTACGTATGTGGTGGCAGGGATGTGGTGGATACTCCCGTCCTGCCGGTCCACAAGGTAGGGCCCGTGGCCCACCAACATCTTCCCGACGTCGCGGCTGCGGATGTACTCCACCGATTGCCAGACGACCAGCCACCCGAGAGCGTGCTCCTTTACGTCGCAGACTGCTAGCGCGGGCAGTCGTGCCATCCATGGTGACTCCTGCCGCTGTCTCGACAGCAGGGCCTTGACCAGCTGCACGGCGCGCTCCTTGGTAACCACGCTGCTCATCCTTCACCACGGCGCAACCGGATTCTGTTCCCCGACCTGACCATCCCTAGATCGAGATCTCGAACACGGTCTCAGCTTGTTCTTTAACCTCCGTCCCATCTCTGCCGCTCCCCCCTTAGCAGTGACCTGCGTGACGACACCCGGTAGTGCCTGTCTCTACCGGGTCACGGAAACGTACCGTGGTCGTTCTCTGTTCGGCGCGTACTGCATCGAGATAGTCAGGATGGAAGTACAGGGTCGGCGCACCCTAACGGAACGAGCAAACCCTCCGTGTCACACAATCCGGTGGATGCCCCGGGCCCCAGACCGGTGAACGTTTCCGGTCACAGCCATAGCCGCACGCACCCCGCGCAGCGGGCTGCGCGCACCGCTCGGGCAGCCCGGCCAGCCCTCTCCCCTCCTCAGCCTCAACCGCGCCATGTACGGCGCCTTTGTTAGGGCTTCGTATCTGCGGCCGGCGCTTCAGTGCTCCAAGACCGCCGTCGCCACCGGGACTGCCAGCAGCAGGCTGAGTCCGACCAGCAGAAGGCGGTCCAGCCACAGGGTGGCGGCGAATTCGCGCAGTGTCGCGGCCAGCCAGTAGGCGGGGGAGGTCGGCGCGCCCACGACGTGCACGGGCACGCCGACGCGGCGGGCCAGCAGGGTCGTGCGGTAGACGTGGAAGCCGCTGGTGACCACCGTGGCACGGTGGCCGGGAATGGTGCCGTCCACGAGGGCCGCGCTGAAGCGGAGGTTCTGCCCGGTGTTGACGGAGCGGTCTTCCCGCACGATCCGGTCGGCGGGCACTCCGCGTCCGCGCAGATACTCGGCCATCGCGTCCGCCTCGGAGCGGACCTCGTCGTCACCCTGGCCGCCCGAGAGGACGAACACCACACGAGGCGTGTCCGGTGCGCGAGCGGCGTCAATCTCAAGGGCGCGCTCCAGCCTGCGGGTCAGCAGTGGGCCGGGCCGGTCGCCGTCGAGCCCCGCGCCCAGGACGACGACATGGGTGGACTCCGGCAAGGGGGTGCTCCGGCCCCGGACGAACACATAGCCGGCGAAGACGAGAAAGAGCAGAGTGAGATATCCCGCGGCCGCGTTCACCGCGACCACGATGACACCGAACGCTTCGCCGCCCACCGCGTGGAAGACTGCGTTGAGGCCGAGCACCGCCAGCACCCCGCAGCCGGCGGCCCCGGTCGCCAGCAGGGCTGCCTGCGGTCCGTAGCGCCGGACCAGGAGGACGCCGTCGGCCAGCAACAGCAGGCCCAACACGAGCGCCAGGAGAAGAGCGGCGACGGCGAGGACGGTTGCGATGGTCGGGTGGGCCGCCGCACTGCGACCGGCCACGCCGAGTCCGGCAGAGGTCACCGCGAGGCAGAACAGGACGGCGGTGGAGAACCGGTGCGGTGCCAGCAGGGCGTTGACGACGCCGCCCGCGGCAAACACGACCGCGGCGAGGTACTCCGGGTACTGAGGCATATGCCGCACCGCTCCGCTCTCCCGCCCGCCGGGCCGCTGCCCGTACCCGCCCGTCTCTCGCCGCCCGCGGATTCCCGGACCCGGTACGGACGGCTGCCGGCCATCCTCCCAGACCTGCTGTGGTGCGCCGAACGCGGGCGGGCCGGCGGTGCGTTCGGCGGGCCGGCATGTCATACCGGTGGTGCTGCCCGGCGGCCGCGCAGGACACACAGATGGACGGATGTCGACGGGCGGCATGGGGTCGCCGGCCCTGAGCGCAGCGGGTATTCGGGAGTTGCAGTATTCGCCCGCAGGGCGAGCAGGCCCGCATCCGGCCCGGTCATGTCAGCGGTGACAAAGCGTACGACTCTCGCCGTAACAGGCGCTGTCTGCGCGAAGACGGATCAAGCCACACAATCCCGGAGCCGAGGAACCATAGGGCGAACACTTGTGCTCACCTGTGCTTAGCCCTCCATGAAGCTGGGAGCGGCAAATAGCCTCGGTGAAGACACCAGTTTCTGGCGGGGAGGCCGTACTGCGGCGGATCGCCGACGGACTGTTCGGATCTGGCCGACGCCGAGCACCGCTTCTTCGCCGTCCCGCGTCTGGGTGCAACGCGGTCTGTGAGGGAGGGAGGGGCGCCTGGGGGGGGGTGGGCCGTTCCGGACGATGCCCAGATGTCAGCATGTGGGCATGACTATCAAGGTGTTCTTCGACATCACCATCGACGATGTTCCCGCCGGCCGGATCAACATGAACCTGTTCGACGACGTCGCCCCCAAGACCGTGGAGAACTTCCGCGCGCTGGCGACCGGCGAGAAGGGCTTCGGCTACAAGGGCTCCTCCTTCCACCGCGTCATCCCGCAGTTCATGCTCCAGGGCGGTGACTTCACCCGCGGCGACGGCACGGGCGGCAAGAGCATCTACGGCGAAAAGTTCGCCGACGAGAACTTCACACTCAAGCACACCAAGCCGGGCCAGCTCTCCATGGCCAACGCCGGCCCGAACACCAACGGCTCTCAGTTCTTCATCACCACGATCGTGACATCGTGGCTTGACGGCAAGCACGTCGTGTTCGGCGAGGTCGCCGACGAGAGCAGCATGGAACTCGTACGGAAGATCGAGGGCTACGGCTCGCGATCCGGCCGTACCTCGGCCACCGTCACCATCGCCGACTCCGGCACTCTCTGAGAGTTCACCCGTCCGTACGGCGGGAAGGGCTTCTTCGCGCCTGGCTGCGCGGTGACTCTGGTTACGCCCCGCCAGGAGCGCGCCTCCTCAGCAGGCCGCTGAACCGGTAGGTGCACCCGTGGCCGATCACCGAGCGCCGGCGATCGGCCACCCGGTGGACTTCCGCTCAGCTTGTTCTTTATCTACCAAGATCTTCCGGGCTTGCCGATGGCCTTGAGGGTCTCGGGGCGTTTGACGGTTCTGCCGACGTCGTAGCGGGGTGCCCGGTGTTTGTTCTTGGCGCCGGGTGGCCGTCCGGGGCCGGCGCCTCGACGTTTGGGAACACGGGTCGGGCAGGCCAGGTGAGCGCGAATGTTCCTGAACCCTCGGCGGACCCGGGCGGGGGTGAGCCGGGCGGAGGCGGTCGCGCTCGGACAGCAGATCATGGAGGCGGACCACGCCTCCGACGACGAGGTGGCCGACTGGCTGGACAGGCTCGACAGATCACTGGCATGCCCGCCTGGTCACGTCAGCGACTTGGTCTTCTGGCCGCCGGAGCGGGAGCTTTCGGCTGGTGAGGTGGTCGATCAGGCCCTGGCGTATCGACCGATCGTTTTGTGAGGTCGGGACTCAACTCCGAAGCCAGATGAACGGAGCTGCGGTGGTCGCGGTGCCGACGGACTGGTGGAACGACGCGGCGGCGGGCGAGGCGTGGAGTAGAACGCGCTACGCCAGTCCTTGCGCCGGTGGCCTGATCGGTCCGTGGCCCACGGGTCAGCGCGGAGCCCGCGAGTACGGCTGCGGGCTGCCCGCCGTGCCGCCGTGCCGCTGGTGGACAGCTCGTGATGCGGGCCGTTGTCGGCGGAAGGGTCAGGCGGTCCGGCAGAGCGTCGCCGGGCCGGCCGGTGCTGCGGCGCGGGCCAGGGTCGCGTGCACGGGACGTGCGGTGCGGGCAGCGGCCGCGGCCTGCGAGTGGTTCCGGGCGAAGACAACAAGGCGCAGCACCGCGAACCGTGCGACACCGGCGAGGGCGCAGGCGGACAGATAGACGGCCTGCTCGATCACCGCACTGGGTACGGCCACCCACTGGTGCAGGATCAGCATCGCCACACAGGTCACCGCATACGCGGCCGCCGCGGACCCGGCCGACTGCGCGTGCTGGCGCCGCGTCGCGCGCCCGCCGGCACCGAAGGTGAAACGGGCGTGCAACTCGGTTGCGATGAGCGTGGAAACCGCGGTGACCAAGGCGTTGGCCAGAACCCACGGGATCCAGGAGGCGAGCGCCGCCACGGCGAAGCTCGAGGCGAGCCCCACTCCGCCGCCGCACAGCACGAAGCGCGCGAAGGCGATAGAGACGCCGGGTGCCGCCACTTGTCGGCTCTGCGCTGCCATGAACAACCCCCTTGATCGGCCGCTGCCCGAAACGTGTACCTCTCGGCTTGCGACGTCTCCCATGCCCTGTTTCTTACAATAGAAACGCTACGTTGCGTTCATAGTATGCGCAAGCGCATTTTCGCGGGGAGTTGCTATTCGTGCAGGTCAGCTACCTCAATGTCATTGCAATAGCTTCCACAGAACGCAACGAGCAGAGTCTGTTCATTGCAATGGATTGAACGTGAACGCTCCGGACGACGGGCGCGGCTCCGACCCCCGGGTCGGACCGAAGCAGTACCACGCGGCTCGGCCGACTCCTCGGCAGAGCTGTCGAGACCTTCTTCGAGTTCACCAACGCCGACGGGTTCGGGACCACCAGTGAGGGCGTCATGCAGATACCCGCCTCCTACTCGGACACGTACGAGGAGCAGGCCCATACCCAGGTGGCCGCCATCGGCGAGCGCGACGGTGTGCCGTGGGCGGCGGTCGAGCACTGTCTGTTCCATCCGCAAAGCGAGGCCAGCCCGCCGACCGGGGGTGGATGGACGGCCACGAGATCGTCCCCGTGCGGGCCATGATTCCGGGCTCGTCGTGGCCGTGGCCTGCGGCGAGGCCGCACTGCCGGTCTTCTGGGTCGGGCAGCCGGTCGAGGTCCGCATCGACCTTCCGGCGGGCATCGCGCATGCCGCGCTGCATACCGCTGGCCATCTGGTCGAGGCGACCGGGCAGGCACAAGGGTGGGTACTGGCCGCGAACGAACACCTTCCCGGCCAGACCCGGATCGAGTTCACCGCGCTGCAGCCAGACGTCCGACTGGACAGCCCTGAAGGGCGGGAGGAGGCCACCGAGGCGCTGCGCACTGAGGTTGACGGATCGGTGGAACGCGATCGCGCGTATGCGAGCAGGTCTTACCGTGGTCGCCGCAGCCGTCGAGCACGGGGGTGCTCTGTCCGCGGGCCGGCACCAACCGCTCGGAGGAGTCAGCGAGATCGTCGGCGTCGGAACGCTTCCCGCGGCTCGACGTCGCGGTCTCGCACTCGCGGTCACCGGGGCGCTGGTGGCCGACGCCCGGTCGCGGGGTGCCGAGATCGTCTTCCTGTCGGCAAGTGACGACGACATCGCGCAGATCTACGCCCGACTCGGCTTCCGCGAGATCGGTACGGCGCTGGTCGCCGGACCGAGCGAGTCAACAACTCCGGCTCTGTGATGGACAAGTGGTGTCCGCACTCGGATACGTCGGGTCAAGGCTGCGTGTCAGGACGGCCGAGGACGCAGAACTCGTGACCCTCCGGGTCGGCCAGGCATGTCCACGGGACGTCGCCCTGGCCGAGGTCGAGGTCGGTGGCGCCGAGGGTGCGCAGGCGGGCCACCTCTGCTGCCTTGTCGTCACCGGGGTACGGCAGCAGGTCGATGTGAACGCGGTCCGGCACGGTCTTCACTCCGGGTGTGCGGAGGAACTCCAGATACGGGCCGACGCCCTTGGCGGAGCGCAGTACCGCCTGATCGTCCGTCACCTCGTGCAGGGTCCAGTCCGTCGCCTCGCCCCAGAACCGGGCCATGGCCCGCGGATCCACGCAGTCGACCACCACCGCGGCGATGGGCCCGGTGTCGCGGTAGATCTCCCGGGGCTCCAGCACACAGAACTCGTTGCCCTCCGGGTCGGCGAGGACCGTCCACGGCACGTCGCCCTGGCCCACGTCGGCGGGCGTCGCACCGAGAGCCTGGAGGCGCGCGATCAACTCCGCCTGATGGGCCGCGGAGGTGGTGGCGAGATCGAGGTGCGCGCGGTTCTTCGTCGTTGTCTTGGGTTCGGGGACGGTGACGACGTCGACGCAGACGGCGACCGGGTCCGGCCAGACGTAGTCACCGACGGGTTCGACGTTGGTCACGCCGGGTCCCTCGCTGGAGACGCCCCAGCCGAGCGCCTCCGCCCAGAATCGGCCGACCGCCGAGTCGTCAAGAGCCTTCATGTTCACGTTGACAGGTCGCAGTGGCATGCCGACGATCCTATGCAGCCGCCGCTGTGCAAGAGGTCCGGAGGTACCGTCGGCCTGCCGTGTTCCGCGGGGGGCCGCGTCAGAAGTCGAGATCCAGGTAGTCGATGTCGTTGATGGCGACGTCCGACAGTCCCATCGCGCGTGCGCCGCCGTCCTGGAAGTACACGTCCTTGAACCCGTCGGCGATGATCTGCCGCATCTGCTCGTCGCCGGCGCCGGCGTCCTGTGCGTCGAACAGGCGGCCGGCGTACTCCGGTGGGAGGTGCACTGTGAGGCGGCGGAAGCGGCCGTCGTCGGTGGTGCCGATCGGCGCGGTGTAACCGAAGCGGGCCCTCGTCTCCACCGTGATCCCGCCCGTGGCGGCGGCCTGCCGTCGGCGGCGCTTGCGTACCTGTGGCTGCCAGCGGGCCCGTACCGCTTCGTCGATCTTCGTGGCGACGTCGGCCCGGGGGTGCTTGCGGGCGCCGCGCCGGTAGCGGTTGACGGAGTCGGCGGTGACACCGATCTCCTGGGCGACGGCCTTCGCGCTGCCCAACTGCCGGATCAGGTAGCCGATCCGGCCCTTCAGCGTCTTGGGTGGCTCCCGGGTGAAGGACTCCCGGTCCGCACGTTCGATCGCGTCCTCGATCTCCGTCACCGGTCACTCCCCTTCTTCCAGGACGGCGTCGCCGCCCTTGATGTGGCGGGCGGGGTTGTAGCCCGCTTCCATCAGGTCGACGGCCCAGGACATCTCCTGGACGCCTTCGAACTTCGCCAGGCCCGGGGTGGGTCCGAGGCGGAAGGTGCCGGGGATGGGCTTGCCGGAGGTGCTGTAGGGGAGGATGTCGATCGGCGAGCGGGACGGCGCGGGGTAGACGACGCAGTCGGACAGCACGGCGAGTGGGTACAGGCCCGTCATCCTGGCCATGTTGAGCAGCTTGCGGTGCATGTTGACCCGGGCCTTGGAGATGACCGCGGCACGGATGTCCGGGCGCCAGGTCGGGCGCTCCATGGCCGGCCACGCATCGCCCTCCCGGTAGTCCTTGCCCTGGGGGCGCTCGCGGAGCTTGCCGACTCCGCCCTTCACGGTGGCCTTGATGGCGGCGAGTACGGCGGCCAGGGCCGGGTCGGTGTCCTTGTGCCGCTCCATCGCCGCGAGGAACGCGCGGTCGTCCAGGTCCCGGGTGACGCCGAGGTCGGCCATGGTGTCGACGTACGCGGTCCGCAGCCGGTCGTGCCAAGGGTCCAGGTAGGCGCCGGTCTCCCGCCGCAGGTATGCCTCCAGCGGCTGGACGTTGAAGCCCAGTTCCTGGGCGTAGGCGACGGTGTGGGTCTGGTACCAGGCCGGGCCGGTGGGACGGGTGCCGGAGGGTGTGAACGGGCTGGGCAGACGAGGGTCCAGCTCGACGTGCGAGAGGTCCACCAGCCAGGAGCCGGGAATCTTCGGGTTGAACACCGGGGCACGGAAGTGGTCCGGGGCGGACAGGCCGACCACCAGGCGGGCGGCGGAGGCGAGGAAGGCGGTGTTCAGGTCGAGCCCGAGCGCCCAGGGCAGGGAGACCTCGTCCCCGGTGAGGAGATTGACGTCGCGCACCCACTGGTAGGCCTCCTCGTCGAGGAAGCCGCCCTGCCAGTCGTGGTGCACGACCAGGGGGTGTTCGGGGACGCATTCCGGTGGGGCCGGGTCGATCGGTTCCGTTCCGAGCGAGCCGGGGTTGTGGCCCGAACTCCACTGGCCGGTCGTACGATCCTGCACCGCGCGTGTGGGCGGGCGCAGCGCTGTCATCAGTTCCAGGCCGGAGACGGCCGTCGACCCGCGCGGGGTGAGGACCCGCTGTGCGTAGACGCCCAGGACGCGGGCGATGTCGGCCGGTTCCAGGTCCGTCACGCCGGGCCAGGACCGCTCGTCGAGGGCGTCCCAGGGCAGGATCGCGAGTTGTACGCACTGCCGCTGATTGCCCTGGGCCGGGCGGTACACGCGGGCCCACGGGCCGAATCCGCGTCTGGTCAGCTTCCACTTCGCCCTGGTGACCTGCTTGACGACCGGGTGATCCTCCGCCAGCCGCAGGCCCCTGCGGTCCTCCAACCGCTCGGGCAGTCCGAGCTTCACGGCGGCGGCCGTGGTGAGCACGATCAGCGGGTCGGCGTCACGGCCGTTGCGGTGCAGCCTGGACGCGCCGAGCCCGGACTCGCGCAGCGTCCACTCCACCAGGTCGGGGACGGTGGAGGCGGGGCAGTCCAGCACGATCCCGTCGACGCCGTATGCGGAGCCGTCGCCGTCCAGGACGGCGAGCGGACCGTGCGGGAAGGCGGTGTCGACGGTGGGCTTCGCGGAATTCGCTGCGGCCAGGCGCTGCGACGAGGTCGCCGGGCGGGCGGCCGGGCGCACGGGGCGCTGCGGGGTGGCCGGGACGGCGGGTGCCTCCGGCGGCGCGGCGCTCTCCGGTTCGGGGGCGGGCGGGCCGGTGAGCGTGTCCGGCGTGTCCGGCGTGTCCGGCTTCGACGCGGTGGCCGGGGCAGTCGGGATGCCATGCGCGGGGTACTTCGCCGCCCAGCCGTTGAGGAGGCGCTGGTACGCCTCCAGGCGCGGCGACTTCGGCTCGCTCCTGCCGTTCTCGTAGTTCTTCACCGTCTGCGTCGACGTCTTCAACGCGAGAGCGAGACGGGCCTGGGTGATACCGGCGGCCTCACGCAGCCGGGCGCGTTCCGCCGGGGGCGGGAGCTGCGGCTCCTCTTCCAACAGGGCGTCGACGGACGCGAACAGCTCTTCCTCGGTGGCCATGCGGATCTCCCTTCGCGTGGCCACCCTAGCAATCCTTACCTCCTCATTTAACCTCCTCCTTTAACCCAATCAGGCCTTGTTCCGGTGCGGGTGCGGAGCGGAAGGCGAAGGCCCTTACTCAGTGCCGGTGCGTTCCGGGAGGAGGGTTCCCACGGCGCGCTCCACCTCTGCGACGCGGTCGGCGAGTGCCGCCGTATCGGCCTCGGCTTCCGGTCTGTTGCGCAGTAGCAGCTTGATCTCGGTGAGCTGCTGGGCGATCTCTGTGAGCCGGTCCGTGTCCGTGCCGGTTGCGCGCATCGCCAACTGGCGGTTCTTGCGGTGCAGATCGAGGAAGACGGTGACTTTGGTGCGCAGTACCCAGGGGTCGACCGGTTTGGCGATGAAGTCGGCGGCGCCGATGGCGTATCCCCGGTAGGCGTAGTCGGCGCCGCCTTCGGTTCCGGTCACCAGGATGATGGGGACGTCTTTGGTCTGGTCGAGGCGTTTGATGTTGGCGGCGGTCTCGAAGCCGTCCATGCCGGGCATGCGGACGTCGAGGAGGACGACGGCGAACTCCTGGCGCAGCATGGCTTTGAGGGCTTGTTCTCCTGAGCGTGCGCGGACCAGGTGCTGGTGCAGTGGGCCGAGCACGGCCTCGAAGGCGATGAGGTTCTCCTCCATGTCGTCGACGATGAGGATGCTGCACGGGTTGGCCAGGTTGGTGTTCATCGTGCGTCCTCGGGCGGATCGTCGGCAGTGGTGTCCGGGTCCTCTGCGGGTGCCGGGGGGTCGTCGGGCGGGTCGAGCAGGTCGCAGATCGCCGAGAGCAGGCGGTCGATGTTGACCGGCTTGGGCACGTAGTCGTTGGCGCCGCTGTCGATCGCCTTGTCGCGGTCCTGGGGCATGGCCTTGGCGGTGAGCGCGATGATCGGCAGGTGGGCGAGGCGGGGGGTGTCCCGGATGGTGCGGATGGTCTCGTAGCCGTCCATTTCCGGCATCATGATGTCCATCAGGACCAGGGAGACGTCAGCGGCGCGCTCCAGGACCTCGAGGCCCTCCCGGCCGTTCTCCGCGTACCGCACGGTGATGCCGACTCGGCCCAGGGCGTGGGTGAGGGCGAAGACGTTGCGGATGTCGTCGTCGACGATGAGGATGCGGCGACCCGCCAGGACGCGGCCGGGGCGGCCGCTGAGCCATTCCTTGAGCCGGGTGGTCTCCGGCCAGGTGTCCTCGCGGCCGTTGGTGGGCTCGGCGGCCTGACTGCCCGTCAGGTCGTCCGGCGGGTGCGGGGCCTGGGTGCCGGGCTGGAGGGCTTCCGTACTGTCGAGCATGTGCTCCGGTGAGGTGCCCGCGGCTGTGACCGCCGACGGCGCGGGCTCCGGGGGAAGGGCGGGCGCGGTGCCGACGGTGCGCAGGTCCGCGGGGCCCTGTACGGCGGTGGCTCCGGGGTGGAGGGCGGGGATGTAGAGGGTGAAGCGGGAGCCCACGCCCGGCTCGCTCTCGGCGACGATCTTGCCGCCGAGCATTCCGGCGATCTCGCGGCTGATGGACAGGCCGAGGCCGGTGCCGCCGTACTTGCGGTTGGTGGTCCCCTCGGACTGCTGGAACGCCTCGAAGATCATCGGAAGCTTGTCGGAGGCGATGCCGATCCCGGTGTCCTTCACGGAGAAGGCGATGACGGCTTCGGCGTTCTTGAGCGTCTCCTCGGTGAAGTGCATGCCCAGCACCCGGCTGACGCGCAGCTCCACATGGCCGTCGTGGGTGAACTTCACGGCGTTGGACAGCAGGTTGCGCAGTACCTGCTGCAGGCGCTGCTCGTCGGAGTACAGCTCGGCCGGTACGTCCTTCTCGACCGCGATCTCGAAACCCAGGCCGCGGTCGATGGTCAGCGGCCGGAAGGTCGCGTGGACGTAGTCGAGCAGCTTGATCAGCGGGAGCGTCTTGGGGCGCACGTCCATCCGCCCGGCCTCGATCTTCGACAGGTCGAGGATGTCGCTGATCAGCTGGAGCAGGTCCGAGCCGGAGCGGTGGATGGTGGTCGCGAACTGCACCTCCTGTTCAGCCAGGTGTCCGTCGGGGTTGTCGGCGAGCAGCCGGGCCAGGATCAGCAGGGAGTTCAGCGGGGTGCGCAGTTCGTGCGACATGTTCGCCAGGAACTCCGACTTGTACTGCGAGGCGGTCGCGAGCAGTGCGGCCTTCTCCTCGAGCTCGGCGTTGGAGCGCTGCAGTTCGTCGGACCGCTCGCGCAGCTCGGAGGTGAGCCGCTGGGACTCCGACAGCAGCGACTCCGTACGGGAGTTGGCGATGATCGTGTTGGTCGAGACGCCGATCGTGTTGACGAACTGGTCGATGAAGGCCAGGTGCACATCGTTGAACTTGCTGAGCGAGGCCAGCTCGATCACGCCGAGCACCTGGTCCTCGAAGATGATGGGCAGGATGACGATGCTGGCCGGGCGGGCGGTGCCGAGCCCGGAGTTGATGGTGATGTAGTCGGGCGGTACGTCCGTGATGAGGATGCGTTTCTTCTCCTGCGCGGCCTGTGCGATCAGCCCACGGCCCGGGGTACCGGTGCCCGGCAGCGGGCTGCCCCCGCCGGCCTGGTCCGTGCCGTACCCGGCGATGAACTGCAGCCCCTCACCGGGTGGCGCCCCCGCTTCGGCCAGGAAGAACGCGCCGAACTGTGCGTTCAACAGCGGGGTCAGCTCGCGCAGGATCAGGTCGGCGACCTCCACCAGGTCGCGGTGGCCCTGCATGAGTCCGGCCATGCGGGTCAGGTTCGACTCCAGCCAGTCCTTGGCGCGGGTGGTCTCGCGGAGGTTGGAGACCATGAGGTTGATGTTGTCCTTCAGCTCGGCGACCTCGCCCTGCGCCTCGACCGTGATGGCGCGGGACATGTCGCCCTGGGTGACCGCGCTGGCCACCTCCGCGATCGCCCGGACCTGGGTGGTGAGATTCAGCGCCAGCTCGTTGACGTTGGTGGTGAGCCGTTTCCACGTTCCGTAGACGCCCTCGACGCGCGCCTGGCCGCCCAGCTGTCCCTCGCTGCCGACCTCCCGGGCGACGCGGGTGACCTCGGAGGAGAACGAGGAGAGCGTGTCGACCATCGTGTTGATGGTGGTCTTCAGCTCCAGGATCTCGCCGCGCGCGTCCACGTCGATCTTCTTCGACAGATCGCCCTGGGCGACGGCCGTGGCCACCTGGGCGATGTTGCGGACCTGCGAGGTCAGGTTGTAGGCCATGAAGTTGACGTTGTCGGTGAGGTCCTTCCACACCCCCGACGCCCCGCGGACCTGGGCCCGGCCCCCCAGCCGGCCCTCCGTGCCGACCTCGCGGGCGACGCGGGTGACCTCGTCGGCGAACGCCCGCAGTTGGTCGACCATCGTGTTCACGGTCTCCTTCAGCTGCAGGATCTCGCCGCGGGCATCGACGGTGATCTTCTTCGACAGGTCACCGTTGGCGACCGACGTCGTCACCTGCGCGATGTTGCGGACCTGCGAGGTCAGGTTCGACGCCATGAAGTTGACGTTGTCCGTCAGCTCCTTCCACACCCCCGACACCCCGCGGACCTGGGCCTGCCCGCCCAGGTTGCCCTCGGTGCCGACCTCGCGGGCGACCCGGGTGACCTCGCCCGCGAACGCCGACAGCTGGTCGACCATCGTGTTGATCGTCGACTTCAGCTCCAGGATCTCGCCCTTGGCCTCCACCGTGATCGTCTTGCCCAGATCGCCCTGGGCGACGGCCGTGGCCACCTGGGCGATGTTGCGCACCTGCGAGGTGAGATTGTCCGCCATGAAGTTGACGTTCTCGGTGAGGTCCTTCCACACCCCCGACACCCCGCGGACCTGGGCCCGGCCGCCGAGACGGCCCTCCGTGCCGACCTCCCGGGCGACCCGGGTGACCTCACCCGCGAACGCCGACAACTGGTCGACCATCGTGTTCACCGTCAGCTTCAACTGCAGGATCTCGCCCCGGGCGTCCACCGTGATCTTCTGACTCAGATCGCCGGTGGCGACCGCCGTGGTCACCTGGGCGATGTTGCGCACCTGCGAGGTCAGGTTCGACGCCATGAAGTTGACGTTGTCCGTGAGGTCCTTCCACACCCCGGACACGCCCGGCACCTGGGCCCGGCCGCCCAGTTGCCCCTCCGTGCCGACCTCGCGGGAGACCCGGGTGACCTCGTCGGCGAACGCCCGCAGCTGGTCGACCATCGTGTTCACCGTCAGCTTCAGCTCCAGCAGCTCGCCGGTCGCCTCCACCGTGACCTGCCGGGTCAGATCACCCCGCGCGACCGCCGTGGTCACCACCGCGATGTCACGCACCTGCGCGGTCAGCCGGGACGCCATCGTGTTGACGGCCTCGGTCACATAGCGCCAGTCGCCGGACAGCCCCTGCACCGTGGCACGCCCGCCGAGGCGGCCCTCGGTACCGACCTCCCGGGAGACCCGGGTGAGCTCGCCGGTGAACAGCGACAGCTGCTCCACCATGCGGTTCACACCGCGCCCCAGGCGCCGCAGATCACCGCGCAGCTGGCGCCTGCCGTCGTGCAGCTCGGCGCGTTGCGTCAGATCACCGTCAGCGACGGCGTCCAGGACGCGCGTGGCATTCACGATCGGGACGGCCAGCGCCTCCAGCAGTGCGTTGGCCGCATCCACGCTCGCCGTCCAGCCGCCCGACCCGGGACTCGCCGCCAGCCGCTCGTCCAGCCGCCCCTGCCGGACCACCTCACGGCGCACACGCTCCAGCTCCGACGCCAGATGCGCGTTGCGCGTGGTGAGCTGGTCGAACGCCCCCGCCAGCTCCCCGACAATCCCTTCGGGCACGTTACCCATACGTACAGTGAAATCGCCGTCACAAAGCGAACTCATGGCCGCCAGCAGCGGCCGCAACTCGGCCACATGCACCCACTCACCCCCCGGGCCGGGCGCAGGCCGAGTCGCGGCCGCGGAACCGGGTCCACCGGGCTCCCGCTCCCCGGATTCCGGCTCAGAAGAAACGAGTTCGGAGCGAGCGACAGAATCCATGACAACACACTTCTCTTGGCACAAAATATGACCACTCACCATTTAGGCTACATTCGTCCTGTACTCGTCCGCAGTGAGCTGGCAGGGGTTGCCGTGAGGCCACAAGCGGGGTCGCAGACACGACGGTCCTTGGGTCCGCGTTCAACAGCAGCAGCACGGATGCATGTACCCGCCAACGAACTCGCGGCGGCAGCGGCACGCAAGTTCGTGCGCGCCGTGCTCACCGAACGGACCGCGCCCCACTCCCCCGAGGCGCCGGCGATCAGCGACCGGTCCGTCGACGATGCCGTGCTCCTCGCCAGCGAACTGGTCACCAGCGCTGCCGCACACGCCGGGTCCGGCCTCGAAGTGGCCTGTCACCTCCAGGTCGGGCCCGGACCGCACGCACACGGTCCCTGGGCCGAGGCCGGGACCGCACAGACCCGTGCCGGGGCCGGGTGGGTGGGTGTCGTGGTCGAGGTGCTGGAGCACGGCCCCGCCGACCGTCCCGCCGGCACCACAAGCCCGCACAGCCCCGTGCACGGTTACCGCCGGCAACTCATGCACTCACTGGCCGAATCCTGGGGCGTGACCTGCCGGCGCACCGGGAAGGCCACGTGGGTCCGCCTGGAATGCGCGACGGCACCCCCGCTCACCGCCACCGAGCACCGCGTCGCCGGCCTCCCGGCCGAGGTCACCCGCCGCCCGCCGCCACCTCCCGAGCCCGCCCTGCCGCGCGGACATCCCGGACACCGAGCCCAGTGGGCCGAACGCGAAGGGCAGTGGTTCCTCGCCGAGGCCGGAGAACTCCTCGCGGGACAGCTGGACGAGGACATGGTCGCCGCGCTCACCGGACAGCTCCTGGTGCCCAGGCTCGCCGACTGGTGCGCCATATGGCTCACCACCGACCACGCCGGCCTGCGGCTCTCCCGTGTCTGGCACACCGACGAACAGCACATCCGCACCCTCCGCCGGTCCCTGGAGAAGGACCCCCCGAGCGCGGCGCTCAGCACGACCGGCCTCCCCTGGCCGTGGCCCGAAGGCGAGAAGACCCCCGACACAGGCGGCTCCGCGCTGGCCTTCCCCCTCGTCGCCGGCGGCCGGTACCACGGCACACTCCTCATCGGCCAGGCAGGACAACCCGAACTCACCGACACCGTCGTACGACTGATCGAAGACGTCGCCCGCCGTACGGCCCAGGCGGTGGTCACCGCCCGCCACTACACCCGCCAGGCGACCATCAGCCGTACGCTCCAGCGCGGCCAGCTCCCCACCTCGCTCGCCGCCATCCCCGGCATCGACACGGCGATCGTCTACGAGCCCTGGGCGGAAGGCCAGACCGTCGGCGGCGACTTCTACGACCTGTTCCCCATGGGCCGGCACCGGTGGTGCTTCCTCCTCGGCGACGTCTCCGGCCATGACATGGAAGCCATGTCCGTCACCGGTCTCGCCCGCCACCTCGTACGACTTCTCGCACGCGAGGGCCACGGCGTCGAAGCCCTTCTCAACCGCCTCAACCACGCGATGACCGAGGAAGCCGCCGAAGCCACCACGCCGCGCGGCGAACACGAAGGCCCCCGCCTGCTCAGCCTGCTCTACGGGGAACTCGAACCAGATCCGGCCACCGGCAACACCCAGTGCACCATCGCCAGCGCCGGACACCCGCCACCTCTACGACTGACGACAAACGGCACCGTCATATCCGCCGCGCGCCCCCAGATACTCCTCGGCGTCGAAGAGCACGCCAATTACCACGCCGACACCATCACCCTCACGCCGGGCGAAACGCTTCTCTGCGTCACCGACGGCGTCACCGAACGCCGCAACGGCACACGCCAACTCGACGACGACAACGGCCTCGCGCGCATACTCGCCACCTGCACGGGGCTCGGCGCCAAGGCCATCGCCGAGCGCATCCGTCAGACCACCCATGACTTCAGCACCCAGCCCATCGCCGACGACCTCGCCATCCTCGTGCTCGAAGCGGTGCCGGCGCTCAGGAGCGCGGGGACCATCACCACCAGTCACCCTCATGGTGAGTACTGATTCGCCGAGCGGACTCAGAAATCGGCGGCGATTCCGGCTAGTTCACCCGCGCGCAGGACCATGCGGACATCCCCTGCAACGCGGCCAAACGCCTGGCCACCGTGATCTGCTCTTTGCGGGTGGCCAGGTCGGCGCGCGAGGCGTACTTGCGTCCTCCGGCCGCTACCCAGCTGGACTGGGTGAACTGCAGGCCGCCGTAGTGGCCGTTGCCGGTGTTCGCCTTCCAGTTCCCGCCCGACTCGCACGCGGCGATGGCGTCCCAGTCGGGCCCGAACCGGGCAGACGGCAGGGCTTCCGCGCTGGTGGCAACGCCGAGTATCACGGCGGCCGCGAAGAGCACGAATGCCGGACTCGCCCTGCGGCGGCGGCAGTCGCTCGTTCTGATCATTTCAGCGTTCTGTGACGAAACCATATGCAGACCGTTGCATCTCGTCACATAAGTGGCGAACTGAGAACACAACTCCTACGCCAAAAGAAGGCAGGGGACGGAGATTCGCAGTGCTCTACTCTCTCGTGCATGGCCGGTGGTGCTTTTCGGCCTGCCAGGTGACTGAATCAGTCACCTGCGCCTAGGTGAACACCGAGATCCCCGTCAGGAGGACCGTTGCACCACGATGAGCGGGCAGACCGGCCCGGAAGTCGGGGCGAGCACCAGATCCAACGTGAGTTGGGCACCGTCGACCGCGCCGACCGGTTCTACGACGAGCAGGTGCTGGACCGGCTCAACCCACGTATGCAGGAGTTCGTGGCCCGCCAGGAGATGTTCTTCCTCGCGACCGCGGACCGCCACGGCGAGTGCGACAGCACCTTCCGGGCCGGCCCGCCCGGATTTCTCCAGGTGCTCGACGAAAGGGCCCTGGCATACCCGGAGTACCGCGGGAACGGTGTCATGGCCTCGCTCGGCAACATCCGGGAGAACCCGCATGTCGGCCTGCTGATGATCGACTTCTCCCGGGACCGTATCGGCCTGCATGTCAACGGCAGCGCGCGGCTGGTCACCGACGACACGATGCGCCAGAGGTATCCGGACCTGCCGGTCGATCCGGTACCCGGCCGCCGTCCCCATGTGTGGGTGGAGGTGGAGGTCGAGGAGGCGTACATCCACTGCTCGAAGCACATACCGAGGCTGGTCAAAGTGCCGCTCCGGCAGAACACCACCAGAGCGGACGGTTCCGCCGCCGACGGCGAGCAGGCCTGGGGCACCGACGACGTCAAGCGCAAGGGTGGCGACTACTTCGGAGCGGCGGCCCAGGAGCGGGGACTGGCTTCCCGCTGAGGGCCGGCCGGCCTTCGCCTGATGGTGCTGAACGGCGGGGAGCGTGAGTCGGCGGCCGCGCTCGCGCTCAGTCCCGACGGCCGCACCCTCGCTGCCCACATACGTGCCGGAAGCCGCGTACCGAAAGGTGCGGGGCTGAGAGGTCAGCCTCGGTACTCGTCATGTGCGGACCGAGGGATGGAGAAGCAGGACAGGACGACCGCGAAAGGCCAGACCGACTGGATCGTCGTCACCGCGCGTTCCACCGCGCCAGGGGCGCCCTGCTGGTGGAGTTCGGCCAGGAACCATGCCGCGCCCAGCGCCATCACGGCGGTCGCCCCCAGGGAGGGAAAGGGCCTCAGGGCCCATGGCACGGCGTCGCCCTTTCTGGCGGCCAGGACGGGCCAGGCCGCGAGGACGACGAAGCCGACGACGGCGACCGAACCGTGAGAGAGGGAGCCGCCGCTGCTCGGCGCCGGAAACAGGGCCACCGCCAAGGCCGACACTCCGCCGACCGCCAGGGCCGCGCGTCCCGCGGGCGCGGCCGGGCGCAGTCCCCACGCGGTGAGCAGGTGGCAGATGCCCAGGGCGATGAAGGCGGCCGTCATCACCCAGTAGCTAGAGCCGCCGGGAGCCGCGAGGACGCTGATCGTCTGGGCGGCGGGATCGTAGGAGGGGCCTTGCAGGGATGCCGACACCGCCCAGCCCATGATCAGCACGACCGGTGCGCAGCCGGACGACAGCAGGACCCATTTCGGAACAGATCGCACCAGGACACCGTAAAGCGGATCTTCGGCTTCTCGCCGCAGGAGTGGCGAGTGGGGAGGTTCGCCGCAACCGGTCGGCGTGCGGTGTCGTCCTAGAGGGCACCATGATCCCTTCAGGCTTCGCCGGCCCCTGGGCCGCTCCGGTGCGTCAGCTGCTCGACTTCGCGTGGACACAGACGCGGGCCTGCGCGTTCGCCATCGCCCTGCTGTGCGGCGTGGCCGTGTCCACGCTGCTGCCCGACCTCCCTGTGGCGCGCTACGACTTGCTGGTGGTCTACGGCGTGCTGCTCACGCTGGTGTTCTGGGTGCGCGGCTGGGAGAACGGGCGGGACGTCGCCGTCATCGCGGTCTGCCATGTCATCGGTCTGGCCTTCGAGCTGGTGAAGGTGTCGCTCGGCTCCTGGAGCTACCCGGAGCCGGCTGTGCTGAAGTTCGCCGGTGTCCCGCTGTACGGAGGGTTTCTCTACGCGGCTGTCGGCAGCTATATCTGCCGCGCCTGGCATCTGTTCGACCTGGAGATCGTGCGCTATCGGCCGCGTGCGACCGCTGCGGTGGCGGCGGCCGTCTACGTCAACTTCTTCAGTCATCACTGGCTGCCCGACGTGCGGTGGCTGCTGGCCGGGCTGCTCGTGGCCGTCACGACGGGGACGTCGGTGCGCTTCACGGTGCGGGGCGTGCGCCGGCGGATGCCGCTGGCCGTGTCGTTCGTCCTGATCGGGTTCTTTCTGTGGGTGGCGGAGAATCTGGCCACCCTGGTCGGCGCGTGGCGCTATCCGTATCAGGAGCACGGGTGGGAGCCCGTGGGGGTGGGGAAGTTCGGCGCCTGGGCGTTGCTGATCAGCGTGACCTTCGTCCTGGCGGCGGTCGGCCGGCGTGCGGACTCCGGGGTGGTCCGGTCGGCGCGGTGAGGGAGAGCGGGGAGCGCGACTCGTGGTCGGAGCCCTCGACTGAGTATCATCCTATGGACGTATTTCTAATGATTTGCCACTGAGGGCTGTCACCGACCGTGACCACCCTCGCCGGAGTGATCAATGTCCCGCACCGGCACCACGGACGACGGCGACGAGCTGCTGACCAGGCTCGGGGATCTGACCGCCCAGGCACGAGCGCAGGCCGAGATGCAGCGCTCCCGGGTCGAGCTGGCCCTCGCGCTGCAGAGCGACATGCTCCCGCGGGATCTGCCCGTCGCCCGGCGGCTGCATCTGGCCGTGCGGTACGCGCCCGCGACCCAGGGCCTCAATGTGGGCGGCGACTGGTACGACGCCTTCACGCTGAGCGACGGCCGGATCGGCCTGTCCATCGGTGACGTCCAGGGCCACAACATCGAGGCGGCCGCCTTCATGGGGCAGGTGCGGGCCGGGCTGCGGGCCCTGGCCTCCGTCACCAGCGAGCCGGGCGAGGTCCTGGCCCGGACCAACGATCTGCTGCTGTCCCTCGGCTCGGACCTGTTCGCCACCTGCACCTTCATGCGGCTCGATCCGTGCGCCGGGGTGCTGGAGAGCGCGCGGGCGGGACATCTGCCCTGTATCTGGGCCACGGCCGACGGGAAGTCCGGCCTCACCGCGGACGAGGGCGGTCCGCCTCTCGGCGTCCAGAGGGGGACGCGGTATCCGGTGACCCGGTACGAGCTCACCACAGGCGGGGTGTTCGTCCTGCTCACGGACGGTGTCGTGGAGGGGCCGTCGATGCCGCTCGAGGAGGGGCTGGACACGGTGACGCGGCTCACCGGCATCGCGGCGGTGGCGGGCATGGACGTGGACGCGCTGGCGGCGGCCGTGATCAAGGGTGCGGAGCGGGTGGGGCACGACGACGACGCCGCCGTCCTGGTGGTCGGCCTCGACGGGCCGAACGCTCAGCCATAGGGCCGCAGGGCCCCGCTCTCACCTCGCCGACGCGGCGACCTCGGTGTCTGATGGCTGCTGTGGTGGGTAGCCAGGATCTGCGTACGCCGGTCGTCCTCGCTCTGCAGACGCTGGCCGTCGCCGCCTGCTATTACGTGTCGGGGAAGCTGGGCCTGCTGCGGGAACTGGTCGTCGAGGGCGCGGTCGTCACACCCATCTGGCCCCCCACCGGCGTCTCGGTCGCTTTCCTGCTGCTCTTCGGGCTGCGCTGCTGGCCGGGGATCGCCCTGGGCGCCTTCTTGGTCATCGTGTCCATCACCTCCCTCACCCCGTCCTCGCTCGGCGTCCTGGCGGGCAACACGGTGGCGCCCGTCGTCGGGTATCTGCTGCTGCGCCGAGCCGGGTTCCGGACCGATCTCGCGCGGCTGCGCGACGGTCTCGCCCTGGTGTTCCTCGGGGCGTTCACCGCCATGCTGATCAGCTCGACCGTGGGCGCCGGCATGCTGATCGCCACGGGCAAGCTCGACTGGCCGAGCTTCTGGGCCGTGTGGCTGGCCTGGTGGGTGGGTGACGCGATGGGGGTTCTGATCATCACCCCGGTGCTGCTCCTGCTGGCCCGCATCCGCCCGCCCCTGCGCCTGACGCGCTGGAAGGAGGCCTCGGGCCTGGCGCTGATCGCCTGCTGTGTCGTTCCGCTGGCCGCGCACAGCTGGCTCAGTCTGCTGTTCCTCGTCTACCCCCTGCTGATCTGGGCGGCTCTGCGATTCCAGCTGGCGGGCAGCATGCTGTGCGCCCTCTTCGCCTCGATCATGGTCACGGTGGCGGCGACCGACCGGGTCGGGCCCTTCGACGGGCTCAGCCGCGTGGAGGTGATGCTCAAGCTGCAGGCCTTCAACGGGGCGATGGCCCTGACGGCGCTCATCCTGTCGGCCGTGATCACCGAGCAGATCAACACCCGGCGTTCCGTGGAGCGCGCCTGCCAGGAACTGGTCGAGGTCCTGGAGCACCTCACCGCGGGCGAGTCGGCGGACGGCCGGGGCCCGCCGGACCAGGGCGGGCTCGGGCGCGGACAGGACGGGTGACGGGCCGGGGCACCGTGCGCCTCTGCCGGCCGGCGGACGCGAGCCCGGGAGCGGTCACCCGAACGTAGGGTGGGCGTCATGACCGAGGTGGAGGTGCTGCAGCTGCTGGTGTCGCCCGCGCACCGGCTGTCCGGACGGCCGTCGGACGGGCCCTCCCCCGGCCCGTCGGACGAGCGGGTCCCCCGGGCGGAGGTACGCCGCGGTCTGGGACTGGTCGGTGACCGCTACTACGCCCGACCCGCCCACCGGAACGCGTCGGTGACCATCATGGCCTCGGAGAGCCTCCCGGAGGACGTCGACCTGCGGCACACGCGCCGGAACATCCTGCTCAGAGGCATCGACATCGACTCCTGCATCGGTACGACGATCTCCCTCGACTGCGGAAGCGGGCCGGTGGAGTTCGCCGTGCGCCGGGCCGCCCGGCCCTGCGCCTGGATGGACGTGACGATCGGACCCGGCGCCCAGCGTGCCCTGCGGGGGCGGGGCGGTGTGCGGTGCGTGCCGCTGAGCGACGGGGTCCTCACGCTCGGCCCGGCCGTGTTCCGGGTCGTGGCCGGGGCCGACGCCGTGTCGTGAGCCGTACGGCCGCCCGGAGTCGTCAGCCGACCGACGGGGCCATGCGGATGGCGGCGATGTCGAGCTGCAGGCGCACCTTCTCGCTCACCATCGCACCTCCCTCGGCCAGCCTGCTGTTGTACGTCAGGCCCCAGTCCGAGCGGTTGATGGTGGTGGTGCCGTCGAAGCCGACGCGGTCGTAGCCGAAGGGGTCGCTGACGTAGCCGATATAGGTCATGTCCAGCACGACGGGACGGGAGACGCCTTTGATGGTGAGCTCACCCGACATGCGGTAAAGGTCACTGCCCACGTGTTCCACCGCGGTGCTGGTGAAGCGCATACGCGGATAGGTCGCGGCGTCCAGGAAGTCACGGCCGACCAGATGGGCGTCGCGTTGTTCCACCCCGGTGTCGACGCTGGAGGTGAACAGGGTGATGTCGGCGCGCGAACGGGCCGGGTCGTGCGCGTCGAAGTAGAGCCGGCTTTCGTACTCCAGGAAACAGCCGCGCACGGTGGTCACCATGGCGTGCCGGACGGAGAAGCCGATCCTGCTGTGCGCGGGGTCGACGACCCATTCACCGGTGAGGTTCGTCAGGTGGGGGTCCGGCAGCACGGCAGTGGGGGATGCCGGTGCGCCGGCCGGACGCTGTGGGGGGAGGGGCGGCGCCTGCCGGCGGGACGACACGACGCGGTTGAACAGGTTCATGATTCATCTAGGTACTTGAGTTTGGTTATTGCCGCAAGTCCCCTTCCCTTTTGCGGCTGTTGAGAACTGGCACCTGACCTTTTTGCCGCCGCTTTACACAAAACCCACACATGCCTGTCGCGGCGCTTTGACGAAATAACCACCCGAAACTCCATGGATTTTCATTTCGGGCATGTCGGTATTCGGCTCAGGTCATCTCGATCGCGAGGTCGTTGTCGACGGTGTAGTAAGGACGCGCGGCGGTTCCGTCCACGGTGACGGCCGGGTAGACGTACACGTGCTTGCGGTCCGCCACGTCGTCGAGGAGCCTGCCGATCCTGATCGGACGCGCGTCGGCGGTGGGCCGGACGAAGGCGTCCCAGAACCGGCCGGCTCCCCCACCGTCGACCGCCAGGTCCTTCCGGTCTGCGGTGAAGGAGAAGCCCCTGCCGTCCTCGTGGATCCGGGGGCGCAGGCTCCGTACGGTGTCGCTGCCGCGCAGGCGCAGCCGTACGGTGGCGTCCTCGTGGAGCCGGGCGCCGTGCAGGCGGGCCTCGACCGTGACGGCGCGGTCGGTGATGTCGAGGGTGCGGGCCTCGGCGTGGGCCGTGCGCAGCCAGGCCCGCAGGGCGAGGAAGCCGTCCTTCGTGACGTAGGGGATCCGGACGGCGACGGGCGAGGGGCGGTCGCGGAGGTGTCCGTCGACGAGGGCGCGCAGATCCCGCAGGCCGGGGCGCAGCCGCTGTCGTTCGGCTCCCGGTTCCGGCAGCAGATGGAGGTCCCAGCGGCCTTCGTCGAGGGCCTGGTGCGGTTCCAGCACGGCGTGCCACTTGCCGTCGGCCGGGTCGGGTTCCAGTTCGAGGTGGTGGCGGGTCGTCTCGGGCCGGCCCTTCTTGGGGCGCAGCGCCAGGAGCAGTCGGGGGCGGGCGGCCGAGGTCGTGGGGAGGCGGAAGGTGATCCGGCCGTCCGTGTCGATGGCGCAGTCGGTGCGCGGGGAGGTGTCCTGGTGCTTGCTCATCGTTGTCCCTTCCGTATCGCGCGCAGGGCGCCGGCGGCGGCGGTGTGGGCGAGGTCGCGGGCGGCGTGGCCGCCAGCGGCCAGCGGACTGTCCGTACGACGGTGCTGCCCGGCGGCCGGCCTGCTTGTCTTCTTGGCCGTCATGGCCTCGTCGATGATGCGTTCGGCCTGTGCGACGACGGGGCCCGGGGCGAAGCGGTGGGCGTTCTCCAGGGCGGTGCGGCCCATGCGGCGGCGTCGCTCGTCGTCGCCGACGAGTTCCAGCAGGGCCGAGGCGAGGGCGTCAGGATCTCCGACCGGCACCAGCCGGCCGTCGGCTCCGTCCTTGATGATCTCGCCGGGGCCGTAGGGGCAGTCGGTGCTGACGACGGGCAGTCCGCAGCGCATCGCCTCGACGATCGTCATGCCGAACGGCTCGAAGTCGGACGTGGCCGCGGCGATCGAGGCCTTGGTCCATTCGGCCTCCATGGGGGTGGCGGCCCCCATCAGGAACACGTTGTTCCACAGGCCGAGGCGTTCGATGAGCTGCCGCAGGGCGGGCTGCTCCTCGCCCTTGCCGTAGATGCGCAGCTGCCAGTCCGGGTGTGCGGCGGCGACCTGGGCGAACGCCTCGATGAGGAGGTCGTAGCGCTTCACCCGCACCAGCCGGCCGGCGGCGATCACGATCTTGGCGGTGCCGTCGGCGGGAGGCAGCGCGGGGTCGGGGACGCTGTTCGGGAGGGCTTCCACATGGACGCCGGGCAGCCACATCTTGCGCCGGTAGGCGGCGGCGTCCGCTTCCGTGACGGTGGTGACGACGTCGAGGCTCCGATAGGCACGGCGCAGCGCGGTGCGCAGCCGCGGCGAGTGGTTGTCCAGGGTGAGGTGCTCCTGGCCGACGCGCAGGACGTGCTGCGGGGCCTGGCGGGCGATGTGCACGTTGAGGCCCGGGCGGGTGCCGATGACGACGTCGGCGTCGAGCGACTCGAGGTGCTCGCCGATCCGCTGATCGGTCAGCTCGCTGTACTGGTGGTGGCGGTACTCGGCGGGCGGGTACATCCGCGCCGGTCTCCGGTGCAGCGGATCGTCCGCTTCCTTGCGCAGGTCCACCAGGGAGCGCAGCCGCACCCGGGGGTGCGGGGTGAGGTTGGGGTGCTCGCGGTGGCGTAACGCGGAGACGATCTCGACGTCGTGCCGCTCGGCGAGTGCCCCGGCCAGGTTGAACGTGGTGGTGATCGTGCCTCCGATTCCGTAGGCGTTGTGGATCAGGAAAGAGATCTTCATGGTGGCCTAGACCGCGTCTACGACCGGAGCGTTGTTCGTCGTTACCACTCTGTGGCCGTGGGGCGCGGGGTGGGCTTTCCCGCCGGTTCCGACGTGATCTCGGACATAAGTGGTCTGGGCCATACCGGTTTGCCGCCCGGTTGTGGATAGCTTGACGTGTTTGCCCGCAGCAGTGTCGCGTCATCGGGTGCACCCTCGTATCGATCTTCAGGAGACCCATGCGCCCCCGCATATCCTCCGTTCCGCGCATCACGTCCCTCCCGCCCTTCGCCCTGGCCGGCGGCGCGCTGGCCGTGGGGGTGGGCGGTCTGTATCTGGCCGGGCTGATGCTCACGGGCGGGGAGATCGACACCGGCACGACCGTGCGCGGGGTGGAGATCGGAGGGCTGAGCCGTGCGGAGGCGGTGCGGAAGCTGGAGCGGCGGCTGGACGCGGACGGCGCGCGGGAAGTGCCGGTGAAGGTCGGGGAGCGCACGGGCTCGGTCGATCCGCGGCGCGCCGGGCTCTCCTTCGACGTCCGGGAGACCGTCGACCGGGCGGCACGCACCGGTGCCGATCCCTTCAGCGTGTTCGGCGGGTTCTTCCGTTCCGGCGGCGTGATCGAGCCGGTCGTACGTCTCGACGAGGACAAGGCCCGGGCGGCCCTCGGGCGGCTGGCGAAGGGGCTCGACCAGAAGGTACGTGACGGTGCCGTCTCCTTCGACGGCGGGCGGGTCGAGGAGGTCGCGCCGCGCACGGGGTACGCGCTGGACGTGAATGCCGCGGTCGGTCCCCTGCGCGACTCCTTCCTGCGTGGGGACGCCGACGCGGTCACGTCGCTGCCGGCCCGTGAGACCCGGCCGAAGGTCACGGCCGACGAGGTGCGGCGGGCGGTGCGTACGTTCGCCGAGCCGGCCGTGTCGGCGCCTGTCACGCTCACCGCGGGCGACAAGCGGTTCACGATCGGCCAGGACGTGCTGGGCGCGCATGTGACCATGCGGCCGGACGGCGGCGGCAGGCTGAGACCGGAGCTCGACGCCAAGGGGCTGCGCACCGACCCCGCGGTGGCCGGCCCGCTGGACGACGTCACCGCCACCGCCGAGAACGCCAGGCTGAGGCCGGACGGCGACAAGGTCGTGGTCGCCGAGGACGCCAGGGTCGGCCGGGAGGTCACCGACAAGGCGCTGGGCAAGGCGGTGCTGCCGCTGCTCACGCGCTCGGGCGCCGACCGCGACGGCGAGGTTGCCGTACGCGAGACCCAGCCGGAGGTGACCCGGGAGAACGCCCCGGAGCTGGGGCTGACGGAGAAGATGTCCTCCTTCACCGTCCACTTCGAACCGGCCGAGTACCGCACGAAGAACATCGGCCGGGCGGTGGAACTCATCAACGGTTCCGTCGTCAGGCCGGACGAGACGTGGAGCTTCAACCGGACCGTCGGCGAGCGCACCGAGGCGAACGGCTTCGTCGAGGGCATCATCATCCTCGACGACAAGTTCACCAAGGCGGCCGGCGGCGGCGTCTCGGCCGTCGCGACGACCATGTACAACGCGCTGTTCTTCGCCGGGGTCAAGCCCGTGGAGCACGGCGCGCACTCCTTCTACATCGAGCGTTACCCGGAGGGCCGCGAGGCCACGGTCGCCTGGGGCAGCCTGGACCTGAGGTTCGCCAACGACTCCGGCAAGGCGATCTACATCCAGGCCGAGTCCACGGACACGTCCGTGACCGTCTCCTTCCTCGGCACCCGCAAGTACGACGAGATCAAGTCGGTCAAGGGGCCGCGCACCGAGGTGAAGAAGCCGTCGAAGAAGGTGAGCAAGGACAAGGAGTGCGTGCCGCAGACGCCGCTCGAGGGGTTCGACGTCACCGTGGAGCGGGTCTTCTACAGCGACGGCCGGGAAGTGAAGCGGGAGCCGTACCGCACGCACTACACGCCGCGTGACGAGATCATGTGCGAGTGATCCACCCGCTGTTCGTCTTCACTTGGAACTCTCCTTTCCTGCCGGGGCGTTGACCCCTCCTCAGGGCGTCAGCAGAATGAGCGTCCAGTTCTGAGAGCGCTCTCAAGGGAGATTCATGACTGGCAGACAAGGCCCGGCCCTCAGCCGGCGTTCGCTCATCGGTGCCGGACTCGGCGTCAGTGCCGTGGGGCTTGCCGCGGCCGGCTCCGGGCAGGCCATGGCGGCC
Source organism: Streptomyces sp. NPDC041940 (assembly GCF_055589465.1). Lineage (NCBI taxonomy): Bacteria > Bacillati > Actinomycetota > Actinomycetes > Kitasatosporales > Streptomycetaceae > Streptomyces > Streptomyces sp. NPDC041940. The sequence goes on from NZ_JBVJBP010000011.1 coordinate 44,248, forward strand.
GGTTCGGCCGTCGCAGGCCGGGGATCGGCCCCGGCTCGGGGGCGGGCCTTCCTCGCCGCGGCCATGGACGCCTATCCCGACCACGGCGGCATCCGCCTGACCCAGAGCTACACCGACCAGGCCGGCCTGTTCAGCACCGCGTTCACCTACGACAACGCGCTGGCGATCCTGGCCCATCTCGCGGCCCGGACCGCTGACGGTCTCACCAGGGCCACGGCGCTGGGCGACGCCCTGCTCTACGCCCAGTCGCACGACCCGGCGTACGACGACGGCAGGCTCCGGCAGGCCTACAACGTCGGGCCGTACACCTTCTACGACGGCTCGCGGCAGCCGGACGGCTTCGTACGGGCGGACGGCACCGCCAACGTAGGCACGCAGTTCGGCTTCACCGGCACGGCGGTGGGCGACATGGCCTGGGCGGGGATCGCGCTGAGCGCACTGGCCCGCCGCACCGAGGCACGCCGCTTCCTCGCCGGTGCGGTACGCATCGGCGAGTGGATCGAGCGCACTGGCCGGACCGACGAGCCGCTCGGCGGCTACAAGTTCGGGGTGGACGGGGCGAACCAGAAGCTGCCGTTCACCTCCACCGAGCACAACACGGACCTGGTGTGTCTCTTCGGCCGTCTCGGCCGGCTCACCGGGGACCGGGTGTGGCAGGCGCGGCGCGGGCGGGCCGAGGCGTTCGTGCGGAGGATGTGGGAGCCGTCCGGGGGCTTCTTCTACACCGGCACCAACGACGGCGTGACCGTCAACACGTCCCCGATTCCGGAGGACACACAGACCTGGACCCAGCTCGCGCTCGGCTCCGCCGGCCGTGGGTACGCGCGTTCGCTGGACTGGGCCGCGGCCGAGCTCGCCGTTCGGGACCATGCCGGGCGCCCGAACAGCACGGTGCCCGCGGGGCAGTCGTACGAGGGGGTCACCTTCAGCTCGGCGAGCCTGGTGGCGAACGAGGACGCGCCGATCGCCGAGGGCCAGCCCAGGCCCGACCGCAACGGGGTGTGGTTCGAGGGGACGGCTCACCTCGCGCTCGCCCTGCGGGACCGGCAGAACCGTGGTGACGAGGCACGCGCCCGGCGGCTGATCGCCTCGATCGAGCAGGCCCAGGATCTGCTGGGCGGCGGTCAGACCGTCGGCGGCAGGGCGCTTCCCGAGCGCGGTGGGGTGGTGTCCGCGAGCAGTCCGCTGGACACCGGGTTCGGCTTCGGCTACTACCCGTACCGGCACACGGGGGCGACCGCCTGGTATCTGATGGCGGCGGCGCGCTGCAATCCGCTGCGGGCGTGACAGGGCTGCCCGGTCCGCCGACGCGTGCGGCGGCGGACCGGGCAGCTTCTCAACGGACGCGGTGGACGGTCTGGTCGGTCAGTTCGTAGCGGGCGCCCACGATCGCCAGCTTGCCGGTGGTGATCCTGGCGGCGAGGTCGGGCTCCGCTTCCAGCTTGGAGCGTACGAGCCTGATGTTGGCGTCGACGGTCGCGTCGACGCGGGCGTCGCCTTCCTTGCTGTGGTCTATGGCCGGACTTATCTGGTCGGCCAGGTACTGGATGTGCGCGGGCAGGTGGCTCCCGGACCGCTCGGCCTCGACAGCGGCACGCACCGCGCCGCACGACTGGTGCCCGAGCACGACGACCAGGGGTATGCCGAGTTCCAGAACGCCGTAGGCGACGCTGCCGAGCACGGCCTCGTCCAGGACCTCACCGGCCGTGCGGACGGTCATCAGGTCACCCAGTCCCTGGTCGAAGACCAGCTCCGGGGGGACGCGGGAGTCGATACAGCCGAGCACGACCGCGAAGGGGTGCTGGGCGGTGACCAACGTGCGCCGGATCGCCGGGGTTTCGTGGGGGTGGCGTTCGCGGTAGGCGCGCCAGCGACGGTTGCCCGCTGCCAGCTCTTCCAGGGCTTCGGCCGGGGTGCCGGGCCTTGGGCCTCGCGTGGGGGCGGCGGTGGCCGGCCGGGCGGCGCCGAGGCCCGCGCCGAGGGCCGCGGCCCCGGTCAGCGCGGTGCGCAGGAGAGTGCGGCGGACGGTGCCGCCGGTGGTCGGCCGTGGACCGGCGAAGGGGTGCGGTTCACGGCCGGCGCCTCTGTGGGCAGCGGAATCTGTGTTCACGACCAGAACGTATGCCCGGATGTGCGCCCGGCCGCCTTTCTTGCCGTTTCATGGTGAGAGTTGGGTAAGTGATGTTCTTACCTTGAACGGTCTTTGACGGTCTCTCAGGGAAAACGCAGGACGCTCCCGGGTCGGCCCGGGAGCGTCCTGTTCAGGCGGGGGTGATCAGACCAGGTCGAACCGGTCCAGGTTCATGACCTTGACCCACGCGGCGACGAAGTCGTTCACGAACTTCTCCTTCGCGTCGTCGCTCGCGTAGACCTCGGCGAGCGCGCGCAGCTCGGAGTTCGAGCCGAAGACCAGGTCGGCGCGGCTGCCGGCCCACTTGACCTCGCCGGTGGCGGCGTCGCGGCCCTCGAACGTGGTCTGGTCCTCGGACGTCGACTTCCACTCGGTGCCCAGGTCGAGCAGGTTGACGAAGAAGTCGTTGGTCAGCGAGCCGGGCGTCTTGGTGAAGGCGCCGAGCGGGGACTGCTGGTGGTTGGCGCCCAGGACACGCAGGCCGCCGACCAGGACGGTCGTCTCGGGGGCGCTCAGGGTGAGCAGGTTCGCCCGGTCCAGCAGCAGGAACTCGGCCGGGAGGCGGTTGCCCTTGCCGTGGTAGTTGCGGAACCCGTCGGCGGTCGGCTCGAGCGCCTCGAAGGACTCGGCGTCGGTGTGCTCCTCCGTCGCGTCCACACGGCCCGCGGCGAAGGGGACCTGCACCTGGAAGCCGGCTTCCTTGGCGGCCTTCTCTACGGCGGCGGAGCCACCGAGGACGATCAGGTCGGCCAGGGAGACCTTCTTCGCGCCGGAGTTGAACTCCTCCTGGATGCCTTCCAGGACGCGCAGGACCTGGGCGAGCTCGTCGGGCTCGTTGACCTCCCAGCCGCGCTGCGGCTGCAGGCGGATGCGGGCGCCGTTGGCACCGCCGCGCTTGTCGCTGCCGCGGAAGGTGGAGGCCGAGGCCCAGGCGGTGGACACCAGCTGCGAGACGGACAGGCCCGACTCGAGAAGCTTGGTCTTGAGGGTCTCGATGTCCTCGGCGCCGATGGTCTCGCCCTCGGCCTCGGGCAGCGGGTCCTGCCAGATCAGCGTCTCCTCCGGGACCTCCGGGCCGAGGTACAGGGACTTCGGGCCCATGTCACGGTGGGTCAGCTTGAACCAGGCGCGGGCGAAGGCGTCCGCGAACTCCTGCGGGTTCTCGTAGAACCGGCGGGAGATGGGCTCGTAGATCGGGTCGAAGCGCAGCGACAGGTCGGTGGTGAGCATCTTCGGGCGGTGCTGCTTCGACGAGTCGTGCGCGTCCGGGACGATCTCCGGGGCGTCCTTGGCGACCCACTGGTTGGCGCCGGCCGGGCTCTGCTCGAGCTCGTACTCGAACTCGAAGAGGTTCTTGAAGAAGCCGTTGCTCCACTGGGTGGGCGTGGTGGTCCAGGTGACCTCAAGGCCGGAGGTGATGGCGTCCCCGCCCTTGCCCGTGCCGTAGGTGCTCTTCCAGCCCAGGCCCTGCTCCGCCATGGAGGCGGCCTCGGGGTCGGCGCCGACGTTGTCGGCGGGGCCGGCGCCGTGGGTCTTGCCGAAGGTGTGGCCACCGGCGATGAGGGCGACGGTCTCCTCGTCGTTCATCGCCATGCGGCCGAACGTCTCACGGATGTCGCGGGCAGCGGCGATCGGGTCCGGGTTGCCGTTCGGGCCTTCCGGGTTGACGTAGATGAGGCCCATCTGGACCGCGCCGAGCGGGTTCTCCAGTTCGCGGTCGCCGGTGTAGCGCTTGTCGTCGAGCCAGGTGGTCTCGGGACCCCAGTAGACGTCCTCCTCGGCCTCCCAGACGTCGGCGCGGCCACCGGCGAAGCCGAAGGTCTCGAAGCCCATCTGCTCCAGGGCGACGTTGCCGGTGAGGATCAGGAGGTCGGCCCAGGAGATGGACTGGCCGTACTTCTTCTTGACTGGCCACAGCAGACGGCGGGCCTTGTCCAGGTTGCCGTTGTCCGGCCAGCTGTTGAGCGGGGCGAAGCGCTGCTGGCCGGCGCCGGCGCCGCCGCGGCCGTCACTGATGCGGTAGGTGCCGGCGCTGTGCCAGGCCATACGGATCATCAGCGGGCCGTAGTTGCCGAAGTCGGCCGGCCACCAGTCCTGCGAGGTGGTCAGTACCTCGGCGATGTCCTGTTTGACGGCGTCGAGGTCGAGGTTCTTGAAGGCCTCGGCGTAATCGAAGTCCCCACCGAGAGGGTTGGCCACCTCGGGGTTCTTGGCAAGGATCTTCAGGTTGAGCCGCTCGGGCCACCACTGGCGGTTGCCACCACCCTGGGTCGGGTGCAGGGCGCGGCCGTGCGCGACCGGGCAGCCGCCTCCCGTCTCCTCCGACTTGGAGTCGGTGACGATCGCGTCGTGGTTCTCAGTCATGGAAATCCTTCCGGACGGGGTGGATCACAGTGCTCGGGTGGATCACATTGCTCAGGAACTGCGTGCGGTGGAACAGGCGGGGCACAGGCCCCAGTAGATGACCTCGGCCTCGTCGACAGCGAAGCCACGGTCGTCGGACGCGGTAAGACAGGGAGCGTGGCCGACCGCGCAGTCGACGTCGGCGACGGCCCCGCACGAACGGCAGACGAGGTGGTGATGGTTGTCGCCGACCCGTCCCTCGTAGAGGGCCGGGCTGTTCGGCGGGTCGAGGCGGCGTATGAGCCCTGCCCCGGTGAGTGCGTGCAGTCCCTCGTACACGGCTTGGACGGAGATGTGGCCCACACGGCCACGGACCCCGGAGGCGATGGCCTCGGCGCCGAGGTGGTCACCGTCCCGCACGGTCTCGAGCAGCGCGACGCGGGCGGCCGTCACCCGCAGGCCGGCACCGCGAAGCTCTTCGGCGGTGGTCGGGTTCCGGGATGCGGTCATGCCGGACAACCTAACGGCACAAACACGAGCGGTTCAAGAAAACGAACGGTTCAATTTTGGTGTCATCCTGGTGAGGCCTTGCGTGGCGGGCCTCATCGCAGGTTTGTGAACTCCGTCACAGTGATTGTGTCCTGGGGTGCCGTCGGCGGGTGCCAGCCGCGTCCGTGGCGGGTTCGAAGGTGAGGAGGAGTGGATGTGGGCCCGGCTCGCCGAGAACCGTCCCCGCATCGGCGTGCGGTCCGATGCGGTCCAGGTGTCCGACTGAGCACGGCCGTCTGTCAGGTGTTCGCCGAGGTCAGGCGTTCGAGCTGGGCGGCGGCCGACGCTGCTTTGCGATCCGCTTCGCGGACGCGGCGGTCCGCTGCGCGCGCCTGCTCCCGGGCCGCCCGTTGGGCGAAGCGGGCCTGTTCGTGCTCGCCCCTGATGCGGTCCAGTTCGTCGGTGAGTTCTCCCACGCGCCGCTGAAGGCGGTCCACCTGCTGTTTCGCCTCTTCCGCAGCCCGGCCGGCGGCCGCCGCCTCGTCCCGCAGCGCTCGTAGCTCACGCTCGGCGGCCTCGGCGTCCCGTCGAGCCTGGGCCACTCGTTTCCGCTGCTGCCCGTCGGTCTTCCGGTCCGGGCGGGAAGGGGCGGCAGCGGCGGGTGGGCGGCTCCGCCCCTTGGTGCTCTCCGTGACGGCGCTGTCCGCGACGGCCGGAAAGCCGACGGCGGCACTCAGCGGCTTGACCAGCCGGCCGCTCGCCCAGGCCTGGGCTGCCTCGGGGTCGGCCAGGACGGCGTGCAGGGTGTTCTCGACCTCGCGCTGCGTGCCGTCGCCGATCGGATGGCCGGCCTCAGCGGCAAGCTGCCGGGCCTGAGCGGACAGGGCGCGGACGACCGCGTGCTGCTGCCGGCTCAGCTCGCGCAGCTGGGTGCCGTCCAGGTCGTGGTGGGCCTGCCGCAGCCCCTCCCCCAGGCGGAGCAGGGGTTCGACCTCGCCGGGGAGGCCGCGGACCAGAAGGTTGCCGACCCAGGCCGCGAGACTGGGCTTGCGCAACGCGCCGATCCGCTCGGCGAGGTCCCGGTCACCGGCGGTACGGGCGGCTGCGACGGCCGAGGCGCGGGCAGCGGTGAACTCCTCCGGCCGCAGGGCGTACAGCTCGTCGGCCACGACGTCGAACTCCATGAGCGTCCCTTTCGCGTGGAAGCTCCGTTTCGATCGTCTCAGGCCCCACCGTCCGGGGCTCGCGGGAGGTTCCGGAGGCACCCCGTTCATGATCGGGAAATCGACGGTTTAACATATGAGCGCCGCCTAGCTCGAAAGATGGATCTGTGACTGTCAACGACGACTCGTTCACCAACTGGAAGAACCGCGAGGAGATCGCGGAGTCGATGATCCCGATCATCGGGAAGCTGCACCGGGAGCGGGACGTGACGATCCTGCTGCACAGCCGCTCCCTGGTGAACAAGTCGGTGGTCAGCCTCCTCAAGACCCACCGGTTCGCCCGGCAGATCGCCGGCGCGGAGCTCTCCGTCACCGAGACGCTGCCGTTCCTCAAGACGCTGGCCGAGCTCGACCTCGGGCCGTCGCAGATCGACATCGGCATGCTCGCCGCGACGTACCGCGAGGACGACCGCGGTCTGTCGATCGCGGAGTTCACCGCCGAGGCCGTCGCCGGTGCCACCGGGGCCAACAAGATCGAGCGCCGCGAGGGGCGTGACGTCGTCCTCTACGGCTTCGGCCGCATCGGCCGCCTCGTGGCCCGGCTGCTCATCGAGAAGTCCGGCTCGGGCAACGGTCTGCGGCTGCGGGCCATCGTCGTCCGGGGTGGGGGCGGGCGGGCCGACGAGGATCTCGTCAAGCGGGCCTCGCTGCTGCGCCGCGACTCGATCCACGGCCAGTTCCAGGGCACGATCACCGTCGACGAGGCGAACAGCACCATCGTCGCCAACGGCAACGAGATCAAGGTCATCTACGCGAACGACCCCTCCGAGGTCGACTACACGGCGTACGGCATCAAGGACGCCATCCTCATCGACAACACCGGCAAGTGGCGCGACCGCGAGGGCCTGTCCGAGCACCTGCGTCCCGGGATCGACAAGGTCGTGCTGACCGCCCCCGGCAAGGGCGACGTCCCGAACATCGTCCACGGCGTCAACCACGACACGATCAAGCCGGACGAGCAGATCCTGTCCTGCGCTTCGTGCACCACGAACGCGCTGGTGCCGCCGCTGAAGGCGATGGACGACGAGTTCGGGGTCCAGCGGGGCCATGTGGAGACCGTCCACTCGTTCACCAACGACCAGAACCTGCTGGACAACTACCACAAGTCCGAGCGCCGGGGCCGCAGCGCGCCGCTCAACATGGTCATCACCGAGACCGGTGCGGCCTCCGCCGTCTCCAAGGCGCTGCCCGAGCTGAAGGCGAAGATCACCGGCAGCTCCATCCGGGTGCCGGTGCCGGACGTCTCCATCGCGATCCTCAATCTGCAGCTCGCGCGGGAGACCACCCGCGAGGAGGTGCTCGACTACCTCCGTGACGTCTCGCTGACCTCGCCGCTGAAGCGCCAGATCGACTTCATCAGCGCCCCGGACGCGGTCTCCAGCGACTTCATCGGCTCGCGCCACGCCTCGATCGTCGACGCCGGCGCCACCAAGGTCGAGGGCGACAACGCGATCCTCTACCTCTGGTACGACAACGAGTTCGGCTACTCGTGCCAGGTCATCCGTGTCGTGCAGCACGTGTCCGGCGTGGAGTACCCGACGTACCCGGCTCCGGCGGTCTGACCCCGGCGGTCCGGTGAGAGCGCGGGGCGTGCGGGCCCCGCGCTCTCACGCGTCAGGAGCGGGCGAGCTCGACCCTGTACTCCCGTGTCCGCGAGCCGTCCTCGCTGCTCACGGTCACCACGGCTTCGCGTGATGCCTCCTTGCGGACGGTCACGGTCGCGTACGGGTCGCGGGACGTGGCGGTGATCTTCGCCCGGTCCGGGCGGTCGGAGGTCACGCGGTAGCTCGTCCGGTCCGGGTCGAAGCCGCCGACCGGCACACCGTCGACCTCGATCGAGGCGGCCCCGGCGTCCGAGGAGGTCCCCGGCGCCTTGGCGCGCAGCTCGATCTCCCCGAGGGTGATGTAGCCGCCCGGACGTGCCGTCAGGGCCACGCGTACCCCGGTCACCGGGCCGGTGGCGCGCACCGGGACGTCGACGACAGGTGTGCCCTCGGTGCCCACCGGGACCTCGTCGCTCGCGTCGGTCCAGGTGCCGTCGGCTCCACGCACCTGCACCTTGAGGGACTGCGCGAAGCTGAGGTTGCCGCCGTCGCGGTGGAAGTGGGTGACGACCCGGGTCAGATCGCGCGCCTCGGGCAGGGTGAAGGTGATGGTGTCGGACGGGTTCTTCGTGCCGGACCTCCAGTTCGACCAGGCCTTCTCGGACGTGTTCCCGTTGCGCAGGCCCTCGGCGGAGTAGCCGCTCTCGGTGTAGGTCGCGCCGGCCGTCACGCCCTCGTCGAGCGCGGTGTTCGTCTCCCGGGGTGCGGTGACCTGGACGCGTACGGCCGCCGCTGCCGTCGTTGCGCCGGGGACCTGGGCGGTGCCGCGCAGGGTCACCACCCCGGCGTCGTCGAACGCGCCGCCGGGGGCGGGGTCCCAGCTGACCGGGAGGTCGGCCGTTCCGCCGTGCCGTCCGACGCCGGTGACCGTGGTGGGCAGGTCGGGGCGTCCGCCGGTGTAGGTCTTGGCGCGGGCCGGGAGCGTCGAGGCGATGGTGTCCACGGTGACGACCGCTTCGGCCCGGACGGTCCGGCCGAGCGCGTCGGTCGCCCTGCCCTTCACCCGGACGGTTCCGGGCTTGCCCCACCGTGGCTCGGAGGGCAGCGTCCACCGCACGGGGAGCGATCCCCGGGCACCGTCCCGGTAGACGGGTGTCACGGTCCGGGGCAGCTCGGGTGTGCGGCCCGGGACGGTGAACGCCTTGGCCTGCTCGGTGCGGAGCACGGTCTCGTCGGTGACGGCCCACCGCTGGTTGGCGTTGGAGGTCGGGAGGAAGGCCGATACGCGGGCGCCGTCCGCCGTCGACTGACCGACGACGTCGAGCAGTCGGCCCGTGGCTGCGTTGACGAAGGTCCAGGTGCCGTCCCCGGTGGTCGACATGATCCACCGCGCGGCAGGGGTGTCGCTCTCCTCCAGCACCGCCTCGTTGTCGCGCACGGCCAGTCGCGTGCCCGTGGCGGCGTTGACGAGGGCGTAGCGCTCACGGTTGCCGTCGCCCCTGGTCAGCTGCTTCACGGACCACAGCTGGGACTTGGCGGCCGGGTCGGGCGTACGGACGACGACGCCGTCGCCGTCGGTGGACGGGGCCAGGGACTTGCCGCTCTGGGCTCCCTCGAGGCGGTAGACGTGGCCGGGCTGGACGAGCGCGGCGGCCTTGTCGGTACCGGAGACACCGTCGACGAGGAAGCTCGTGACCGACTTGGCGGGGACGGTCAGCGTGGCGGCATCGTCCTTCACCTTCACCGGTGTGCCGCGGACCAGGGCGCCGTCGGCGCTGGTCACCACGGGTGTCACCTTGGCGCCGGGTGCGACGCGCCCGAAGCGCGAGAGGTCCAGGGTCACGGCGCGCGGGGCCGTTCCGCTGTTGACGTGCACGACGGTCGCTCCGCGGCCGGACTTGCGCACGGCGGCGACACTGGAGGGGTCGTCGGCCTTCACGAAGTGGTCGCCGGGGCGGATGTGGTGGGTGAAGTTGCGCAGGGTGTGGAACTTGGTGTTGGCCTTGACCGGGCAGGTCTCCAGGGTGTCCTTCGCGGTGCAGTTGAACGGGATGTGGATGCTGCCCCAGTTCTTTCCTGCCTGCGCCTGGGGGATGGAGTCCTCCACGGGCTGCCACAACACCCAGGCGGACGGCTCCAGTTCACGGATGTCCTCGACGACCCGGGTGGCGATGCCGAGCCCCGGCTCCATGCCCGTGAAGTCGGTGCCGGTCCCCCAGGTGCCCTCCACCTCGCTCATCCAGAACGGCCGGTCGGCGGCCTTGGCGCTGTCGCGGGCGCTGGTGCGCATGCCGGTGCCGTAGGTGTGCACGTTGAGCTGGTCGACGGCGGCCCGGGCGGAGCTGTCGTAGGCGTTCCAGTTGCGGACGAAGGTGCTCGGGTTGGTCTCGTCCATGGCGGAGACGGTGGCGCGGGTCTTCGCCCTGTCGAGGGCGCGGCGCACGGCGAGTACGACCTTCTGCTGGAGCTCCGGGCCGGCGTGGGCGCCCTCCTGGCGGCCGCCGGTGGGCTGTCCGTCGGGGCCGATCTGGGTGCCCCAGTAGTTGGTGTTGGGCTCGTTGAGCGGGGCGAGGGTGTCGAACTTGATGCGGTGCTTCTTCTCCAGTTGCTCCGTCACCTTGACCAGGTAGGTGGCGAAGTCGTCGACGCGGTCGGGTCGTATCTGGTCGGTGTTGGCGTCGAAGCCGCCCGAGACATAGCCGCTGACGGTCTGGAACCAGGGTGGCGAGTTGCTGAAGGCCTCCCACTTGGTGACCTTGTTCTTGACCCGGTCCACCCACCAGCGCTGCCCGGGGTCGGCGGACCAGTCCCAGTGCTCGGGGTCGTCGGGGTTCCACCAGTCGGTGTCCTCCCTGGTGGTGCCCGCCGGGGCCTTCCAGAAGCCGTCCATCGTCGCGCCGGTCTTCATGTAGTCCTTGCGGACGTCGGGCGCGTTGCCGCCGCCGATGTTGTAGCGCGCGATGTTGAGGCGGAGGCCGTCCTCGCCGAACAGCATGTCGGCGAGCTTCTGGCGGATGGGTTCCGGGTAGCCGCCCGTGATGTTGGCGAACCAGACGAGGCTCGTCCCCCACCCTTCGAACTCCTGCTGCCGGTAGGACGGGTCGATCCGTACCGTGACCGCGCTGCCGGGCGGTTCGGCGGCAGCGGCGGGAGGCACGGTCACGAGTCCCGCGCCGAGGACGAGAGGGAGGGCGACCGCCAAGGCCGGGGCGAGGCGATGTCTGCTGGACATGGATTCCCTTCGAGAGTGAACAGAACCGCGCAGAACCAATCGAGTTTCCCGAATGTTTTAGGACGGCAATCAACACGTCAAGAGGTGGGGCGAGTTGGGATCGACGCACACCCCTTGACGCGTTCCGCCTCGCCACCCCAATAATGACCATCCATCCGCCGTCCACATATCTAAACGACGTTCTCTGTTGTGTACGTGAGCGAGCACGGAGGCGCAGTGACCGGTTTATGCACCATCCGCAGTCGTCCGATCGTCGCCTCCCTCGCCGCCCTGCTCGCCGTCTCCGGCTGCTCGGTGGCCGGTGCCGACCCGATCGGCGGCGGTCCGGACACCCTGCGCGTCGTCCTGCCCGAGGAACCGCCGACTCTCGAACCCTGTGACGCCTCGCTGACCGCGACGGGCCGGGTCACACGGGCCAACATCACGGAGGCGCTCACCGAGCGCGAACCGTCCACCGGACGCCTGGAACCCGCCCTCGCCACCAAGTGGACCCGGGATGCGGCCACTTCGTGGACCTTCACCCTCCGCAGGGGTGTCACCTTCCACGACGGGACACCCTTCACGGCGGCCGCCGCCGCGTTCTCCATCCAGCGCGCCACGGATTCCGGCATCGACTGCAACGTCGACGGCTACATCTTCGCGGACAGCGAGCTCACCGCCACAGCCGTCGACGACACCACCCTCCGGGTCACCACGGCGAAGCCCGACCCGATCCTGCCGCTGCGCCTGTCCTTCGTCGAGATCGTGCCGACGAGCACCGACCCCGACTCCCGGGTGCGCGAGCCGGTCGGCACGGGGCCCTACCGCATCGACGACTGGAACCAGGGCCGTCACCTGCGGCTGAAACGCTTCCCCGGCTACTGGGGCAAGGCTCCCGAGTTCGCCGCGGCCACCTATGTCTGGCGCGCCGAGGGCAGTGTGCGCGCGGCCATGGTGACGAACAACGAGGCGGACGTCGCGATCGGGCTCGCGCCCGAGGACGGGGCCGGTGACCGCGCGGTCGAGTTCGCCACCAACGAGGTGTCGTACCTGCGCATGGACGCCACGAAGCCGCCCCTGGACGACATCCGGATCCGGCGGGCCGTCAACTACGCGATCGACCGGGAGGGGCTGGTCACCGCGGTCTTCGCCGGCCGGCCCAGCGGACAGCTCGTGTCGAAGGGCGTCACCGGCTACGACCCGGGCATCAAGCCATGGCCGTACGACCCGGAACGGGCCCGAAAGCTCGTCGCCGAGGCCCGCGCCGACGGAGTCCGCACCGGCACCACCCTCACCCTCGTCGGCCGCAACGGCATCTACCCGAAGGCCGCCGAGGCGATGGAGGTCGTCCAGGACGGTCTGATCAAGGCCGGGCTGAAGGTCAGGATCAAGATGCTCGACGTCAACGCCTGGCTGGAGTACCTGCTGCGCCCCTTCCCCGCCGGCGACACCGGCCCCACTCTGCTCCAGGCCCAGCACGGCAACCAGGCGGGCGACGCCGCCTTCACGATGGGGCAGATCTACGGCAGTGAGGGCGCCCAGAGCAGCTACGGCACCGGCACGCTCGACACGCTGATCGAAGAGGCGCAGCTCGCCTCGGGCGGGAAACGGCAGCAGGCGTTCGCGGAGGCGTTCACCCACCAGAACGACGAGGTCGTCCGGGACGCCGTCATGGCCAACATGACCGGACTGCTGGCCCTCTCCCCCAAGGTCCGCTACCGGCCCGACTCGGCCACCAGCGACGAGATGCGGCTCGCCGACATGCGCCGCGCGGACTGAGGGGGACATCACGTGCTGACCTTGCTGCGCCGCCGCGCGGTCTCCAGTGTCGTCCCGCTGCTCGTGGTGGTCCTCGGAGTCTTCTTCCTGGCCCGCCTCACGGGGGATCCCGCCAACCTGTATCTGCCGCTGAGCGCGACGCCCGAGATGCGGGCCGATTTCGCCGCCCGCAACGGCCTGGACGACCCGCTGATCACCCAGTTCGGCGACTATCTCGCCCAGGTCGCCCACCTCGACTTCGGCGAGTCGCTGCGCACCGCCCAGCCGGCGGGCGAGGCCGTCCTGCGGGCCTTCCCCGCGACACTCCAGCTGGCCGGCTGGACGATGCTGCTCGCCATCGTGGGCGCGGTGGTCATCGGCAGTCTGGCTGCCTACCGCCCGAACTCGGCGACCGACCGGATCGCGAGCTTCCTGTCCTCCACGGCCGCCAGCGTCCCCGACTTCTGGATCGCCATCATGGGCGTGCTGGTCTTCGCGGTCACCCTGGGCTGGCTGCCCACCTCCGGCACGAGCGGCGCGGCGGCGTGGGTGCTGCCCGTGGCCACGCTGTTCATCCGCCCGTTCGGCGTGCTGGTCCAGGTGGTGCGGGGCGCCATGGTCTCGGCGCTGTCCGCCCCGTATGTGAAGGTGGCGCGTGGCAAGGGGGCCTCCGAACTCCGGGTGGTCTTCGGGCACGCGCTGCGCAACGCCGCCGCACCGGCGCTGACCGTCGCGGGCGATCTGGCCGTGGGGCTGGTCAACGGGGCGGTCGTCGTCGAGACGATCTTCGGCTGGCCCGGTATCGGCAAGCTCATGATCGACTCGGTGCTGCAGCGCGACTTCGCGGTACTTCAGGCGGCCGTGCTCCTGACCGCCCTGGCGATCTTCGCCCTCAACATCCTGGTCGACCTCTGCCACGCGCTCCTCGACCCGCGGGTACGGCAGCGGGCGGCGGCATGAGCCAAGGACGGGACATGCTTCACAAAGCCACATCCCAGACGGACGGTACGACCGTACGGCGGCGCTGGTTCGCCCTGCTGCTCCGGGACCGGTTCGCCTGCGCGGCGGCCCTGCTCCTGTTCCTGATCGCGCTGAGCGCCGTGCTGGGGCCGCTCGTGGCCGGGGACCTGGCGACCCGTCAGAACCTGCGTGACCCGGGCCGGCCGCCCTTCGGTCTCGACCACGGCTGGGCCTTCGTCCTCGGCAGCGACTCCCTCGGCCGGCCCGTCGCCGCGCGACTGCTGGCCGCGGCCGGGACGACCCTGGCCGTGGCGGTGCCCGCCGTGCTGTGCTCGCTGGTCATCGGCTCGGTGTGGGGCATGTGGGCGGGCTACCACGGCGGTTGGCGCGAGAGCGTGTCGCTGCGGGTGGCCGATGTGATCCTCAGCTTCCCGTCGCTGCTGCTGGCCGTGGTCGTGCTGTACGTGTTCTCGCCGAGTGCCGCGAGCATCGTGCTGGTGCTGGCCGTCGCCCGGATCCCCGTGTATCTCCGTACCGCCCGGGCCGAGGCCGCGGAGTTGCGCAGCCGGCTGTTCATGGACGCGGCCCGGACGTTCGGCACAGGCAGCTGGGCGGCCATCCGGCGCCATGTCGCGCCGGGCGTGCTGCCCACGCTGCTCACCGTCGCGGCGCTCGACTTCTGCTTCGTCATGCTGGCCGAGTCCTCGCTGAGCTTTCTGGGCATCGGCATCCAACCGCCGGACGTGAGCTGGGGGTTGATGGTCGCGCAGGGGCGGCAGGAGTTGCAGAGCGCGTGGTGGATCGCGCTCTTTCCCGGGCTCGCGATCGTCGTCACGACCGTGTCGGCGACCGTTCTCGCCTCGTGGGCCCGGCTGACGACGGATCCGGGGCAGCGGTGGCGGCAGGGGCTGGGGCGGCGTGCCCGGGGTCCGCGTGGGGCGGGCGGGGGCGGGGGCAGCGAGGGTTCGGTGACGGGCACCGCCGCTCCGGTGGACAGCCACCGCACCGAGGGCTTGTCTCCGGGCGGCGTCCTGGTCGTGGACGGCCTGTCCGTCGACGTGCACACCCCGGCGGGGCCGGTGCGTGTCGTCCGCGGCGTGAGCTTCGCCGTGCGGTCGGGCGAGACGCTGGCGCTGCTGGGCGAGTCGGGGTGTGGCAAGAGCATGACCGCACACGCCGTCGCCGGTCTGCTCGACCCGGTCGCCGAGGTGGTGGGCGGGCAGGTCAGGCTCGACGGCCAGGATCTGCTCGGGCTCGGAGCGCGGGCCAGGCGCCGACTGGCCGGCCCGGGCCTGGCCATGGTCTTCCAGGACGCGCTCAGCGCGCTCAACCCCGTCCACACGGTCGCAGCGCAGCTGGCCGAGCCGTTCCGCATCCACGAGGGCATGTCCCGGCGCGCGGCGCGGACCAGGGCGGTGGAGCTGATGGAACGCGTGGGCATCCCGGAGGCCCGCTCCCGGGCGGACGCCTATCCGCACCAGTTCTCGGGAGGCATGCGGCAGCGCCTCCTCATCGCGACGGCGGTCGCCCTGCGGCCCAAGGTCCTGATCGCCGACGAGCCCACGACCGCTCTGGATGTCACCGTGCAGGCGCAGATCATGGACCTGCTCGGCGAGTTGCGCGGCGAGCAGCGCACTGCGCTCGTCCTCATCACGCACGACCTCGGGCTCGCCGCCGAGCACGCGGACCGGGTAGCCGTGATGTACGCGGGGACGGTGGTGGAGACCGGGCCGGTGGCCGAGGTGTTCGGCCGACCCCACCACCCCTACACCCGGGGCCTGTTGGAGTCGGTGCCGGCCGAGCAGCACCGGGGCTCGCGCCTGACGTCGATTCCCGGGAGTCCGCCGGACCCGGCCGCGGTGCCGGCCGGCTGCGCCTTCCGCACGCGCTGCCCCATGGCTCGGGAGCGGTGCGTGACCCACCGTCCGGCGCTGACCGGCACCGGCGCAGGCCGGGCCGCCGCCTGCCACTTCGGGAAGGAACTGGCCGATGCCTGAACGCGGGACCCTGCTGGAGGCCGTCGGTCTGGCCAAGAGCTTCACCGTCCGGCGGACCGTGCGCGGCGGCACCCGGCTCCGGGCCCTGGACGGGGTGGACCTGGTTCTCGGGCGCGGGGAGACCCTGGGCCTCGTCGGCGAGTCCGGGTGCGGCAAGTCCACGCTGGCCAGGCTCCTCCTGCGGCTGGAGCGGCCAGACGCGGGCACCGTGCGGTACGAGGGCGTCGACCCGTTCACGCTGTCGGGTGCGGAGCTGCTCGCGTGGCGGCGGAAGGTGCAGATGGTCTTCCAGGATCCGTTCGGTTCGCTCAACCCCCGCCTCAGCGCGGCGGATCTCATCGGGGAGCCCTGGCTGACCCATCGCGACCTCGTCCCCCCTGCGCGGCGGGCGGCGCGCGTCGCCGAACTGCTGGAGATGGTCGGCCTGCGCGCGTCGGACGCGGCCCGCCACCCGCACGAGTTCTCCGGCGGTCAGCGGCAGCGGATCGGCATCGCCCGGGCCCTGGCGCTGGAACCCGAAGTGATCGTCTGCGACGAACCCGTCTCCGCGCTGGACCTGTCGGTACAGGCTCAGGTGCTCAACCTCCTGTGCGACCTGCGGGACGAGCTGGGGCTGGCGTACGTGTTCATCTCGCACGACCTGTCCGTGGTGCGGCACCTCGCCGACCGGGTCGCCGTGATGTACCTGGGCAGGATCGTGGAGACGGGCCCGACGGAGGAGGTCTACGAGCGGCCGCGCCACCCGTACACGGAGGCGCTGCTGTCGGCGGCCCCTTCGCCGGTGACCGGCAGCGGTCGCAGGCGGGAACGCATCGTGCTCACCGGCGAGATCCCGTCTCCCGCCGACCCGCCGTCGGGTTGCCGGTTCCGGACCCGGTGCCCTCGGGTGCGGGACCTGTGCGCCGAAGTCGTACCCGGACCCCCGCCGGGTGCGCCCCTCCACGGTGCGGCGTGCCACTTCCCTCTGGAGGAGACACCTGAGGGGACACCCGCGGTCACGGCTTGACGGGTGGTGTCATTCGACTGCGTCCACCAGGAACTCCTGCTCCCGAGCACCCGTGCACCGCTGCTGGGCGATCTCGGCGCCCGCCGCCCGGTCGTCGGTGCCGTTGACGCCGAGGCACATCCCGTTCTGCACGACGTGGATCCGATAGCCGTCGGCCTCGGATCCTCCGGCGGGGTCGAAGAAGAAGTGCTGACTGGTGCGGTCCGCCGAGCAGCTCTCCCAGGGCCAGGGTTCGAGCAGTCCCTCGACGACATGGCCGCTGCCCAGCGCGGTGAGACAGCCGTCGCCGTACACCGGGTGGCGCCACTGGATGTAGTACGAGCCTGTGGTGCCGACCGACACCAGTGACAGGTCGGGCGGTGTGGCGTCGGCACAGGGGCGCTGGACGGCGACCTGGCTCCGGTAGCGCCCCTTGCGGTCGTGGCCTTCGGTGACGCACAGCTTGGGGGCCAGAGCCGGGCGGATCCGCGCGGGTCCTGGTGGCGGGCCTTCGACATCGGTGGTCGAGGAGGGGATCGCGGAAGGATCCGGGCGTGGTCCGACACCGGCCGCGCGCGTTCCCGTGCCCCGGCCGCTCGTCTCGCCGGGCAGCAGCGCCCAGGCTCCGACGGCGGCGAGCAGGAGCGCGGCGACGGCGGAGGCGGCCAGGGCTCGTCGGTTCCCGGGGACGGTGGGGTGTTCCGGGGCCGAGGCGGGTGTGGGACCGGGGGTCGGGGCGCCCGCGGTGTGTGCCGGGTGATCGTCCGTGTGTGTCGGGCTGTCGTGCCCGGGGGTTCGTTCGTCGTGCGTGAGCGTCGACCCGTCGTCCACGGGCGTGGCCCCGTCGTCCGCTCCCGACGGCTCGGCGGCGGCCAGCCGGTCCCTGGCCTCCAGCCAGACGGAGGGATCCTCGTTCTCTCCGCACGCCCGGACGAACGCGACGACCACCTCGGTACGCGGCAGCGAGTCCCGGCGCAGCGCGTCGGCCGCAGTGCTCCGCGCGAGCACGTCACCGCGCCGTACCGCGTTGGCTTCCAACTGCCGGTAGGTCAGGCCGGCCTGTTCCTTGAGCCGTCGCAAGCAGGCCACGAACTCCGCGGCGCTGCGCGCCTCGTGCGGCGACGGACGCTGTCTCCCCATGTCCGGCCATCCTCGTCGTGCCCCTGGCACTGGACAATCCGGAATTCTGCCAATCCCCGTCCCGTCGTTCTCGAGCCGGAGCCGACGGGCATGTGAGAGGGGCCCTGCCGCGGCAGGGCCCCTGTGCACTCAATGTTTGAAGACGTCCTTGGTCTTCTCCTTGGCCTGCCGGGCGTCTCCCTTGGACTGCTCTGCCCGGCCCTCGGCCGTCAGCCGCTCGTTACCCACCGCACGGCCGATCGTCTCCTTGGCCTTTCCCTTGGCCTGCTCGGCCTTCGCCTTGGACTTCTGCTCTCCAGCCACGATTCGCTCACTCCAAGTCGTGTCCGACTTCGGGGTCACCTCCCGAGTGACCTCGGGAGCGGCGGCCAAACGTGAGGAAGGGATCCCAGGGGAGCATGGCTCATGCCCGGCGAACCGCGTACCCCAGACATGTCACCACCCGGCAGCTGATCGTCGGTCAGCGTGCCACGCCTTCGCCCGTGCGTCGCGCGCACCGGGCCGCCGCGAGGTTCAGCAAGCTCCCTCGACGCTCGGGGTCAGGTTCCCTGAGCGAACGTGGCATCGACGAGTTCTCTTTCTCGGACCGCAGTAGGCCGGGCGTAGCCTTCGGCGGCGTGTCCGGGCGACGGTTCGCCCGGAGGGGCGTCAGCGCTGCTCACACTGGCCGAATGTCCGACGCGTCTCCAGCCCTCGCGACCGATGCCCGGCGGGTGGCCGTCATGACCGTCCTCACCATGCTGGCCGGTGCGGTGGACGCCGTCAGCTTTCTGACGATGGGGAAGGTGTTCTGCGCGCTGGCGACCGGCAACGTGCTCTTCCTGTCCTTCGCGCTCGCCGGTGAAGGTGACGTCCCGGTGGCGCGGCCCGCCACCGCGATCGGCGCGTTCATGGTCGGGGCGGCGCTCGCGGCCGTCGCGCTGAAGTGGCTCGCGGAGCGGGGCAGCACCTGGTTCCAGGCCGGGCTCGTCTGTGAGGCCGTGCTGCTGGTGTGCGCCGGGGCGCTGGCCCTGTGGCGGCACGGCACCGAGGCGGCCGGTCCCGATCACGGCATTGTCGCCCTCGTCGCGCTGGCCATGGGGGTGCGTGCCTCCACGGCGCTGCGGGTCCACGTGCCGGGAATGCCGACCCTGCTGAGCCAGACAGCCATCGCCGAACTCATCAACGACGTACTGAAGCGCCCCCGGGCGACGCTGCGCGGGATGTCGGCCAGGCAGCGGCTGGCGCGGACGCGGTGGACTGCCACCGTGGGCGGAATCTTCGCCGGCGGCGTGCTGGGCACGCTGCTGCTTGTGCCGCTGGGCACCGGGCGGGCGCTGCTCGTCATCGCCGCCGTGGTGCTGCTCCTCGCGGCGGCCACGTTGGCCGTACCGCCGCGAGGGGAGCCGACGGGGCAGGACCTCAAAGGTCCATAGAGCTACTTCTGCGCCTCCCTCCTCACCGTGTTCTCCGGATCGTGGCGACACTCGTCGACCGGATCACCTGAACGTGTGGTTTGAGGCTCCGTCGCGTCCGTTCCATGGGTCTGCCAGGTCGCGGTCACTACGGTTCCCGCATGAATTCGACGCCTCGTTCCTCCGTCCCATCGGCACAGGTGCCGCAGCAGGCGGGAAGCCCGGGTCCCACGTCGTCCGCCGGCCGGTCGACCTCGGCACTGGCCGCGGAGCCGCCCGAGTGGAACACCTGGATCGAGAAGTCCCTGTTACCGGCTCTTGCGGTGGCAAGCGCACTGCTGTTCGGCCTGCTGACCGTGGAGTACGACCAGTTCTACCGTGAACTGGGAATGGCCCCCGGCGACGTAGGAATCGAGTACTCCACGCAGCTGAGCGGTTCGGCAGGTCTTGCGGCACTGAGCATCTTCACGTCGGCCGCCCTTTTCGCCGCCGTCGCGCTCGGGCTGGTGATGGCACGCCGATGGGGCTGGTCCGGCCTTCGTGACCGCGCCGATCGGGCGCGGGCCTTTCTGTGGGGCCGTGAGCGCCGCGCTCTGACCATGCTCGCCTGCTGTGCTACGGGCATCTTCCTGGTGGGAGCCCTCGTCTCCTACGTGGCCGACGAGATGGCCGACAACGTCAAGAGCGGCAAGTGGGTCGAGCCACTCCATATCGGCCCTGTCACCCTCCTGTCCGTGCGTGCGTATCCCGCGGATATTCGGCTCGCGGTCGACGACGGCGGCAAACGGCTCGACCTGACCAGTGTCGACTCCAACCGGCTGCTCTACATCGGGCGCGGACCGAGCACGGTGGTCCTCTACGACTACAAGCATCAGCGCCCCCTCTATCTGCCGGCCAAGGACGTCACCATCACCACCTACAACTGCGAGACCTGGCGCGCCGCACACCACGATCAGTGCCGTCACTGACCGCGAGCCGGCCGAGCCTGCCGGGGCCGGCGGGTCAGTGGCAGCACGCGTCGTCCGGCTGGGGGCCGGGCCCCGTTTCCAGCCGGCAGAAGCAGGACGCCTCGACGGGGACGTCGGCCAGGGCGGTCGCCATCTTGAGCTGCTGGGCGACGAGGGCCGCTTCGCCGGTCTTGCCCGTCCGGAGCAGGCATTCGTGGAAGCCGTGCAGGGACCAGACGTTGCCGGGGTGCTGGAGGGCTCGGGGCAGGGTGGCGTCGAGGCCGAGGTCCGCGCGGTAGACGGCCTCGGCCTCGGCCACGCGGCCCTGTTCCAGCAGGAGTGCGCCGTAGGCGTGGCGGGTGGGCTGCATCCAGCCCCACGGCTCGTCGTAGGGGAGGCTGTCGTCCAGTTCGATGGAGCGCTCCAGGGCGGCGAAGGCGAGGTCGTGGTTGCCCCTGCGGTATTCGAGCTCTCCGTCGAGCATGGCCGACGCGATGGCGAGGATGTCGTGGCAGGTGTTGTTGAACAGCATCCGCGTCTCGGGCACCCGGCTCACCGCCTCGCGGAAGAGCTCCCGCTCGGCCTCCGCGGGGCCGATCTCGCCGGTGGCCGAGAGGGCGACGCCGCGGGCGTAGTGCCGCATGGCGGTGGTCACCGAGTAGAGCCCGGGGTCGGCGGGGGCGGGCAGGGCGAGGATGTCGGTCCAGCGGCCGAAGCGGATCAGCACGTGGACGCGCATGGCCAGGAAGCCTTCGAGCCAGTCGGCCATCGGGGGGCTCGGCACGCGGAGCAGGTCTTCGGGAATGGCCGCTTCGAGCTGAGCGGCGGTGTCGAGGGCGACCTGCGCCTGGCCGAGGAACATGGCCCCGTAGATCTTGAAGTGGTAGTTGTGCGCCCGGTAGAGGGTGTAGAAGTTCATCGCGCCGGCGCGCCGATGGTACTTCTCGTCGACGGCGATCGCGTCGCTGTTGGCCGCGACGACCCGGCGGTAGTCCCCGCACAGTACGTCGAGGTGCGAGGGCATGTGGTGCAGGTGCCCGGCGTCGGGCACGATGCCGCGCAGACGGTCGGCCACGGTGAGGGCCTGCTCCGGCGTCGGGGACATCTCCATCAGGTGGATGTACAGGTGCAGCACCCCCGGATGCCCCACGCCGGCATCGGTGGCGAGGGCGCCGTCCAGTACCGCCTTGGCCTCGACGGTCCGGGCGCCCTCGGCCGGCTGCCCGGTCCTCAGGTCCCACAGCTGCCACGGTGTGAGGTTCATCAGGGCGTCGGCGTGCAGGGTGGCGATGTCCGGGTCGTGGGGTGCCAGTTCGTACACCGTGCGCATCGCGTTCGCGTAGGGCTCGTTCCAGACCGAGCAGTCCTCGACGGCTTCCGGCTGCGGATAGCGGGCGCGCAGCGCGGCGATCAGGGCCTGTTCGACCGGGGTGGCCCGGACGGCCTTGTCGTGGGCCCGTTCGACGGCCGTGTGGGTGCGTTCGACGGTTCGCACCAACTCGTCGTCGTCGAAGAATTCCCAGGGCTTGTTGTAGTTCGGACCGAGCGCGTAGGCGATGCCCCAATACGCCATCGCGCACTCCGGGTCGGCCTCGGCGGCCTTTTCGTAGCAGGCGACGGCCTCCTCGTGATGGAAGGCGTACGTCCACAGCAGACCGCGATCGAACCAGAGCTGAGCTGCGGAAGAGGACGTGGTGACGGGACGGCTGTAGGTGCCGAGGTCGTAGTAGTCGTCCATGGTCATCTCCTGGGGAATCGGCCTGATCCGGTGAGAATAGCGGCCGCGTTCCTCCTCTCGATCCCCTGCCAATTCTGACTATTACCAGATCATTATTCTAGGACCGGGCATTGTTGAAGGCATGACTGACTTCCCGAGTTTTCCGCCCGGCTTCGTGTTCGGGGCCGCCACCGCCGCGTACCAGATCGAGGGTGCGGCGCAGGAGGACGGCCGTGGGCCGTCGATCTGGGACACCTACTGCCGCACCCCCGGCCTGGTGGCGAACGGGGACAACGGCGATGTCGCCTGTGATCACTACCACCGGTATCCGCAGGACGTGGCGCTGCTGCGCGAGCTGGGCGTGGACTCCTACCGGTTCTCGATCGCCTGGCCGCGCATCGTCCCGGACGGGTCCGGTCCGGTGAATCCCAAGGGGCTGGACTTCTACTCCCGGCTGGTCGACGCACTGCTCGCGGCCGGCATCGAGCCCGCGGCCACGCTCTATCACTGGGATCTGCCCCAGGCCCTGGAGGACCGCGGCGGCTGGCGGGCACGGGAGACCGCCGAGCGGTTCGGCGAGTACGCGGCCGTCGTCTCCGCGCGTCTGGGCGACCGGGTGCCGCGCTGGATCACCCTCAACGAGCCGTGGTGCAGTGCCTTCCTCGGCTACTCCGTCGGCCGGCACGCCCCGGGTGCCCGCGAGGGCCGGGGTGCGCTGGCCGCGGCCCATCACCTGCTGGTCGGGCACGGTCTGGCCGTACAGGCGTTGCGGGCGGCCGGCGTACGCGAGGCGGGCATCACCCTCAACCTCGACCACCACCTCCCCGCCACCGGCTCCCCCGCCGACCGGTCGGCCGTCACCCGCGCCGACACCCTGCACAACCTGGTGTGGACCGAGCCGATCCTGGCGGGCCGCTACCCGGCCACCGAGGAGGAGACCTGGGGCGAGTTGATCACCGGCCAGGACGTCCGGCGGGACGGCGACCTGAAGCTGATCTCCCAGCCGCTGGACTTCGTCGGCATCAACTACTACCGGCCGATCGTCGTCGCCGACGCCCCGTACCGCGAGAGCGACCCGGCGTCGCGCGTGGCGACCGACAACCGCTACGAGGAGGTACGACTGCCCGGCGTACGGCACACCGCGATGGGCTGGCCCGTCGCACCCGGCACCTTCACGGATCTGCTGGTGGGGCTCAAGGAGCGCTACGGCGATACCCTCCCGCCACTCCACATCACCGAGAACGGCTCGGCGGAGGACGACGAGGTGAGTGCCGACGGGGCCGTCCACGACAGCGACCGGGTCGCCTACCTGCATGACCATCTCAACGCGCTGCGGGCCGCGATGGACGCCGGCGTGGACGTCCGCGGCTACTACGTGTGGTCCCTCCTCGACAACTTCGAGTGGGCCTTCGGCTACGACAAGCGCTTCGGCATCGTCCGCGTCGACTACGCCACGCAGCAGCGGACGCCGAAGGACAGCTACCGCTGGTACCGGGCCATGATCGCCGCGCAGCGGCGGTGACGGACCGGCCCGGGGAAATCATCTTGTCGTTCGATCCGGTGGATGTGCGCCGAGAGGCTGGCACCGCCCAACTCCCGCTCCCTAGGATGTACTTCCTGTCCAGCCAGGCCGTAGGCGCGGCACTTCGCAGGGGGAACGATGCACTCCGAGAAGCAGTTGTCCACCGAGATCGACGCGACCGTGCCGACGGCAGCGCGCATGTACGACCACTACCTGGGCGGCAAGGACAACTACGCGGCGGACCGCGCCGCGTGCGAGGAACTCGACAAGGTCGTGCCCAGCACGCGCCGTCTGGCCCTCAACAACCGGCGTTTCCTCCAGCGCGTCGTGCGGACCCTGTCCGAGGAGTACGGCATCCGGCAGT
Source organism: Streptomyces sp. NPDC041940 (assembly GCF_055589465.1). NCBI lineage: Bacteria > Bacillati > Actinomycetota > Actinomycetes > Kitasatosporales > Streptomycetaceae > Streptomyces > Streptomyces sp. NPDC041940. Next base: position 67,973 of record NZ_JBVJBP010000011.1, read on the forward strand.
ACCTGGACCACGGCTCAGGCCTGCCGACGCAGGACAACGTGCACCAGGTCGCCCAGCGCATCGACCCCACCACGCACGTGGTGTACGTCGACAACGACCCGATGGTGCTGGTCCACGGCCGTGCGCTGCTGGAGCAGGACGAGCGCACCACGGTGATCCACGCGGACATGCGCGAGACCGACCTGATCTTCGACCACCCCGACACCAAGCGGCTGATCGACTTCTCCGAGCCGGTGTGCGTGCTCTTCAACTCGGTGTTCCACTGCATCCCGGACAGCGACACCGACGGGCCGCTCGCGGTGGCCCGCCGTGTGCGCGAGCGGCTCGCGCCCGGCAGTTTCCTGGTGATGTGCCAGCTGGTCAGCGAGGATGCCGAAGTCCGGGACTTCGTCACGAACTTCATGGACCAGGCCACCCAGGGGCACTGGGGCCGCGTGCGTGAGCCGAAGGACGTCGAGACGTACTTCGAGGACCTGGAGATCCTGCAGCCGGGCATCGTGGAGGTGTCCACCTGGCGACCGGACACGGAGGTGGCGCCGCGTCAGCTGACCCACGAGTGGATCGAGTTCGGCGGCGTGGGACGGATTCCGCTGGAGAAGTGACGGAGATGTAGCGGGAGCACCCGCACATCACGGGGGGCGCTGCTCCATCATCAGGGGTAGCGCTGCTCCATCGTCCGACGCAGCAGTTCCATGGAGTCACGTGGCTTGAGCGCCTCGTCCGCGAGCCGGTCCAGCGCGATCCGGTACTCCTCCGTCTCGTCACGGTCCTCGAGGAAGTTCGCGCTCTTGATGTGCTCCAGGTAGACCACGTCGGGCAGATCGAGGCCGCCGAAGCGCAGATACGTGACCGGGATGGCCGGCGCCGAGGCGTTGGTGACGCTCAGCGGCACGATCTGCACCGTCACATTCGGCCGTCCGGCCATCTCGACGAGGTGCGCGAGCTGTTCCCGCATCACGTCGGTACTGCCCAGGACGCGCAGCAACACGGACTCGTCGATCATCGCCCACAGTTGCGGGGCCTCCCGCCGCAGCAGCAACCGGGCCCGGTGCTTGCGCAGTTCGACCCGCCGCTCCACCTCGCCGGCGGGCGCGTTCGGCAGGCCGCGCTCCACCACGGCCCTGGTGTAGGCGGGTGTCTGCAGCAGGCCCGGCACGTACTGGATCTCGAAGGTACGGATGGTGGCGGCGGCCTCCTGGAGTCCGACCAGCCGGTCGAACCACTCGGGCATCAGCCGCTTGTCGTATCGCTGCCACCAGCCCGGCTCACCGGCCCGCTGCAGCAGCTTGAGCAGCACCGACGCCTCGTAGTCGCCGGTGTTGTACAGCCGCAGCAGCGCGCGGACGTCGTTCTCCGTCGGCGGGCGGCGGCCCTTGCCCGACTCGATACGGGACAGCTTCGCGGGGCTGAATCCGACAGCGCGTGCCGCTTGGTCCTGGGCGAGCCCGGCGTCCTCACGGCAGCCGGCCAGCTGCACACCGACCAGCATCTTCAGCAGAGTCGGCGCCGGCTCGGGCCTGTCCAGGTAGGGTTCCAGACGGGAGATGCGATGCGACGCGGCGGACATCCTGACTCCCAGCAGACCAGACACAAGGGCGATTTACCCTATCGCACCCGCCCTCTTCAGAGCAGGTGGTCGAACTCGCCGTCCTTGGCACCGGCCAGGAACGCCGCCACCTCCGCCGCCGTGTAGACGAGCGCGGGCCCGTCGGGATCACGGGAGTTGCGCATCGCGATCCCACCGTCGACGAGGGGGGCGACCTCGACGCAGTTGCCCTCGGCGTTGCTGTGCCGGCTCTTGATCCAGCAGGCGTCCAACATGCTCGCCTGCACTCCGTTCTGCACTGGTGGCACCGCGGTCTCCTTGCTGTTCTCGTACTCCGGCCGCACTCGTCCCGGCTTGCGTACCCATGACGGCTTGATTTTCACGCAATTTCTCGTGCAATTGCACGCGGGCGCCGTCAGCGTGGATAATAGCGGCGGCGTCAACCCCACTGCTGGCGCCCCGTCCTGACGTCGCATCGGGGAGATGCCGTGTCATCACCTGCGCAGCACGTGCTCCGGCCGCCGAGTGGGGCTGCGGCACACGCGAGCGCACCCGGCACGAGCCACGGTCGCCCACCCGGCCCGCACACGCCGACGCCGTACGGGACCACCCCGATGCCGGAGACGAGGCAGCAGCCGTCCGATGTGCTGCCCTCCTTCTCGACCTGTCCATTCCTCTGACACGACTGCCGCGGAAAGGCCCCACGCCATGCGCAGCGCTTCGACGGAACACCAGAGCAGCGAGCGCCCACAGCGCCCCGACCGCCCGACCGGGGTGGCCCGGGCCACCCCGCTCACGGCACTGGACCGCGTGCCGTGGGGCGACATCCAGGACTCCACCGGTTCGGCCGCGGCCATCCCCCTCCTGCTCAACGGCATCGCCTGGGGCGACCCCGACACGGCCCGGTCCGCACTCGACGACCTGCGGAAACGGATCTGCCAGTTCGGATTCGTCGTGGAGCAGGCCACCGCCGCCACGGTTCCGTTCCTGTGGGAGCTGGCGAAGCTGCCGCAGGTGACCTGCCGCGCCCAGATCATCCAGCTGCTCAAGAACATCGCCGAAGCCCGGCAGTGGGAGAGCACCGCCGCCGTCTATCCGAAGCTGCTGAACCATCGGGAGAACCCCGTGGTGTGGGAGCGCGCGGCGCGCCAGGCGGTGCGTGCGCGGCGCGGCGAGCTGGGCCGGCTGATGGACGACGAGGACACGGAGATCGCCCGGGCCACGAACGAGCTGGCGCGTTCCCTGAGAACCTGAGACCCGAGGCTGCGGAGATTTTGCGGAAGGTTTCCGATCGGGCCAAGGTGAGGGTGCGCGCCCGGCCGCGGGCGGCTCCCGGGTGCTCACGGCGTCGGGAGACGTGACGAAACCGTGAGGGCCCGCTGCCACCACGGGTGATGCCCCTCGCCTCGCGGGGCCGGGCAGTGTAGACATGGCACATGGTCCGACTCTTGGGTCGATCCGGGACTCGATCGCCCCTGCGGCCCGGCACTGCGCCGTCCGCACGGCAGCGGCGGGAGGCGGATCCGTCGCGGTGGCATCCGATGGCGGGGCTGCGGTCGGTCGTGGGCGGGCGCAGCGTCGCCGGACAGGTGTTCCTGCTCGTCGTGGTGATCGTGCTGCTGCTGGTGGTGGCCGCGGTCGTGGCGCTGGTCCTGCAGGTACGGCACGACACGACCCAGGAGGCCCGTAACCGCTCGCTCGCCGTCGCGGAGACCTTCGCCAACGCGCCGGGCACGGCCGATGCGCTGGAGGGCCCCGATCCCACCGCTGTGCTCCAGCCACGTGCCGAGGCCGCCCGCGAGCAGGCGAAGGTCGATTTCGTCGTCGTCATGAACACCGACGGCATCCGCTACACCCACCCCAAGCCGGACCGCATCGGGAAGCAGTTCGTCGGGACCATCGCGCCCGCGCTGGCCGGGGAGTCGGTGACCGAGGAGATCCAGGGCACGATCGGCCACCTCGTACAGGCCGTGGTGCCGGTGAAGGACCCGGACGGCCGGGTCGTGGGCCTGGTATCGGCGGGGATCACGACCGAGAACGTCGGCGGCACCGCCGACCGTCAGCTGCCGCTCGTGCTGGCCGCCGCCGCGGTGGCCCTCGCCCTGGCGACGGCGGGCGCCGCGCTGGTGAGCCGGCGGCTGCTGCGCCAGACCCACGGGCTCGGGCCGCACGAGATGACCCGGATGTACGAACACCACGACGCCGTGCTGCACGCCGTCCGCGAGGGCGTGCTCATCCTCGACGGCTCCGGCACCCTGCTGCTCGCCAACGACGAGGCGCACCGCCTGCTCGGACTGCCCTCCGACGCCGAGGGCCGGCACATCCTCGGCCTGGGTCTCGACCCAGGCACCGCCGATCTGCTGGCCTCCGGGCGCGTCGCCACGGACGAGGTGCACCTCGTCGGGGACCGGCTCCTGGCCGTCAACCAGCGGACCACGGAGAGCGCCGGCGGTCCGCCCGGCAGCGTCGCCACACTGCGCGACTCCACGGAGCTGCGCGCCCTGTCGGGCCGGGCCGAGACCGCGCGGGAACGGCTCAACATGCTGTACGACGCCGGCGTGGGCATCGGGACGAGCCTCGACGTGACCCGTACCGCCGAGGAGCTGACCGAGCTGGCCGTGCCCCGGTTCGCCGACTTCGTCACCGTGGACCTGTTCGACTCGGTGCTGGGCGGCGGACAGCCGAACGCGGCGGCCGCGCTGAGCCGTACGGCGCTGAGCGGGATCCGCAAGGACGCTCCGCTCTACCCCATCGGCGAGCGGATCAGGTTCGTCGACTCCTCCCCGCAGGGCCACAGCCTCGACACCGGGCGGGCCGTCCTGGAACCCCGGCTGGGTGAGGCCCCCGGCTGGCAGGCACAGGACCTCGAGCGCTCCGCGCAGATCGTGGAGTACGGCATCCACTCCCTGATCACCGTCCCGTTGAGGGCCGGCACCCTGGTGCTGGGCGTGGTCAGCTTCTGGCGCTTCGAGAAGCCGGAGCCCTTCGACGCGGACGAGCTGGTCCTGGCCGAGGAGCTGGTCGCGCGGGCCGCCGTCTCGATCGACAACGCGCGCCGCTACACCCGCGAGCACAGCATGGCCGTGACGCTCCAGCGGAGCCTGCTCCCCCGGAACCTGCCCGAGCAGGGGGCGCTGGAGATCGCGTACCGCTATCTGCCGGCGCAGGCCGGGGTGGGCGGCGACTGGTTCGACGTACTGCCGCTCTCGGGGGCCCGGGTCGCGCTCGTGGTCGGAGACGTCGTCGGCCACGGACTGTACGCCGCGGCCACGATGGGGCGGCTGCGGACCGCCGTGCACAACTTCTCCTCCCTCGACCTCCCACCGGACGAACTCATCGCCCTGCTGGACGAGTTGGTCGGCCGTATCGACCAGGACGAGACCGAGGAGGACGGCAGCGCCCCGGTCACCGGAGCGACCTGCCTGTACGCCGTCTACGACCCGGTCTCCCGGCGCTGCACCGTCGCGCGGGCCGGGCATCCCCCGCCGGCGCTGATCCACCCCGACGGCAGCGTCGAGTTCCCGGAGGTGCCCGCCGGCCCCCCGCTCGGGCTCGGCGGTCTGCCGTTCGAGACGGCGGAGCTGGAGCTGGCGGAGGGCAGCCGGCTCGTGCTCTACACCGACGGGCTGGTCGAGGACCGGGAGCGGGACATAGACGTCGGCCTGGACATGCTGCGCGAGGCACTGAGCCGGGCCGGTGAGTCCCCGGAGGACACCTGCCGGGTCGTGCTGGACTCGCAGCTCACGGCCCGGTCCAGCGACGACATCGCCCTGATCGTCGCGCGCACCCGGGCGCTCGCCGCCGACCAGGTCGCCGAGTGGCCGGTGCCGTCCGACCCGGCGGCGGTGGGCGAGGTGCGGGCGGCGGTCACCCGGCAGCTGACCGAGTGGGGGCTGGACGAGCTCTCGTTCACCACCGAGCTCATCCTGAGCGAGCTGGTCACCAACGCGCTACGGTACGGCGGCGGCCCCATCCATGTACGGGTGCTGCGCGACCGCAACCTGATCTGCGAGGTGTTCGACAGCAGCAGCACCTCACCGCATCTGCGGTACGCGACGATGACGGACGAGGGCGGCCGGGGCCTGTTCCTCGTCGCACAGCTCGCGGAACGCTGGGGGACGCGCTATCTTCCCGCCGGGAAGGTCATCTGGGCGGAGCAGCCGCTGCCATAAGCGGCACTTGGAGGTGCTCATAAAGTTGGCTTATGAGCTCATAGACCGGACCCGCGTACCGACTTAGGCTTGCCTTAGTTTAGGCTTCCCGACGAGATCGCTTGTCGCCGCTCGAAGGGAACCTGACCATGCCCCGCCCCCTGCGGGTAGCCATCGTCGGATCCGGCCCCGCCGGGATCTACGCCGCTGACGCCCTGCTCAAGTCCGGGGTGGCCGCCGACCCCGGTGTGTCCATCGACATCTTCGAGCGCATGCCGGCTCCGTTCGGTCTGATCCGCTACGGCGTGGCGCCCGACCACCCGCGGATCAAAGGCATCATCACGGCCCTGCACCAGGTCCTCGACAAGCCGCAGATCCGGCTCTTCGGCAACGTGGACTACCCCTCCGACATCAGCCTGGACGACCTGCGCGCGTTCTACGACGGTGTGATCTTCGCCACCGGCGCGACGGCCGACCGGGCGCTGCCCCTTCCCGGCATCGAGCTCGACGGGTCGTACGGCGCCGCGGACTTCGTGTCCTGGTACGACGGCCACCCCGACGTCCCGCGCACCTGGCCGCTGGAGGCGGAGAAGGTCGCCGTGCTCGGCGTCGGCAACGTCGCCCTCGACATCGCGCGCGTCCTGGCCAAGACGGCGGACGAGCTGCTGCCGACGGAGATCCCCGCGAACGTCTACGAGGGCCTGAAGACCAACCGGGCCAAGGAGATCCACGTGTTCGGCCGCCGGGGCCCGGCGCAGGCGAAGTTCAGCCCGATGGAGCTGCGGGAGCTGGACCACTCCCCCAACATCGAGGTCATCGTCGACCCCGAGGACATCGATTACGACGAGGGCTCGATCGCCACCCGGCGCGGCAACAAGCAGGCCGACATGGTCGCCAAGACCTTGGAGAACTGGGCGATCCGCGACGCCGGCGACCGGCCCCACAAACTCTTCCTGCACTTCTTCGAGTCGCCGGTCGAGGTCCTCGGCGAGGACGGCAAGGTCGTCGGCCTGCGCACCGAGCGCACGGAGCTCGACGGCACGGGCAACGTCAAGGGCACCGGCACCTTCAACACCTGGGACGTCGGCGCGGTCTACCGCGCGGTGGGCTACCTGTCCGACAAACTCCCCAAGCTGCCCTGGGACATCGACTCCGGCACCGTGCCCGACGAGGGCGGCCGGGTCATGCAGGAGTCCGGCGAGCACCTGCAGTCCACGTACGTCACCGGCTGGATCCGGCGCGGCCCCGTGGGCCTCATCGGGCACACCAAGGGCGACGCCAACGAGACGGTGTCCAACCTGCTGGACGACTACGCGAACGGCCGGCTCCAGACGCCCGCCACCCCCGATCCCGAGGCCGTGGACGCGTTCCTCGCCGAGCGGAACGTCCGCTTCACCACCTGGGACGGCTGGTACAAGCTGGACGCCGCGGAGAAGGCGCTGGGCGAGCCGGAGGGCCGCGAGCGCGTGAAGCTCGTCGAGCGTGAGGACATGCTGCGGGCGAGCGGCGCCTGACGCCCGTCCTGTAGGCCTGTGGGGCGGGTCCGGTGGCAATGTCACCGGACCCGCCCTTATGCGTGCTTGAAGCGTGTACGATCCGGGTGCTTCACCGAATCATCACGTTGCCTTCACAAGAAGGCCTTGCAAGGGGGGACGAACGTCCATGCACATACGCCTTGTCGCCACCACGGCGACCGCTGCCGGAGCCCTGATCGCCCTGACGGCGGTTCCGGCCCAGGCCGCCGAGTACAGTTCCGCGCTGAAGATCCGGGGTATCCAGTACGACGCTCCCGGCCGCGACTCCAACCGCTGCTCGGGCGGGAACACCGCCGCGGAGTACCTGACGATCGAGAACTACTCGCGGTCGACGACCGTGAACCTCAAGGGGTACGTCGTCAAGGACGCGGCAGGAAACAACTTCACCTTCACCGCCAGCCACACGCTGCAGCCCGGTGACCACGTGAAGCTGCGCGGCGGCAACGGGTCGGACTCCGACGCGAAGAACGTCGTCTACCGCGACAACTGCAACTTCATGTGGAACAACGACAAGGACACGATCTACGTGTACAAGCCGTCCGGCAGCCGTGCCGACGTGCACTCGTACACCAAGAGCGGCTCCGACAAGGACGGCAACGGGTACATCACGTACCACGGTTGAGATGCGTGAACGTGAGGCCTGTTGCCGTTCCGGCAACAGGCCTCACGTTCTTCCCGCCGGGCGCAGCATGATCAAGGGAGCCGAGTCCCCCGGGAGGATCCATGCCGCAGACGTCCACCACCGGCCCGACCCACCGTCTGGTGCCTTCACCGGCCGGTCGTACGCACCTCGTGGAGCAGGGAGACGGGCCGCTGGTTCTGCTGCTGCACGGCTTCCCCGAGTCCTGGTACGCGTGGCGCCACCAGTTGCCGGCGCTGGCCGCCGCCGGCTACCGCGCGGTGGCCGTCGACGTCCGCGGCTACGGGCGCTCGTCCCGGCCCGCGGCGGTGGAGTCGTACCGGATGCGGGAGCTGGTGGAGGACAACGTCGCCGTGGTGCGGGCGCTGGGCGAGCGGTCCGCGGTGATCGTCGGACACGACTGGGGTGCGAGCATCGCCGCGACCTCCGCGCTGGTCCGGCCCGAGGTGTTCCGCGCGGTGGGGCTCCTGAGCGTGCCCTACACCCCGCCCGGCGGCCCGAGGCCCGGCGAGGTCTTCGCCCGGATGGGCGGCGACGAGGAGTTCTACGTCTCCTACTTCCAGGAGCCCGGCCGGGCCGAGGCCGAGATCGAGCCGGACGTGCGCGGCTGGCTCGCGGGCTTCTACGCCGCCCTGTCCGCCGACACGATGCCCGAAGCCGACGCCCCCGACCCGCACTTCGTCGGCCGCGGCGGAAGGTTGCGCGACCGTTTTCCCGCCGGCCCGCTGCCGCACTGGCTGGACGAGGCCGATCTCGACGTCTACGCCGGGGAGTTCGAGCGTACGGGGATGACCGGGGCCCTGAACCGCTACCGGAACATGGACCGCGACTGGGAGGACCTGGCCGGCTTCGCCGGCGCTCCCGTCACCCAGCCGTCCCTGTTCATCGGCGGCGGCCTGGACGCGGCCACTACCTGGTTGGCCGACGCGATCGAGGCGTACCCGACCACTTTGCCGGGCCTGACGGCCTCGCACATCCTCGAAGGCTGTGGCCACTTCGTCCAGCAGGAACGCCCCGTGGAGACCAGCAAACTCCTCGTCGAGTGGCTCGCCGGCCTTCCGGCCTAGGTGCTCGGGGTCGGCAGCCAGCGGTCGAGGTAGGTGCTCAGGCCCGTCAGGTCGGTACCGCGGGCCGGGGCCCTCCGGACCGTGTTGTGTCCGGAGGGCTCCCGTGGTGCCGGTTCGGGGTGGTGCGGGCTCAGACCTCCAGGTCGGCCTCGATACGGCGGAGCTGATGGCGGGCCATCGCCAGGTTGGCCCTGCTCCCGTCGAGCACGAGGTAGAGGAACAGCCCGCTGCCTCCGCGCCCCTTGATCAGGCGGATGAGGTGGTACTGGGAGTTCAGGGTGATCAGGATGTCCTCGATATCCTCCTTCAGTCCCAGATGCTCCATGGTCCGCAGCTTGGCCCGTACGACGTCGGTGTTGCCTGCGGCGGCGATCTCCAGGTTGAAGTCCTTGGTCCCGCCGAGGGTGCCGAGGGCCATGCCGCTGGTGTAGTCGACGAGGGCTGCGGCTGTAGCCCCCTCGATGGAGCTCAGACATTCCTTCAGCGCTGTCTCGGTGTTGGCCATGCGCTCGGTTCCTTTCGTTCCGTCATGTTTGGGTCGGTCGGTCGTGAGGTTCGGGTGGTTCGGCGGCTCAGATGCCGGTCTGCGGGCGTGGCTGACGGGTGGGCCGCTGCGGTGTGCGGACCGGGAGGGTGCCGATGGGGCGGGCCGTGGCCGGGGGCGCTGCGGCGCGATGTTCGGCGGGCGCTGGCCGTTCGGCGTGGCGGCCGGTGCCCGGTCCTACGCGTGTGGCCACCAGGTCCGCGATCCGGGCGCCGCTGCGACGGCCCTCCAGATGGAGGCGGCCGACGTTGACACGGTCCTCGGCGAGGAGGGTGAGAACGGCGGTGGATCCGGCCGCGTAGGTCGCGACGTAGCCCCGGGAGCCGCGCACCAGCAGTTCGCGGAAGTCGCCCCGGCCGGAGGCGTCGGTCATGCGGTACGCGACGCCGAGGGCGGCGGCGGTGAGTGCGGCGAGTCCTTCCGGTTCGGTCTCGGGCACGTCGTGGGCGAGGACGAGTCCGTCGACGGTGGCCGCGAGGGAGCCCGTCAGCCGGGGTATGCGGGTGCGGAGCCGACGCAGTTCGTCCAGGACGTCGGTCTCGACGGCCATGAGCATTCTCCTTTCGGCACGCTGTCTTCGCGCGCGGATCACAGTGCCTCCAAGGCGTGCAGGAGCCGTCGCAGCAATGCGGTGTCGGGCTCGTCCGGTGCCAGCGGACGAGGGGCGGGGCCAGGCTCGGCGGACGCGGGGGCGGGGACTGGGGCGGGAGCGGGGGCGGCCGCGGCCGGGGCCGTGGCTACGGGGACGACCATCCCGGCGGCGGCCAGGCGGCGGAGTTCTACGAGCGTGTGGAAGGTGCGGCAGGCGAGGGCCGTGGCGATCTGGGCGGCGGTGCGGACGCCGTCGACCTGGGCGAGGGTGCGGCTGCGGCGGGCCGGCAGGTCCGAGGGGGCGGCGTCGGGCACCCGGGCGAGCGGGGCGAGGTCGACGCAGGGTTCGGGCCATATGCGGTGCAGCAGTTCGCGGCGGCGTCTCGACTCGCGCAGGACCGCGCCCACCGGAACTGAGCGAACCGCGCCGAGCCAGTGTGCGACTCCGGGGCGGAAGCGTAGTGCCGGTCCGTCGTGGGCGAGGACGAAGTACGCCGCGTCGAACAGGGCGCCCAGGTGGCACAGTTCCAGCGCGCCGGCGGCGAGCTGGCCGCTGTCGACCAGTTGCCGGCCGACCCGGCAGCGGCGGCCCGCCTGGTCGATCGCGGCCCACCAGCCGTCCGGGGCGAGCGCACCGCTGTGGGTGAGCAGGTCGCCGAGGGCGGGTGTGACGGCGGATTCGACGTGGACGACGTGCCCGGAAGCCAGGTAGACGATGCCCGACTCGGTGGACAGGGCGCCGCTCGCGCCCTGCTCGGCAAGGGTGCCGAGCAGGGCCGAGGCCGGTTCGTCCGTGCGTGAGGTACGGATCGTCATGGTCATCCGAGCACCAGTCGGTCCGCTATCTCGGCCAGCCGGATGCGGGCCAGAGCCAGGTTTCCGTCGCTGCGGTCGAGCCATAAGTGCAGGAACACGGTGCTGTCGAACGTCGTGCTGACGAACCTGAGCAGGTGGTACGAGTCGGCGTTCGTGATGATCAAATCCTGTACGGGTGGTTCTTTGCCGGACACCTCTCCCTCATCGCCGCCGGCCGGCGCGAGGAGGCCACTCTCGGTGGCGAGCCGGGCGAGTTCGGCGGTCTCAGCCGCCGTCGCCTCCAGGTCACCGCCCGGTGCGTCACCCACCGCGCCCAGGGCGAGACCACTGATCCAGTCGACCACCGATGCCCCTCGCGCGCCGGGCAACCGCATGGCCTCCAGCAGACTCTCGTCAATTCCGGGCACGCCGAATCCCCCTCCCCTGCACGGCCGTTCCCGCGAACGTGAGCACGACACTACGGTGTGTGCTCGGCGCAGGTGAACGCTTTGGCATTTTCCAAAGGAATGTGCAGGGAAGCGGGCGGGGGGTGAACGAGGCTGATCGGAAGCGGGCAGGATGCATCGCGGGGGTTCGCAGGGCAGCTGGCCGCCCACCCTGACCTGCACCTTCACGAGCCGGGCACACCACGGCAGCCCTGAGCCAAGGTCAGGGTCCATCCCTTTGACCCCTCCTTACATCTGCTCCTGAACGAGCACCCACGCACCTCTCTATCGTTCGGCGCAGTATTGGAGAACCAGGTCTGCGATGCGACCTGCACCGTGCCAGCTTTGCAATGACTAAGCCGCAGAGCACTAGCGGCATCGGCATGTGCCCGCAGCGCAGATGGGCCAGCGCGAGCAGAGCCTGTCGGTCCGCGGTCCGGCGGCGCTGGATCGTGCGCCACCAGCGCAATGCCGGCCCGCGGGCTCAGGCGAGGGCGGCGACCAGCAGGGCGAAGGCGGCGATGATGACGGCGACGCGGACGTAGTGGAAGCGGTCCCAGCGGTTCATCTGCTCCTTCCAGTCCTCGGGCCGGTTCTCGGGGGTCCACGTCTTGCCCCGGTTGTTGATCGGGACGAGCAGCAGAAGCGACATGATCACGCTGAGGATCAGCAGCGCGCCGGCGGTGACGACGAGGCCGGTGCCGTGGTGGTGCCATCCGGCGATGGCCCAGACAGCGACCAGGACGAGCGAGGTGATGTACCAGACCGGCATCACGGCGCCGAGCATCCGGCCCCCGTGGGCGCGGCCGAGTTGGCCACTGTCCTCAGGGAGGGCGTTGAGGATCGGGTTGATGACGAAGGCGACGGAGAACTCCACCCCCACCATCACGCCGACGAACACGGTGGTGAACACCTCGAGCGCGTTGAGCATGATGACCCCTCCAGGATCTAGCGTTGCTAGATAATGAGTCAACGCTAGTACTACTGCCGCTCGATTGTCTAGCGGTGCTAGGATTTAGTCATGTCGGTACAGGGACGCAAGCAGCGTGAACGGGCGGAGCGCGAACGCCTCATCGTGGCGACAGCCCGCGAACTCGCCGAGCAGCAGGGCTGGGACGCGGTCACCACCCGTCGGCTCGCCGAGCGCATCGAATACAGCCAGCCCGTCCTCTACAGCCACTTCCGCGGCAAACGCGAGATCATCGGTGCCGTCGCCCTCGAAGGTGCCACCGAGATGGCCGCGGCGCTGCGGGACGCGACCTCCGCCGCAGACGGCCCCCGCACCCGGGTCACCGCCCTGGCCCGCACCTACCTCGACTTCGCCGCACGCAACCCGGCGGTCTACGACGCCCTGTTCCAGCTCGACGGCGGCCTGGCCTTCGCGAACGAGGACACCCCACAGCCTCTGAAGGACGCCTTCGCCGCGCTGCTGGAGAGCCTTGAGGAGGTCACCGGGGGCGGCGTCCACCCGGGACTGTTCACCGAGGTGTTCTGGGCGGCCCTGCACGGACTGGCCACCCTGACCCGGGCGGGACGGCTCCCGCCGGAGGACACCGAGCGCAGGGTGGAACTGCTGGTGGACCGGCTCGCCACGGTCTGACACACCGCCCCAACTCACCGATCAGGGGTAGGCGGCTGCTCGAACGTCACCGTTGGACTCCCCGAAGTAGGCGGCGCTCTCTGCGTCCGCCGGGTAGTACGACTCGATCGCGACCTCGTCCAGCGTGATGTCCATCGGAGTTCCGAACGTGGTGATGGTCGAGAACAGCCGCAGCTCTCGTCCGTTGAAGCGAAGGATCATCGGGATCAGGACATCGGATTCGACCGATCGACTCGACGCGTCCTCGGAGTTGGGCTCCAGCAGTTCCTCGTAGAGCGCGGTGAGCTCAGCGTCGGGAGCAACGGTGAGCTGACGCCTGATTCGGGAGCGGAATACCACACGCACGTCGGCCAGGTTGACGACCAGAGGGGCGAACCCACGCGGGTCCAGACCCAGCCGCACCAGGTTGATCGGCGGCTGTAGCAGGTCGGGATCGACGTCCGCGAAGAACGGCTCGACCGCGCGATTGGTCATCACGATGTTCCACCGGCGATCGAAGGCCACCGCCGGGTACGGCTCATGCGCACGGAGCACCCTCTCGACCGCGTCCCGGGCCGCCGACAGCGCACCGTCATCGAGTGGCCGCTCGGCGTACCGGGGTGCGAAGCCGGCAGCGAGCAACAGCTGGTTGCGATCACGCAACGGCACATCGAGCTGGTCCGCGAGCCGGAGGACCATGTCGGCGCTCGGGTTGGACTTGCCCGTCTCGACCAGGCTGACGTGACGAGCCGAGACGTCGGCCGCGATCGCAAGATCGAGTTGGCTGAGTCGTCGGCGATGCCGCCACTGCCGCAAGAGCTCCCCAACCGTATGCATGGTCATCGAGAGTACTCATCATGGAGCCGCGCGCCATGAAATCCGACTTCATCGACAACCGTTGCCACCGCAGAAACACTGCGTCCATGACCACAGACAACAAGAGCATTGTTCAAGGGGCACTGGCGGAACTGATCGAGACGGGCAGCGTCGACGCGCTCGAACCGTTGCTGAGCGATGACTTCGTCCATCACAGGCCGGACTCGACTTCATCGACCAAAGCGGAATGGCTCGCCGCCGTACAAGCAGCACTCACCCCGCTCGCCGATATGCGGGTCGAGGTCCACCACCTGCTGGCCGACGGTGATCATGTCGTGATGCACTCGCGGCGACAGCTCCCCGATGCCGGGCCGGAGATCGCGGTCGTCGATATCTGGCGGATCGACGAGGGGCTGATCGCCGAGGCTTGGGAGATCATCGAGCCGGTGGCCCAGGCGGCCGCCAATCTGGTGTGGTGGGAGCCTGCTGGGCGCTGACCAGTCGTATCGGTTCCGCCAGTCTGCTCCCCACGCCCGTCACACCGAGCCAGCCCCTGGTTCTGAAACGATCCGTCAGAGGTGGACGCGCGATACAGGAATACTGCTCTGGTGCTGTCGACGTGGATCGCTGAGGTGGCCGACGAGCCATTGGTGCTGGAGCCGGGTGACCGGCGGGTGGAGCAGGAGACCAACACCTGGTCGCTAGGTGCGTCCGACGAGGACAGGAGGTCGTTGTCCGCCGCCGAAGTGGTCGCTGCCTTCGAGCGGACTGCCGCTGCCATCCGGGAACGCATTCGCAAGCTGAGCTTTTCCGGAGTGGCGACCTTCTATGTGTGGCACGACGTACAGGCCGGGCAACTCCGGTGCTCGACCGGTTCTGTGCCCCCGGACGCGTTGCCATTCAGCAGCACGTATGTAGTTTCCGACGACCTCGGCCCGGTCGTTGAGCCGTTCCTGGCCGACAGCACGCCGGGCCTCGTCGCCTGGTCGGACCTGGAAGACACGGAGCGCCACTCGGAGCAGACCGAGACCGAGCCGGAGATCAGGCCCTTGCGGGTCTGGGTCAGCAGTGTCGGAGCGAGTGCCAGTACCGCCCACCGGGGCAGCGGCCCCCCGGTGGGGTGAACCCGAGGCGCACCATGGCCAGACCGGGCCCGGCGACCAGTACCTGTAGTGCGTGATCAAAGACGTGCCGCGGCGCTCGCCGCCCTAGTTGTGCTGTCCCGGGACGTTGGTGACATGCGACACGCCTTGAGCGGTCCTTGAACGGGGCGAAGGCCCGTGGGTTCGGTGTGGATTGTGACATCGACACGGCAACAACCTCAACGACCAGACCCGCTCCCTGAAAATCAACCGCAACGACTGCGGCTGCCCCCTCCCCCGCGCTCCGATCGCGCCCGATTCGGGCGCCCCGGGTGCGTCCGGCCGCTCGATCACGGGTTCGTTTCAGCGGCGGTCCCGCCAGGAGCAAGCCGCTGTTCCCCCGACCGGCACGGGGATGCTGAGCACCGCGCCGGAGGCCGCGGTCGGGTTCTTCACGCCGTACCGGGCCGTGGTGACCAGGAGGCGGTTGTCCCCGGGGAGCAGGCAAACCGACGTGGGGTGCGGGGCGGGCACGGTCATGGTGTGGAGCAGGCGGCCGTCGGGGTGGTACCGGCGGATCGCGCCGGCGCCCCACATCGCGACCCACAGGCAGTTCTCCTCGTCGACGGTCATGCCGTCGGGGCTGCCTTCGGCCTCGCGCAGCCGGGCGAAGGTCGTCGGGGTGGACAGTCCGCCCGAGACGGGGTCGACGCGGCAGCGGAGGATGGTGCCGGCGGCCGTGTCGGCCAGGTACATGGTCGTGCCGTCGGCGGTGAACGCCGGGCCGTTGGGGATGGTCAGGCCGTCGAGGGCACGGACGACCGTGCCGTCGGGGTCCGTTCGGTAGAGCGAGCCCGCGCCGGGGGTGCCGTCGTAGGCCATGCTGCCTGCCCAGAAGCGGCCGGCGGGGTCGGCGACGCCGTCGTTCATCCTGCTGGGGACGGGGGCCCGGTCCTCGGGCCGGTCCAGCCATTCCAGGGCGCCGTCGGCGGTGACCAGCGCGATGCCCGTGCCCACGGCGGCAATCCACGCCCGCGGCCTGTCGTGCACCGGCGCGATGGCACCCAACGGCACGTCGAGTACGGCCAGTTGGCGGGGGTCCGGTTCCGCGTCGTCGCGCAGTTCGAAGAGCCGGCCGCTGAGGATGTCGACGTACACGTACCGGCCGTCGACCCAGCGCCCGCCCTCGGCGAGTTCGTACTCTCCGTCCACGACGACCGTGACGGGCGCTGTCGGGATGGCCATGAGTCACCTCCTGTCTGTCAGCGGACGGTCGTGCCGTCGGGTTCGTCGAAGAGTCCCAGTTCGTCGCGCGTGGGGAGCCCTTCCCAGTCGCCCCGGGTGGCGACCGCGAAGGCCGCGGTGGTGACAGCCCGGTGCAGACGGGCCGGAACGTCCGCGCCGTCGAGGAGTCCGGAGAGGTATCCGGCCACGAATGCGTCGCCGGCGCCGACCAGGTCGACGGCGTCGATCTGCCGCGCGGCGCGGTCGGCGGTTCCGTCGGCGGAGGCGACCGTCGCGCCGTGTGCGCCGCGTTTGACGATCACCTCTCGGACGCCCGCGTCCAACAGGCTCTTCACGGCCTCCGACTCACCTGCCGCTGGCTGTTGCAGCACCAGCGGCAACTCGTCCTCGGAGGCGACGAGCAGGTCGGTGTGGGCGAGCAGCGGCCGGAGGGCGGCGCGGGCGCGATCGGCTGCCCACAGCCTGGAGCGGTGGTTGATGTCGAGGCATACGGTGATGCCCGCGTCGCGGGCGGCCGTGGCGGCGGCCAGGACGGTCTCGGCGGCCGACGCGCTGAGCGCCGGTGTGATGCCGGTCAGGTGCAGGACGCGGGTTCCGGGGGCCAGCGCGGGCAGGACGCCGGCCGGTGTGAGGGCCGAACCGGCGGAACCGGCACGGTAGTAGCTGACGCGGGTCAGCGTGCCCAGGCGGGGTTCCGTCAGCAGCAGCCCGGTGGGCCGTCCGGCGTCGTCGGTGGCCGCGTGGCTGACGTCGATCCCTTCGGCACGCAGGGTGCGCAGTACCAGCGCGCCGAGTTCGTCCGCGCCGACCCGGCCCGCCCAGCGCACCCGGTGCCCGAGCCGGGCGAGGCCGATGGCGACGTTGGACTCGGCTCCCGCCACGGACAGGCCGAGATTGCCGCCCATCCGCAGGGCGCCGTGGGCGCGCAGCGCCGCCATGGTCTCGCCGAAGGTGACGACCTCGGGTGGAGCCGCTGTCGTCACGACGTCTCCCCTGCGGCCACCCTGCGGAACTCGGCGGCTCGGGCGCGGAGTCGGTCCAGGTCGCCGCCGTCGGCCGCGTCCCCGACGAGCGGTGAGCCGACACCGACGGCGAGGGCGCCCCGGGCCAGGTAGTCACGGGCGGCCTGTGCGTCCACTCCCCCGACGGGCACGAAGGGCACCTCGGGGAACGGGTCGCGCAGGGCCCGTAGATAGCCGGGGCCGCCGAGCGAGCCGGGGAAGAGCTTGATCGCGTCGGCGCCGCGGGCGAGGGCGGCTTCGATCTCGGTCGGGGTCAGGGCGCCCATCAGCACGGGCACGCCGTACGGCGCCAGCCCGTCGACCAGTGCCGGGGTGACGAGGTACGACGCTCCGGCGTCGACCGCGCGGTCCGCGTCCGCCGCGGAGCGCACCGTGCCGGCGCCGAGGAGTGCGTCGGGGCCGAGCGCGGCGCGGGCCTGCCTGATCACGGCGAGGGCGTCCGCGGTGGTCAGCGATATCTCGACAGCCGGGATGCCCTCTTCCACGAGGGTGTGCACGGTGCGCAGGGCGGCGACGGGGTCCTTGCCCCGTACGATCGCCAGCAGGCGTTGGCGTCGGAGGGATTCCACCAGGTGCATGAAAGCGGGCTCTCCTTGCGGGTTCGGTTCGAGGGCGGCGGCTATGCGGCGGTCACCATTCGGTGAACGCGCCGTCGGGGCCGCGCCACACGGGGTTGCGCCAGCGGTGTCCGGTCTCGGCGGCCCTGCGTACCGCCTTCTCGTCGATGTCGACGCCGAGTCCGGGGCGGGTGCTCGCGACCGCGTATCCGTCCTGGAAACGGAAGGGTTCGGGGTCCATCACGTACTCCAGCAGGTCGCACTCCTGGTTGTAGTGGATGCCCATGCTCTGTTCCTGGATGAGGAAGTTCGGTACGGAGAAGGCGATCTGCAGGCTCGCGGCCAGGGCGATCGGGCCGAGCGGGCAGTGCGGGGCCAGGGTGACGTCGTACGTCTCGGCCATGGCGGCGATCCGGCGGACCTCGGAGATGCCGCCGGCGTGCGAGAGGTCGGGCTGGGCGACGGCGATACCGCTGGTCATGACCTCACGGAAGTCCCAGCGTGAGTACAGGCGTTCGCCGGTGGCGAGCGGAATGCTGGTGGACCCCGCCAGAGCGCGCAGGTGATCCGAGTGCTCCGGCCGGACGGGTTCCTCGACGAACAGCGGGTGCAGCGGCTCCAGCAGGGGCAGCAGTCGGCGTGACATGGCGGTGGAGGCCCGGCCGTGGAAGTCGACGGCGATGTCCCGCTCGTCGCCCAGCACCTCGCGGACGGCCGCGACACGGTCGACGACCTCGGCGGTGCGGGCCGGGGTGTCGATCGGGGCGAGTTCGGCCGAGCCGTTCATCTTCACCGCGGTGAAGCCCGCCTTCATCTGTTCCTCGGCCAGCTCCGCGACCTCGCTGGGACGGTCGCCGCCGATCCAGGCGTACATCCGGACACGGTCGCGGACGGGGCCGCCGAGGAGGCGGTGCACGGGGACGCCGTAGGTCTTGCCGGCGATGTCCCACAGGGCCTGGTCGATGCCGGCGACGGCGCTGGAGAGGATGGGGCCGCCCCGGTAGAAGCCGCCCTTGGTGAGCACCTGCCAGTGGTCCTCGATGCGCAGCGGGTCCCGGCCGACGAGGTAGTCGGCCAGTTCGTGCACGGCGGCGCGTACGGTCTCGGCGCGGCCCTCGATCACGGGCTCGCCCCAGCCGGTGACACCCTCGTCGGTGGCGATGCGCAGGAACAGCCAGCGCGGAGCCACCAGGAACGTCTCAAGTCCGGTTATCTTCAAGGGGTTTCCTCGCGGAGCGGGTCGGTTGCGGTGTCGTCGTGGTCTTCCCGGGCCTGTACGGCGGCCAGGTCGTGGGACGCCTGGGCGAGCAGGGACTCGACGGCCGTCACCGCGGCGTCCGGATCGCCCGCCTCGACCGCGTCGAGCAGTTCCTGGTGCACGGGCAGGGAGTCGGAGAAGTGCAGGGCGCCGTGCACGATGCGGTCACGCACGCGCAGACCGGCCTCGATGACGACCTCCATCCGGCTGAGCAGTTCGTTGTGCGCGGCGTCCAGCAGGGCGCGGTGGAAGGCCAGGTCGGCCTCGACCATCGCCTCCGCGTCCGTTCCGGCCGCCGCCATCGCGTCGAGCGCCTGCCGCAGGGCGTCCAGGTCGGCGGGGGTGCGGCGGGCCGCGGCGAGCCTGGCTCCGGCGGGTTCGACGATCGCGCGGACCTCGGCGAGGTCGTCCAGGAACCCGTCGGAGGGAGCGCTGCTGCCCTGCCAGCGCAGCAGGTCACTGTCGAGGAGGTTCCAGTCGGCGCGGGGCCGGATGGTCGTACCGCGTTTCTGCTTCGACTCCAGCAGGCCCTTGGCCGCCAGTACGCGCAGGGCCTCGCGCACGACCGTCTTGCTGACGCCGAGTTCGGTCTCGAACTTGACCGGGTCGACGACGGAGCCCGGGGGGTAGTCGCCCCGGATGATGCGCCGGCCCAGCTCCTCCACCGCCTGACCGTGCAGCCCCTTGGGGGGATGGGTCACCACGTTCTCCGTTTCCGTATCGGTCCTTGCGCCTGGCCCACCGCACGGTGCGCGACGCTCACGAGGACTCCTTCATGACGCTCCATCCTCCATCGACCACCAGGCTGGCGCCGGTCACATAGGAGGCGTCCGCCGATGCCAGGAAGGCGACGGCCGCTGCCACCTCCTCCGGCTGCCCGAACCGCCCGGCCGCCGTGGCCGCCACACTGCGCTCCCGGTCGGACTCCGGGATCCCGTCCCAGGCGGCGGTCAGGATGGGACCGGGCAGCACGGTGTTGACCCGGATGCCGGGACCGTACTCGACGGCCAACTGCCTGCCCAGCGAGCACAGCGCGCCCTTCGCGGCGGCGTAGGCGGCATGGCCCGGCAGGCCGATGACCGCGTGCACCGACGAGGTCAGGACGACGGAGCCCTTCGCCTCGCGCAGCGGGGCCGCGAACGTCTTCATCGCACGCCAGGCGGGCTTGAGCAGCACCGCCATCTGACCGTCCCACTCGGCCTCGCTCAGTTCGTGGGCGGGCTTGTTGAGCTGGGCGAAGGCGTTGCTGTGCAGCACGTCCAGCCGGCCGTGGCGCTCGTCCACGTGGCGGGCCAGGTGCTCCCAGTCGGCGGCCGAGGTCACGTCGCAGTGAACGTACTCCGCGCGTCCGCCGCTGTCCGCGATGTCCGCCGCGACGGCCTTGCCGGCCACGTCGTCCACGTCCGTGACCACGACCACCGCCCCTTCGGCCGCGAGCCGGTGGGCCGTGGCCGCGCCGATACCGTGCGCCGCCCCGGTGATCACCGCCACGCGCCCCGTCATCCTGCGGCATTCCGTCATCACGTGCGTCTCCCCTCGCTGCTGCCTACGCACCCACCATAGCTGTTTCAATTAATTATGAATATATCTTGACGGCGCGGCGATGCCGCTCCGAGACTGACCGGCACGCAACAGGCACCTTCAGGACGAAGCCAGGAAGGACCTCCTCCCATGAGCCGCACCACACCCCGCCGCAGAAGCCGGGGCGCACTAGCAACGACCCTTGTCGCCGTCTCCCTGCTCATCTCCGCCTGCGGGGGTTCGGCCGATTCGCAGGACAAGGCACAGGCATCCGCCAAGCCCGGCGAGAAGGTCGACCTGCGCTTCTGGTCGTGGGTTCCCGGTGTCGACAAGGCCGTCGACAAGTGGAACGCCACTCACCCGGACATCCACGTCAAGCTGGAGAAGATCCCGGCGGGCAGCAGCGGCGGCTACGCGAAGATGCGCGCCGCCCTCAAGAGCGGCAACGCTCCCGACCTGGCGCAGGTGGAGTACCAGGAGATCCCCTCGTTTCTGCTGGAGAACGGCCTGGTGAACCTGTCCGACTACGGCGCGGACAAGGACCGGTCGAAGTTCGTGGACTGGCAGTGGCAGCAGGGAGTCTTCGGCTCGGCCGTCTACGCGATCCCCCAGGCATCCGGCCCGATGGGCCTGTTCTACCGCTCCGACCTGTTCAAGAAGTGGGGCATCAAGCCGCCCACCACCTGGGACGAGTACGCCCAGGCCGCGCAGAAGATCCGCGACGCCGACCCGAAGGCCTCCATCGGCACCTTCCCCCCGGGCAACTCGGCCTGGTTCACCGCACTGGCATGGCAGGCCGGCGCCAAGTGGTTCGGCGTCGACGGCGACACCTGGTCGGTGAACATCGCCTCCCCGCAGACCCTCAAGGTCGCCGCCTACTGGGACGACCTGCGCACCAAGAAACTGATCAAGACCGAACCCGACTTCGCCAACGGCTGGTACAAGGACCTGCAGTCCGGCGCCATCACCTCGTGGGTCAGTGCTCAGTGGGGCGACGCCATCATCAGCGGAAACGCTCCCAAGACCGCCGGAAAATGGGCGGTGGCGCCCATGCCGCAGTGGACCAAGGGAGCGAACGTGTCCGCGAACTGGGGCGGCTCCTCCACGGCTGTCCTCAAGGGCGCCAAGCACATCCCCGAGGCCCTGAAGTTCGCCGAATGGCTCAACACCGACCCCGCGAGCGTCGACCTGCTGCTGCAGGGCGGATACGGCTGGCCGGCGGGGGCCGACGCGTACCAGGGCTCCTCGCTGGACAAGCCGTCGAAGTTCTTCGGAGGCCAGAAGTACAACGAGGTCTTCGCAGAGGCGGACAAGAACATCGACACCTCGTGGAAGTGGATACCGACGATCGACGCCACCTACCAGCACCTCAACGACGGCTTCCAGGCCGCCGTGGCGGGCAAGGGCTCGTTCGTCTCCGCGGTCGAGCAGGCGCAGAAGCAGACCGTCGAGGACCTGAAGAGGAAGGGTCTGAAGGTTTCCACCGGCCAGTGACCGCCTCCGGAGGGCGCGACGCGGCCGCCGCCGTTCTCCCCTCCGGACTCCAGAAAGCACCCTGATGCCCACCCGCACCCGAGCGCCCCGCCGCCGCGGAAGTCTGGCGCCCATCGCCTTCGTCGCGCCCTTCCTCCTGCTTTTCCTGCTGACCTTCGCCCTCCCCATCGGCTACGCCGTCTACCAGAGCGTCATGGATGTCGAGCGCACCGGGCCGCTGGGGCTCGGCAGCAGCCGTACCGTCTTCGTAGCGCTGAGCAACTACTCCGAGGCGTTGTCCGACCACGCCTTTCTGCGCAGCATCGGTCGCGTGCTGCTGTTCGCGGCCGTCCAGGTGCCGGTGATGGTCGCGCTGGCCGCCGGGCTCGCGCTGCTGCTGGACACCGCCTCGGCCAGAGGCGTGCGGTTCTTCCGCGCCGCCTACTTCCTGCCCTACGGCGTTCCGGGGGTCATCGCGTCGATCCTGTGGGGGTTCTTGTACGTTCCGGGAGTCAGCCCGCTCGTGGACGGCATGCGCCACCTGGGAATCTCGGTGGACCTCCTGGGCGGAGACACGGTTCTGTGGTCCATCGCGAACATCGTCACCTGGGAGTTCGCCGGCTACAACGTCCTGGTCCTCGTCGCCCAGCTGCGTACCGTCCCCACGGAGTTGTACGAGGCCGCCCGCATCGACGGCGCCAGTGCGTGGACGACCGTCCGGCATGTCAAGCTGCCGCTGCTGCGCCCCGCGCTGGTCCTCACCACGGTCTTCACCATCATCGGCACGCTGCAGCTGTTCGCGGAGCCCCTGGTGCTCAAGCCCGTCTCGTCGAGCATCGACAGCGCCTACACGCCCAACCTCAGCGCCTACAACGAGGCGTTCACCAACGACAACTACCACCTCGCCGCCGCCGAGGCAGTCCTGCTCGCCCTCGCCGCGTTCGTGCTCTCCTTCGGGTTCCTGCGGCTGGTCAACAAGAGAGGTGGGGACGCGTGAGTCTCCAGACAGCGGCCCGCACAGTCCCGCCAAGGGGTGAGAAGCCGGCCTCCGGCAACCGTACGTCGCCGCGCGGCGGCATCACCGGGGTCACCACGCGCAGCCGCATCCTCGTCACCGGCCTGCTCGTGGCAGCCGCCGGGTACTTCCTGCTCCCGGTGTACTGGCTGGTCGTGGCGTCCACCAAGTCCACCGGCGACCTGTTCGGCACCTTCGGGCTGTGGTTCTCCCAACCGCGGTTCCTGAGCAACCTGCACCAGGTGCTCACCTACGACGACGCGATCTACCTGCGCTGGGCCGCCAACAGCCTGCTGTACGCGGGGGTCGGCGCGGGCGTGGCGACGCTGCTGGCCGCGATGTCCGGCTACGCGCTGGCGAAGTTCTCCTTCGCCGGCCGCGACACGATCTTCAACATCGTGCTGGGCGGCGTCCTGATCCCCGGCACGGCGCTGGCGCTGCCCATGTACCTGCTGTTCAGCGAGGCAGGCCTGGCCAACACCTACTGGGCCGTCCTGCTGCCGAGCTTCGTCAGTCCCTTCGGCGTGTACCTGTGCCGGATCTACGCGGCGGCGTCCATCCCGGACGAGCTGCTGGAGGCGGCCCGCATCGACGGCGCGGGAGAGATCCGTATCTTCACGGTCGTCGCTCTGCGCATCATGACCCCCGCCCTGGTGACGATCTTCCTTTTCCAGTTCGTCGGTATCTGGAACAACTACTTCCTGCCGCTGGTCATGCTGTCCGACTCCAAGCTCTACCCCATCACCCTCGGTCTGACGTCATGGCAGTCCTTCGCCGACCGCCAGCCGCAGCTCTACCAACTGACCGTGGGAGGTGCGTTCGTGTCCGTCGTCCCTCTGATGATCGCCATGGTCGCCCTGCAGCGCTTCTGGCGCAGCGGTCTGACCGAGGGCAGCGTCAAGGCCTGAATCCTCGACGGCGGAAGGGGGAAGGACAGTCTGTCCTTCCCCCTTCCGCCGTACCACGTCAGGTCATCTGCCCCTGGGGTTCACCGCCTTGCGGAACACGTCGTGGACGAGCTTGGGCCGTTCCTCGGCGAAGGTGATCAGCCCCATCACGGAGATGCCGTTGTAGTCCTGGTTGTATCCGGCCCGCTGCTTGTAGTCCTTGAGGACCCAGTAGGTGAAACCGGCGACGAAGTCGCTGCGCGCCGTCACCTGCGCCCAGTGGGCGGTGAAGCTCGCCGCCTGCCACTCCTCCGTGCCCTGTGTAGTGGCGGGGCCGTGGGTGCCCGCCACGGACCAGGTGCCGTTCTCGGTGATCAGGATGGGCTTGTCGGGATACTTCGCGTGCACCGCGTCCAGCGTGGGACCGAGGTCGGCGTCCTTGCCGTAGAAGTAGCCGAAGTACTCGTTGAACCCGATCACGTCGGCGAGGTCGAACGCGGGGTCGTTGCTCGTGTTGGAGGCCCAGGTCACGGGACGGGCGGTGAGGTCGACCGCCTTTATGGCCGCCTTGAGGTCGGCGAGCCAGGCCCGGTAGACGGGGGCGCCGTCGGCGTCGATCTCCGACTCGTTCTGCAGACCCCACAGGATCACCGAAGGGTGGTTGTGCTGGTTCCACGCCATGGTCAGAGCCAGGGCGCGGGCGAGGCCGTAGCGCTCGGTCTGGAGCTTCTCCTGGGCGGTGTTGAGCCACATGGTGTCGATGTCGTCCATCACCAGCACGCCGTGCTCGTCCGCCCAGTCGTAGACGTACGGGTGCCGGTTGTAGACGCAGTTGCGGATGAAGTTGGCGCCCACCGCCGTGATGTGTCCCAGTTCCCGGTCGTACTCGGCGGGCGTCATCGCCCTGCCGTGGGCGGCCGTCTCCTCGTGCCAGTTGAGGCCCTTGAGGAACAGCGGCTTGCCGTTCAGGCGCAACTGGGCGTCCGCGATGCTGAGTTCGCGTACGCCGTACACGGTGGACAGGGTGTCCACTCGTGGCCCCGAGGCTCTGCCCGCGTTCAGGGTGGCGCGGGCGGTGAGCGTGTGCGGCGAAGCCGGGCTCCAGCGCGGGGCGTGGGGTATCGGGACCGAGACGCGCACGACGCCGGCCGACCGGGCCGCGATCCGTGCCGCGACCACGACGGGCCGGCCGCCGCTCCCCCGGCCGGGATCCAGGGTGAGCCGGCCGTCGAAGCCGGTGGCGCCGTGGTTCTCGACGACCGCGTGTGCCTCCAGGCGACCGCGTGCGGCGGACACGAGCAGTTTGGCGACGGTGACCTTCGGGACCGCCTCGATCCAGACGGACCGGGTCAGTCCCGCGTAGGGCCAGTAGTCGACGGGCTTGTACGGCAGCTCGTGGTCGTCGGTGACCGGTTGCGGCGTCGCGGCCGTGTAGTCGGTGTAGCTCGCCCTGCGGAAGACCCGCACGGCGATCGTCTGGCGGGTCCCCGGCCGAAGCGCCCCCGCGACCGGAAGCGCGAACGGCGAGTTGGCGCCTTCGTGTTTGCCCAGGTGCTTGCCGTCAAGCCACACCTCGGCGCTGTAGCCGGCGGCCAGGAAGGCGATGCGTACGTGCCGGGCACGCCAGGACGCAGGCACGTCGATGGTGGTGCGGTACCAGGCGTAGCCGTCGTTGAACGCCGTGCCCTGGCCGAAGGGGGCGGTCTCCGAGCCGAAGTCGGGGGTGTCCAGGAGGTCCCAGGCCGACGGGACGCCGATGCGGCCCCAGGTCCGGTCGTCGTAACGCGGGGAGTGCCAGCCTTCGCCGAGTCCCTGGCCGGTGGGGTCGAACCGGAAACGCCACTGTCTGTCCAGGGACAGGTAGTCGCGCGTGGGCTCATGGGTGCGCCAGCCGTCGAAGGCCGGAAGCACCGTGCCGTACTGGAAGACGACGCTGGTGCCGCCGACCTCGCGCACATGAGTGCCGGAGGGCTCGGTGGCCGGGTGGGTGTCGAGCACCGGGCCGTTGGTGGCCGCCGCGGCCGAGCCGTCCGCCGCTCGTGCCGTCTCCGGCCAGGCAGGGAGCGCGACTGCGGCAGCAGACACGCCGAGAGCCGTGACGACGGTGCGCCGGGACGGGTGGATGGATTCGCTCATGGCACATGAGCCTGAGCAGTCCCACCACCCCTGTCAAGCATTATTCATAATTAATGAATTGAGCTACCGTGCCCTCATGACGACACAGCAGCAAGCAATGGCCATCACCCTGTGGGATTTCAGCTGGTACACCCAGGCGGGCCCCGGCGAGCCGTTCGCCGACCTGGACCAGGCCTTCGCCGAGGCGGTGGACCGGGGCTTCAACACCGTGCGTGTCTGCGCCATGCCCTTCCTGCTGTTCTCCGGACGCGTCCCCGATCCGGAGTCGATCGAGGTCCGCGGCCTGGGCGAGGAGTTCGGACAGCGCACCCGCTGGTACGACGTGCGCGGCGGCTATCCGCTGGACGGCCGCCGCCGGCTCGTCGAGCTGTTCGAGGCGGCCGCCCGCCACGACTGCCAGGTGATCGTGTCCTCCTGGGAGTACCAGCAGTCCCCCAGCTTCGCCGACACGGACGCCTGGCACCGCGCCCTGGCCGAGGTCCCCGGCCCGGACCGCGCCGAGGCGGTGGCCGAGGCGCTCGCCGGACTCCTCGACTTCCTCACCGAGCGCGGACTCTCCGACCAGGTCGCCTACGTCGAGGTGCACAACGAGGTCGACAACTGCTCCCTCGTACCGCGCGACGGCGTCACCCACTACGCCTACCTGCGCGGCCCTCTCGACCGTGCCGTGAAGCTGCTGCGGGCCCGGCACCCCGGCATCCCCGTCACCTACTCACTGGGCGAGCCCTGGCCCAGCGAGATCGACGACCTGCCGGAGGGGGCGCAGATCGCGCACTTCCACTTCTACGTCTACGGCGTGCTCGGCGCGCTGTACGAGGCGGTCGGACTCGGGCACGGCACCGAGGCGGCTCCCGAGACGGCGACCTGGCCGACCCCCGAACTGGCCGCCATGCTGCGCCCCGACGCACCCGCCTTCGCCGACTATCACCCGGACGAGCCGTGGCGACTGGCCGCCACCGGGATCCCCCGCGAACTGTTCTACACACTCGACTGGGTCGACCCCGACCGCTGGGATCTGTGGCTCTACGAGAACTATCCGGCGCATCGGCAGGCCATGCGGGAGACGCTGGCCGGGTGGGTCGACTCCGTCGCCGAGTTCGCCCGCCTGCGCGGCATCCCCGCCGTGCTCGGTGAAGGCGTCGTGGGATACACCCCGCTGCTGACACGCTTCGAGGAGGACGCCGTCGGCAAGGACATCGCGGAGTTCGTCGTCGACCGCTGCCTCGCCGCGGGCTTCCGGGGCGTCGTCCTGACCTCGAACGCGGCCCCGCATCACCCCATGTGGCACACCGACCGCGACTGGATGCGGCGGGTCAACGCCCGCGTCACCACGAGCTGAACGGCGCGTCGCGGGCGAGCGCCTCGGACTCCCTTGCTGACCTGCACGTAGACGTGCCTCAGCCGGTGGTGGGGTGCTGTGTGGCGGGTGTGCTGTCTTCGGTGGCGGCGAGCGAGGCGAGCAGGCGCAGGCCCTCTTCGGAGGGGGTGCCGGGTTCGGCGGTGTAGATGGTCATGCTGAGACCGGGTTCGACGGTCAGATCGAGGGATTCGTAGGCGAGGGTGAGGGCGCCGACGGCGGGGTGGTGGAACCGCTTGGTGCCGGTGCCGTGGCGGCGGACGTTGTGTGCGCCCCAGCGGGTGCGGAACTCCTCCACGCGGGTGGACAGTTCGCCGACGAGGTCGTGCAGGTCCTTGTCGTACGGGTTGCGGCCGGCCTGTGCGTGGAGCAGGGCTACGGCCATGTCCGCGAACAGGTCCCAGTCGGGGTAGAAGCGGCGCGAGGCCGGGTCGAGGAACTGGAAGCGGGCCAGGTTGTGCTGGTTGGCCGGGTTCGCGAACAGGTCGGTGTAGAAGGCCCGGGCGAGCGGGTTGCTGGCGAGGATGTCCAGGCGGCCGTTGCACACGACCGCGGGCCCGGCGGTGATCGCGTCCAGCGTCCACTGCAGGCTGCGGTGGACCTGCGGCCCCGGGGCGCGGCGGCGGGGGCGGGTGAGGATGGCGGTGCCGTCGGCGGCATGGGCCAGGTTCAGCAGATGGGCGCGCTCGGCGTCGTCGAGCTGCAGCACGCGGGCGACGGCTTCGAGGACAGCGGGCGAGACACCGGCGAGGTTGCCGCGTTCGAGTTTGGCATAGTACTCGACGCTCATGTCGGCGAGCGCCGCGACCTCGCTCCTGCGCAGACCCGGCACGCGGCGTCGGGAGCCGGCGGGTAGACCGGCCTGCTCGGGACTGATCTTGGCACGCCGCGAGGTGAGGAACTCGCGGACCTCCTCACGGTTGTCCATGCCTTCGACGGTACGACCCGTCACGCGTGAAAGGGATGCACTGCCAGTACACCCCTCATTGGTACCTCGCTCCCCGCCGGGAAGAGCGCTTTCCTGGATGCCGGGCACCGCCTGCGGCGGCCTGATGACAGCCCGGGCCCCGCCCCCCTGTGAGCACGGCATGTAAGGAAGACCTCTGATGCGCGGAGCAGTGATCCACGCCCCCGGCGACATCCGCTTGGAAACCCTCGACGACCCGAAGATCCTCAAGCCCACCGACGCGATCATCCGCACGGCCGTCACCTGTGTGTGCGGCTCGGACCTGTGGCCCTACCGCGGCGCGGAGCCGACCGAGCAGGCTCACCCGATGGGCCACGAGTACGTCGGCTTCGTCGAGGAGGTCGGATCCGAGGTCACCGCGGTCAGGCCGGGACAGTTCGTCGTCGGCTCGTTCGCCACCTCGGACAACACCTGCGCGAACTGCGGCAACGGCTTCCAGTCCAGCTGTCTGGACCGTGAGTTCATGTCCACCTGTCAGGCCGACTACGTCCGCATCCCCAACGCCCAGGGCACCCTGGTCGCCACCGACGGCATCCCGGACGAGACGTACTGGCCGGGTCTGCTGGCCGTGTCCGACGTCATGGGCACGGGCTGGTGGGCCGCGGATGCCGCCGAGGTGAAGCCCGGCTCGACGGCCGTCGTCGTCGGTGACGGCGCGGTCGGCCTGTGTTCCGTGATCGCGGCCAAGGAGATGGGCGCCGAGCGGATCATCGCCATGAGCCGTCACGAAAGCAGGCAGCAGCTGGCCCTCGCCTACGGCGCCACCGACATCGTCACCGAGCGTGGCGAGGAGGGTGTCGCCCGGGTCAAGGAGCTGACCGGTGGGATCGGCGCGGACAGCGTGCTGGAGTGTGTCGGCACCGCCCAGGCGATGCGGCAGGCGCTGCACTCGGCGCGACCGGGCGGCAACGTCGGCTTCGTCGGCGTTCCGCACGAGGTAGCGGTCGACGGTCAGGAGCTGTTCTTCTCCCACGTCGGGCTGCGTGGCGGACCCGCGCCCGTGCGCCGCTATCTGCCCGACCTCATCGACCGCGTTCTGACCGGCGCGATCGATCCCGGCCGGGTCTTCGACCTCACTCTGCCCCTGGACCAGGTCGCCGAGGGCTACCGGGCGATGGACGAGCGCCGCGCCATCAAGGCTCTCCTCAAGCCCTGACCCACCCACGGCACTCACACAGAAGGAAGCAACACCGTGCAGATCACCCGAAGCTCGATCAACACCGTCAGGGGCCCCGCCGACTGGTTCACCGGCGACGTCTACATCGACGCCGTGGCCGCAGCCCCCGAGCCCTCCCGGGTCAGCGCCAACCTGGTCCACTTCATGCCCGGTGCGCGTACGCACTGGCACCGCCACCCGCTCAGCCAGACGGTCTTCGTCACCGAGGGCGTCGGCCTGTGCCAGCGCCGCGGCGGACCCGTCGAGGTCATCCGGCCCGGCGACCGCGTGCTGTTCGAGGCCGACGAGGAGCACTGGCACGGCGCCGCACCGAACCGGCTCATGGTCCACCTGGCCATCAACGAGGCCGATGCCGATCACGACGTCGTGCACTGGCTGACCCCCGTCACCGACGAGGAGTACGCCGCCGCCCCCGCCACCGGCTGACTCGCCCTCCCGTTCGACCTCTGCGCCGACCAGGTCGATGAGGCGTACGCCCTCCGGCCCTTCCTCCTTGCTCGATTGGAGCCGTGTGAACACCCCCGTGCCCCCGAACGCGCCGCGTGAGCGGACGGTCGGCCGTGCCCTGGCCGTCGTGCTGGCCCTGCTGACCGTGTTCGGGCCGATCTCGATGGACCTGTATCTGCCGGTGCTGCCGTCCCTGACCGACGAGTTGCACGCGTCGACGTCGGCCGCGCAGCTCACGGTCACCGCCTGCCTCCTCGGCCTCGCGTTCGGCCAGCTGATCGCGGGACCGCTCTCGGACCGTTTCGGCCGCCGCCGCCCGATGCTGGCCGGCGCCGTCGCCTACATCGCCACCTCGGTGCTGTGCGCGTTCAGCCCCAGCGTCGAGTCGCTGGTCGCCGCCCGCTTCGTGCAGGGCCTGGCCGGGGCCGTCGGTATCGTGATCGCCCAGGCCGCCGGACGCGACCTGTACTCCGGCGGCAAGCTGGTCCGTTACTACGGCCGTCTCACCGTGATCGGCGGCCTGGCCGCCATCGTCGGGCCGGTCCTGGGCGGCCGGCTCGCCGCCTTTACCGACTGGCGCGGCATCTTCTTGTTCCTCGCCCTGCTCGGCGCCGTGATCCTGGTCGCCTGCCTCACCGTCTTCCGTGAGACCCTGCCCGCGGACGAGCGCACCGGAGGCGGCCTGGCCCAGAGCGGACGTGATTTCCGCCGTCTGCTGGCCGACCGGCTCTTCCTGGGCGCCGTCCTGATCACCGGGTTCGTCAACGCCGCTCTGTTCGCCTACCTCAGCGGCGCCACCTACGTACTGCAGGGCATCTACGGGCTGTCCCCACAGGGCTATTCGTTCGCGTTCGGCTTGAACTCCGCCGGATTCATGGTGTTCGGCTTCGTCGCCGGGCGGCTTTCCGAGCGGTGGTCGGAGAAGGGCACCCTCGTCCTGGGCCTGGCCATGACCCTGACGGGCGCGGCCGGCCTCCTCGCCACCGCGGCACTGCACCTGCCGCTTGCCGCCATCGTGCTGTCCCTGCTGACCATGGTCAGCGGCGTCGCCACCACCACCCCGCCCTCCACGTCCCTCGCGCTCGCGCACTACCCCGAGATCGCCGGCACGGCGTCGTCGCTGCTCGGCACGGCACGCTTCGCGTTCGGCGGCATCGCCGCCCCGCTCGTCGGCCTCGGCGGCTCGGCCACGGCCCTCCCCCTCGGAGTCGTCACCGTCGTCTGTGCCGTCCTCGCCGTGCTCGTCCACGCCTTCGCCGTGCACCCCCACACCCGGGCGGCAGAGCACACCGTCGTCACCCTGCAGCCCGTCGCCGACCGGATGCCGGCCTCCTCCTGACCTCCCTGGACAAGGCGCCCCTGGAGGTCCTGGCCGCGGTCGAGAAGGCCCTTGCCGGCCTGCCTGAGAGTGATGTCCCCGCTTGAGCGCACCACCCTGGCCCGGCACCGCCCGCAGCGAGCGGTGCCGGGGCGCCATGTCAACGCACCGCGATGGTCAGGGAGTAGTGGCCGGGCGGCAGCCGGAACGAGGCCGTGCCGTCCGAGTGACCGAGGAGCCGTACGCCGTCGACCCGGGCCAGCGGGGTGCGGCCTTCTCGGACGGAGTCGGCGGAGCGGGCCGGGACGCGCAGGGTCGCACGGCTGTTCGCGGGGACGGACACGTGGTACGTGAGGGTCCTGCCGTCGTCCGCAAGCTTCCACTCACTTCGGATCTCCCCGTACGGCGAGGCATACGTCGCCGCCACCTGCGTGATCCGGCCCGTGGGGTCGAGGTGCGGTTGCAGAACGAAGCGTCGGAAGCCCGGGCCGTCGGGGTCGGGGGCGATTCCCGCCATGTAGGCGTACATCCACTCCATGACGGCGCCGTACGCGTAATGGTTGAAGGAGTTCATGCTGACCGGGCCGAACCCGGCATCCCGGGAGTACGAGTTCCAGCGCTCCCAGACCGTGGTGGCGCCGCCCCGCACCGAGAAGAGCCACGACGGCAACGCGTCCTGATGGAGCAGTTCGTACGCCAGGTCCGCGCGGCCCTGCTCGGTGAGGACCGGGGCCAGGACATTGACGCCGAGGAACCCCACGGACAGCGTGTTCTCGGCGTACTTGACCCGACTGCTTTTCGGATGTGCGGCCTTGTAGGCCGCGTCGTTGCCGATGTTGTCGGCCAAGTGGTCCACAAGGGCGCGGCGTTGGGCCTCGGTGTCGTAGAAGCCGAGTTTCAGCACCCACAGCAGGGCCGACTGGGTGTTGTCCTCCGTCTTCTCGTCCGGGTCGGCGCCCGGTTCGATCGGCGAGGCCTCACCGAGACTGGACCTCACGGTGACGGTGCCGCCGTCGGTGCTGAGGTACTTCTCGACGAACGCCTTCTTGATGTCGCCGAAGAGCCGCTCGTATCCCGCGGCCTCTGCCGGCCGGCCGATCGCTCGGGCCATCTTCGCCATGAGGCGGGCGACATAGCCGTAGTAGACGTCGCTCATCAGCTGGGCGCTGGTCTTCTGC
Source organism: Streptomyces sp. NPDC041940 (assembly GCF_055589465.1). Taxonomy (NCBI): domain Bacteria; kingdom Bacillati; phylum Actinomycetota; class Actinomycetes; order Kitasatosporales; family Streptomycetaceae; genus Streptomyces; species Streptomyces sp. NPDC041940. The sequence goes on from NZ_JBVJBP010000011.1 coordinate 100,323, forward strand.
GGGGCGAGCCAGTCGCCGGTGAGGGAGCCCTGGCCGGCGTAGGTGTCGCCGGTCTGCCGCCGGATCCAGTCGAGGTATCGGGTCATCGCGGGCCAGTTGCGCTCGACGACGGCCGGGTCGCCGGTCATCTGCCACAGGGTCCAGGGCAGGATGACGCCCGAGTCCGCCCAACCACTGCCGCCGCCGGGAAAGTTGTAGCGTCCGCCGGGTGCGACACCGGTGAACTGGGCCTGGTCCATGCCGTAGATGCTCTGGGAGTCGACGGTCGTGTCCTGGAAGTGGCTCAGGAAGGGGCCGGCGTCGGCGTTGTACAGGCCGGTGGCGGAGAAGACCTGGGTGTCACCGGTCCAGCCGAGGCGTTCGTCGCGCTGCGGGCAGTCGGTGGGCACCCACAGATAGTTGCCGCGCTGACCCCAGCGGATGTTGCTGATCAGCTGGTTGGTGTCGGGGTCGTCCGTGGTGACGGTGCCGGTCTCGCGGATCGCGGAGGTGGCGACCTTGCCGGTCAGGCCCGTGATCGTGACCGTCTCGGTCGCGGTGACGGACACATAGCGAAAGCCGTAGAACGTGAGGGAGTCCTGGTGGGTCTCCCCGCTCCGGTCGCCCTTGAGGATGTACGTGCTGGTGGCCTTCGCGCTGCGGAGGTTGGCCCGGTACAGGGAGCCTGCGGGGCCGTCCGCGCCCGCACTGCCGTCGTTGAGCATCTCGCCGAACCGGAAGGTGACCTGGGCGCCGGCCGGGCCGAGCAGGGTGTAGCGCGGTACGCCGACCATGTTCTGGCCCAGGTCGAAGAGCGCGGTGTCACCGGCACCGATGGTGACGGGGCCGGCGGCCGCACGGTGCGGGTCGGTCACCGTCCGGTCGGGGTCCACGACGATACGGCCCCTGCCCTCACCGGTCGTTCCCGTGAACACGGTGACCGACTGCGGCCGACGGTCCCAGCGGCTCATCAGGCGGGCGGTCTCGGCCGGGTAGGCGAGGAGTCGCGCGTCCGGGTACCGCGTCTCGAAGGGGACGCCGGTGGTGTCCGACCAGCCGGAATCGTCGAAACCGGACGACGTCCAGCCAGGCAGTTCCTTCCGGGCGTCGTAGGTCTGCCCGTCGTAGATGTCGTCGGCCCGCCAGGGACCGGTGTCGGTGGCCTTCCACGAGCCGTCCGGCCGGGTGACGAGTGACTGCCTCGTCCCGTCGGCGTAGCGCATCAGCAGCTTGGCCTTGAGGGCGAGGGCATGGCCGTCCTCGGAATAGTAGGTGCTGCCGTCGGAGATGCGGCCGTTGTACCAGCCGTTGCCGAGCACGGCCGCCAGAGTGACGGCCGGCTCTCGGGCGACGAGGTGCGTGACGTCGTAGGTGAGGTAGTTGACGCGCGCGTCGTAGTTCGTCCAGCCCGGGGGCAGCAGTTCGAGCGTGGTGCCGCCGTCCTGCGGGACGGTCACCCGGTGGCCGCTGACGTAGGCGTCGTAGACCCCGAGAGCGGAGACGTACAGCCGTGCCTCGCGGACCCGGCCCCTCAGCGGTGCCTGAGTGCGCAGCATCGGTGCTCCGGAGGAGCGGGACACCTTCCCCTCCATCCCGATCCACCGCGCTCCGTCCCAGCCCGTGACACCGTCGGTGCTCATCAGACCCGTCTCGAACCAGGCCACGGGCCCGCTGCCGACCAAGCGGCCCTCGGTGTCCCAGGCTGTGACGGTCCAGTAGTAGCGGGTCGACGCCTTGAGCGGCTTGCCTCGGTAGCGCACGGCGACGGAGTCGGAGGAACGGACCCGGCCGCTGCTCCAGACGTCCGCGCGGTCACCGGTCAGCCTGCCCGGCGAGCCGGCGACGCGGATCTCGTAGGCGCCCTGGCTCCGCCCGCGTCCGGCGGACCGCATGCGCCAGCCGAAGCGGGGGTGCGCGGCGTCCACGCCCAGCGGATCGGTGCGGTGTTCCACGGTCAGTCCGTACACTGCTCCGTCCTCCCCGGGGTGCTTCGGTGCCGCATGCGCGGTCGTACCGCTGCCCATCACGCCGGCCACCACCGGCACCGCGCCGGCCGTCGCCGCGAGCACGGTCCGACGGCGCGGACCCGGCTGTCCGCCGCTGTTGCCGCTGCTCCGGTTCTCCGGCTCCACGCCGTCCGCTACCGGTCCTTCGTCGGTCACTCCGTCGTCCTTTCGGTTGCCGGGCCGGCGCTCACGAGCCGGCCTTGTAGTCGGTGTCCATGTCCTTGAGGAGGTTCTGTGGGGTGGTCTGGCCGCTGAAGATCTCCTGGAGGCCGCTGAGCATGGTCTGCTGCACCTTGGGGTTGGGCCAGAGCTGGTCCATGAACGGCACGGTGCGGTTCGCTTCGATGAACGTCGAGAGTTCGGTGAGCGAGGGGTCGGCCCTGTAGCCCGTGTCCGGGAGGGCGGGCAGGCTCCCCTGCTTCTTGTTGAACAGGTTCATGCCCTGCGGCGACATCACGAAGTTCACGAACTTCAGCGCCAGTTCCTCGTTCCCGGCCTTGGCGTTGACGCCGTACCCGGCTCCCGCGGCGGCGGGTACGAGGGTCTCGGCGGGCTTGTCGGTGGCCGGAAGCGCCTTGAGCGTGAAGGTGCCCTGGGGGTTCTTCTGCTTGAGGAGGGCGATGACCCAGTTGCCCTGGATGATGCCGAGGGTCTTGCCGGTGGCGGCGAGTTGCTGGCTGGCTTCGTAGGTGGTGCTCAGGGGGTTCTTCTGGAAGCAGCCGGTCTTCTCCATCGTCAGGTATTTGTCGAGAGCGGTGGTCCAGGGCGACTTGGCGAAGGTGGCCCGGCCGTCCTGCATCTTCTGGCTGAAGTCCCGGTCCGGGCCGTAGACGGTCGTGGCGACCAGGGAGTAGAGGACGAGCTGGGTCACCCAGTTGTCCTGGTTGCCCAGCGCGAAGGCGGGGGTTCCCTTCGCCTTCGCCGCCCGGCAGAAGTCCAGCAGCTTCGTCCAGGTGTCCGGCGGGGTGAGTCCGGCCTTGGCCAGGACACCACGCCTAGGACCTGTTGGACGAGACCCGCGCGACGGCCTGGGCGAGAATCTCGGCTACCTCGTCGGTGTGGGACAGGTGCGGGGAGTGCCCGGAGGGAACGCGAAGGCTGTGGGCGGCACGCGTGGCCCACTGTTTCTGCACGGTCGGCGGCAGTGCTGGGTCCTCGGTGGCCACGACATACGTCACAGGCAGCTCGGTCGGTGCGGCGCCCAGCTTCTCGGTGAAGGCGCGCAGGCCCTGCCAGTTGAGGCGTTTGACGGCCTCGGCGGTCAGGGCGGGGTCGACTCCGCTGAAGATGGACTCCTCCGCGTCTCCCGCCTTGACGGCCAGGCCGTCGGGCGAGTGGATCCAGGTGGGCGGGAAGTCGCCGCCCATCCACTCCATCATCGAGACGCCTGGTTCCAGGGCGAAGGCGGCGATGTAGACGAGTTCGGCGACCTGGTCGGCTTCGGCGGCGGCCCAGGTGGCGGGTACTCCGCCGTAGGAGTGGGCGGCGAGTACGACAGGTCCGTCGACGGCTTCGACGGCGGCGCGCACCGCCTCGGCGTCCTCGGTCAGTCCTTGGGCGGCCGCGCTGTCGGGATTGCTGCTGGGCAGTTGCACGGCACGGGAGGGGATGCCGCGGGCGTCGAGCCTTTCACGCAGGGGGTCGAAGATCCACGGGGTGTGCATCGCTCCGTGTACGAGCACGACGGTGGGGTTCATCTGTGCTGTCCTCAGGTAGCGGGAGGGTCAGGCGGTCATGGCGTCGCGGACGAGTGCGGTGTCCGTGAACTGTTCGAAGCGGACGATCAGGCCGCCGCGTACGACGAAGTGGTGGGCGACCCGGACGTCGATGTGCTTGCCGGTGGCCTTGTTGGCCGCCGTGTAGCGGGCGAGGACGACGACGTTCTCGCCGTCGACGACGTAGGTGTCGTCGTGGGCCATCCAGTTGTCCCACTCCTTGCCCAGTTGCTCCATGACGTTGCTGGTGACGCCGTCGGGGGTGCGGTAGGTGCCGGCGAGGGGGAAGCCGGCCATCTCGGTCCACTCCACGTCGGGGGCGAGGGTGGCGCGCAGGGCTTCCAGGTCACCGGCCGCAGAGGCCAGGTACTGGCGGCGTACGACGTCGGCGGGGGCGGTGGACACGGTGAAGTCGGTCATGGTCAGCCCCACTTCATTTCGCCCTTGGCGACCTTGGCGCCGATCTGGGCGGCGATGAGCATGCCGTTGTCCGGGTAGCGGGCGACCAGAGCCTCGGTCAGGGCTGCGCCGTCGGTGGCCTTGCCGAGCTCCTCCTCGAAGGCGAGGAGGTAGTCGCGGGTGGCGGAGATGGCGGAGGCGTTGGCCGGGGCGTTGGGCAGGCGGTGGCCGGGGACGACCAGCTCCGGCTGGAGGGCGGCCATCTCGTCCAGCAGCTTGATCCAGGCGGCGCGGTCGTCGGGGGTGGGGGTGTCGGCGACCCAGACGTGCTCCTGCTGGAAGAGCAGGACGCCGCCGAGGAGGGCGCGGTGCTCGGCCTGCCACAGGTAGTGGCGGTCGGGCAGTGCGGCCGGGCCGCCCTTGAGTTCGAAGCGGTGTCCTTCGAGGGTGAGGTCGCCGGTCAGGGGCTCGAGGTCGACCAGGCGGGTGGGCAGGTTGGGGCCGAGGGCCTCCCAGGCCTTGAGCTTGCCCTCGTAGGAGTGCTTGATGTGCTCGATGACGATGGGGGTCGCGACGAACTTCGCCTCGGGGAAGGCGTCGGCGAGGACTTCGGCGCCGAAGTAGAAGTCGGGGTCGCCGTGGCTGACGAAGACGGTGGTCAGCTTCTTGCCCGAGTCGAGGATGTCGGCGGCCAGGCGGTGGCCGTCGGCGCGGGTGAAGGCGGCGTCGACCAGCAGCGCCTCGCTCTCGCCGGTGACGAGGGTGGCGGTCTTGTTCTTGCTGCCGGCCGGGAAGTTCAGGTCGAAGACCGTGAAGGAGAGGGTGCTGCTCATGGTGGGTGCTCCTTGCGTGGGTGGGGAGTGCACAGTCAGGAGGGGGTGGCGAGGCGCCGGTCGACCTCGTCGGCGGTGGCGTGGCCGTGGGCCAGGACGGTGACGCGGTCGCCGTCGACGGCGAGCAGGGTGGGGAAGCCGGTGACGCCCAGTCCGGCACAGCGGCGGAAGTCGTCCGCCGCCGCGTCGTGGGCCTCGGGGGACTCGAAGGCGGAAGCGACAGCGTCGGCGTCAAGGCCGGCCTCTTCGGCGACCTTCCGGTAGGTGGCGGCGTCGGACAGGCTGAGGCCGTCGAGGTAGAAGGCCCGCTGGAGGGTGCCGGCCAGTTCCGCCGCGCGGTCGGGGGCAGCCCCGCGCAGGGCGGCGACGCCGCGCGCGGCGGCCTCGGAGTCCATCACGAACGAGCCGTCGGCGATCAGCCGGTCGTACCCCTCGCCGAACCGGGCGCCGGTGAGCTCGGTGATCTGGGCGTTGGCGCCCTGGACGTAGCCGAACTCGCGGATCGGGACGCGGCGCGAGCCGGTGAACAGGCCGCCGGAGATCACTTCCACGGGCAGGTCCGGGTGGCGGGAGACGACCTCACGCAGGGTCGGGGAGAACCCGTGCGACCAGCCGCAGTAGGCGTCGAAGGCGTAGACGAGCTGCATCGAAGACCTCGGCATAGGGGTGGGGTGCTCGCCTGATGCGAGCGATTCACCGACACCAACAATACCTGACTAGTCAGGTATTCCTGAGTTCGACGCATCTCGCCTTGGGGGCGCGGTAGCCGAGGGGGGAGATCGCCGGTAGCAGTCCCGCAGCCACGTTGACGTGTGTCATGACGCGGGGGCGCACGGCCCTCAGGGAAGCCGGGGCAGTGTGTCCCGTGCGGTGTGGCTCAGGATGCGAAGGTCCTCGGCGAACCGGTCCCGGTCCTCGACCGGCAGGGGCGCCAGGAAGTAGCGCCTGATGTTCTCCACATGGATCCGGGACGCGGAGACCGTGGTCTCCTCCCCGAGCGGCGTCAGGCGCACCAGCCTCCCGCGCCGGTCACCGGGATCCTCGACGCGTTCGACCAGGCCGGCGGCCTCCATACGGTCCACCAGCCGCGTGGCGCCACCCGTCGTGAGGACCTGCTCCTGGGCTACGGCCCGCATCGACAGCCCCGGCTCCCCCGCCCTGCCCAGAATGAGCAGCACCTCGAACATCAGATGGCTGATACCGCACTCCACCTCCAGCGCCCGACCCAGGATGTACTCCAGCCGGTTCGCGGCCCCCTGCAAGCGCCCGAAGGCCAGAATCAGCGCGTTGTTCGCGGCACCGCTCGACGTCGAGATCTCCGCATGCTCGTCCACGGTCCTGACGCCCCTTCCCGTTCCTGCTTCCACCCGACCACTGATCATGCCGCACCGGCTGAGCGGCAGCTCTGCCGACTTGGCTACTGGTCCTGGTGGGCGAGTCGGAACGCGCCCGGAGTCACACCGGCATGGCGGGTGAAGAACTTGCCGAAGTTGGTGGGCTCGGGGAAGCGTCGTAGCCGAGCCGCTCGTCCTCCGGCTGCGCACGGGCGAGTCCGTGCACGCGCAGGCTCGACTCCCACAAAGGCTGTGGTTCGACGCCGAACTGCTCGTGCAGCCACGCGGCCACCGCCGCCTCCCCCGCGACGCCCACCGGCACCGTGCGGTGACGGGGGGGGCAAGGCCGGGGAATGCGGGGCGCGAGTGCCGTCACGGACATGGCGAGGGTGGCGGCAACGCGCGGGACGTCGGCGGTTGTGCGGGGAGTGATCGGGGCAGCCAGGCGTCCGTGTGAGCCTGGAGGAGTTGGTCGGTGAGGTCACAGAGTGTCGTGTGCCAGGCCGCGCAGCCGCGAGCGTCCCTGATCCGCTCGGCGAACGGATTTCAACGAGCCGGCTGTGCTCCCCGTACTGCCGAATGATCTGAACCCATGCCGGGAATCAGGCCGCGACGAGCTCCTGCTCGCGGTCCGGGGTTTTGACCTTGGGCTTCTTGTTCGGCAGTGAGAGCCGGAAGACCTTGCGCCACGCGGAGAACACCTGCTTGGGCAGCGGGCCGGTGACGTATTCCAGCTCGTACTTCTCGAACAGCGCGCGCACCTTCACCGCGACCTCGGCGTAGCGGTTGCTCGGCAGGTCCGGGAAGAGGTGGTGCTCGATCTGGTGTGAGAGGTTGCCGGTCATGAAGTGCATGGCCTTGCTGCCGCTGATGTTCGCCGAGCCCATCATCTGGCGCAGGTACCACTGGCCGCGCGTCTCGCCCTTGATCGAGCGGCGTTCGAAGACCTGTACGCCCTCGGGGAAGTGCCCGCACATGATCACCGAGTGGGTCCAGAGGTTGCGGACCAGGTTCGCGGTGAACGTGGCGGCGAGTGTGGTGAGGAAGGAGGGGCCGGACAGCAGCGGGTGGATCACGTAGTCCTTGAGGACCTGCTTGCGGATCTTGCGGCCCACGGCCCTGGCCCGGGCGCGGAACTCCGGGTTCTTGCGGCGGCGCTTGTGCAGGTTCTTGCCGAGCTCCAGGTCGTACGCCGCGATGCCGTACTCGAAGAAGCAGGCGTTGATGAAGTTCCACAGCGGCTGGCCGAGGTGGAACGGGTGCCACTTCTGGTCCTCGTCGACGCGCATGATGCCGTAGCCGAGGTCATTGTCCTTGCCGATCACGTTGGTGTACGTGTGGTGCAGCTCGTTGTGCGAGTGCTTCCACTGGTCGGCCGGCGAGACGTGATCCCAGTCCCAGGTGGTGGAGTGGATCTTCGGGTCCCGCATCCAGTCCCACTGGCCGTGCAGGATGTTGTGGCCGATCTCCATGTTGTCCATGATCTTCGCCACGGACAGCCCGGCGGTGCCGATCAGCCACGCGGGCGGGAAGAACGAGAACAGCAGCACGCCCCTGCTGACCAGCTCGAGCTTGCGCTGCGCCGAGATGACCTTGCGGATGTAGGCGGCGTCCTTCTCGCCCCGGCTGGCGATCACCTCGTCACGGATCGCGTCCAGCTCGCGGCCGAGCTCCTCGATCTGCTCCGCGGTCAGGTGGGCGGTGGGGTCGATGGCGGTCAAGGTGCTCCTACCGTTCGATGTCGCAGGGGCCCGCCGCGGCGGACACGCAGGTCTGGATGAGGACGCCCGGCTCGGCCTCGGTGATCTCGCCGGTGCGCAGGTCGCGGACGGCGCCCGCCTTGAGCGGCGTGACGCAGCCGAAGCAGATGCCCATGCGGCACCCGGACGGCATGAGCACGCCGGCCTCCTCGCCGACGTCCAGCAACGGCGTGGCGCCGTCCGCGTCGACGGTCTTGCCGGTGGTGCTGAAGGTGACCTCGCCACCGTCGCCGGTGGCGACGGCGGTGGGGCGGAAGCGTTCGGTGTGCAGGCGCTCTCGGACGCCGTGCTCGGTCCAGTGCTGTTCGGCGGCGTCGAGCAGGCCCGCGGGCCCGCAGGCCCAGGTCTCGCGCTCGGCCCAGTCGGGCACGAGTTCGTCGAGACGGGCGATGTCGAGCATGCCGTCGGTGTCGGTGTGCAGCTCGGTGAGACGCAGCTTCTTGTCCGCGACCAGGTCGTGCAGATCGTCGCGGAAGATCACGTCGTGCGGCCGCGGCGCGGAGTGGACCATGACGGCGTCGTCGAACTCGGTGTCGCGCAGCATGCCCATCACGGGCGTGATGCCACTGCCGGCCGTCAGGTAGAGCACCTTGGCGGGCTTGGCCTGCGGCAGCACGAAGTCACCGGTCGCCTGGTCGAGCTGGATCAGCGTGCCCGGCTTCGCCCTGCGGACCAGGTGGTTGCTGACCTTGCCGTCCGGGATCGCCTTCACGGTGATCGTGACGCGGCCGTCCTGGCGGTGGGTCGGCGAGGTGAGCGAGTAGGCACGCCACAGGCGCACCCCGTCGACGTCGACCCCGACCCGCACGTACTGACCGGCTGCATGGCCGCGCCAGCCCCGTCCCGGCCTGATCACGATGGTCGCGGCGTCACGGGTCTCGGGGTGCACGGCCTCGATGCGCCCACGCAGGTCTGCGCCCGCGCGCAGCGGGCTGACCAGGTCGAGGTAGTCCGACGGCAGCAGCGGCGTCGTGACCATCTCCAGTAGTTTCCACGCCCTGCTGCGGAGGGCTGTACTCGTCATGACTCCAGCTTGATGTGCCCAAGGGCGTAAAGTCCTGTCCGTAAGACGTGAATCTGGTCGGCCGAATTGTTCGCAGGGAACAAAATATGAGCCATGTAATCCGGAGGGCCACCGAGCTGGCCCTGGATGAGACGACGGTCACAGCACTTCGGGCCGCGCTGAAGACCACCGCCGACGAGGTCGTCCAGGCGATCATCGACGAGGTCCCTCCCTACGCCAACGCCCTCACGGGCCACATGGGCGCCACCATCCGCCGAGCCGTCCGCACCGCCCTGGGCCACTACCTGGACGTGGCGAGCGGGAACGCCACGGGCGGCGACGCCGGTGACGCGGCTTACGAGCTGGGCCGCGGCGAGGTGCGTGACGGCCGTTCGATGGACGCCCTGCTCAGCGCCTACCGGGTCGGTGCCCGCGTGGCCTGGCGATGCCTGGCCGCGGGTGCCGTACCCGCGGGTCTGCCCGCCGCCGAGGTCGCCAAGTTCGCCGAGCTGACCTTCGCCTACATCGACGAGCTCTCCGCCGCGAGTGCCGCGGGCCACGCCGACGAGCTGGCCGCCCGGGGCCGGGTTCATGAGCGCCACCTGGAACAACTGGTCCGCGACCTCGTCACCGGCGCGAGCCAGGATGTGCTGCTGGCCTCTGTGCAGCGGGCAGGGTGGCAGCCTCCGGTTTCGCTGACCGCGGTCCTGCTGCCCGCCGCCCAGGCCCGGCCTGCCTACCGCACGCTCGACCCGAGCACCCTCGTCCTCGACGATCTGCCGGACGCCTTGGGCGTGCTGCTCGTCCCCGATGCCGACCGATCACATCTGCTGAGGCAGCTGGCCGACCGCACCGCCGTGGTCGGCCCGGCCCGGCCATGGACGCGTGCGTCCGCCTCGTACGCACGAGCCGTACGCGCGCGCTCCCTCTCCTCCGAAATTCGCGACACCGAGGAACACCTGCCCGAGCTGGTACTGAGCGCCGACGGGGACGCGTTCGCAGACCTGCGCGAGCGAGCCCTCGCACCGTTGCGGACCCTGCCTGACGCGACCGCTCGGCGGCTGGAGGAGACATTGCGGGCGTGGCTGCTGCACCAGGGCAGACGGGAGGAGGTGGCGGCGGCGTTGTTCGTCCATCCCCAGACCGTCCGGTACCGGATGTCGCAGCTGCGGGAGCTGTTTCCGGATCTCGCCTCGCCTCACCGGGCCCTTGAACTGACGCTGGCGGTCGGTCTTCGGGTCAGCTGACGCGTTCTTCGACCGTCCCCGACCACGTCCCCGAGCGGAGCAGCCATCCCACTCCGACTCACTGGAAGGCCGGCATGACTTCCTTGATGAACAGTTCCAGAGACTTGCGCTTCTCCTCGTGCGGCAGGCTGGTGTCGATCCAGAAGCTGTACTCGTCGACGCCGAGCTCCTCATAGGCGCGCAGCCGCTCGATGACCTCGGCCGGGGTGCCGATCATCGCCGTCTTGTGCAGCGACTCCGGCCGGAACTCCGTCCGTTCCTCGAACTTCGACTCCGGGCTGGGCGGCAGGAACCCGTTCCGCGGCGTGGTCTTGTTGCCGAACCAGGAGTCGAAGGTGCGGTAGAAGCGGTTGATCGCCTCCGCGGCCGGACGCCAGCCGTCGGGCTCGGCAGGAGAGTGGACATGGGTGTGCCGCAGCACCATCAGGTCGGGGCGCGGCACCTCGGGGTGGTTGGCCACCGCGGTGTCGAACTTCCCCTTGAGGGCGACGACTTCCTCGTCGCCCTTCATCAACGGCGTGACCATGACGTTGCACCCCTGCGCCACCGCGAAGTCGTGGGAGGCGGGGTCGCGCGCGGCGATCCACATGGGTGGGCTGGGCTGCTGCACCGGCTTGGGCACACTGGTCGACGTCGGGAACTGCCAGATCTCGCCGTCGTGGGCGTAGTCGCCCTGCCAGAGTGCCCGGACGGCCGGCACGAGCTCACGCAGGTGCTTTCCGCCGTCGGCGGCCGGCAGTCCGCCCGCGAGCCGGTCGAACTCGAACTGGTAGGCACCCCGCGCGAGTCCGACCTCCATCCGGCCGTTGCTGATGACGTCGAGCAGCGCGCATTCACCGGCGGCCCTGAGCGGATGCCAGAACGGGGCGATGATGGTCCCGGCACCCAGGCGGATGGTCGAGGTCTTCGCGGCCAGATGGGCGAGCAGCGGCATCGGGCTGGGGGAAATCGTGTACTCCATCGTGTGGTGCTCGCCGATCCACACGGTGCCGAACCCGCCGGCCTCGGCCATCAGGGCCAGCTCGGAGAGGTTCTCGAAGAGCTGCCGGTGGCTGACCTCCTCGTCCCAGCGCTCCATGTGCACGAACAACGAAAACCTCATGACTGCTCCTCGTGTGCTGTGGGGTCCGAGGCGCCGGCGGCGTCCAGCTCGGTGAGGGTGACGTCACCGGTGGCCCAGTGTGTCCGGGGGACCTCGTGGACGACGACGCGGATGTACTCGGGCCGGGTGTTCACGGTGCGCAGGACCGCGGCGTGGACCTCGTGGATCAAGTCCCGGATCTGTGCCGGGGTGCGGCCCTCGGCGAGGGTGACGGCGACCTGTGGCATGTCAGCTCCGCATCGTGAAGGGGTCGGCCACGGGCTCCTCGCTGGTGTTGATCCAGACACTCTTGAGCCGCGTGTACTCCTTGATCGTTTCCGTGCCGTGCTCGACGCCGACACCGCTGGTCTTGAAGCCCTGGCGCGGTGACATCGGGGACATGGCCCGGTAGGTGTTGACCCACACGGTGCCGGCGTCCAGGCGCGCCGCCATCCGGTGCGCCCGTGCGAGGTTCGTCGTCCACACGCCGGCCGCGAGTCCGTAGTCGGTGTCGTTGGCGAGGCGTACGACCTCGTCCTCGGTGTCGAACGGCATGACCGCGAGGACGGGGCCGAAGATCTCCTCCCGTACGACGCGCATGCCGTTGTCGACGTCGACGAGGACGGTCGGCTCGTAGAACCAGCCGCCGAGGCCGCCGTCGGTGGCCCGGCCACCGGTCAGCACCCGGGCGCCTTCGTCCCGTCCGAGGTCGACGTACCCGGCGACCTTGTCGCGCTGGTCCTCGAAGGCGAGCGGTCCGAGTTCGGTCTTCTCGTCCAGGGGGTCGCCGATGACGATGGTCCGGGCGCGTTCCGAGACCCGTTCGAGTAGCTCGTCGTAGACGGACCGGTGCGCGAACACCCGGCTGCCCGCGATGCAGGTCTGTCCTGCGGCGGCGAAGATGCCGGCGACGACTCCCATCGCGGCGTTCGGGAGGTTCGCGTCCTCGAAGACGATGTTGGGCGACTTGCCGCCGAGTTCGAGCGTGGAGCCGATGAAGCGGCCCGCCGTCGCGGCGGCGATGCGCGACCCGGTGGCGGTGCTGCCGGTGAAGGAGATCTTCGCGAGGTCGCGGTGGTCGACCAGGGCCTGCCCGGCCTCGGCGCCGAACCCCGTGACGACGTTCACCGCACCCGGCGGGAAGCCCGCTTCGAGTGCCAGCTCGGCGAGTTTGAGCACCGTCGCCGAGGTGTGCTCCGAGGGCTTGATCACGACCGTGTTGCCGGCGCAGAGCGCGGGCGCCAGTTTGCTGCTGGTCAGCGTCAGCGGGGAGTTCCAGGGCGTGATCGCTCCGACCACGCCGAGGGGCTCGCGGGCCGTGTAGTTGAGGACCTGCCGGTCGGAGGTGGGGATGAAGTCGCCGTGGATCTTGTCGGCCAGTCCGGCGTAGTAGTAGTAATACTCCGGCAGGGTGGCCAGCTGCCCGCGCATCTCGCGCAGCAGTTTGCCGTTGTCCTGCGTCTCCATGCGGGCCAGTTCTTCGGCGTTCGCGGCGATCAGGTCGCCCAGGCGCCGCAGCAGATGTCCGCGCCGCGTCTGGCTCAGGTCGCGCCAGCGCGGATCCTCGAACGCCTTCCTCGCGGCGGCCACGGCTCTGCCGATGTCGGCGGCGTTGCCGCGCGCGGCCCGGTAGAGGACCTCACGGGTGGCCGGGTTGGTGCTCTCGAAGTACTCGCCCGACGTCGGCTCGGCCCATGTCCCGCCGATGAAGTGCTGCGACGTACTGAGGTCAGACATGTGCGCACGCTCCGATGAAGGTGGTGAGGGAGTCGGCGAACGCGTCGGGGCGCTCGACGGGCAGCATGTGACGCGCCTGGGGTATGACCACCGCGCGGCAGTCGGCAAGCGCCGCGGCGAGCCGGTGGGTCATCTCGGGGGTGGACCCGGGATCGTTCTCGCCCGTCACCGCCAGCGCGCGGACGGCGATGCCGGCCAGGTGCGGTGCGAGGTCGGCGTCCGCCGTGGCGAACACGCGATAGCAGTTGAGGAAGGATCCGACGTCGTTGGCGAGCAGAGTGGCCTCGGTGCGGGCCACCAGCTCGGGGTCGACGTCGGTGCCGTCGTACCAGCGCTTCAGGGACGCGGCCGCGCTCGCTGTGAAGTCGGCCTCCGCGGTGCGCAGCCGGTCGAGCACGGAGGCCCGTTCCTCGGCCGTACGCTCGCACACCGCACTGACCGAGGTCAGCGTGGCCACCAGCTCCGGGTGGTGCAGCGCCACCTGCTGGGCGACCAGTGCGCCGAGGGAGAATCCGACCAGGTGCGAGCCGGCCGGGATCTCGTCGACCACGCCGTCGGCGAGGTCGGTGAGGGTCACCCCGTCGCTCACCGGCGGGCGGGTGCCGTGGCCCGGCAGGTCGGGGGTGAGCACGGTGAAGTGGTCGGCCAGGAGCGCGGCGGTGGGCTCCCACATGGTGTGGTCGAGCCCGACGCCGTGCAGCAGCACCACGGTGGGCTTGCTCATGTATGCCTACTGCTCGGTCGAGAGCGGCGCCAGGCGCTGCTGGGGACGCCCCTGGGCGGCCGCGGCGAGCGCGATGACGATCTCGTTCGGGTGGGGGGCGTCACCGATCCTGACCTCGATGGTCTGGTGGTGCGAGCGGATCGTGGCGTCGGTGATGTGCTTCAGCGGGATGTCGAAGACCACACCGGCGGGTCCGCGCTTCTCGACCGCCGGCAGCAGGGTGGTGGCGTTCGCGGCCTTGCGGAAGTGGTCGCCGAACTTGAGCGTGTGGATCAGCGCCGAGCCGTGCTCGACCTCGCCGTCCAGGCCGACGATGGCCGCCTTGCCGTACGCCTCGGCGGGCGCTTCGAGCGCGTCGAGCACGGCCGGGGCCAGCAGCGCGCCGAGGTCGGAGGCGTTCGCGTCGATGCCGGGGTGGAGGTCCTCCACGAAGCCCTGACCGGCCCACGGGTTCTCGATCACCGCCGCGACGACGGCGATCCGGGCGGGCCGGTCGAGCGCGCGGCCGCCCTCGGCGCGGATCTCCTCGACGACGGTCACGATCTTGCGGACGCTCATGAGGGAACAACCTCCAGGGATTTGGTGGTGACGACGGGGTCGGACAGGCGGTCCCCGATACGGGGGTGCGGTCGCGGTCCCGTCGACGCGGCCGCGATGACGACGATCTCGTCCCCGCGCGGGGCGTCGGAGACGCGGGCGCTGATGGTCTGGTAGTGGCTGCGCGTCGAGGCTCGTGTCTTGTGCCAGAGCGGGACGACCAGCGTCTCGCCCGCCTCGGCCCGTGTGTCGGCGAAGCAGATGACCGACTCGCCGTGGAGGAACTCCCTCACCAGATTGCCGAAGTACGGGGTGTGGATGAGGGCCCCGGCGTGCTCGATCTCGCCCGCCGTACCGACGATGGCGGCTTTGCCGAACGACTCGATCTCGTCCGCGCCGCCCAGGGATGTGAGGAGCCGGTCGGTCAGCAGCCTGGCGAGCACCGGGCCGATCCGTCCCTGCTCCTCGGACAGATCGGCCGAGGGGCCGGAGCCCAGCCACGGATTCCGTATGACCGCGGCGACGCTGGCTCGCCGCGCGGGCCGCGCGGGTGCCTCGCCCGCCTCGGTGAAGGCGGCATCGCGGTAGACCACGAGCTTCCTGAGACCGATGCGCTCGTCGAGGTGATCCATACGCTCTTGCATGCCACAGGACGATAGGTATCGCTTTTCGTATCAGTCAAGGGGGCGGACAGAAGGTGTTGCGGCATTCCGAAAACCTTCCACCGAGGCTCTGAATAGCTCAATAACCTGCGCATACTGCTGGCTTACGCAGCCAGTCCAGGATTCCGGGCTACCGGACCCTTGACGCTCCATCTGCGGCGTGCCTTACTGCTTCTTGCATGCCAGAGCGGGTGGCCATCGGCCCCGAACCCAAGGAGTGCCCCATGTCCAGTCGCCTTGGAACGGCCGCCGAAGCGAGCACCACGGAGGACCCGGGCGCCGTCGTCGACGGCGGCGGCAAACTAGGTTCCGTTTTCTGGACCTCGATCGGTATCTCCGCCGTCGTCGTCGCCTGGGCGGTGCTCTTCACCGACAACCTGAACAGAGTCACCGACGCCTCTCTGAACTGGGTGACGGCCACGTTCGGCTGGGCCTACCTGGTGGTCACGCTCGCCATCCTGATCTTCCTGGTGTTCCTGGCCTTCAGCCCCGCCGGCGACATCCGGCTGGGCAAGGACAGCGACCGTCCGGAGTTCTCGACGGTGACGTGGTTCGCCATGATCCTCAGCGCGGTCATGGGGATCGGCCTGGTCTCGTACGGGGTCGCCGAACCGATCTCCCACCTGGCGACACCACCGCACGGTCTCGCCGAGCCGAACACACCGGCGGCAGCGGTGCGCGCGCTCCAGTACTCCTACTTCGACTGGGGCCTGCACGCCTGGGCGATCTTCGCCGTCTTCGGTCTGGCCATCGCGTACTCGACGTTCCGCAAGGGCCGGCGCACGCTGGTGAGCCAGTTGTTCGTGCCCCTGCTCGGCGACCGCGTGAACGGGCCGATCGGCAAGGCGATCGACGTACTCGCCGTGTTCGCGACGCTCTTCGGCACCACGACGTCCCTCGGCCTGGGAGCCCTCCAGGTCAACAACGGGCTCGGCACGTTGTTCGGCGTCCCGGTCAACTCGGTGAGCCAGGTGCTCATCATCGCCGCCGTCACCTCGGTCTTCACGCTCTCCGCCGTGACCGGTGTCAGCAAGGGCATCAAGTTCCTGAGCCAGGGCAGCACGCTGCTGGCGGTCGCGCTGTTCGTCTTCATGCTGGTCGTCGGCCCGACCGTGTTCCTCGCGAACCTGTACATCGAGTCCATGGGCCAGTGGGCCACCGACTTCTTCCGGATGAGCCTGCAGGGCACCGCGTTCGGCGGGCTCGAGTGGATGCAGTGGTGGACCTACTTCATGATGGCCTGGTGGGTCTCCTGGGGCGCCTTCGTGGGCGTCTTCCTGGCCCGCATCTCACGTGGCCGCACCGTCCGCGGCTTCATCACGGGCGTCCTGGTCGTCCCCAGCGTGGTGTTCTTCACCTGGTTCACGGTCTTCGGCGGCACGGCGATCCACATCGACATGTTCGAGGACGGCGACATCGCCAAGCAGACCGCGGCCGACATCAACAGCGCGTTCTTCGCGACCCTCGACCACTTCCCGCTGGCCGGGGTCACCTCGGCCATCGCCATCCTTCTGGTCGTGATGTTCTTCGTCTCCGGCGCGGACGCCAACACCTACGTGCTGTCCATGATGACCTCGGACGGATCGCTCACTCCGCGCCGTTCGGTGCTCATCCTCTGGGGCGTCCTCACCGGAACCACCGCCGTCGTCCTCATGCTCGCCGGCGGACTGAACGCTCTTCAGAACACCGTCATCGTGACGTCCCTGCCGTTCCTCGTGATCATCGCCGGTCTGGCGGTGTCCTTCTGGAAGGAGCTGAGCGGGGACCGAAAGGAGAAGACTGATGTCGCACTCTGACGCCCGTCGCGGGCTCATCGAGCAGGCATGGTCCGCGGCCTGGGGCCAGGGTGACGTCGACAGCCTCGACGCACTGCTGAGCCCGGCGTACCTCCGCCACGGCGGAGACCCCCAGCCGTTGGACCTGGGCGCCTTCAAGGCCGCGATCATCTCGACCCGGGCGGCCTTCCCCGACCTGGTCACGACCATCGACGACCTCGTGGTCGAAGGCGACAGGGCCGCGATCCGCTGGCACAGCAGCGGAACCCATGTGAACTCGTTCCTCGGTGTCCCTCCCACTCGGCGGCACGTCGAGGTCAACGGCGCCACGTTCGCCCGCTTCGAGGGCGACCGGATCGTCGAGGAACACGTGACGTGGGACCCCCGGGCGCTGCTCTCGGCCCTGGGCGTCATCCGGGTGGGACAGGACTGACGATCGACATGACTAGGAGTACTTTCATGGCCCCGCTCGCCTCGCAGCCCGACCTCGACCTGATGAAGCAGGTCAACCGGCAGTTCGTCACCGGTGTCACGGTCGTGACCGCGATGGACGGAGAGACCCCCCGAGGGCTGGCCGTCAACGCGTTCTCGAGCATCTCGCTCGACCCCGCCTGTGTGATGGTGTGCGTCCAGCGCACCTCGTCCACCCACGACTGTCTGTTCCGGGCGAACCACCTCGCGATCAACATCCTGTCCACGGACCAACTCGACGTCGTCGGTACGTTCGCGAGCAAGGCCGGTGACAAGTTCGCGGACGTGGAGTGGGAGAGCGGGCCGTTCGGCAGTCCGCTGATCGCTCGGAGCAGTGCGCGGATGGAGGTCGAGATCCGCGAGCGGCTGCAGGCCAGTACGCACACCGTGTTCATCTGCCGCGTGGTGCACGCCGCCGTCGCCGAGCGTCCGCCGATGGTCTACAGCGCGGGTAAGTTCTTCGACGGCGGCGCGCTCGCGCCGCTGGGATGACCCGCGGGCGGCCCGGGAGACGGAGGAGGGTTCGGTGAATCGCGCGAAGAGCGAACCGCAGTGGGGGTCCCCCCGGCCGAAGGCCGGGGGAGGGTCGATGCAGGCCAGGGTGATCGCTGATATGCGCCGGCGCATCATCAAGGGAGACATCGAGCCCGGGGCTCCGCTCTCGGAGCTCGCCCTCGCGGAGGAGTTCGGCGTCAGTCGTACGCCGGTACGCGAAGCCCTGAAGCAGTTGCAGACCGAAGGCCTGGTCGAAATCCGGCCCCGCGTGGGGACGTTCGTCACCACCCCCTCCCGCCGCGAGATCACGGAACTCTTCGAGATGAAGGAGCTCCTCGAGGGCGCGGCCGCCCGCCTCCTCGCCCGGCGCGGCCGCGTCACGGAGATCGACCTGCTGGAGCGGAACCTGCGCGAGGCCGACGCGGCGGTGGAGCGGGACGACCGGGAGAGGTACGCGGAGTTGGTCCAGGAGTTCCACGACCTGCTCATCGCCGGTGCCGACAACAGCAAGCTGGAGGCCCACTACCGGATGCTGATGAACCAGCTGGCGTACTCCCGGCTGGTTCACACGTCGCTGGGCCAGCCGGGCCGTGCCCTGCAGTCGGACCGTGAGCACCACGTCGTCCTGGAGCTGATCCTGGAGAAGGACGGCGACAGCGCCGAGCACGTGATGCGCGAGCACGTCAGGGCCAGCCGGCGTGCGCTGCTGGCGGGGTTGCCCATCGGCGGTTCGAACGAAGGGTTCGGCAGAGCAGGTTCCTGATACCACTCCAGTCCCCCACCGGCCGGTCTTCTTTGACGACGGACCTAACGGCGCTGATTTCCGATGGTGACGATGCCCTTCGTCCTGGCGCCGGTCTTGTTGTCGTAGAGGACATCGCCGGTGGACTTCTTCCAGATCCTGATGCGGAAGGTGTCCGGGCCGTCGGTGGCGGTGACTCTGAAGGCGTAGCCCCTCTTGCCGCCCACCGTGCCGGTGCCCTGGTAGACGGCTTGGGAGCCGTTCACCACGAGCCAGTCGGAGCCGGTCGAGCGGAAGGTGAGTCGGGCGGAGCCGAAGACGAACGTGGTCTTGCCGGTGGGGGCAGTGGCTCCCTTCCGGTACTGGGCGCCCAGGGTGAACGCCGCCTTGCCGGTCAGCTTCGGCTCGGCGGTGTAGGCACCGGCCGGCGAGGTGATGGTGCCGAGGCCGGCTGCCGGCCCGGCGGCACGGTCGTAGACGATCAGCTCCGCGAGCGTGGTGGTGGCCGTGCCCTGGTCGTCGTCGGTGACCGTGAGGACCGGGCGGTGGATGCCCGCGTCGTCGTAGACGTGTGCGGCGCGGCAGCCGGAGTCGGTGACCGTGCCGGTCGTCGGCCGGCTGCCGTCCTTCCAGTCGACCGTGCAGGTGGGGCGGTCGGCCGTGCCCGGGTCGTCGAAGGAGGCTGTGACGACGGCGGCCTTGCCCACCGGGAGGGGCGAGCCGGGGCCCTTGGCGGAGGTGATCGTCGGGGCGGCGTTGGAGACCTTGACGGTCACGGTGTCTCTGCCGCGCCCGCCGGTCAGGGTGACCTGGAAGGTGCCGTCGTCGGTGCAGGTGAGGGTCGTGCGGGCCGACGCGGGGTCCTTGACCGTGCACGGGGCGCCGTCCTGGACGGTCCACTTGGGGGTGCCGGCCCCGGAGACGGTACCGGCGAGCGGGATCGCCTCGCCCTCGGTGCCGTCGGCGTCCGGCCCGGCGTGGACGACGGTGACCGGGTCGATGCCGCCGAGGGTCGGAACTACCTTCTTGATCTGGCCGTCGGAGTCGAACTCCAGCTTGTCGATGGTGGTTTCGCGGTGGGTGCCGTCACCGCCGGGGATGGCGAAGCGGTGGTAGGCGATGTACCAGTCGTCGGTGTTCGGGACGTGCACGACGGAGTGGTGGCCCGGGCCCTTGATGCCCAGGGAGAGGTCCTTCTCCAGGATCACGCCCTGCTTGGTCCAGGGGCCGGTGGGCGAGGGGCCGGTCGCGTAGGCGACACGGTAGTTCTCGTCGCGGGTGTCGTTCTCCGACCACATGAAGTAGTAGGTGCCCTTGCGCTTGATGACGAAGGTGCCCTCGTTGTAGCCGCTCGGGGTGATGTCCGTGACCTTCGAGGTGTCGATGGAGGTCATGTCGTCGCCGAGCGGGACGACGTAGGCGCGGCCGTTGCCCCAGTAGAGGTACTGCTTGCCGTCGTCGTCGGTGAAGACCGCCGGGTCGATCATCTGGCCGCGGAAGTCACCGGCCTTCAGCAGCGGTTTGCCCAGGGCGTCCTTGAACGGTCCGGTGGGCGAGTCGGAGACGGCCACGCCGATGTTCGCGTCGGCGCAGAAGTAGAAGTAGTACTTCCCGTCCTTCTCGGTCATCGCCGGCGCCCAGGCCCTGCTGTCCGCCCAGCTGACGTCCGGCCCCAGGTCGAGGATGACGCCGTGGTCCTTCCAGTGGACCAGGTCCTTGGAGGAGTAGGCCTTGAACCGGGTGCCGCTCCAGCCTTCGAAGCCGTCGGTCGTCGGGTAGATGTAGAAGGTGTCGCCGAAGCGCTCGATGTCCGGGTCGGCGTTCAGGCCCGGCAGGACCGGGGTCTTCATGAGCAGTGCCGAGACCTTCCAGGTGCGCCTCTTGCCGTCCGAACCGGTGACCTCGTACGTCACCGGCTTGGTGAAGTCACGCGCGCTGCCGGAGGCGGGGCTGATCGTCGCGCCCTCGGCGAGGGTGAACTCCGGTGCCAGCGCGGTGAGATCGGTGCCCTCCTTCATCGGCAGGGTGATCGAACCGCTCGCGTTGTCGACGAGCGCGTCGACCTTGAGCGCCGGGTGCGTCGCCTTGGCGATGCCCGCCGTGTTGCCGCTGAGTCGCATGACCTCGGTGCCGGTGAGGGCACGGTCGTAGATGCGGAAGTCGTCGACCTCGCCGCCGAAGTAGGGGTCGGCCGCGTACAGGGAGCGGCCGATGTAGCCGCTGTAGTCCTTGGCCGCGCTGTACAGCTCGGACGGCTTGATGGTGGTCGTCGTGCGGGCCGCCTCGACGCCGTCGGCGTAGAGGACCATCGTGCCGGTGGCGCCGTCGAGCGTGACCGTGACGTGCCGCCACTGGCCGGGGGTGAGCTGCGAGCCGGCCGTCAGCTTCGACTCCGCCGACCAACTCGCCTTCGTGATGGCCGAGTAGAGGCTGGAGCCGCCGTTGGACGGGGTGGCGAACAGGTACTTGTCGCTGTCCGGGCCCAGCCCGAAAAGCCACTGGAAGCTGCTGCCGCCCTTCCACTTCGCGTACGTCGACACCGTCACGCTGCCGGCGTTCTTCAGCACACCGTTCGGGATCTTGACGTACGGCGAGCTCGACGAGTCCCCGGACATCCTGAACGAGCCGCCGTCGACGCCGGTGCCGAAGTCGGGGGTGCGGACGTAGGTGCCGTGGTAGCCGTGCCCGCTGGAGTCACGGGCGATGCTGCCGCTCGTCTCGTCGAAGTCGTAGTGCAGGAGCAGATCGGCCGGGACGTCGGATCCCTGCTCCGACACGGTGACCTGGGCCCGGACCGGGATCGCGGCGCCGTTCGGCAGGCTGCCGGTCACCGTGAAGGTGCCGGGCTGTGCGTACGACGACGCCGGTACGTCCGCCCAGTCGACGGAGACGGGCCGCTTGACGCCGTCGGCGTACTCGGCCACGACCGTGGCGGGCAGGACCGGGGCGTCGCCGACCCGCGTCCGCACCGACACGTCCTCGACGCTCTTCACGACCTGGTCGGGCTGGTAGGCGCGCAGCAGCCGGTCGTACTCGGCCTGGGTGACCGGGAGCACGGTGCCGTGGCGGGGCTTGGCGGGCAGGTCGTAGCCGGTGGAGGGGGTCCAGGTGCCGGAGTCGAGGTCGGTGGTCTCGAAGGGGATGTAGCCGCGCCCCCCGAACTCGTCGAGGAACGCGTACCACTTCTTCTCGGTGTTGGACTTGAACACCAGCGGCCCCTCGGCGGCGTTCATCGCGCCCTTGCCGATGCCCTCGGCGACCGGGGTCCAGGAGGGGTTCAGGAGGGAGTCGCTCTTCTCCTGGAAGATGAACTTGCTGTTGGGGGTGGAGGAGCTGTTGTTCCGCTCGTCCTTGGACAGGCGGTAGTACGTCCCGTCGTGCCGGATCATCGTGGAGTCGATGACCGAGTAGCCCCGGTCGATCCAGACCTTGGGCTCGCTGAAGGTGTGGAAGTCGCGGGTGGTGGCGTACATCATGCGGTTGTACGTGTCGCCGGAGTGGTCGGCGTTGTCGTACAGCTTCGACGCCCAGAACACGACGTACTCGCCGCGCTCGGCGTCGTAGAACGCCTCCGGCGCCCAGGTGTTGCCCGCGCTGTCGGGTGAGACCTTGACCAGGCGCTGGTCGGTCCAGTGCACCAGGTCCGTGGACTCCCAGACCATGATGGACTTGCTGCCGGTGCGCTGGGAGGCGTCCCAGTCGCCGTTGCCGTAGATCCTGAGGTCGGTGGCGATCTGATAGAACTTGTCGCCCTCCGGGGAGCGGATGATGAACGGGTCGCGCAGGCCCTTCTCGCCGAGGGTGGAGGTGAGGACCGGCTTGCCGTCGTTCAGTTCGCGCCAGTGCAGCGGGTCGTCGCCCTTGCTGAGGGCGGCGTAGAGCTGTTCGCCGTCCGAGGTGCCCTCGCCGGTGAAGTAGCTGAACATGTAGCCCTTGAGGGCCGCCTCGGCGGGCAGTTCGGGCACCTTGGCCGTCATGACGCGGGTGGCCTTCGCCTCGCCCTTGGTGACGGTCGCGGTCAGCTCGACGGTGGTGGTGCCGTCGCCGTGCGCGGGGCGGTTGACCTCGCCGTCGGCGGAGAGGACGTCCGGCTTCGCGGAGGACCAGGTGACGGCCGTGCCGTACTTGCCGCTCTCGGGCAGGGTGAGGTTGCCGCGGACGTCGTCGAGGTTGTGGACCGTGAGCGCCCCGGCGGCCTCGCGGGTGGCGGCGTCGTCGCCGAGCGCGGGCCTGACCGTGACGTCGAAGGTCTTGGTGCCGGTCACGGTGCCCTTCTTCAGGGTCGCCGTGAGCGTGGCGCGGCCGTCCGGTGAGCCGGCCTCGGGGCGGGTCACCTTGCCCGTGTCCGAGACGACGGACGGGTTGTCGCTGCTCCAGCTGACGGCGGAGCCGCCGGCCGGGCCGGTCTTCGGCAGGTCCAGGTCGGAGGTGACGCCGCTGGTGTCGCCGAGGCCGAGGGCGTCCTTGTCGTCGGCGACGCCCTGCGTGGCGACGGGGAGGGAGAGCTGCTCGACCTCCGAGCCGTCCAGTGCCCGGTCGTACACACGGAAGTCGCGTATCCGGCCCTTGAAGAGCTTGTCGCCGTCGTAGACGGACTTGCCGATGTGGTTGGCCTTGGTGGTGCCGGAGCCGATGGCGCCGGGCGTGGTGGTGACCGAGGTGTTGCGGCCGACCTCGACGCCGTCCTCGTAGAGCACGCCCGTGGAGCCGGTCTGGGCGTAGGTGAGGTGCTTCCACACCCCGCGGGTCAGGTTGTGGCCGTCGGACGGCTTGGTGGTCTGCTCGGTCGACCAGTTGCCCGTCGCGACGGAGGTGCGGAAGGAGTTGCCGGTGGTGAACAGGTAGCCGTTGCCGGTGCCCGCGCTGGTGTTGCCGAAGCCGTAGAGGAAGTAGGGCGTGCTCTGGGCGGAGTCGATCAGTACGTCCAGGGAGACGGTGATCGAGTCCATGCCCTTCATGACGTCGTCCGGCACCTTGATGTAGGTGTCGGACCCGTTGAAGGCGAGCCCCTGACCGGATGCCGACCAGTCGGCGGTGCCGCTGACCGTGCCGTTGCGGCCGTTGCCTGAGGCGTCGGCCACGGTGCCGCCGGAGCTTGCGTCGAGCTTGTACCAGAGGGCCAGGCCGTCGGTGATGTCCGCGGCTTCGGCCGCCGGGGCCGCCGGTTCCGCTTGTGCGGGAGCGGCGGGTCCGGCGAGGGTGAGCAGCATCGACGCGGCGGTCAGTCCGGCGAGATGGCCCGCCCAACGTCTCGCGCGGCTGTGCGGTCGTGCGCATCGTGCGACGTGCGTCATGTCGAGGTTCCCTGCTGAGGCATGGCTGATGACGGGCAAGGCAGAACGCGGAAACGAGGAACCGACGGGGCGACGGCAAGTCCTTGCCGTGGGCCTGCCGTTACACGTGGGTGACGTGTGTGTTGCGAGAGTCTCAGCCGACGCCCAGGGCAGCGTCAATAGGTTTCGAACAATGTCCGACAGGTCGAACACGTCCGTCCTGCTCGCGGTGGCGCTAGAACATGGTGTTGTCGTTCTTGGAGGTGGGCGGGATGACCTGGAGGACGTCCCAGTGTTCGACGATCCTGCCGCCCGCGTCGAAACGGAAGATGTCGATGCCCGCGTACTCCTCGTCGGGCCAGATCTGGTGGCAGTGCAGGATGACGTGGTCGCCTTCGGCGAAAGCCCGCTGGAACTCGACGCGCTTGCCGGGATACTCGGCGGCCATGCGGTCGAAGTAGTCGATGAACGCCTGCTTGCCGTCGGCGACGTGCGGGTTGTGCTGGATGTAGGTGTCGCCGACGAACCGGTCGATGGCTTCGGCCGGGCGGCACTGGTTGAACATCAGGTCGTAGAACGCTCGGGCCGTGGCCTTGTTCTTCTCGGGGTCGCTCATGGTGCCTCCGTAAGGTCGAGCGGGGGGTGAGGTGTTCGCCAGGCCATCGGATCACGCCCGGAACAGGCCGTTGGAGTGCGGGAGTTCGGCGGGCACGGGGACGACGACGTCCCAGTGCTCGACGATCTTTCCGCCCTGGACGCGGAAGAGGTCGTAGTAGGCGGCGGGTACGCCGAACTCGCCCTCGGACTGGAGCAGGACGAAGTCGCCCTCGGCGATGACCTTGTGGACGGTCTTGTAGACGAGGTTCTTGCCCTGCTCGGCCCACTTCGCGGCGGCGGCGCCGAAGCCGTCGAGTCCGTCGGCCGCTTCCGGGTTGTGCTGGTGATAGGTCTCGGTCGAGATGTAGTCGGTCAGCACCGAGTAGTCGGCGCCCTTGAGGACCTTCTCGGCGAACTCCTTCACCAGGGCGCGGTTCGCCTCGGTCCTGTCCAGGTCGGCGGGCTCGGTGGGGCCGTCGGTCTGGGAGCGGCCGGAGGCGGTGTCCTCGACCAGCGGGGTGAGGGCGTCCCAGTGCTCGGCGAGCTTGCCGTCGGCGTTGACGCGGAAGATGTCGAAGGCGACCAGCGGGTCGGGGCCGAAGCCGTGGTACGTGCCGTGCAGGGCGACCAGGTCGCCGTCGGCGATCACACGGGCGGCCTCGTATCGGAAGCCCTCCGGCAGGCCGGCGACCAGCCGGCGCAGGGCCTCGGGGCCGTCGGCGGCCAGGGCGCTGTGCTGGCGGTAGTCGGCGGCGACCCAGCGGTCCACCGCGCTCGGGTCCTGCTGTCCGAACAGCTCGGCGGCTGCGGTCAGGACGGTGTTCTCGGCGTTGTTCATGGCTGTTCTCCTTGCGAGGTGAGGGTTTGGGGGTGTGGTCTTTCCGACACCGGCTCGGCTCCGAATGCGGCGACACCTTCACGCTATGGGTGCTGAAAGGGTCGGATCGGATACGCTGGCGACTCGCTATGGTCAGAAAGCGACACGATGCCGATCGCGGCATCCCAGAGATCCCCTTCGCCGCGCCGGCCGGCACGCCGGCCGGAGTGGAGGTGCTGTCCCTCGCCGACCTGCGCCGGCGGGTCCCCGCCGAGCGGCTCGTGCTTCCCCAGCGCCCGGACTTCCACCACCTGATCACCCTCACCGGCGGGACCCTGCGGCACACGGTCGACTTCACCGCCTACGCCCTCGACCCCGGCTCCTGGCTCTGGGTCCGCCCCGGGCAGGTCCAGCAGTGGGGCGACCTCGCCGGCGCCGACGGCACCTTGATCCTGTTCCGCCAGGACTTCCTCGACCCGGTCACCACGCACGGCGCTCACACAGAAGACCCACACGCCCCGATCCTGCTCCGCCCGCTGCCCGACGACGAAGCGGCCCTGCGGCTGGCCGCCGACCACCTCGCCACCGAGTTCCACGCCCTCGGGCACCTGCCCCTTGAGATCCACACCGCGGCCCTGCGCCATCTGCTCGCGGTCCTCGTCCTGCGGCTGGCGCACCTCACCGCACCCGCCGGCAGCCCCACGCCCGAACCCGACGCCACCTTCCTGCGCTTCCGCGATGCGCTGGAGAAGGACTTCGCGCGCACCCGCCGGGTGGAGGACTACGCCGAATCGCTCGGCTACTCGACCCGCACCCTCTCCCGCGCCACGCTCACCGCCGCCGGCCTGGGCGCCAAGGAGTTCATCGACCGCCGCGTGGTCCTGGAGGCCAAGCGCCTCCTCGCCCACAGCAACCAGAGCGCCGCCCGCATCGCCGACCGCCTCGGCTTCTCCAGCGCGACCCACTTCAGCAAGTACTTCCACCACCGCACCGGCCAGACCCCGATCGCATTCCGCGACACGGTCCGCGGACAGGCCGCGAGGTGAAACGCGGCGAGAGGCTGCGGGAGCGACGACCGGATGGGCGAACGACCCTCCGCGGATGAGCCGTTCGGTGTGTCAGGTGATTGTGAACGGTGTACTTCACTCGCGTGTCGGACAGTTGCGAACATGAGACGTGTACGCAAGCGACATTGACGTGGCTGGTTATCGCTGCAACTCTCTTGGCTGTGAGCCATTCCGAGAACCTTGCCGCTCGCCTGCACGTCGATTTGCGACGCCAGGCCAGCGCCATCTGTGCCGTCGGTATCTGAGCCCCTGACGGGCACCGCTCTCCCACGCTCCCTTTCACAGTCGGCTGTCATGTCGCGCTGATGCTGCCGTAGAACGCCGCGTTCCTCGCAGCTCTCTCTGCCGGGGTCTCAATTCCCGCTGTTCGCCGCGGTTTCCCATGTTCTCGGCACGTCCGATTCCTCATTCCCTTGAACAGGATTTTTCATGGCCACGACGGCATCGACCAGACGCCAATTCCTTTCCCTGCTGGGCCTTTCGGCGGTGGCCGTGAGCTGCGGCACTACCGCTGGAGCCGCGTCGGGCAAGGGCGGGACCAGGACGCTGCGCTATCAGGGCTGGGCGGGCCAGGTCACTCTGCCGGAGCTGGCCGAGGACCTCGGTTATCTGGAGGAGGTGAAGCTGGACTGGGTCGGCAACACCATCAGCGGACCGCAGGACATCCAGTCCGCGGCGACCGGCCAGATCGACTTCGGCGGCGCGTTCAACGGCGCGGTCGTCAAACTGGCCGCGAACAAGGCCCCCGTCAAGGCCGTCATCAGCTACTACGGCGCCGACAAGTACGCCTACAACGGCTTCTACGTCCTCGAGGACAGCCCCATCCGCTCGGCCCGCGACCTCATCGGCAAGAAGATCGGTATGAACACCCTCGGAGCCCACTCCGAGGCCATGCTCGACATCTACCTGCAGCGGGGCGGCCTGTCCCCGTCGGACATCGGCAAGGCCGAGCCCCTGGTCGTCCCGCCGGTCAACACGGAGCAGACCCTGCGTCAACAGCAGATCGACGTGGCCGTACTCGGCGGCCTCCTGCGCGACAAAGCCCTCGCCACCGGAGGCATCCGCCCGCTGTTCACCGACTACCAGCTGCTCGGCGCCTTCAGTGCCGGCACCTACGTGATGACCGACCGCTTCCTCAAGCAGAACCCCGACACCGCCCGCATCTTCGTCACCGGCGTCGGAAAAGCCATCGAATGGGCCCGTTCCACTCCACGCGAGGAAGTCGTCGCCCGGATGACGGACATCGTAAAGAAGCGCGGCCGCAACGAGGACCCCGCACCCCTCAAGTACTGGCAGTCCTTCGGCGTCGCCGAGAAGGCCGGCCGCATCACCGGCAAAGAGCTCAAGCTGTGGATCGACTGGCTGGCCGAGCGCGGTGACATCAAAAAGGGTCAGGTCACGTTGCCGGACCTCTACACCAACGAGTTCAACGCCAGTGGGAGCTGACCCCCTATGCCGGAAACCACCACACCCAGGATCGAGTTCGAGAACGTAACGAAGGAATTCACCGTCAAGAAGCGGGCGCGAACGGACGAGGAAGCCCGGTTCACCGCACTCGACGGAATCGATCTGCAGATTGCGGCCGGAGAATTCGTCGTCCTCGTCGGCCCGAGCGGCTGCGGAAAGTCGACCCTGCTGGATCTCCTCGGCGGCCTCACCCGGCCCACCGGCGGACGCGTCCTGCTGGACGGGCGCCCCGTCACCGGGCCGGGCCTGGACCGCGGCATCGTCTTCCAGCAGTACGCGCTGCTGCCCTGGCGCACCGCGCAGGGCAACGTCGAGTTCGGCCTGGAAGCCACAGGCGTTCCGCGACGCCGACGCGCCCAGCGCGCCAGGGAGTTCCTGGACCTCGTCGGCCTCACCGGGTTCGCGGACCGCCATCCGCACGAGCTGTCGGGCGGGATGCGCCAGCGCGTGGCGATCGCCCGCAGTCTCGCCTACGACCCCGATGTGCTGCTGATGGACGAGCCGTTCGCCGCGCTGGACGCCCAGACCCGCGAGTCGCTCCAGGACGAGCTGCTGCGCATCTGGCAGCGCACCGGCAAGACGGTCGTCTTCATCACGCACGGCATCGACGAGGCCGTCTACCTGGGGCAGCGCGTCGCCGTCATGACGTCCAGGCCGGGCCGCATCAAGCAGATCGTGCCGGTCGCCCTCGGCTCCCGGGACGCCACCGACGACCTGCGCTCCAGCCCCGAGTTCGCACGCCACCGCCACGAGATCTGGTCACTGCTGCACGACGAGGTCGCCAGGGCCCAGCAGTTGGAGAAGGAGGCGGCTGCCGCATGAGCCCCACCACCGCAACGGTCACCGACAAGAGCACCACGTCCGGCACCCCCGAGCCCGCCGCGGTCCCCTCCCCCGAGGCGTCGCCTCCGCGGCCGCGCCGGGTCCCCGTCACGACGGCCCGGACCCGCAGGCTCGCCCGCCGGCTGCCCGATCTGCTGGTGAGCGGGGCCACCCAGTCCGCGGCGATCGTGGCCCTGCTCCTGCTCTGGGAGACAGCGCCGCGCCTCGGGCTGGTCGACCGGACGTTCCTGCCGCCGTTCAGCGAGGTCGCCCGCGCCTGGTGGGAACTGGCCGCCGACGGCCGGCTCGCCGACAACGCCCGCGCCAGCCTGGTCCGCTCCTTCGGCGGATTCGGCCTCGCCGTGCTCGTCGCCGTGCCCCTCGGCCTGCTGATCGGCTGGTACCGGCCGGTGGCCGACCTCCTCGGCCCGCTGCTGGAGGTCTTCCGCAACACCGCGGCACTGGCCCTGCTGCCGGTCTTCGTGCTCCTGCTCGGCATCGGCGAGACCTCGAAGATCTCCATCGTGCTCTACGCGTGCACCTGGCCCGTCCTGCTCAACACCATCAGCGCGGTCCGGGGCGTCGACCCGACCCTGCTGAAGCTGGCGAAGTCGATGGACCTGTCCGCGCCCAGGCTGTTCCAGAAGGTCATCCTGCCCTCCGCGGTACCGGTCGTCTTCACCGGCATCCGACTGGCCGGAGCGGTCTCCATCCTCGTACTCGTCGCCGCCGAGATGATCGGCGCCAAGGCCGGCCTCGGCTACCTGATCAACGCCTCCCAGTACAACTTCGCGATCCCGCAGATGTACGCCGGGATCGTCACCATCTCGGCCATCGGAGTGACCTTCAACCAACTCCTGGTGGCAGTGGAACGACGGCTCAGCTCCTGGCGCCTCCCGGCTGACGGCTGACCCCGGCCCGCCCTCCCGTTCCCGTGTCTCACCGCCCCGGTCCGAGGAGTCACCACATCAAGGCCCTTCCCTCGGACCGCCGGGATCCAGGGAATCCTCCCCGCCGATCACGTCCTGACGACTTTCCGACGCATCACCTCTCCACCGTTCGCTGCCCGAAAGGAAGACCGCACATGACCACCAGCACCGGCTTCGACATCCGCAGGATCGGCGGCCGTATCGGCGCCGAGATCCTCGGCGTGGACCTCTCCGGCAACCTCGACCCCGCCATCGTCACCGAGATCAACTCCGCCCTCCTGGAGCACAGGGCGCTCGTCTTCCGCGACCAGAACCTCGACGACGCCGGCCAGCTCCGCTTCGCCTCCCTCTTCGGCGAACTCACCGCCGCCCACCCCACCGTGCCCTCCGTCGAGGGCCAGCCCCAGATCCTGCCCGTCGACGGCGACGAAGGCATCCGCGCCAACCGCTGGCACACGGACGTCACCTTCGTGCGCACACCGCCCAAGGCGTCCACACTGCGCAGCATCGTGGTCCCGCCCTACGGCGGCAACACCCTCATCGCCAACTCGGCCGCCGCCTACCGGGACCTGCCCGAGCCGCTGCGCGAGCTGGCCGACAAGCTGTGGGCCGTCCACACCAACGACTACGACTACGCCGCCCCCAAGAACGACAAGGCCGCCGAACACCGCAAGCGGTTCGTCTCCCGCAAGTACCGCACCGCGCACCCGGTCGTCCGCGTCCACCCCGAGACCGGGGAACGGGGCCTGTTCATCGGCGGCTTCGCCCAGAGCATCGTCGGCCTCGGCCCGTCCGACTCCCGCGATCTGCTGCGCATCTTCCAGGCGTATGTCACCCGCCCGGAGAACATCGTGCGCGTCACCTGGACACCCGGCGACGTCGTCCTCTTCGACAACCGCATCACCCAGCACTACGCCCCCGACGACTACGGCGACCTGCCCCGCCTCCTCCACCGGGTCACCGTCGCGGGCGACATTCCCGCCGGCATCGACGGCACCCTCAGCCACGTCGTCGAGGGAGACGACGCCTCCCACTACACACCCGCCGCCTCCTGAACCACCCGGGCGGCCGTGAGGGGCGAGTCCCCGCCCGGCCGCCCGCCCGATGCGTCCCTCATGCTGCGGATCATCAGCGGTTCGGCACGCGGCATCAAGTCAAAGTCGTGTCGGCCGTCTTCCGGGATTGTCGCCTCACCCATATCCTGCGCCCCGATGTTACCGACGGTAAGGGGTAGCGATGAGCGGCACCACGCGCAGAGGGTTCCTGGGCACGGCCGCGGCCGCCGGCAGCGGGGTCGTCGCCCTCGGAACCGCCGAGCGGGCTTCGGCCGAGAACGGCGCGGCACCGCAGACCGTGGCCGTACTGGGCGGGGGCGTCGCCGGACTGACGGCCGCGCACGAACTCGCCGAGCGCGGCTTCCGGGTCACGGTCTACGAACGCAAGGCGCTGGGCGGCAAGGCCCGCAGCATGGACGTACCGGGCAGCGGCACGGGCGGCCGCCGCCCTCTGCCAGGAGAGCACGGCTTCCGCTTCATCCCCGGCATCTACCACAACCTGCCCGACACCATGCGGCGCATCCCGTTCCCCGGAAACCCGGGCGGTGTCCACGACAACCTCGTCGCCCCCAAGGAGATGCTGTTCGCCCGGTCGGGCGGCCGCGAGGACATCCGGATCCCGCTGCCCTGGCCCGGCAACACCCCGGCCGAACTCACCCCCGACGAGATCCGCCGCGCCTTCACCTCGGTCCTGGACACGGCCTTCAACCTCCCCCTCCACGAGGCTCTCTACTTCGCCAACCGCTTCCTGGTCTTCCTCACCAGCTGCGACGAGCGCCGCGACGACGTATGGGAGCGGACACCGTGGTGGGAGTTCGTACGGGCCGGACGGATGTCCTACGACTACCAGCGGATCCTCGCCGTCGGCATCACCCGCAACATCGTGGCCACCAAGGCGGAGGAGGCCAGCACCCGTACGGTCGCCACCCTGCTGGAGGCCTTCGCCTTCAACCTCCTCGGGCGCGGCGCGGACGGACCCCTGGACCGGATCCTCAACGCACCCACCAACGAGGCGTGGATCGACCCCTGGGTGACGTACCTGAAGTCACTCGGCGTCGAGTTCCGCGTCGGCTGGACCGTACGGGACCTGCCCCTGGGCGCGGGTGTGATCGCCGGAGCCGTCGTGGAGGACCCGGCGGGCGCGCGCCGGACCGTCACCGCCGACCACTACATTTCGGCGATGCCGGTCGAGCACGCCCGCCGCACATGGAACTCGGCGGTACGTGCCGCCGACCCCCAACTGGCAGTGCGACCAGCTGGAGACGGACTGGATGACCGGCATCCAGTTCTATCTGACCGAACGTACGCCGATCCTGCACGGGCACCTCGACCTCATCGACTCCCCGTGGTCGCTGACCGCGATCGCCCAGGCCCAGCACTGGCCGGGCCACGACTTCCCCGCCGACTTCGGCGACGGCACGGTCGCGGACTGCCTTTCCGTCGACGTCTCGGAGTGGGACCGCCCCGGCATCCTGTACGGCAAGACGGCCAAGCAATGCACCCGTACCGAAGTCGCCCGTGAGGTGTGGGCGCAGTTGAAGGCGGCGCTCAACGACAGCGGCCGTACGGTCCTCAAGGACTCCGTGCTGCACTCCTGGTTCCTCGATCCGGCCGTGGACGGACTCGGCACGCCGCACCCGGTCAACGAGGAACAGCTGCTCATCCACCCGGTGGGGACCTTTCACCACCGCCCGCGGTCGGCCACGAAGATCCCCAACCTCTTCCTGGCCGGCGACTACGTGGCCGTGCCCATCGATCTCGCCACCATGGAGGGCGCCAACTCCTCGGCCCGGCAGGCCGTCAACGCCCTGCTGGAGCGAATCGGCTCGACCGCCGAGCGGTGCACCGTGACCCCCTTGTACCGGGCCCCCGAGTTGGAGGCACTCAAGCGACACGACCGCACCCGCTACCTCCTCCGGCTGCCGAACGTCTTCGACGTCGGCTGAGAGCGTTCGGGTCGAGGCCGTAGCCGTAGGCTGCGGCTCACCCTTGTGAGGGAGGCACCGGGAAGAGCATGCAGCTGCTGGTGGCGTGGGCGAGCAGGCGGTCGTTCACGTCGAGCAACTGCGCCTGAGCCAGGGCGGTCTGACGGCCCTGGCTGACGACCGTGCCGATGGCGCGCACCACTCCCGTGTCCGCGGTGATCCGCCGCAGGAACTTCACCGTCAGGTCGAGCGAGGTGTACGCCATGCCCTGCGGGAGGGTGGACTGGACGGCGCAACCCGCCGCCGAGTCGAGCAGCGTGGCGAAGACGCCGCCGTGCACGCTGCCGATCGGGTTGTAGTGCTCCTCCCCCGGCGTCAGCGAGAAGACCGCCCTTCCGGGCTCCACCTCGTCCAGGGTGAAGTCGAGGGTGTGGCTGATGGGCGGCCCCGGCATCCGCCCGGCCTGCAACTCGCGCAGGAAGTCGATACCGGCCATGCGCCCGGCGGCCTCCGCCAGGATCGCGGGATCCTCCCACTGATATGTACGTGCTCGCCCCACAGCCCAGCGCCTTCCTCTCTGACTTTTTCGAATGAAGCTAGACTCCCGTTCGCCTGACTGTCAATGACGAAGCCAGGCCTCTACGATGGCGGGATGGAGTGGCTTGAGGCGAGCACGGAGAACTGCCCCGTCCAACGCACGCTTGACGTTGTCGGAGAGAAATGGACGTTGCTGATCCTGCGTGACGCCGTCAACGGAGTCCGCCGCTTCGACGACTTCCACCGCCATATCGGCCTGTCGGAGGCCGTTCTCAGCGACCGCCTCCGGAAGCTGATCTCGGCCGGCATCCTGAAGACCGCCCCCTACCGGGAGCCGGGCAGCCGCTCCCGCAACGAGTACCGCCTGACGCGCAAGGGCTGGGACCTGTGGCCCGTCCTCATGGCACTGAGCCAGTGGGGCGAGAGGCATGCCCTCGGCCCCGAGGGTCCCGTGCTGGATGTCCGCCACACCGACTGCGACGCTCCGGTCCGGGTCGTCGTCGAGTGCTCCGCCGAGCACTCCGCCCTCACCCCCGGGGAGGTCACGGCCCGGCTGGGACCTGGCGCTCGGCTCCGGTCGTGAACCGTCGGCACCCAGTCCGCCGGGCCACAGAGCAGCAGCCGCGCTCACCTGCCGGTTATAGTATTACGTACGTCAGGCCATCGACGGGGCCCGAGTGCGGGGCGACGGCCTCACGGAGCGATCGGAGGAAGCTCGTGGTGCGCTACGCCAAGGAGCACAAGCAGGTGACGCGGCAACGGATCATCGAGAAGGCCGGCCAGCGGTTCAAGCAGGACGGTATCGACGGTTCGGGCATCTCCACGCTGATGTCGGACGCGGGACTCACCAACGGAGCGTTCTACGCGCACTTCGCCTCCAAGGACGACCTCGTCGCCCATGTCGTGACCGACGAACTGCGCACACAGGTCGCCAGGTACGGCACGCTGCGCCCCGGCCGCCCGGGACTCGAGGACCTCATTCGCGAGTACCTGTCCCCCGAACATCGGGATCACCCCGGCCTCGGATGCCCGTCCGCCGCCCTGCTCGACGAGATCGGCCGCTGCACGGAGGGGACCAAGCAGGCTTACACCGACGGGGCGCGGGCCGTCGTGGAGGAGATCTCCGCCCGCCTGACACCGGGGGACCCTGGGTCCGCCCGGGCCAAGGCCATCGGGCTCTTCACCATGATGGTGGGGACGCTGCAGCTGTCCCGCGCCCTGTCCGACCCGAAGTTCGCCGATGAGGTCCTTGAGCAGGGAATCGAGAACGCCCTCGCGTTCATGAGGTGAGGGGGGCTGCCGTCGACAGCTCCCCCCATGGCGTCCCACGCCGGTCTCGGCTCAGGTGACGAACGCGCTGCGCGCCCTCTACCGCTCGAGGAACTCGAGAGCCGTCTCCACGAACTGCCGGTGGAACTGGAAGATGCCGCCGTGACCGGCGTCGGGGTAGAGCACCAACTCGCCGTTCGGCACGCGCCGCGCCAGGTCAACCGAGTTCCGGCTCGGAACCATCCTGTCGCTCTCGCCGTTCGCGACGAGCACGGGCTGGTGAATGACGGAGAGATTTTGGGGCCGCTCCAGCCCCCAACGGTGAATCGCCTTGAGCTGAGCTCCGTACGACGCGAGAGAGATCGCCTTGTCCCGGTCCTGGGTTCGCTCCTTCAGTCGGGCCAGGAATTCCTTGCCCGCCCGGCGCCCCTGGGCGGTGCGGGTGAAGAAGAGGAACTGCTTCGGATCCTGCAGGGTGAGCAGACCCCGGACGGTGTCGAGGTGGGACAGCCGGGTCACGTCCTTGATGCCCTCGCCGCCCGCGGGACCGGTACCGGTGAGGATCAGCTTACGAACGAGGTCCGGGTCGGTCTGCGCGATCACCTGGGCGATCATGCCGCCCATCGAGAAGCCGTGGAGATCGACGCGCTCGAGCCCGAGCGCCCGTATGAAGGTGACGGCGTCCTTCGCCATGGCCTGGATGGTGCGCGGCGTCGAGCCGCTGGAAGCGCCGACGCCTCTGTTGTCGAACGTGATGACGTGACGCTTGCCGGCGATGCCGTCGACAACCCTGGGGTCCCAGTTGTCGAGAACCGCCGCGAGGTGGGTGAGGAAGACCACCGGGACGCCGGACCGGGGGCCGAGCTCCCGGTAGGCGAAGGTCACTCCCCCGGCGGTGAGGGTGTGGGTCGGCGCGCTCTTGTACGACGTCATCACGTCGCCTCGTGCTTCCTGTGAGTCCTGCATGGTCGTTCCCTTCGGTGGCGACGGTCGAGGGCCGTAGGAGCCGGAACCCGGAGCGGTCCGGCTCCTCGGCATCACGTCGATGATTAACGTACGATCGTACGTCTATAGGTCTACAAGCGTGCGAGCCGGACGAAAGGACATCGCTTGCCCGTGGGTCGTCAGGCGGCGAGGAAGTCGGCCACCTGCCGGGTGAAGGCCTTGGCGTACTGGAAGAGGAACGCGTGGCCGGCGCCGGCGTAGAGCACGAGAATGGCGTTGTCGAGGTGCTGGACCGCGACATAGGAGTTGTGGGCGGGGATCATCACATCGTCCAGACCGTTCGCGTACAGGACGGGATGCTTGATGGCCTCCAGTTCCGCCACCACCTGGTCGAAGGGCGCCGCCAGGAGCGTGGCCGCCGCGGTGAGCATCCCCTGGGCCGCCACCTCGGAGACCGCGGGGCCGCCGTTCGCGAGCCGGGGCGAGACGTGGGCGAAGTGCTCGCGTCCGGAGGCGCGGGCCGCCTCCGTCTCGGGGTAGAAGAGGTACAGCATGTCCTCCAGGCCGGCATCGGGCTTGGCCATGATGCCCAGGACCTTCTCGCTGAAGGGCGGAGCGCCGGGCACCCAACCGGCCGGGCCGCTGCCCGCCACGACGAGCCTGCGTACCAGCTCGGGGCGGCGTACGGCCACACGCTGGGCCACGATGCCACCCAGGGACCAGCCGAGCAGGTCGGCCCGCGCGAGGCCGAGTGCGTCGATGAACTCGATGGCCCCCTGGGCGAATCCTTCAAGGGAGTCGCGCGGCTCACCGTCGGTGTAGCCGACGCCGACGTTGTCGAACACGATCACGTCGTGGTCGGCGGCCAGACGGTCCAGGAACTCCGGGTCCCACCAGTCGATGGTCCCGCGGAAGCGGTTCAGGAGGACCAGCGGGACGCCGCCCCGCGGACCCATCCGCCGATAGGTGAACCTCGCGGAGGGCCCCTCGACGGTGAGGTCCTCGGCCTTGTCTGCCAGATATGTGCTCACGGTGTCCTTCTCGGAGTTCTCATCACCGGCGCCCGTTGGCGCCGTACGCGGCGCTCATCCACCATTGCATTATGGTCATAATATTATGCATGGAGGGCGGCGGGTCACAAGCGGCCGCCCCTCCACCACCAGATCCACTTGCGACCCACCGACCGGACCCATAGTATTATGAACATAATCCAATGAACTAAACGCACCTCACCCGGTCCGCTCGCGGACGAGATACGGAGACGACCATGAGAGCCTTCACGGTGGAGCGCTACGGCGACAAGGCCGGCGTGCGTGCCGGCGACGTGCCGGATCCGAAGGTGGGCCCCGACGATGTGCTGGTCCGGATCCGGGCCGCGAGCATCAACCCGCTCGACCGGATGGTCCGGGACGGGGAGATGAAGACGATCCTGCCGTACAAGGTCCCGTTCGTCCTGGGCAACGACCTGGCCGGAGTGGTGGTCGAAGTGGGTACGTCCGTCACGCGGTTCGCGGTGGGCGACGAGATCTACGCGAGGCCCGACAAGGACCGGATCGGCACCTTCGCCGAGCTCATCGCGGTGCACCAGGACGACGTGGCCGCCAAGCCGGCCACGCTGACCATGGAGGAGGCCGCGTCCCTTCCGCTGGTCGCCCTGACCGCCTGGCAGGTACTGGTCGAGCGAG
Organism: Streptomyces sp. NPDC041940; assembly: GCF_055589465.1. Taxonomy (NCBI): domain Bacteria; kingdom Bacillati; phylum Actinomycetota; class Actinomycetes; order Kitasatosporales; family Streptomycetaceae; genus Streptomyces; species Streptomyces sp. NPDC041940. Next base: position 137,211 of record NZ_JBVJBP010000011.1, read on the forward strand.
CCGATGTCCAGCCGGGCCAGAAGGTCCTGATCCACGCCGGTTCCGGTGGCCTGGGCACCATCGCCATCCAGCTGGCGAAGCAGCTGGGGGCACACGTGGCGACGACCACGAGCACGGCCAACGTCGACCTGGTGAAGCGTCTGGGCGCGGACGTCGTCGTCGACTACAAGAAGCAGGCGTTCGAGACGGTGCTGCACGACTACGACGTCGTCCTGGACTCGCTCGGCGGCGAGACGCTCGCGAAGTCCCTGGACGTGCTCAAGCCCGGCGGGAAGGTCATCAGCGTCGCGGGTCCTCCCGACGCCGCTCTCGCCAGGGAGCTGGGAGCGAATCCGATCATCCGGCTGGTGATGTCCGCGCTGAGTTTCCGGACCCGACGACGCGCCCGGCGCCGCAACGTGACCTACTCGTTCCTGTTCATGAAGGCCAGCGGGGACCAGCTGCGCGAACTCACCGCTCTCATCGAGGCCGGCAGGATCCGACCCGTCGTGGACACCGTGTTCCCGTTCGAGTCGACCCATGAAGCGCTGGAGTACGTGGAGGCAGGGCGCGCGAAGGCGGGCAAAGTCGTCGTCAGGATGACCTGAGGGAATGGATTCGAGAGTCACCCCGAGCCACGGGCGGGTGGCGGGATGTCAGGCACCGGGACGGGACGGAGCACCGTCAGAGACTCTTCCCGGCGAGCCACCATCGCGAAGGAGAACCTGTCGATCTCCAGGCAGAGATCGACATCGTCCGGGTGGTATCCGCTCCGCCGCCCGCCGGCGAGGTCTGCCGCGGCACGAGACGTCCTCGCGCGGTGGAGATACGGGGCCGCCTCGACACCCTCTTTGGCCATGCGTTGACCGATGTACTCAGCGCAGGCCAGGTCCTCGTCGGCCCGGCCTCCCTCGCCGGTGACAACGAAGGTCACCGGTCCGCAGTCCTTGGCCCGCAGGAACCGCGCGGTCGGTCCGGCCACCACGAAGCTCGCGCACAGGACCAGCGGCGCGTTCGCGACGGCCAGCGCGCCCACGGTTCCTGCCGTCGTCTTCTGCACCAGTGTGCGACCGGCGAAATCGCGTGACCGCAGCAGGCCAGGTGAGTTCACCGCGTCGAAGCCCGCTGCCTGCGCTCCGTCCTTCAGCGCCAGCCAACGCGGGCGGCTCTCCTTCAGGGCGAGTGCCTCACTCTCCGTCGAGGCCAGGACGATCCTCTCGACGCCACGCGAGAAGGCCCAGGCAGCCACGGTGAAGGCGCGCATGACGTCGATGACGACAGCGACACGGGGAACGCCGGTCAACTCTGGGATACCGACGAAGTGATGGTCCATCGCACCATCCTGCCGGACCGTGCGGCAGTTCGAGCCTGCCGGGTGCGTCAGGGTCCGGCCGTCTACAGCCAACCGTTGCGTTTGAAGCCGCGGTGGATGACGAAGCAGGCGGTGGCGATGACGGCGAGGACGAGCGGGTAGCCGAAGCGCCAGCGCAGTTCCGGCATGTGGTCGAAGTTCATGCCGTAGACGCCGCACACCATGGTGGGCACGGCGATGATCGCGGCCCAGGCGGTGATCTTGCGCATGTCCTCGTTCTGGGCGACGGTGACCTGCGCGAGGTGGGCCTGGAGGATGGAGTCGAGCAGGGCGTCGAAGGCGTTGATCTGCTCGGTGACGCGGGTGAGGTGGTCGGCGACGTCCCGGAAGTACGTCTGTATCTCCTGGTCGAGGCAGCCGCGGGGTTCAGTGGCGAGCCGGTCCAGGGGGCGGGCGAGCGGGACGACGGCCCGCTTCAGTTCGAGGAGTTCCCGCTTGAGCTGGTAGATGCGGCCGGCGTCGGCGTTGCGGGGGCTGCGCGGGGAGAAGACGTCGGTCTCGACCTGGTCGATGTCGATCTGGACGGCGTCGGCGACCCTGACGTAGTCGTCGACGACATGGTCGGCGATGGCGTGCAGCACGGCGGAGGGACCATGGGCGAGCTGCCGGGGATCGGCTTCGAGGTCCTCGCGCAGAGGGCCGAGGGAGCCGTGGCGGCCATGGCGGACCGTGACGACGAAGTCGGGGCCGGTGAAGACCATGATCTCGCCGGTGTTGACGACCTCACTGGTCGAGGTCAGCTCGGCGTGCTCGACATAGGTGACGGTCTTGAAAACGGCGAAGAGGACGTCGCCGTACTGCTCGACCTTGGGCCGCTGATGGGCGTGGACGGCGTCCTCGACGGCGAGCGGGTGCAGGCCGAACAGTTCCGCGACGCCGGCGATCTCCGCCTCGCCCGGTTCGTGCAGGCCCAGCCAGACGAAGCTGCCCCGGTGCTTGCGGACCTGCCGTACGGCGTCCTCCACCGAGTCCGTTCCCGGCCCGCGGAGGCCGTCGCGGTAGACGACGCAGTTGACCACCGTCGAGCCGAGCGGCGAGCGGGCCGGGTGACTGAGGTCCACACGGCGGCGACTGCGCCGCGCCAGGTTCGCGACTTTGCGCAGGTTGCCGACCATTGACATGCGGGCTCCTTCATCACCGGACCGTCCGATCGGGACAGTGTGCCAAATGGCGACAAGGCGGTCGTCAGAGCCAGCGCTTCTTGCGGAAGACCAGGTAGACGAGGGTGACCAGGGCCGCGGTGATGATCAGCATCGCCGGGTAGCCGAGCAGCCAGCCCAGCTCGGGCATGTGGTCGAAGTTCATGCCGTAGACAGCCGCCATGGCGACGGGGATGGCGATCAGGGCGGCGGCCGCGCTGATGCGGCGCACGTCGTGGTTCTGCTGGACGCTCGTCTGGGCGAGGGCCATGGACAGGGCGTTGTCGACGAGTTCGGTGAGCACCGTGACCCGCTCGGCGGCCTGGGCCAGGTGGTCGGCGACATCACGGAAGTACGCGGCCAGCTCCCGGTCCACGCCGGGGACGCGGCGCTCGGCGAGATCGCCCAGGGGCTGGGCCAGCGGCGCCACGGTGCGACGCAGTTCGAGGAGCTCGCGTTTGAGCTGGTAGACGCGGCCGACGTCGTGTCGGGCCTCCGGGGAGAAGGCGTCGAATTCGACCTGGTCGGCGTCCGCCTCCAGAGCGGCGACGACGTCGAGGTACTGGTCGACGACCGTGTCCGCGATGGCGTGCAGCACCGCGACCGGGCCGTGGGCCAGACGCTCGGGGTCGGCTTCCAGGCCGGTGCGGACACCGCCCAGGTGCCGGGCGGGGTCGTGGCGTACGACGACGATGAAGTCGCGGCCGACGAAGGCCATGATCTCGCCGGTGCCGACGATGTCGGTGGTGGGCGTCAGCTCCTCGTGTTCCAGGTAGACCGCGGTGCGCAGGACGAGGAAGAGGGTGTCGTCGTAGCGCTCCAGCTTGGGTCGCTGGTGGGCGTTGAGGGCGTCCTCGACGGCGAGCGGGTGCAGGCCGAAGGCCCGGGCGACGACCTGGAGCTGTTCGGCGGTCGGGGCGTGCAGGCCGATCCAGACGAACCCGCCAGGGGTGGTGCGCGTGGCGTCCATGGCCTCGTCCAGAGGCAGCCGTCCGGGCCTGCGGCGCCCGTGCTCGTACAGGGCGCAGTCGACGACGGGGATCTCCTGCCGAGGCGTGTCGTGGGCCGTCATGGCTCACCTCCTTGCGGGACGCGGGCGTCGCGCGTGCCGCGATTGCCATGTTTGCACGGACGCGCGAGTGCGTCATCGGACGAGGAACGGGCGGCGCTGGTCACTCCCGGCGGGACGGGAGCAGAAGGGGTTGGAACACCTCCGGGCGAGGGCCGGGCCAAGGCTCGCCCGGAGGTGGTGTGCGGGGGACGCGGCGCGGGACGTGAATCCGGGTGGTGCGCGCTCACCGAGTGGTGTGCGGAGGAGACAGGCCACGCACCCGCCTGGTCCTGGCCGGGCGGGCACGGACGGAGGTCCGGCCGGGAGGCGGTCTGCGCCGGCAGGAGTTCTGGCATGGGACACCTCCCGGAAGGGACCGGCTGACGGACGGCCCCGGTGCGGAGGCGCGTACCGGGGCTCTCCGGTGACGCTATGCCCGGGTCGCCGGGTCCTGTGACCCTTCATGACGGGACGCTGACGGCGGGCGGGCGGATGCTGACGCATCCCTGACGCGGCGGGGCGGGGCCTGGGAGTACGCCGTCCCGGACGGGACGGGGGCAAGCGGCTGGGCCGCGTACGTGATGCGGACGACGCCGTCCTCGTGCCGCTCCGTCCTGCCGAGTACGCCGAAGACGCCGCGCAGGATGTCCGGTGTCAGGACCTCCAGTACGGGTCCGGCCGCCACCACCTCGCCCTCGTGGAGGACGACGAGGTGGTCGCAGAGCCGGGCGGCGAGGTCGAGGTCGTGGAGGACCGCGAGGGTGGTGATGCCGGTGCTGCGGATCAGGTCAAGGAGTTCGAAGCGGGCGCGGATGTCGAGGTGGTTGGTGAGTTCGTCCAGGACCAGGAGATGCGGGCGCTGGGCGAGGGCGCGGGCCAGGAGGACGCGTTGGCGTTCGCCGCCGGAGAGGGTGGCGTAGTCGCGGTCCGCGAAGGGTGCGACGCCGCAGCGGTCGACGGCCTCCGACACGGCCCGGCGGTCCTCGGTGCCGTCCCGGCCCATGAGGCCGTGGTGGGGTGTCCGGCCCAGGGCGACGATCTCGGTCACGGTCAGGCCGGTGGTGGTGCCGGCGTCCTGGAGCACGGCTGCCGTGCGGCGGGCGGCGGTGCGCGCGGACAGCGACCAGACGTCGTCGTCCCCCACTCTGACCACGCCGTCGGCGGGGCGCAGTGAGCGGTAGACCGTGCGGAGCAGGGTGGACTTGCCGCTGCCGTTGGGTCCCACGAGCCCGACGATGTCGCCCTTGGCGGCCTCCAGACTCACCGCGCGGAGGATCGGCTTGCGGTCCAGGGTGATGTGGAGGTGGTCCACGGTCAGTTTCATACGGTGTCCAGGCCCTTGTTGCGGCGCAGCAGCCACAGGAAGAAGGGGGCGCCGAGCAGGGCGGTGAGGATGCCCAGTGGCAGTTCGTTGGGGCGGTTGACGGTGCGGGAGAGCAGGTCCACGACGACCAGGTAGACGGCTCCGAGGAGGGCGGTCAGGGGCAGCAGCCTGCGGTGGTCGGCGCCCACGGTGAGGCGGACCAGGTGGGGGATCATCAGGCCGACGAAGCCGATGCCGCCCGCGACGGCGATGACGGTGCCGGTGAGCAGCGCGCTGATGACCAGCAGGACGGCCCGCAGCCGGTCGACGTCCACGCCGAGTGCGGTGGCGGACTCGTCGCCGGCCAGCAGGGCGTTGAGCCGCCGTCCGAACAGGGTCAGTACGACGGTGCTCGTCAGGACCACGACCGTGACGGTGGGCAGTTGGTCCCATTGGGCGCCGGCGACGCTGCCCAGCATCCAGAACATCACCGTCCGCAACTCGGTGGGAGTCGCCAGCAGCTGGACGAAGCTCGTGATCGAGAGCAGGACGTAGCCGACCGCGACTCCGGCCAGGACCAGGCGGGTGGGGGCCAGGCGGCCCCGCCGTTGCCCCAGGGCGAAGACCAGGGCCCCGGCGGCCAGGGCACCGACGAACGCGGCGCCCGACACCCCGAGGCCGGCCAGGCCGCCGAGGGCGACACCGCCGAGGGTGATGACCAGGACGGCCCCGAGCGAGGCGCCGTAGGAGAAGCCCAGGACGATCGGGTCGGCGAGCGGGTTGGAGACCAGGGTCTGGAGGACCGCCCCGGCGACGGCCAGGCCCGCGCCGACCAGGGCGGCCAGGGCGACGCGGGGAGCCCGGAAGCTCCAGACGATCTGGTCCGTGGCCGGGTCGGCGGTGGCGCCCTGCCCGGTGACGTGGTGCAGGAGGATCCGCCACACGTCACCGACCGGGATGGTGACCGCTCCGATGCTCACCGCCACCACCATGACGGCGCCGAGCAGCACCAGCAGGGCACCGACAGCGAGAGTCAGCCGCAGGCCGTTCAGACCTTGTCGGGGTGCAGCATCCCGGCGATCTTCTTCACGGCCAGGTCGTTGCTCGGGCCGAGGTACATCGAGTCCGACAGCGCCACGTACTTCTTGTTCTTCGCGGCCGGCCACTGGGGGAACTCCTTCAGCAGTTTCTTGGCGTAGGCCGCCGGATCGGGGTCGTTGTAGCCGATGACGACGAGGGCGTCGACATCGGTGGCGGCGACCTTCTCCTTGCTCAGGTCGGCGAAGGAGGTCTTGGAGGCGTTCTCGAAGGCGTTGGAGCCGCCGGCCTTGGCGAGGATGTCGTTGTAGATGCCCTTGGCGACGACCGAGCTGAAGTCGTTGCCGCCCATGGCCATGTTGGAGAACAGGACCATGACCTTGGGCTTCTTCTCCCCCTTCACCTTGGCCGAGACGTCGGCGATGTTCTTCTCCGAGGCGGCGATCAGCTTCTCGGCGCGGTCGCTCTTGCCGAAGACCTTGCCCATGTCGCGCAGCAGCGTGTAGCTGTCGGCGATGGTCATCCTGGAGGTGTCCTGGTCGCAGCCCTGCGGGGACACGTAGGTGTTGGCGCCCACCTGGTCGAGCTGCTCGCGGGTGGCGAAGCCGTTCTTCTCGTCGAAGCCGTAGGAGGTCGTGGACAGCACCAGGTCGGGGCGCAGCCCGACCATCGCCTCACGGGGGATGTCGTAGGCGTCGTTGAGCTTGACGTCGCCGTTGGGCAGCGCCTTGATCGCCTTGGCGCGACCGGGGACCTCGGACATGCCGTAGCTCTGCTGGTTGGCGACGATCTTGTCACCGAGGCCCAGGGCGAGCAGGGTGGAGACCTCGGCGACCGAGGCTCCGTTCATGAGGACGACGCGGCCGGGTGTCTTGGTGAACTTCTCCGGCACCCCGCAGTTGTCGAGGGTCACGGGGTAGCCGGACTGCGCGGCGGCCGCGGACGCGTTGCCGCCCGGGGTGCCGTCCTTGTCCGTCGAGGAGCCGGCGCATGCCGTGGTGATGAGGCAGAGGGCACCGGCCAGGGCGGCGGCGACCGGCCGTTTCGTCGACATGCTTGCTCCTTGGTGCGGGCTGCTCATGAGCCGTGGTGGGTTCTGGTCCAGTAGTCGGAGGGCGGAGCCGTTGAGTTCCCGAAGCAGGTCAACTACTTTGCGGGCGCGCCGAGATGGCCGTGTTGCCGGACCGGGGCGGGCAGCGCTCCGGTGGCGACGCAGTGATCGAGGTAGCGGAAGAAGAGGTCCCGGCCGACAGGCGGACAGGTGATGCCGCCGCCGCGCAGGGCGTTCACGACGTTGTCGGCGCGGACGCGCCCGAGGCGCAGGTCGGGCTCGGTGGCGGCATGGGAGTCGAAGAAGGAGAGCATGGCCGCCGCAACGCCGGACGTGCGGGGAAGCTCGGCGCGCCACTGGTCCAGCGGCATGCGCCGCAAGGGGTAGCCGTACTCCCCCAGCCAGTCATAGACATCGCCCAGCCGCACGGGGACGCTGCCGGCATGGTTGAACACCCTTGCCGTCGTGAGGGGTTGCCCGAGGCAGAGATGGACCAGGGCCTTCGCGACGTGGTCGACCGGCGCCCAGACCTCCTCCTCGAACAGGTCGGGCACGATGCCCGCGGGAACGCCCGCGCGCAGCACGCTCCACAGGAAGTCCCGCTCGTTCACGTAACCGGTGGCGGACGGGCCGACGACGCGGCCCAGCCGGTGCACGGTGACCGGCAGACCCCGACCCGCGGCCTGTTCGAGCAGGCGCTCGGCCGCCCATTTGGACTGCTGGTAGCCGTAGCGCAGTCCGGGGTGGGACGGCAGGAACGCCTCCGGCACTTCAGGGCTGAGGGCGAGGGGCGGGGCGACGGAGAGAGTGGAGACGAAGTGCAGGGGGGCCGACCGTACGGCCGCCATGCGCAACAGGTCCTTCGTGGAATGGGTGTTGGCGGCACGGAGGGTGGCGTACTCGCGCATGATGCTGACGGTCGCCGCGTTGTGGAGGATCGCCCCGCAGGTGCGGGCGAGTTCGCCGAACGTCTCTTCGTCCAGGCCGAGTCGGGGGCGGGCCAGGTCCGCGCATACCGCCGTGATGCGCTTCCTCGCTGTGTCAGGGAGGTGGAGCCGGTGGGTTTCCATGGCCTGGTGAAGGCGCGCTGTGGCCTCGGCGGGGCTTGGGGCGCGGACCGTGCAGACGACCTCCGCGTCGGTGGCCGTGAGGAGTTCGGCCAGCAGGTGTACGCCTACGAAGCCGGTGGCGCCGGTGAGCAGGACCCTGTCCGGTCCGCCGTCCGTCCGAGGTCTTTCGCCGGGCCGGATGTCCGGATCGAGGACGGTGTCCGTGAGCAGGGCCGCCGGCAGACCTGGAGCGGTGGGCTGTCCCTGGCGCTCCAGGTACCGGGCGAGCCCGGCCGGGGTCGGATGCTGGAACAGCCAGGCCACCTTCACGTCGCGGCCCAGTTCGACGCCGAGTCGGTTGGCGACCTGGATGGCTTGCAGCGACTGGGCGCCGAGGTCGAAGACGTCGTCCTGTGCGGATACGGCGGCCGCGCCGAGCATGTGCTGCCAGACGGCGGCGATGGTCCGCTCCAGCGAGCTGTGGGCCGCGGCCGACTGCTCGCCGGGCGTGTCCAGCGCCTTCCTGTCGATCTTCCCCGAGCTCGTCCGGGGCAGGCGGTCCAGGAACGCGACGGCCGACGGGATCATCGCGGCGGGCAGCACCGCCCGGAGACGGTCCCGGATGGAGGCCACGGCCGGTGCGGGCCCGTCCGGGACGACGTACGCGCTCAGCCGCCGTGTTCCGTCGCCCAGCACCTGGCCGACGACGACGGCGTCGCGGACTCCCGGATGGGTCACCAGGACGCTCTCCACCTCGGCCGGGTGCACCCGGTGTCCGCTGATCTTGAACTCGGCGTCCGCACGGCCCAGATGGCGCAGCTGCCCGTCGTCGCCGATCCGCACCAGGTCACCGGTGCGGTAGGCGCGGGGCGCGCCGGGGAGTCGGTCGAGCGGGGCGAAGCGGGAGGCGTCCGGGACCGGTTCGCCCCGGTAGCCGAGGGCCAGGTTGTCGCCCAGGAGGTGGAGTTCGCCGTCGACCACCGCTGCGCGGGTGCCGGGGAGCGGCAGCCCGATGGGGACGTCGCCCGGGGCGAGGGAGGGGTCGTGGAGGTCGGCGACGGTGGCGACCACGGTGGCCTCGGTGGGGCCGTAGGTGTTCAGCAGCCGGACCGACGTCCCTACGGCCTCGCGCCAGCCGTCGACCCGTGCGGGCAGGGCCGGCTCCCCGCCGATGACGACGGTGCGTACCTCGGTCGGCAGGGTCGCGGTGCCGGTCGAGACGGCGTAGGCCAATTCGTGCCAGTACGCCGTCGGCAGGTCGAGGACGCTGATCCGCAGCCGGGCGCAGACGTCCAGGAAACCGGGGACCGACTCGGTCATGTCGCCGGTGCGGACGACGAGGGTGGCGCCCGCGCAGAGGGTGAGGAAGAGCTCCTCGACGCTGGTGTCGAAGTGGAGCGGGGCGAACTGCAGGACGCGGTCCCCGCGGTGGAGGCCGTAGCGGTGGGTGGCGCCGGCGACGAAATGTGCCAGGGCACGGTGGCCGATCGCCACGCCCTTGGGGCGGCCGGTGGAGCCCGAGGTGTGGATGACGTAGGCGAGGCCGTCCGGCGTCGGGGTCGTCGGCGGAGCGGCCGCGGCCTCGGGTTCCGGCTCGTCGAGTCGCAGGATCGTCCGGTCCGTGAAAACGCCGGCGTGGGCGCCGGACGTCACCACGAGCGCGGGACGGACGCCGTCCAGCAGCTCGGCCCTGCGCGCCGGGGGCGCCGTCGGATCGAGCGGGCAGTAGGCCGCCCCGGAGAGCAGGACACCCAGGACGGCGGTGACCGCCTCGATACCGCGCGGCAGGGCGACGGCCACCAGGTCATCGCGGCCGACCCCACGAGCCGACAGGCGGCGGGCGAGCGCGCCTGCCGCTCCGAAGAGCCGCGCGTAGGTGATGCTGTGCCCGTCATGCTCCACGGCGACGGATCCACCGCTCCGGGCCGCGTGTTCGGCGATCAGGGCGAGGACCGGTCGCGCCGGGACGGTCAGCGGCCCTCCGTCCAGGACCTGGACCGCCTCGTGTGCACGCGACTCCCCGAGCGCCCGGCCGGGGGCGGTGACGGCCGCTTCGAGCAGAGCGAGCAGCCCCTCCTGGAACGCGGTGACGTCCGCCTCGTCGTAGAGGTCGGGGTTGGCGTCCACGGCGATGCGCAGGGCCCCGCCCTCGGAGCGGTCGTAGACGTTGACGGACAGGTCGTCGACGGGGCCGGCCGAGATGTTGTGGACCGTGCTGCGGTGTCCGGCGAACCGCAGGTCGTACGCGAACGGCATGATGTTCACGCCCGGGCCGGACAACCGGCGCTGTCCGCCGACGAGTCCGAGGTCGCGCCGCAGTTGTTCGTAGCGGTAGCGCTGGTGCGGCAGTCCGGCGCGGAGTTCGGCGGAGACCCGGGCCGCGAGGTCGCGCAGGCTGTCCGAGGCGGTGACGGTGACGCGCAGGGGCAGGATGTTGCGCACCATGCAGGGGACGCGCAGCGAGACGGAGCCGAGGCGTCCCATCGCCGGCAGGCTGAGGACGATCTCCGGGGCGCCGGTCGCGTGGTGGAGGTGGGCCGCCGTCACGGCCAGCAGGATTTCCGACCAGGTGACCCCGAGGTCGCGGGCGACGGCACGCAGGGGCGCTGTCCGTGCGGCGTCGAGGTCGACCACCCGGCGGTGGAAGGTGCGCGCGGGCAGGGCCGTACGGCCGGCGGGTGTGGCCACGGGCGGCCGGTCCGCGTAACGGTCCGTCCAGCGGGCGCGGTCCTGGGCGAAGCGGGCCGACTCGCGGTACGTCCGCTCCTCCTCCCGCACCGAGGCCAGGGTGCCGAAGCCGCTGTCCCCGACCGGCTCACCCGCTGTCAGGGCCGTGTAGACCTGGGCGACCCGGCGGGCGACCAGCGACAGGCCGAAGCCGTCGAGGGCGATGTGGTGGACGCGGTGGTACCAGAGGTGTTCCTCCGGTGCGATGCGGAGCAGGGCGTGGCCGAAGAGGGGGCCGCGTGTCAGGTCCACAGGGCGGGACATGTCCTGGTCCATCCAGGCCAGGGCCGCCGCGTGCGGGGCGGGCTCGGCGGTGAGGTCCGCGGTGTGCGGACGCCAGTCGGCGGCTGCGGCGTCGATCTGCCAGGGGCGGCCCTGGTCGTCGACGACGAAGGCGGCGTTCAGGGCCTCCGTCTCCGCGACCACGTGGTGCAGCGCCGCGTCGAAGGCGGACGTGTCCACCGGTCCGTGGATGTGGACGTACTCGGCGGTGTTGTAGGCGGGACTGTCCGCGTCGAGCTGCTGGCCGGTCCAGATGCCTTCCTGGGCGGCCAGCAGCGGATGGCGCGCCGTTGTCACGTGGTTCCTCCCCGAGGTACGGAGAGCAGCCGCCACCACTGGGCGAACGAGGTGCACTCGGCGAGGTCGACGAAGGTCACTTCCACGCCGGTCTCCCGCCACCGTTCGATGAGGGTGACGACGCGCAGGGAGTCCAGTCCCGCGTGGAAGGGGTTCTCGTCGAGGTCGACTTCGTCGGGCTGCTGGTGCAGGAGTTCCGCCAGGTCCGCGCGGAAGCCCTCCAGCGTGAGGGGAGCAGGCATGTCGTTCTCTCTCGATGGGCCGGTGTACCGATGAGCCGTGGTGGCCGGTCAGTTGACCTTGCGTGCGGAGTCGCCCCAGAAGCGGTCGCGCAGTTCCCGGCGCAGGATCTTGCCGCTGGGGTTGCGCGGGACGCTGTCGATGAACTCGTAGCGGGCGGGCAGCTTGAAGCTCGCCAGTTGCGGGACGAGAAAGGTGTGCAGGTCCCGGGGCCTGGGCTGCTGCCCGGCCGTGGGGACGACGAAGGCGTGGACGTACTCGCCCCAGCGTTCGTCGGGGGCGCCGACGACGACGGCCTCGGCGACTCCGGGGTGGCTTTCCAGGACGTTCTCGATCTCGGCGGGGTAGACGTTCTCGCCGGCGACGAGGACGGCGTCCTTGATCCGGTCGCGGATGAAAAGGTAGCCGTCCTCGTCGATGTATCCGGCGTCGCCGGTGTGGATCCAGCCGTCGACGAGGGTCTCGGCGGTCTTGTCGGGCAGTCCCCAGTACTCGACCATGTGCGCGGGCGTGGCCAGGCAGACCTCCCCGACGGCGCCCGGCGGCAGTTCGCGGCCCTCGCCGTCGATCACCTTGCCGCGGACTCCCGGGTAGGGGCGGCCCGCGGCCTGCATGAGGGGGCTGCCGGGGACATGGGCGGCCGGTGGCAGGCAGACGGCGGTGTTGCCGGTCTCGGTGAGGCCGTAGATCTGGGCGAACTCGCAGTCGAGGACGGCGAGGCTCTCCTCCAGCAGCGCCTCGGAGATCGGGGAGCCGCCGTAGACCGTCTTGCGCAGGGTGGTGAAGTCCTCGGCGCCGACGCCCGGTTCTGTCAGCATCATCCGGAGCATGGCGGGCACGACGCAGGCGGTGGTGACGCCGAGGTCGCGGATGAGGTCGACGGCCGGGCGGGCGGCGAAGGCGCGCAGGGCGACGACCGTGGTGCCGGCGTTGAAGTTCTGCGTGGCCCACCACAGTCCGCCGATGTGGAATCCGGGGATGCCGATCAGGGCGATGTCGCCGGCCCGCCAGTCGATCCAGTCGAGGCCCTCGCTCGCCAGGGCGTCGCGGATCGCGAAGAAGCTGCGGTGGGCGAGGACGACGCCCTTGGGCAGTCCGGTGGTGCCGCTGGTGTAGAGCTGCGCGACGGGGGTGTCGGGGGTGGGCTCGAACTCCGTGTCATGGTGCGGGTGCGGTGCGCGCCATACGTCCAAGGACCCCAGATGTACGACGGTTTCGGGCTCCTCCTCGACGGCTGCCGCGAACTCCTCCTCCACGAACAGCAGCCGGGTACCGGAGTCCTGGAGGATGTGACTGACCTCGGGTGCGGTGAGCCGCCAGTTGACCGGGACGAGGACGGTGCCGCTCTTGGCGCAGCCGAAGAGGATCTCGTAGTAGTGCTCCGACTCCTTGCCGAGGTAGGCGACCCGGTCACCGGGGGCGAGCCCGGCGGCGCGCAGGGCGTGGGCGACGCGGTTGCTCTCGCGGTGGAGGTCGGCGTAGGTCAGGCTGCGGCCCTCGCACAGGACCGCCGGGTGGTCCGGTCGGTGCTCGGCGTGGTGCCGGGTGCTCTGGACGAGCGTCTTCATGGGCGAACCCTTCGGCGGTCAGGGGACGTTGACGAACGCGAGGGTCGCCTCGCCGTCGCAGCGCCCCGATGCGGCGTCCTGGTAGCGGAAGGCGGTCTCGGCGTGCAGGAACGGGGTGCCGCCGGTCCGGGTGCGCCGGGTGACGGTCCGGAACTCCATCTCCCCGGAGAAGGCACGGGGATCGACCGGGCGCCGGAATCGCGCTGAGAAACGGGCGATGAGGATGTCGGGAAGCTGGTGCTTCCAGAAGTCGTCGAGCGTCCAGGATTCGAATCCCGTACCGATGCCGTCCTTCACGGACTTGGCGACGAGGTAATACATCATTTGGTTGTAGCAGATGTTCACCTCGACGGAATTCAGGTGTCCGGTGTCGTCGATGTAGCACGACTCGGGTATCTCGAACTCGCACCGGGCGAAAGCCCGGCCTTCCTTTTCCGTCACGACAGCCGAACGCAGGTACTTGCAGTGCTCCTTGTAGGGCGTCAGTACCTGGGCCAGCAGAGCCTCGTCGGTCATGCCGCCGCCTCCATGCCGTCGTGGAGCCTGCGCTCGTCGTGCACGGTGACACGGAAGGAGACGGTCGGCTCGGGTGTGGTGGTGTGCCGGGCGCGGTGGATGAGGCTGCGGTTGTCCCAGACCAGCAGGTCGCCCTTCTCGAAGCCCTGCAGATGGATGTTCTCGTGCTCGAAGGTCTCGTCGAGCTGACCGGTGGCGTCGAACAGCCGCTTCAGCAGCTCCTCGTCGAGCGGCCGGCCGCTCTCGTCCTCGATACCGACCGTGAAGCCCTCACTGATGTAGAGGACCGTCTCGCCGGTCATGGGGTGGGTGAAGGTGGTCGGCCGGCGGACGGCCGGGGTCTTCTGTTCGACCTCGTCGATGACCTCGGAGAGAGGCCGGTAGACGTCATGGGGCCGGATCTTGAAATACTTGCGCACGGAGTGCCTGCAGTACGTTCCGGTGATCTCCTTCTTGAGATCCTCGGGCAGTTTCCCGTAGGCCCGGCCCATGTCGATGAAGTAGGTGCCGCGGTTCTTCTCCGGGATGACCTGAGGGTAGATGAGGGTGATCCCGAAGGGGTCCGGCATGAATTGATAGTCGGCGTGCCAGAACTTGCCCGTCTTGGGCACACCGATCTGCTTGCCGTTCTCCGGCACGTTGGAGGAGACGAATATCTCCGGCACTTCGGGGTGCTTGTACATCGGCTCGTAGTACGTCTCGGGGCGGCCGAGCCGCTTGCCGAGTTCCAGGAACTGCTCGGGGGCGAGGTCCTGGCCCTTCAGGATCGCGATCTTCTTCGTGTAGAGGGTGCTCTTGAGCGCCGCGATGTCGGCGTCCGAGGCGGTGGTGTGGTCGAAGTCGTCGACCGTCGCGCCCATGGCGTCGCCGGGCTGTTCCTTGATCTCCATGACAGGGTGTCCTTCCGTGGGTTCAGACGGCTGTGGTGGTGCCAGTGGGCCTGCGGAGGAGGAGCGGCGCGAGCGCGCCGCAGCCGATACCGCCCGCGATCACGAAGACGGCGGTACGGATGCCGTCGAGGAGCCCGGGGCCGGATCCGTTCTGCCCGACTCCCCCGGCGACCGCGACCAGCGCGGCGAGGCCGACCGCCCCGCCCACCTGGAGGGTGGTCGACGCCAGCCCCGAGGCGATGCCCTGGTCCTCGGGGGCCACTCCGGCGGACGCGGCGATCCACATCCCCGTCCACGCGGCCCCCTGGCCGAGGCCAAGCAGCACGATCCCCGGCAGCAGCGCGGGATACGAGCCGTCCGAGGTGAGCGCCAGGCCGAGGGCCGCGGCCCCGGCGGCACCCAGCACCATGCCGCCCACCAGCATGCGGCGCGTCCCGAAGGCGGACACGGCCCGTTCGCCCGCCTGCGTACCGAGGGCCACCACCAGGGCCGGCACGAGGAACGCGAGCCCGGTCCCGACCGCGCTGTAGCCGTGGACGGTCTGGAAGTACAGGGTCAGGAAGTACGGCACCGAGCTGAACGTGGCGCTGAACAGGGCGGTCAGCCCCATGGCCGTGACAGGGCCGCGGTGGGCGAACAGCCTTGCGGGCATGAGCGGATCACGGGCTCTTCTCTCGACGACGGCGAAGAGCGTCAGCAGACCGGCCGAGAGCGCCGCGCTCGTGAGGGCCGTGCGACTGCCCCAGCCCGCCGCGGGGCCCTGCACCAGCAGGAACACCAGGAGCGTGACCCCGCCCGTCGCGGTCAGCGCGCCCGCCACGTCGAAGTGCCGCGAGCGGTCGACCGGTCCGTCCTTCGGGAAGAGCGACCACGCGGCGACCGCGAGGGCTCCGGCCACGGGCACGTTGACGAAGAACACCGCCGGCCAGCCGAACGCCTCCACCAGGAAGCCGCCCAGGAGGGACCCGAAGCAGAGCCCGCCGGCGCCGGCGGCGCTCCACACCGCCAACGCGCGGTTCCGGTCCGGTCCTTCGTCGTACAGGGTGTTGACCAGGGACAGCGTCGCCGGGAACAGCAGAGCGCCGCCGACACCCTGGACCGCCCTGACGGCGACCAGGACGCCGGGTGACTCCGAGACTCCGCCCACGAGGGACGATCCCGCGTACAGCAGAGCCGCCAGGACGAACATCCGGCGTCGGCCGAGCAGATCCGCGGCCCGGCCGCCCAGCAGCAGGAAGCCCCCGGTGGCCACGACGTAGGCGCTCACCACCCACTGCAGATCGTGGTCGGAGAAGCCCAGCCCGGTGCCGATGTCGGGCAGCGCGACGTACACGATGTTGTAGTCGAGCGAGATGACGAGCTGCCCCGACGCCAGCACGAGCAAGGGAAACCCGAGGGGTTTTCGCGGCGTGGTCTTCCCGGGCTCTGTCGCGGCCGTCATCGGTCACCCCCGCTCTCCCCCATGAGCCGACGGACCTCGGTGACGAGGGCGACCAGGGCCCGACGCTCCGGAACGGTCGTCTCCGGGTGCCAGAGGTCGATGAGCAGGCAGGTCCGTGGCCTGGTGCCGTCGTTACGTGCCTCGTGCTCGAAGGAGTAGTCGAAGAGCAGGCATTTCCCCTCCTCCCAGGAGCGGGTCTCCCCCGCGACCGTGATGCGGCACCCTTCGGGGACGTCCACGGCGAGATGCAGATTGATGCTGAAGTTCCACAGATCGCAGTGCGGTTCGATGAAGGCGCCCGGCAACAGGGTGGAGAAATGGCATTCCAGGAGAGGGCATATCTTGCCCGTGTCGACAGCGGCGTCCTTCAGCACCCGATAGGCGGTCGGAGCTGTGACGGCCGATTCCTCGACGAGGCCGCCCTTGCGGTAGAGATACAGGGCCTGCCAGTTCTCTTGGCGCCTCAGATAGTGCTCGTAGTCGGCGAACACCTCCCGGCGTGCCATCCACGCGCTGCGCAACTCCTTCTTGATGGCCTGGTGATGGGCCTCCAACTCCGCGACGACGGGGGCTAGTTCGGTGTAGGCGTAGGGGTCGTGCCAGGGAGTGGGCGAGAGTCCCGGCATGATCCATCTGGCCGCCCTCTGCAACGGATGCCGTTCGAACCCGCCGGGCTCCAGCATCTGCTCGACCCGGGAAATCGATTCCGCGCCGAACTCGGCTCGGACGGCGGCGAAGGCGTTCTCTATCTCTGGTGTCACACGGTTCTCCGCAGTGCCGTTGCGCGACGCTCGAACTTCAGGGCCGACTCCGAGCTGTTCTGTCGGGCTGATAGTCGGTCGGGAAAGGGGTTGAGTTCCTCGCTCGCGCCGGCTTTCTCGGCTTCCTGAAGGAGCGTGACAAGGGCGGCCCGGGCTCGTGCCACCCGCGAACGGATCGTGCCTATGGGGCAGTCGCCCGTCTGGGCTGCCTCGTCGTAGGGCAGTCCCGTCAGTTGGGTGAGGACGAACGCCTCACGGCGCTCGGCGGGCAGCGTGTCCAGGAGGTCGAGCAGGGCCACGCCGTCGTCGAAGCCGGGCAGACCGGTCGGCTGGGCGCGTTCGACCCATGCCGTCCAGTCGTCCACGTAGGCCGGTTTCGGCCGTGTGGCGGCGTACCGCAGGCTGTCGATGACCGTGCGGCGCGCGATGGACAGCAGCCAGGTGCGTGCCGACGAGCGCCCCTCGAACCGGTGCAGGCTGCCGAGCGCCCGCAGGAACGTGTCCTGCGTCAGGTCGTCGGCCAGCTGACGGTCGGCGGAGAGGTAGGTGACGTAGCGGACGACGTCCGGATGGAGTGCGCGTACGAAGCGGTCGACGGCGTCGGGGTCGCCGGACCGGGCGGCGAGAGCCCAGGCCGTGGCACGGTCGTCGCGGACAGGAGTGATCACCTGATGTCCTTCTCGGGTGATCCGGGGCCGGTTCGGCAAGGCGG
This sequence comes from Streptomyces sp. NPDC041940, assembly GCF_055589465.1. Lineage (NCBI taxonomy): Bacteria > Bacillati > Actinomycetota > Actinomycetes > Kitasatosporales > Streptomycetaceae > Streptomyces > Streptomyces sp. NPDC041940. The sequence goes on from NZ_JBVJBP010000011.1 coordinate 154,627, forward strand.
CGGCACGGTTGGGCACGCCACGGCCGAAGGGGTCCCGGAACGGAAGTGGGATGGAGCCGGCTGTCTCAGACGACAGCGGTCCCCGCCGGAGGCCCCCGAGAGATGATCGTGTACGCGAAGGTCAGCCGCAGGACCCGCTCCGCACGCTCGCGCGTCGGCCGCAGGCGGGGCCGACGGGGCGGGGCCGGCAGCGGCGACGGCAGCCGCAGCGGAGCGGCCAGCCGGCCCGCGACGGCGCGCAGAAGACGGAACGCGGCCTGCTCGCCGAACGCCAGCCACACACCGCTCAGCAGAGCGGCCAGCAGATGGGCGGCGAGCATGCCGAGCGACGACGTGTCGCCGGTGCCGTGGGCCATGTGGCCCAGGTGCTCGGCGTGCGTCGCGTGGCCCATGTCCATGGACGCCATGTCCGCCGAGCCCGCTGACCGGCCCCATGAGAAGACCGAGTGGAGCGCCCCCTGGGCTACGACGGCCACGGACACGACCAGCGGGAAGCCTCGTTCACGGCCCGCCAGTGCCCAGCCGACGCCACTCGTGACGACGAACCCGGTGGCCACGGTCCACCCCGGCACGGTGGAGCCCGACATCACCACGTGCCCGAGGGCGGCGAGCAGCACGCAGACGGCCGCGAACACCGCGGCCCGCAGCAGGCGCGCACACCACCCGGCAGTCATGACGGCCGCTCACCCGCGTCCTGGCCCGGACGGACCACCACCGCGAGGGTCTTCACGGCCCCGCTGCGTTCGAAGTGCAGCGTGAAGGCGACGAGGTCACCGGTCTGCCAGCCCTCGTTCGCGGGCACGATCACGTCGAAGCCCGCCGGTGACATCACGAGGCTGCGCCCGGCCGGGATTCCGACGGAGGACACCGTCCGGTCGGAGGCCGTGCTGGAGCTGGTCATGACGTGGCGGCTCAGGGTGGTCCCACGGTCGCCCGCCTCGGCGGTCGTCACCTTCAGCAGCCGGTCCGGCGTGCCTCCGCTGTTGGTGATGCGGAAGAAGGCCGCCGTGTCCGGGGTGGCACCGGTGGGCGCGAACACCTTGCCGTCGGTGACCGTGATCGAGGCCGGAGTGCCGGCGTTGCCGTATGCGGTCCAGACGCTCAGTCCGCCGAGGGCGAGGCCGCAGGCGGCGACGGGTGCGGCCGCGGCGAGCAGGGTGTCGGCAAGCCGGCGGCGGGTCGGGCGCCAGGGGCTCTGTCCGGTCATCAGGCGCGTCTCCGGGCGGCGGGGGAGGCTGAGGGCGACGACTGCCAGGCGCGCAGCCGAAGGCTGTTGGCGACGACCAGCACCGAGCTGGCCGACATCGCCGCGGCGGCGAGCATGGGGTTCAGCAGGCCCACCATGGCGAGCGGGACGGTGACGACGTTGTAGCCGAAGGCCCACACCAGGTTGGCGCGGATCGTGACCAGCGTGCGCCGGGCGAGCCGGACCGCGTCCGCCAGGGCCTCGATGTCCCCGCGCACGAGCGTGACATCGGCGGCGCCGACCGCCACGTCCGTGCCGCCGCCCATGGCGATGCCCAGATCGGCACCCGCCAGCGCCGCCGCGTCGTTCACGCCGTCACCGACGACCGCGACCCGGTACCCCTGCTCTTTCATGTCCCGTACGAGGCCGGCCTTGTCCTCGGGGGTGCAGCGGGCGTGCACCTCCTCGATGCCGAGCGCCTGCGCGACGGCCCGGGCGGGCGCCTCACGGTCGCCGGTGGCCAGGACGGGCCGTATGCCGAGGCGCCGCAGCCGGTCCACGGCCCGGTAGCTGCCGGGCCGCAGGACGTCCCCGATCTCGATCAGGGCCTCGGCCGTGCCGTCCACGCGGACCACGACCGGCGTACGGGCGGCGTCCTCGGCCCCGGCCAGGGCGGCCACCAGTTCGCCGGGCAGGTCGTCGCCGGGGGCGAGGACTTCGACCAGCCGCCCCTCGACACGCCCCCGCACTCCGCGCCCCGGCAGCGCGCCGAACTCGCTCACGTCCGGCAGCCTCTGCTCGCCCTGCTCCCGCCGCGCGCGGGCACAGACGGCCCGCCCGAGCGGATGCTCCGACCCCTGTTCCACCGCTCCCGCCAGCCGCAGTACCGCCTCCTTCCCGAGTCCGTCCGATACGGCCGTGATCCGGGCGACGGTCATGTGTCCGGTGGTGAGGGTGCCGGTCTTGTCGAGCACGACGGCGTCGAGATGCTGAAGCCCCTCCAGGGCCTGCGGGCCGGTGACCAGCACGCCCAGCTGAGCGCCCCGGCCGGTCGCGGCCATGAGCGCGGTCGGTGTCGCGAGGCCCAGCGCGCACGGGCAGGCGACCACCAGGACCGCGACGCACGCGGTGAGCGCGGCCTGCGCATCGGCACCGGCGCCCAGCCAGAACCCGAGCGCGGTGACGGCCAGCACCAGCACGACCGGCACGAACACCCCGGCCACCGAGTCGGCCAGCCGCTGGGCGCGCGCCTTACCGGCCTGTGCCTCGGTCACCAGCCGGGTGATCCGGGCGAGTTGTGTGTCGGCACCGACGGCCGTGGCCCGTACGAGCAGCAGTCCTCCGGCGTTGACGGCGCCGCCCACGACCGCTGATCCCGGTCCGACTTCCACGGGCTCGCTCTCGCCGGTGACCAGGGACAGATCCACGGCCGAACTGCCGTCCGTCACCTGCCCGTCGGTGGCGACCCGCTCGCCCGGCCGCACGAGGAAGACCTGTCCGGCCCTCAACTCCTCGATCGGTACGAGCCGTTCCGAGCCGTCGTCGGTCCGGACGGAGACCTCCTTGGCCGCGAGCCTTGCCAGTGACCGCAGCGCCTCCCCCGTCCCGTGCCGCGCCCGCGCCTCCAGGAACCGCCCGGCGAGCACGAACAGCGGTACGCCCACGGCAGCTTCGAGGTAGAGGTGCGCGACGCCGTCCGAGGCGGTGGGTACCAGGGTGAACGGCATCCGCATCCAGGGATCGCCCGCGCCTCCGAGGAAGAGCGCGTACGCGGACCAGGCGAAGGACGCCACCACGCCCAGCGACACGAGCGTGTCCATCGTCGCCGCCGAGTGCCGCAGTCCCCGGACCGCCCGCACATGGAAGGGCCAGGCACCCCATACGGCCACGGGCGCGGTGAGTGCGAAGCACAGCCACTGCCAGTTGCGGAACTGCAGCGCGGGCGCCATGGACAGGACCAGCACGGGCAACGCGAGCAGGGCGGTGACGACCAGCCGGTCGCGTTCTCGCCGGGTGCCCTCGGCGTCGTCGCGGTCACCGTCCGCCGGCTCCTTGGCCGTGGGCGGCTCGGGCAGGGCCGCCGTATAGCCGGCCTTCTCGACGGTGGCGACGAGTTCCTCCGGACCGATGTCCGCCGGATGGCTCACGCGCGCCGTGCCGGTGGCCAGATTCACGGTCGCGGTGACCCCGTCCAGCTTGCCGAGCTTCTTCTCGACCCGGGTCACACAGGCCGCGCAGGTCATGCCGCCGACGGTCAGGTCGGTCGTCACCAGAACGGCCCCCGCTTCAGCCCCCATCAGCCGTGTCCCCCCTGCATACCGTCCATGTCTCCCATACCCCCGCCACCGCTCGGTTCGCCGCCGTCGCGGCTCGTGCTGTCGCCGTGCATACCGGGTGCGACGGGGCCGGCGCCGACGCCGACGGCGTAGGACACCGCGAAGACCAGAACCAGCAGCAGGAGGAAGCCGCAGAGCGCGGGCGGAGGCGCCGCTTTCCGCAGGCCCGCGCTCACGCCGTTCGAAGGGGACTGCTGAGCCTCGTCCATCAACCGCGTCTCCAGGTCACGTCGTACGACGTCGCTCGGATCGCGCCGCACCGGTTCAGAGGTCGGACGGGCCGTCAGGTGAGTTCCTGAAGGGGGGTATGGCGCAGATCACACGAGGCCGCGGCACTACACCGAACGAGCGACTTAGGCATATTTTCTCCGGTCTTGTTCCACCTATGAGCAGGGAACGAACGCCGAATCAGCCAGACCAGCGGGAGAGCGCGCCCATGACCGGGACAGCCGACCAGCCCCAGAACTCCGCGCAGCCGCCGGCCGACTGCGCGGCCGAGCCGATCGCCGGCATCGTGGCCGAATTCGTCGACAAGCGCATGGGGCAGCGGATCGCCCAGGGCCAGGACCCGGTGCTGCGGCCGGTCTTCGTCAAGTACCACGGCACCGCCCGGGGTGTGCTCACGGTCGCCCCCGATCTGCCGCCGGACCTCTGCATCGGATTCCTCAAGGCCGCCCGGGACCAGGGCGGTCTGACCGCCTGGGTTCGGTTCTCCAGCGACATCCTCCCGGACCGCCCGGACTTCCGCCGGACCCTCGGTATGGGCATCAAGCTGTTCGGCGTTCCCGGCCCGAAGCTGCTGGAGGACGAGAGCCGGACGGACACGCAGGATCTCATTCTGCAGAACCATGACGTGTTCTTCGTCGACACCGCCCGGGACATGTGCGAGTTCCAGCAGGACCCGGTCGCGTACCAGAACGCGCATCCGGAGACCCGCAGCATTCTGCTGGCCATGCGCAAGCCCGAGGAGAGCACGCTGACGGCCAGGTACTGGGGCGTGCTGCCGTACGCGTTCGGGGCCGGCCGCCATGTGAAGTACGTGCTCGCGCCGGTCTCCTGCCCGCCCGGCGACCCGCAGGCGGCGCCCCCGGACGAGGACCCCGCCTTCATGCGGGGAGATCTGCGGCACCGGCTCGCCGCGGGCGAGGCCGCCTTCGACCTGCTGGTGCAGTTCCGCACCGACCCGGACCGGATGCCCCTGGACCGTGCCACCGTGCGCTGGGAGGAGTCGCTGAGCGCACCGGTCCGCGTGGCGCGGCTGACCCTGCGTCAGCAGGATGTCCGGGCGCGCGGTCAGGACGCCTACGGCGAGAACCTGGCCTACAACCCCTGGCACAGCCTGGCCGAGCACCGGCCGGTCGGCAGCGTGGCCGACGCCCGCAAGGTCGTGTACCGCGCTTCGGCCGCACGACGCCGCGACGCGAACGGTGTTCCGGTCGCGGAACCGGGTCCCGCACGGCCGCCGTCCGCCGAACCCCTCGGGCGTGACACCCGGATCGTGCGGGCCGCGATCCATCCCGCCATCGGAGTGGCGCGGGTCGGCGACAGCGCGGACGAGTTCTTCCTCGCGCCGGAGGTGGACGCCCCTCCCCCGCTGCCCACCGGCTCGTACAAGGACGCGGCCGGCGCCCTGAAGCGGCAGGCGGCACGCTTCCGCGTCTACGGCTACAACGCCGCAGGGGAACCGGTCGCCGAGCTGACCGCGGACAACGCGGACATCCGGTGGACCGTGCATGTGGCCAACAAGAAGGCCGCCTGGTACCAGTTCCAGCTGGCCCTGGACATCCCCGAAGCCACGGCCGCGCCCGCCACCACGCCCCGCAATGCCAAGGTGCCGCCCGCGGAGCGCGGCAAGCTGGTCATCGACCCCGGTCCGCGCTCGATCCGCGGCCGGGACCGCATGGGCCGGCCCGAGTACCGGTTCGACACGGGCCGCTTCCTCGGCAGGCCCGTCCCGCTGGGTGAGGTGCGCACCGACGGCGCCGGCCGGCTGCTGTTCCTCGGCGGGCACGGCGTCTCGGCCTCGGTGGACCACGCGCAGGCCACGCACTTCGCCAACAACGACGGCTGGCACGACGACGTCTCCGACGGCCCGGTGAGCGCGCAGGTACGCGTCGACGGCCGTTCCGTCCCCGTCGAACCGGCCTGGGTGGTGGTGGCGCCGCCGAACTTCGCGCCGGAGCTCACGTCCGTACGCACGATGTACGACCTGATGCGTGACGTCTTCGTCTCGGCCGGCACCCTGCCACCGTCGGACAAGGTCTCCTTCACCCGTGACGTCCTGCCGGTCCTGCGGCGTCTGTGCGACCTCCAGTGGGTCAATCGCGGCATCGCCACGCTGTTCGGGCACGGCGGGCGGGAGCACTTCCTGGCGCCCGGGCGGCTCGCGAGGCTGGCCGACCCCGGGCCGCGCAACGCGGAGTTGCGACAGCAGATCTGGGCCACGATGCGGGACCTCGACCGCGACGGGCTCTCGCCCGTGCCCTGGCCGCCGCTCTACGGCGACACGATGAGCGTGCGGCCGGTCTACCCGCGGCAGCATCTGACGCTGACCCCGTTGCAGTACCGTTCGCTGGCCCGGTGGGCCGCGGGGGACTTCACCGCCGACCACGACCCTTCGGCGGTGCCGCCCGAGAGCCTCGACGCGGTGCCACTGAGAGAGCGGCCGGGCATGCTCGACCGCGCGGCCCTGTCGTTCTGTCTGGCCGACGCGTTCCACCCGGGGTGCGAGATGTCCTGGCCGATGCGCCACAGCACCCTGTACGCGGCACCGTTCCGGGTACGGCACCGCGATCCCGGCACGCCCGAGCCCGACCACGGCGCGGTGCTGACTCCGCAGACGGCGCTCGGCGCCGGCGGTCCGCTGTACGCGCAGGGGCCGGGCGATCTCACGCGCTGGATGGCGGTGCCCTGGCAGACCGACACCGCCCGCTGCCGCTCCGGCTACTACCTCGGGTACGGCCCGCGCTACGACCCCTATCTGCCCACCTTCTGGCCCGCCCGGGTGCCCAACCACGTCCTCACGGAGCAGGACTACGAGAAGGCGATCGACCCCGGCAGCCCGGCGGAGGAGCGCCGGACCGCCTTCGAGCGCCGGGCCGTGTGGGACAGGTGGCTGCCCCCGGACCGCATCGAGCAGATGAACGCCATGGTCAAGGACTTCGGCAAGCTCGGCCTCGTGGAACGGCGCGCGGGCGCCCCGGACGACCCGGAGCTGCCCGCGACGATGTTCGTGGAGTCCGCGGTGAGCTTCCATCCGGAGCAGCCTCCGCCCGCTCTGCGGAATCTGCGGTGCCTGCACGTCCCGGAGGCGGTGGACTCGGGCGACGGCGTCGTGGCCGCTGCCCTCGCCCAGACGGACGTACCCGAAGAGCAGGTGATGGCGGGCTACTTCGAGAAGGTCGAGCGCTTCCCGGACGGGCGGTGAGCTTCGAGGCGGTCGTGGCCGGAGGCGGTCCGGCGGGCGCCGTCGCGGCGCTGGTCCTGGCGCGGGCCGGCCGTCGCGTCCTGCTCGTCGACCCGGGCACGGACGGCCCCCGGTCCTCTTTGTCCCGGATCGGCGAGACGCTCCTGCCGGCGGCCCGGACGCTGCTGCACGATCTGGGCCTGTGGGACGAGTTCGCCGCGGGGCCTCACCTGCGCTGCGCGGGGACCTACGCCTCCTGGGGATCGGAGACCCTCCACGGCCGCAGCCACCTCCACGACCCGCACGGGCACGGCTGGCACCTGGACCGGAGCGGGTTCGACGCGTTTCTGCGCGGAGCGGCCGAGTCCGCCGGCGCCGAACTGCGGCGGGCCGAGGCCGTGCCGCCACCGGCCCCTCCCCCACATTCCGGCGACCGGCGCGTACTGCTCCGTAGCGGCGGCCTGCTCGAAGAGGTGCGCTGCGACTGGGTCGTGGACGCCACCGGCCGTCGCGCCGTGATCGGCCGCCGGCGGGGTCTGCGCCGCAAGCAGGACCGGCTCGTCGCCGTGTACGCGTTGTTCGGGCGACGGCTCCCCGGCCGGCGCGCCGAGGACACCGAGCTTCGCACGCTCGTCGAAGCAGCCCCCGGCGGCTGGTGGTACACGGCCAGGGTTCCGGCCGGACGACTGGTCGCACACCTCACCGACGCCGACCTGACCCACTCCGCCCTGCGCACCGCCGAGGGCTTCCTCGGCGCGATCGGGGACACCCGCCACGTCCGTACCCGTCTCGACGGCTACGACCCGGCCCATGCCCCGGCGCCGCGCTGGACCGCCGCCCACGGGCTGCGGCTGTGCCCGGCGGCGGGCCCCGGATGGATCGCCGCCGGAGACGCCGCCCTCGCCTTCGACCCGCTCTCCTCCCAGGGCATCCTCACCGCCCTGCACACCGGGGCCCGCGCCGGCCGGACCGTCGACCTGTGCCTGTCCGGCGAGACGGCCGCCCTCGACGGCTACTCCCGGTTCCTCGACGGGATCACGGACGCCTACCAGCGGCATCACGCCGAGACCTACGGCCAGGAGCGACGCTGGCCGGGGCACACGTTCTGGGATCGCCGCTCACCCGCGAGGGCGTGACGCCGCCGCCTACATGACTTCGATGCTGATGATGCAGGTGTCGTCGTCCGTGTCGGATCTGCTGTAGGTGAGCAGATGGTCGAGGCGCTGGTCGAGGGTGGTCTTCTTGGCGCTGGCGGTCACCAGGAGATGCTTCAGGGACTCCTCCATGGAGCGGTCCCTGCGTTCCACCAGTCCGTCGGTGTACATCAGCAACGTGTCGCCGATCTCCAGCCGCATCTCCTCCTCCTGGTAGGTGATGTCCGACGCCGCGCCGAGCAGCAGACCCTTGAGCAGGGGCAGGGTCGTCGCCTGCCCCTCCCGTACGAGAACCGGCGGCAGATGCCCGGCGCGGGCCCAGCGCAGGACACGGCGGGAGGGGTCGTACAGCGCGCAGACCGCGGTCGCCGTCACCGAGTCGGAGAGGTGGTGGGCGACGCTGTTCAGCCAGGACAGCAGCTGGGCCGGGCCCGCTCCGGTGACGGCCAGGCCGCGCAGGGCGTTGCGGAGCACGACCATGCTGGTGGCCGCCTCGATGCCGTGCCCGGCGACGTCTCCGACGCTCAGCAGGATGTGCTTCGAGGGCAGGACCACGGCGTCGTACCAGTCGCCGCCCACGAGGTGATCGGTCTCGGCGGGCCGGTAGCGCACGGCCGTGCGCAGTCCCGGCGCGTCCAGGGGTGCCGCCGTGGAGGGCATGATGGCCTGTTGCAGTTGCAGGGCCAGCCGGTTGCGCTCCGCCGACTGCTGTTCGGAGTGGGCGAGTTGGTCGCGGGTGGCGGCGAGCGCGACCTCCGTCCAGTGCTGCGCCGAGACGTCCTGGTAGGCGCCCCGCACGGCGAGCAGGCTGTCGTCGATGTCCACGACGGGTTCGGCGACCACCCGGATGTGGCGCGTCACCCCGTCCGGGCGCAGCAGGCGGAAGGCCGCCGACGCCGGCTTGCGGTGGTGCAGTACGGTCCGCAGGAAGCGGCCGATGGCGACGGCGTCGTCCGGGTGGGCGTGGGCCCGCAGTTCCTCGACGGGGGCGGGCCCGTCGGACTCGGCCCTGCCGTAGAGGGCGAACAGCTGGCTGTTCCAGGTGATCTCGCCCGTGACGAAGTTTTCCTCGAAGCCGCCGATCCGGCCGAGGCGTTGCGCGTGTTCGAGGAGATTGGCCAGGCGTGCCATCTCGTCCTCGATCCGCCAGATCAGCAGCACGCTGTCGCCGTGCCGGGTCATGCTGACCTCGGCGACGGAGGACAGCGGCACCTGGTCCACGAGCGCGGTGAGTGTCATGTGACCGGCCCGGAAGGGCTCGCCCGTGGCGTAGACGCGTTCCAGGTGGCTGAAGAGGCCGCTCTCGTCCGCTGCCAGGGGATACGCCTCCAGCAGCAGTGCGCCGTCGACGGTGCTGCGGGGGCGTCCCGCGGGGTCGCGGAAGCGCTGGTTGACGTGGTGGATGCGGAAGTCGGTGAGATGTCCGGTGTCGTCGACTTGGGGGATGAGCACCAGCGCCGGGTCGTACAGCGAGTCGGCCAGGTCAGCCAGTTCCGCCAGGACGGTCCTGGGCGGAGAGCCGTCGAGGGTCAGGGAGGAGGAGGGCGAGTGGATCTCCAGGGTGTGGGCGCACAGTTCCGCGAGTGCTTCAAACTGGCGGACGACGGCGGGCGGTTGCGCCACCAGCGGGGTCGGCCAGCAGATCTCGAGCACGCCGTGGATCCGTCCGCCCACGCCGGTGGGGACAGCGACCCGTCCTCCGTCGGGGTGGTGGGTGCGGCCGATGGACGGAGGCCCGACCGCCAGGGATCGGATCCACTCGGGCCTGCGCTCGGTCAGCGCGGCGCGGGCCACGGTCGCCACGCCCGGCGGTACGTAGCGCCAGCGCTCTGCCTCGCCCTCGGGAAATCCGGAGCTGCCCACGAGCGTCAGGGAGCCGTCGGCGCCGGCCGCCCAGATCGCCACGCCGGTCGCTCCGAGCGGTTCCAGCGCGTGCTGCAGCAGGGAGTCGGCGACTGCCTGGGTGTCCTCTGCGGCCAGGGCACTGCTCTCCGCCGTGCGCAGCCGTACGGCCGCGGACACGGCGGGTGGCGTGTCGGGCGGGGTGCCGCGGACCGCCGTGGCGAAGTCGACCGCGACCTCGGTCAGACGGTCGCGTGCCGTCTGGTTGATGATGTCGACGGCCAGCTCGAGAGGGGTCATCGCCGACTGTTCGGCGAGTTCGGACAGTTGCCGGGCGGCTTCGGCGGGACCGCAGTGCAGCCGCTCGACGAGCACGCCCTTGGCGAGATCCATGAGGGCGCGTCCATCGGCCGCGGCGTGCGCCGCCTGCACCTCGTGGCGCAGGCGTTCCACCGTGACGGCCAGCCGGCCGACCGGAGAGGTCAGCGGTCCGCCGGGCGGCTCGGCGGTCGGCATGCCGTCACTCTCGGCAGGCCCGGCGCCCGACGGCCCTGTCGCAGGGCCGTGCCGTAGCGGCTCGTCGTCCCGGGAGGGGTCCCCGGACAGATCAGTGTTGCTCACGTGGACGCTTGCTCCTTCTGACCCGCACATCGTGTGGGAGGCGTCGTGATGTCGGTGGGTTTCGGCGTCACGCGGACAGCCAGTGCCGCACGCAGGCGATGAGGTCGTTCGCGTCGACGGGCTTCGTCACGTAGTCGCTGGCGCCGGCCGCCAGGCTCTTCTCCCGGTCGCCCGGCATGGCCTTGGCCGTGACCGCGACGATCGGCAGGCCCCGGTACTCGGGCATCTTCCTGATCTCGGCGGTGGCGGCGTACCCGTCCATCTCCGGCATCATCACGTCCATCAGCACGAGCCGGATCTCGGGGTGCGCGGTGAGGATGTCGATGCTCTTGCGGCCGTTCTCCGCGTGCAGCACCCGCAGGCCGTGCAGTTCGAGGATGCCGCTGAGGGCGAAGAGGTTGCGGGCGTCGTCGTCGACGACGAGCACCGTCTGTCCCGCCAGGGTGATGTCGACCTCCGGGGCCTTGCCCAGGCCCTCCTCCATCCGCACGAGCGGCACCACGTCCCCGGGCTGCTCGGCCGACAGATGCAGGGTGATCCGCTCCTTCAGCTCGTCCAGGCTCGACAGCACCTCCAGCGGGCGGTTGTCCGCCCGGGCCTGCAGGGCGGCCTCCTGAGCCGCGCTCGGACGGTGGTTGTTGTGGACGAGGACCGGGACGGTGGCCAGCGCGGCGTCGCCGTCCACGGCCTCGAGGAGCCTCGGGCCCTCGCCGTCGGGCAGATCCATGCTGAGGACCACGCAGTGGCACGGCCCGGCGGCCAGGGCGGAGGCCGCCTCCTGGGCGTCCATGGCGGTGACGATCTCCACGGCGTCGTGCTGGTCCCGCGCGGCACGGCTCTGGTCCAGGTCGGCGACGGCGCTCTCGGCGACCACGGAGAGCAGCCCGCGCACCCGCTCCTCGACGATCAGCAGCCGCCGGGTGTGCGGTACCGGCAGCGCGAGGGCCGTACCCGGGCGCTGGCCCTCGGCCGGTCCGACGGCGCTGTCGTCGTCCTGTGTGCCGTCCAGCCGGGGTGCGGCGGAGAGGTCCTCGAAGTCGGCGCGCGCCACCGGAAGGTAGAGCGTGAAGGTGCTGCCCTGCCCCGGGTTGCTGTCCACGGTCACCGCGCCGCCCAGGAGGTGGGCGATCTCCCGGGTGATGGACAGTCCCAGACCGGTGCCCCCGTACTTGCGGCTCATGGTGCCGTCCGCCTGCTGGAAGGCGCCGAAGATGGTCTCCAGCTGCTGCTCGGGGATGCCGATGCCGGTGTCCTCGACGCGGAAGGCCACCACGGGGCCGCCGCGGTGCACGATGTCGGGTACGTCGTCGTCGGCCGCGGGCTCGATGTGCAGCTCGACGCCGCCCCGCTCGGTGAACTTCACCGCGTTGGACAGCAGGTTGCGCAGCACCTGGCGCAGCCGTGCGTCGTCGGTGACCAGGTCGGCGGGCGCGCCCGGGGCCCTGGTGATGGCGAAGGTCAGGCCCTTCTGGGTGGTCATCGGCCGGAAGGTGGCCTCGACGTAGTCCAGGAGGCGGCGCAGCGGCACGCGTTCCGGGGCGATGTCCATCTTCCCCGCCTCGACCTTCGACAGGTCGAGGATGTCGCTGATGAGCTGCAGCAGGTCGGAGCCGGCGGAGTGGATGATGCCCGCGTACTCCACCTGCTTCGGCGTCAGGTTCCGGGAGGGGTTCTGGGCGAGCAGCTGGGCGAGGATGAGCAGGCTGTTGAGCGGGGTGCGCAGTTCGTGGCTCATGTTGGCCAGGAACTCCGACTTGTACTTCGAGGCCAGCGACAGTTGCTTGGCGCGGTCCTCCAGCTCCTGGCGGGCCTGTTCGATCTGCAGGTTCTTCGCCTCGATGTCCCGGTTCTGCGTGGCCAGCAGGGTGGCCTTCTCCTCCAGCTCCGCGTTGGACCGCTGCAGCTCGCCCTGGCCGGCCTGCAACTCGTCGGAGCGGACGCGCAGTTCCTCGGCCAGTCGCTGGGACTCGCCGAGGAGTTCGTCGGTGCGGGCGTTGGCGAGGATGGTGTTGACGTTGACGCCGATGGTCTCCCTCAGTTGCCCCAGGAAGTCCTGGTGGATCTGGGTGAAGCGGGTGACCGAGGCCAGCTCGATGACGCCGAGCACCTGTTCCTCGACGGTGAGGGGCAGCACCGTCAGCGAGGTGGGAGTCGTGCTGCCGAGCCCGGAGGAGATGGTCACGTAGTCGGCCGGGAGCTCGTCCACGGTGATGGTGCGGCGGCTGCGTGCCGCCTGGCCGATCAGGGTGTGCCCGAGGGGAATGCGCTCCAGGCGGTCGCCGTCGGCGGGATATCCGTAGGAGCCGATGAGCCGCAGCTCCACGCCGGTGCCGGTCTCCTCGGCCAGGTAGAACGCCCCGTACTGCGCGGAGACCAGCGGCGTCAGCTCGTCCATGATGAGTTCGGCGACGACGTCCAGGTCCCGGTGCCCCTGCATGAGGGAGGACACCCGGGCCAGGTTGGACTTCAGCCAGTCCTGTTCCTGGTTCGCCTGCGTCGTGTCCCGCAGGGACTCCACCATCGCGTTGATGTTGTCCTTGAGCTCGGCCACCTCTCCGGAGGCGTCCACCGTGATCGACCGGGTGAGGTCGCCCTCGGCGACGGCACTGGCCACCTCGGCGATCGCCCGGACCTGCCGGGTCAGGTTGCCTGCCAGCTCGTTCACGTTCTCGGTGAGCCGCTTCCAGGTGCCCGAGACGCCCTCGACCTCGGCCTGACCGCCGAGCCGGCCCTCGCTGCCGACCTCCCGCGCCACGCGGGTGACCTCGGCGGCGAACGACGAGAGCTGGTCGACCATCGTGTTGATGGTGGTCTTGAGTTCCAGGATCTCGCCGCGCGCGTCGACGTCGATCTTCTTGGACAGGTCGCCGTTGGCGACGGCCGTGGTCACCAGCGCGATGTTGCGGACCTGCCCGGTCAGGTTGTTCGCCATCGAGTTGACGTTGTCGGTGAGGTCCTTCCACGTCCCGGCGACGTTGGGCACATGGGCCTGGCCTCCGAGGCGTCCCTCGGTCCCGACCTCCCGGGCCACGCGGGTCACCTCGTCGGCGAAGGCGGACAGGGTGTCGACCATGGTGTTGATCGTTCCCGCCAGCGCGGCGACCTCGCCCTTGGCCTCGACGGTGATCTTCTGGGACAGGTCGCCGCGGGCCACGGCCGTGGCCACCTGGGCGATGGAGCGGACCTGCCCGGTCAGGTTGGAGGCCATCACGTTGACGTTGTCGGTGAGGTCCTTCCAGGTGCCGGACACCCCGCGCACGGTGGCCTGGCCGCCGAGGTTGCCCTCGGTGCCCACCTCGCGGGAGACCCGGGTGACCTCGTCGGCGAAGGACGACAGCTGGTCGACCATCGTGTTGATGGTCTCCTTCAGCTTCAGGATCTCGCCCCGGGCGTCCACGCGGATCTTCTGCGACAGATCGCCCTGCGCCACGGCGGTGGTCACCTCGGCGATGGAGCGGACCTGGGCGGTGAGGTTCCCCGCCATGAAGTTCACCGAGTCGGTCAGGTCCCGCCAGGTACCCCGCACGCCCTTGACGTCCGCCTGACCGCCGAGCCGGCCCTCCGTACCCACCTCCCGCGCCACCCGCGTGACCTCGTCCGCGAACGCCGAGAGCTGATCCACCATCGTGTTGATGGTGTTCTTCAACTCCAGGATCTCGCCCCGGGCATCGACGGTGATCTTCTGGGAGAGGTCACCCTTGGCGACGGCGGTGGCCACCTGGGCGATGTCACGCACCTGGGTGGTGAGGTTGCCGGCCATGGCGTTGACGGAGTCGGTCAGGTCGGCCCAGGTTCCGGAAACCCCGGGTACCTGCGCCTGGCCGCCCAGCGTGCCCTCGGTACCGACCTCGCGTGCCACCCGGGTCACCTCGGAGGTGAACAGCGACAGCTGGTCGACCATGCCGTTGAACACGGACGCGATCTCGCCGAGCAGGCCGCCGGCCTCCTCCGGCAGCCTGGTGCCGAAGTCGCCGTCGCGTACCGCCGTCAGCCCGGCCAGCAGCCGCCGCAGCTCCGGTTCCCCCGGCACTGCGCTCGGATCCTGGATCGCGGTACCCGCCTTGTCCATGCTCTCCCTCTCCCCGAACGCCCCGCGGCATTCGCTGCGACACGCAGACCGGCCGTCAACTGTCGGAATTCTCGCCCCCACCGGCCGCTGCGAACGGTCTCATCGTATGGCCCGGCAGGCTCCAGAGTTGATTCCGGCAAGTATTGTCACGCGACAACGGCCGAAGGTCGACTGCCGAGCCTTCCGGTAACCGATCGGGCCACGACGCGCCGCCGGGACTCCGGCCGTCACCGCCGCCGGACGCCGCGCGAAACGACGCGGCGCCCCTACCGGCGGTTGCTCCACGGGATCGGTATCGTCCGCCCCGATGCCCCGGGTCCGCGGCTCGACCGCCCGCACGAGGAGGAGCACCATGTCCGATCGCCGACAGGCAAACGCGTCGGACGACGGGTCCGCGTCGCCGGGGCCCGAAGGCGGTCCGGCGAGCACGCACGACACGGTGCGGCTCGCGGTGGTCATCGGTGCGCTCGGCGTGGTCTTCGGCGACATCGGGACCAGCCCGATCTACACCCTCCAGACGGTGTTCAATCCGAGCGACCCGCACCCGGTCCCGGTCAGCACGGACAACGTGTACGGGGTGGTGTCCCTGGTGTTCTGGTCGGTGATGGTCATCGTCACGGTCACCTATGTGCTGCTGGCGACGCGCGCCGACAACGACGGCGAGGGCGGCATCATGGCGCTGATCACCCTGCTGCGGCGGCTGAGTTCACAGCGTGGGCGTCGGGCCGCCGCCGCACTGGCCGCGCTCGGCATCTTCGGTGCGTCGCTGTTCTTCGGCGACAGCATGATCACACCGGCGATCTCCGTACTGTCCGCGGTCGAGGGTCTCAAGGTCGTTCAGCCGTCACTGGAAGACGCGGTCGTGCCCATCACCGCGGTGATCATCGTGCTTCTGTTCCTGGTGCAGCGCAGGGGAACCGCGGCGGTGGGCCGGGTGTTCGGCCCGGTCATGATCGCCTGGTTCCTGGCCATCGGCGCGTGCGGGGTCGTGGGCATCTCCGACCACCCGGACATCCTCAAGGCGCTGTCGCCGACGTACGCGTTGGGCTTCCTGTTCGGCCATTGGGGTACCGCCTTCTTCGCCCTGGCCGCGATCGTCCTCGCGGTCACCGGCGCGGAGGCGCTGTACGCGGACATGGGGCACTTCGGCCGCCGGGCGATCACCCGGGGCTGGCTGTTCCTCGTGCTGCCCGCCTGTGTCCTCAGCTACATGGGCCAGGGCGCGCTGATCCTCGACGACCCGGCCAACATCAGCAGCCCGTTCTTCCTGCTCGTGCCGGGCTGGGGACGCTGGCCGATGGTCCTGCTCGCCACGGCCGCCACCGTGATCGCCTCCCAGGCGGTGATCACCGGTGCGTACTCGGTCGCCTCCCAGGCGGCCCAGCTGGGCTATCTGCCGAGGCTGCGCATCGCACACACCTCCGAATCCACCATCGGGCAGATCTACGTCCCCTGGATCAACTGGCTCCTGATGGTCTCGGTCCTCACGCTGGTGTTCGCCTTCCGCGCCTCCGAGGCACTGGCCTACGCGTTCGGCATGGCGGTCACCGGCACCATCACCATCACCACCCTGCTGTTCTTCTACGTCGCCCGCGCCAAGTGGGGCACACCCCGCTGGCTGCTCGCCGCCGGCGGGGGCGTGCTCCTCTTCGTGGACCTGCTGTTCGTGGCGGCCAACCTGACCAAGCTCGTCCACGGGGCGTGGCTGCCGCTGCTGATCGGCCTCACCGCGTTCACCGTCATGACGACGTGGCAGCGTGGCCGGGAACTCGTCACCGCGGAACGGGCACGCCAGGAAGGCCCGCTGCCCGAGTTCATCGAACACCTCCGCGAGGGGCAGGAGCCGACGGTCCGGGCACCCGGCACGGCCGTCTTCCTGAACCGGGGGAAGGAGACCGCGCCCCTGGCGATGGTGGCCAACGTCGAGCACAACCACGTGCGCCACGACCATGTCGTGATCCTGGCCATCAGGACCGAGCCCGTGCCCCGCGTCCGGGCCGACCAGCGGATCACCGTCGACGACCTCGGGTACGCCGACGACGGGATCATCCACGTCACCGCCCGGTTCGGCTACATGGAGACACCGGACGTGCCCGGCACCCTGGCCCTCCTCGACCCGGCCGACACCGAAGGGCCGCTGCAGCTCGACCAGGCGTCCTACTTCCTGTCGAAGATCGAGCTGCGGCGCGGGAAGGCCCCGACGATGGCGCCCTGGCGCAAGCGGCTGTTCGTCGCCACCTCCTACATCACGGCCGACGCCGCCGAGTACTTCGGCCTGCCCCGCGACCGCACGGTCATCATGGGCTCGCAGATCGAGGTGTAGGGCGCCTGCCGTCAGTCCTCGCCCTCGAGGTTCCCCTCCGTCTCCAGGTACACCTGCCGCAGTCCCTCCAGCACCGCCGGGTCGGGCTTCTCCCACATCCCGCGCGACTCGGCCTCCAGCAGCCGTTCGGCGATGCCGTGCAGGGCCCAGGGGTTGGCCTGCTGGAGGAACTCGCGGTTGGTCTCGTCCAGGACGTAGGTCTCGGTGAGCTTGTCGTACATCCAGTCGGCGATCACGCCGGTCGTGGCGTCGTAGCCGAACAGGTAGTCCACCGTGGCGGCGAGTTCGAAGGCGCCCTTGTAGCCGTGGCGGCGCATCGCCTCGATCCACTTGGGGTTGACCACGCGGGCGCGGAAGACACGCGAGGTCTCCTCGACGAGGGTGCGGGTGCGGACCGTCTCGGGGCGGGTCGAGTCGCCGATGTACGCCTCGGGCGCGGTGCCGCGCAGGGCGCGGACGGTGGCGACCATGCCGCCGTGGTACTGGAAGTAGTCGTCGGAGTCGGCGATGTCGTGCTCACGCGTGTCCGTGTTCTTCGCGGCGACCTCGATGCGCTTGTACGCCGTCTCCATCTCCTCGCGGGCCGGACGGCCGTCGAGTTCACGGCCGTAGGCGTAGCCGCCCCAGACCGTGTAGACCTCGGCGAGGTCGGCGTCGGTGCGCCAGTCGCGGGAGTCGATGAGCTGGAGCAGACCGGCGCCGTAGGTGCCGGGGCGGGAGCCGAAGATACGGGTGGTGGCGCGGCGTTCGTCGCCGTGCTCGGCCAGGTCTGCCTCGACATGGGCCCGGACGTGGTTCACCGAGGCCGGCTCGTCCAGCGACGCCGCGAGGCGTACGGCGTCGTCCAGCAGTCCGATGGTGTGCGGGAAGGCGTCCCGGAAGAAGCCGGAGATCCGCAGGGTGACGTCGATGCGGGGGCGGCCGAGCTCCTCGGCGGGGACGGGCTCCAGCCCGGTCACGCGGCGGGAGGCGTCGTCCCAGACGGGGCGGACGCCGAGCAGGGCGAGGGCCTCGGCCACGTCGTCGCCCGCCGTGCGCATGGCGCTCGTGCCCCACAGGGACAGGCCGACGGACGTGGGCCATTCGCCGTTGTCGGCGCGGTAGCGCTCCAGCAGGGAGTCCGCGAGGGCCTGGCCGGTCTCCCAGGCGAGCCGGGAGGGGACGGCCTTGGGGTCGACGGAGTAGAAGTTGCGGCCGGTCGGCAGCACGTTGACCAGACCGCGCAGCGGCGAGCCGGACGGGCCGGCGGGGACGAAGCCGCCGTTCAGGGCGTGGACCGCGTGGTCGATCTCGGCGGTGGTACCGGCGAGGCGGGGCACGACCTCGCGGGCCGCGAACTCCAGGATCGCGGCGACCTGTTCGCCGTGCTCGGTGGGGACGGCGGCCAGGTCCCAGCCCGCGTCCTCCATCGCCTGGACCAGCGTGCGGGCCTTCTCCTCCGCCGCGTCGGCGGTGGTGCGGGTGGCGGCGGACTCGTCGAGGCCGAGAGCCTCGCGCAGGCCGGGCAGGGCCGTGGTGCCGCCCCAGATCTGCCGGGCGCGCAGGACGGCGAGGACCAGGTTGACGTGGTCGGCGCCGGTGGGCGGGTTGCCGAGGACGTGCAGACCGTCGCGGATCTGGGCGTCCTTGACCTCGCAGAGCCAGCCGTCGACATGGAGCAGGAAGTCGTCGAAGCCGTCGTCGTCGGGGCGGTCGTCCATGCCGAGGTCGTGGTCGAGCTTCGCGGCCTGGATGAGGGTCCAGATCTGGGCGCGGATCGCCGGGAGCTTGGCGGGGTCCATGGAGGAGATCTGGGCGTACTCGTCGAGGAGTTGCTCCAGGCGCGCGATGTCGCCGTAGGAGTCGGCGCGGGCCATGGGCGGGACGAGGTGGTCGACGAGGGTGGCGTGCACCCGGCGCTTGGCCTGGGTGCCCTCGCCGGGGTCGTTGACCAGGAACGGGTAGATCAGGGGGAGGTCGCCGAGGGCGGCGTCGGGGCCGCAGGCGGCGGACAGGCCGGCGTTCTTGCCGGGCAGCCACTCCAGGTTGCCGTGCTTGCCGAGGTGGATCATAGCGTCGGCGCCGAAGCCGCCGTCCTCGGCGCGGGCGGCGATCCAGCGGTAGGCGGCCAGGTAGTGGTGGGACGGCGGGAGGTCCGGGTCGTGGTAGATGGCGATGGGGTTCTCGCCGAAGCCGCGCGGGGGCTGGATGAGGATCAGCAGGTTCCCGAAGCGCAGGGCCGCGAGGACGATGTCGCCCTCGGGGTTGCGGCTGCGGTCGACGAACATCTCGCCCGGCGCCGGACCCCAGTGCTCCTCCACCGACGTGCGCAGCTCCTCGGGGAGCGTGGCGTACCAGCGGCGGTAGTCGGCCGCCGGGATGCGCACCGGGTTGCGGGCGAGTTGCTCCTCGGTGAGCCAGTCCTGGTCGTGGCCGCCGGCCTCGATCAGCGCGCGGATCAGCTCGTCGCCGTCGCCGGAGGCCAGGCCCGGTACCTCGGCGTCCGTGCCGAAGTCGTAGCCCTCCTCGCGCAGGCGCCGCAGCAGGGCCACCGCGCTGGCGGGGGTGTCGAGGCCGACCGCGTTGCCGATGCGGGAGTGCTTGGTCGGGTAGGCGGAGAGGACCAGCGCGAGGCGCTTGTCGGCCGGCTGGATATGGCGGAGCCTGGCGTGGCGTACGGCGATTCCGGCGACGCGGGCCGCGCGCTCGGGGTCGGCGATGTAGGCCGGGAGGCCGTCCTCGTCGATCTCCTTGAAGGAGAACGGGACGGTGATGAGGCGGCCGTCGAACTCGGGGACGGCGATCTGGCTGGCCGCGTCGAGCGGGGAGACGCCCTCGTCGTTCTCCTCCCAGGCGGCACGCGAGCCCGTGAGGCACAGCGCCTGGAGGATCGGGACGTCCAGCTCGGTGAGCGCGCCGGCGTCCCAGGACTCGTCGTCGCCGCCGGCCGATGCCTGGGCGGGCTTGGTGCCGCCCGCGGCGAGGACCGTGGTGATGATCACGTCGGCGGCGCGGAGCTCGTCGACCAGCTCGGGCTCGGGGGCGCGCAGGGAGGCGACGTACAGGGGCAGGGCCCGGCCGCCCCCGTCCTCGATCGCGTCGCACAGGGCGGCGACGAAGGCGGTGTTGCCGCTCATGTGGTGGGCCCGGTAATAGAGCACGGCGACGGTCGGACCGTCGGCGCCGTCACGGGGCGTGCGCTCCAGCGGGCCCCAGGTGGGTGCCGCCGCCGGCGCCTCGAAGCCGTGGCCGGTGAGCAGGACCGTGTCGGAGAGGAAGCGGGCGAGCTGCTCCAGGTTGGCGGGGCCGCCGTGGGCGAGGTAGGCGTGCGCCTCGGCGGCGATGCCGACCGGGACGGTGGAGGCTTCCATCAGCTGGGCGTCCGGGGCCTGCTCGCCGGTGAGGACGACCACCGGGCGGCCCTCGGCCAGCAGCAGGTCGAGGCCGTCCTGCCAGGCCCGGATGCCGCCGAGGAGACGTACGACGACCAGGTCGACCCCGTCGAGAAGGCCGGGGAGGTCGTCGAGGGCGAGACGGGAGGGGTTGGCGAAGCGGTACGACACCGGACCCGCGGCAGCGCGGGCGCTCAGCAGATCGGTGTCGGACGTCGACAGGAGAAGGATCATGCGGCGTCGGCCTTCCTCGGGGTGTCCGCGCCCCGGGTGGTTCGAAATGGGGTCTCCCCTGCTCGGTCGATGCCGAGCACACGGGGAAGGGAGTTCCTGACTCGCCCGGCCGCATGGGCCGGGCTCACAGTGGCGGGACCGCGCCGGACTCGCACCGGCTTCCTCCCCTGTCGCCGTCGTGGCGATGGCGGACCGGATGATCCGCCGTGATCATAGTAAGTGCCAGGGGAAGAGGGCACGGCATACACCAGGTGTGATGGTAGGTATGCTCGCCGCCATGTCCACGGCTGTCCCCCGCTCATCGACCCAGGCCACAGCGGTCCCACGCGACCGTGGTGACGCCTGTCCGGGGACGCTGCGGCTGCACGCCGCGGACGACGGAGCGCTCGCTCGCGTCCGGATTCCCGGCGGTGTGCTGACCGTCGCGCAGGCGGAGACGCTCGTGGACGCGGCCGAACGGCTGGGCGACGGAGACCTGCATCTGACCTCGCGCGGCAACGCGCAACTGCGGGGTCTGCCCGACGAATGCGCCGGGGAGCTGGCCGAGTTGCTGGACGCGGCCGGGCTGCTGCCCTCGCGCGGGCACGAGCGGGTGCGCAACATCGTGGCCTCGCCGCTGTCCGGTCTCGACGGGCGGGGCGTGCTGGACGTACGCCCCTGGCTGACGGCCCTCGACACGGCGCTGTGCGCGAGCGAGGCGGCGCGGGACCTGTCGGGGCGTTTCCTCTTCGCGCTCGACGACGGACGCGGCGACGTGTCCGGACTCGGTGCCGATGTGACGGTACGGGCGACGGCGGACGGTGGCGCGGAACTCGCGCTGGGCGCGGCCGGGCAAGCGCTGCACGTCGGTGCCGAGGAAGCGGCCCGGGCCGCGCTGGTGGCCGCGGAGACCTTCCTGGAAGCGGTGCGGACGAGCGGGGACCGCGTCTGGCGCGTGGACGAACTGTCCCTTTCCGGTGACGAGTTGCTCGACGCGGTCGGTCGGCGGCTGCGGGCCGAGGGCGTCGGTCACGAGCGGCGGGACCGGGCGACCGGGCGCACGGCCGGCCCGCCCCCGGGCGCTCTCGGTGCCGGCCTCTCCGTGCACGTTCCTCTGGGACGGCTCTCGGCGCACCAGTGGCGGGAACTGGCGCATGTCGCCGCCGGTGAGCTGCGTCTCACCCCGTGGCGCGGTGTGGTTCTTCCCACACAGGGGACAGACCTGGAGGAATCCCTCACCCGCCTCGCCGCCACCGGCCTGGTCACCGACCCCGGCTCCCCCTGGCTCCGCGTCGGTGCCTGTATCGGCAGTCCCGGGTGCGCCAAGTCGCGGGCGGACGTACGGACCGACGCGGCCGAGGCCCTCGACGCGATCGGGCCGGGCGGCCTCCCCTTGTACTGGTCCGGGTGCGAACGCCGCTGCGGACACCCCCGGGGCGACCGCGTCGACGTGGTCGCCGCCCCGGGAGGCGGCTATCTGCTCTCCACCGCCGTGAGCGGTCGGGAACCCCGGACCGCCTCGATGGCCGCCCCCGCCCGGCTCGCCACCGCCCTGGCGGCGATCACCTCATGACCCCTATGACGACCATGACGACCGAAGGCAGCGAGAAGAACACCGTGACCACGTACGACTACGAGAAGGACGGCCCGGCCATCTACCGCCAGTCCTTCGCCACCATCCGCGCGGAGGCGGACCTCACGGCCCTGCCCGCCGACGTCAGCCAGGTCACGGTCCGGATGATCCACGCCTGCGGGATGGTCGACCTCGTACGGGACCTGGCCTACACGCCGGCCGTCGTGGCTCGCGCCCGTGAGGCCCTGCGTGCGGGGGCGCCCATCTTCACCGACGTGCAGATGGTGGCCAGCGGCGTGACGCGCAAGCGGCTGCCCGCCGACAACGACGTGCTGTGCACGCTGTCCGACCCGTCCGTGCCGGAGCTGGCGGCGAAGCTCGGCACCACGCGCAGCGCCGCCGCGATGGAGCTGTGGCGGGACCGGCTGGAGGGCTCGGTGGTCGCCGTCGGCAACGCGCCCACCGCCCTGTTCCGGCTGCTGGAGATGATCGAGGAGGGGGCGCCCCGGCCCGCCGCCGTCATCGGTGTCCCGGTCGGGTTCGTCGGGGCCGCCGAGTCCAAGGACGCCCTGGCCGCGCACCCGTCGGGCCTGGAGCACCTGGTCGTGCGCGGCCGTCGCGGGGGCAGTGCCATCGCCGCCGCCGCGCTCAACGCGATCGCGAGTGAGGAAGAGTGAGCGGCAAGCTGTACGGGGTGGGGCTCGGCCCCGGTGACCCGTCCCTGATGACCGTACGGGCCGTGGAGGCCATCGCCGAGGCGGACGTGATCGCGTACCACAGTGCGCGGCACGGCCGTTCCATCGCGCGCTCGATCGCGGCGAAGCACATCCGCGCCGACCACATCGAGGAGCGGCTGGTCTACCCGGTCACGACCGAGACCACCGATCACCCCGGTGGCTACAAGGGCGCGATGGAGGAGTTCTACGCCGAGGCGTCGGCGCGGCTCGCCGCGCACCTGGACGCGGGACGGACGGTCGCGGTCCTCGCCGAGGGCGATCCGCTCTTCTACGGCTCCTACATGCACATGCACAAGCGGCTGGTCGACCGCTACGACACCGAGGTCATCCCGGGTGTCACGTCCGTGTCCGCCGCCGCCGCCCGGCTGGGCACACCGCTCGCCGAGGGCGAGGAGGTGCTGACCATCCTGCCGGGCACGCTGCCCGAGGAGGAGCTGACCGCACGGCTCGCGGCGACGGATGTGGCCGTGGTGATGAAGCTGGGGCGGACCTTCACCAAGGTGCGTGGCGCGCTGGAGAGTTCGGGGCGGCTCGGCGAGGCCCGCTATGTCGAGCGGGCCACCATGGCCGGGGAGCGGCTCGCCGCACTGGCGGACGTGGACCCGGAGTCGGTGCCGTACTTCTCGGTGGCCGTGCTGCCCAGCCAGGTCGACGCCGAGCGGCCCGAGGCCCGGGAGCGGGGCGAGGTCGTGGTGGTCGGGACCGGGCCGGCCGGTCCGCTGTGGCTGACGCCCGAGACGCGGGGTGCGCTGGCCGCCGCCGACGACCTGGTCGGCTACACGACCTACCTCGACCGGGTGCCGCGGCGGGCGGGTCAGGTCCGGCACGGTTCGGACAACCGGGTCGAGTCGGAGCGCGCCGAGTTCGCCCTGGATCTGGCCCGGCGCGGGCGGCGGGTCGCGGTCGTCTCGGGCGGCGACCCGGGCGTCTTCGCCATGGCGACGGCCGTGCTGGAGGTCGCGTCGCAGAAGGAGTACGCGGACGTCCCGGTGCGGGTGCTGCCGGGTGTCACCGCCGCCAACGCCGCGGCGGCCCGCGCGGGCGCCCCGCTCGGGCACGACTACGCCACGATCTCCCTCTCCGACCGGCTCAAGCCCTGGGAGGTCGTCGAGGAGCGGCTGCGGGCCGCGGTCTCCGCGGATCTGGTGCTGGCCCTGTACAACCCCGGTTCCCGCAGCCGCACCTGGCAGGTGGGCAAGGCCCGGGAGCTGCTGCTGGAACACCGTGCGCCGGACACCCCGGTGGTGGTGGCCCGGGACGTGGGCGGCTCCGGTGAGCGGGTCCGGATTGTGCGGCTGGCCGACCTGGACCCGGCCGAGGTCGACATGCGCACGATCCTGCTGGTCGGGTCCTCGCAGACGCGGGCCGTCCGGCGTGGGGACGGCGAGGAGATCGTCTGGACTCCGCGCCGGTATCCCGAGGCGTAGGCACGTGGGGCCCGGTTCAGCTCTCCTCGGCCACCGAAACGGGGGCCGGGGCGGGCTGGGCCAGGCCCTTCGTCCATTTCTCCTCGATCCGTCCGACCTTCCACACCAGCAGGGCCACAGCCCAGGTGGCGACGAACAGGCCGACGACGACGTAGCCGATGATGTTCAGGTCGAGGCCGGACACCCAGTCCCAGAACGGGCCGTGCAGGTCCGCCTGCTCGGCGATCAGGCCCAGCAGTTCGACCGTGCCGATGAGCAGCGCCACGGCGACGGACAGGCCGGTGATGGTGAGGTTGTAGTAGACCTTGCGCACCGGCTTGGAGAAGGCCCAGCCGTAGGCGAAGTTCATGAACGAGCCGTCGATGGTGTCGAGCAGGGACATGCCGGCCGCGAACAGGACCGGCAGGCACAGGATCGCGTACCAGGGCAGGCCGGAGGCGGCGCCCGAACCGGCGAGCACGAGCAGGGCGATCTCCGTCGCGGTGTCGAAGCCGAGACCGAAGAGCAGGCCCAGGGGGTACATCTGCCACGGCTTGGTGATCGACTTCATCAGGCGGCCCAGGAGCCGGTTCATGAAGCCGCGCTTGTCGAGCTGTTCCTCCAGGGCGGCCTCGTCGAAGTCGCCGGTGCGCATCCGGCGGAAGACCTTCCAGATGCCCGCCATGATCACGATGTTGATGACGGCGATGACGTAGAGGAAGGTTCCCGAGACGGTCGTACCGATCCAGCCGGTGACGCTGTGCAGTGCGGAGTCGTCGTTCGCGACCGGACCGGACAGCGCCTTGACGCCGAGGGAGAGCAGGAAGGCGAGCACGAAGACGATCGAGGAGTGCCCGAGCGAGAACCAGAAGCCGACCGACAGCGGGCGCCGGCCCTCGCTCATCAGCTTGCGGGTCGTGTTGTCGATGGCGGCGATGTGGTCGGCGTCGAAGGCATGCCGCATGCCCAGGGTGTAGGCCGTGACACCGATCCCGATGCCGAAGGTCCGCTCGCCCAGGCTGTAGTGCTCCGGGGCGACGATCACCACGAGCGTGAACCAGCCGATGAGGTGCAGCGCGAGGATGAACGCGGCCATTCCGCCGAGGCTCGTCCACTCCTTGCGGGTCATCGTGGTGCGGACGGATGCGTGCGCGGTGGTCATGGAGGCGTGGGCCTTACTCGTCGGCGGTCGGCTGTTCTCAGTCGCGCCCTCCAGACTTCTGCGCAGCGATTGCAGGTACAAGCCCAAGGCGGCAAAGCCCCCGTCAGGTTTCAGCCAGCAGCCGGGAAAGTGCGTCGGCTCCTGATCCACCGGACCGCCTCTTCCGGCTCCCTCACCATCTGCACCCCTTCGGGAACCGGCGGCCGGCGGACCACGACCACCGGCAGCCCGGCCTCCCGCGCGGCGGTGAGCTTCGGTGCCGTGGCGACTCCCCCGCTGTCCTTGGTCACGACGACGTCGACGCGGTGGCGGCGCAGCAGCTCGCGCTCGCCGTCGAGGGTGAAGGGGCCTCGGTCGAGCAGCACCTCCATGCGGAGCGGGTGGGGAGCCTCGGGCGCGTCGACGGACCGGACGAGGAACCACAGGTCGTCCAGGGCGGCGAAGGAGGCCAGGCCCATGCGCCCGGTGGTGAGGAAAATGCGGCGGCCGAGCGTGGGCAGCAGTGTCGCGGCCTCGTCCAGGGAGCCGGCCTCGCGCCAGTCGTCACCGGCTACCGGGACCCAGCCGGGGCGCCGCACCGCGAGCAGGGGAACATGGGCGGTGGCGGCGGCATGTGCCGCGTGGAAACTGATCGTCCCGGCGAAAGGGTGGGTGGCGTCGATGAGCACGTCCACCGCGTGCTCGGCGAGCCACGCGGTCAGCCCCTCCACGCCACCGAAGCCGCCGATCCGGACCTCGCCCGGAGGCAGCCGGGGGCCGGCCACCCGCCCGGCGAGGGAGCTGGTCACGGTCAGGCCGGGTGTCTCGTGGAGCAGTTCGGCGAGACGGCGGGCTTCCGTGGTCCCGCCCAATATCAGTACGTGCAAGGAAGTTCAGGTCCGTTCATGAGCAGCGAAGTGAAGGGGGGCCGCAGGGCCCAGCTGGAGCACACCGGCCTGCGGCACGGGTGGACCACCGGCGCCTGTGCGACGGCGGCCACGACGGCCGCGTACACGGCGCTCCTGACCGGGGAGTACCCCGACCCGGTGACGATCACCCTGCCCAAGGGGCAGACACCGTCGTTCGCGCTGGCGGCCGAGGAACTGCGCGACGGATCCGCGATGGCGGGCGTCGTCAAGGACGCGGGCGACGACCCGGACGTCACGCACGGCGCGCTGATCCGGGCCACGGTACGGCGGCTGCCCGCCGGGGCCGGGGTGGTCTTCAGGGCGGGGCCCGGGGTCGGGACGATCACCCGCCCCGGCCTGCCGCTGCCCGTCGGCGAGCCCGCCGTGAACCCCGTACCCCGCCGGATGATGCGCGAGCACGTGGCCGAGGTCGCCGCCCGGCACGGTGGCACCGGCGACGTCGAGATCACCGTCTCCGTCGACCACGGCGAGGAGATCGCCCGCTCCACCTGGAACCCGCGACTCGGCATCCTGGGCGGGCTGTCCATCCTGGGCACCACCGGGATCGTGGTGCCGTACTCCTGCTCGGCGTGGATCGACTCCATCCGCCGGGGTGTGGACGTGGCGCGGGCCGCGGGCCGTACGCATGTCGCGGGGTGCACCGGGTCGACGTCGGAGAAGACGGTCGTCGCCGAGTACGGGCTGCCCGAGGACGCCCTGCTCGACATGGGCGACTTCGCGGGCGCGGTGCTGAAGTACATCCGCCGCCACCCCGTCGACCGGCTGACGATCTGCGGTGGCTTCGCCAAGCTGTCCAAGCTCGCCGCCGGCCATCTCGACCTGCACTCCGCCCGCTCCCAGGTCGACAAGGGTTTCCTCGCCGAACTGGCCCGGCGGGGCGGCGCGGACGAGGCGCTGCGCGCCGAGGTGGCCGAGGCCAACACCGGGCTGGCCGCTCTGCAGTCGTGCCTGGCCGCCGGTGTGCCGCTCGGTGATCTGGTCGCCGTGACCGCTCGCGACGAGGCACTGGCCGTGCTGCGCGGTGCGCCGGTCATGGTGGACGTGATCTGCGTCGACCGGGCGGGCACGGTGGTGGGGCGCAGCTCCACGGCTTGAGGGCCCGGCCGGCTCAGCACACGTGACGCTCCCGGTCGGTCGAGTAGAGGTGGCTGTCCCGGAACCCCTCCGCCCCCAGCGTCCGCCCGACCATGATCACGGCGGTGCGCAGCACACCGGCCTCCTTGGTCTTCCCCGCGATCTCGTCGAGGGTGCCGCGGATGATCACCTCGTCCGGGCGGGAGGCGTAGGCGACGACCGCGGCCGGGCAGTCGGCGCCGTAGTGCGGGAGGAGTTCGTCGACCACGCGGTCCACGTAGCCGGCGGCAAGGTGCAGCACGATCAGCGCGCCGCTGCGGCCGAGGGTGGCCAGGTCCTCCCCGTCGGGCATGGCGGTGGCACGCTGGGCGACGCGGGTGAGGATCACGGTCTGGCCGACGGTGGGCACGGTCAGCTCCCGTTTCAGGGCCGCCGCCGCGGCGGCGAAGGCCGGGACGCCCGGGACCACCTCGTAGGGCACTTGGGCCGCGTCCAGGCGTCGCATCTGCTCGGCGACCGCGCTGAACACCGACGGGTCCCCCGAGTGCAGCCGCGCCACGTCGTGCCCCTCCTCGTGGGCGCGGACCAGTTCGGCGGTGATCTCGTCCAGGGTGAGCTGCGCGGTGTCCACCAGCCGGGCGTCCGGAGGGCATTCGGCCAGCAGCTCGCGCGGGACCAGGCTGCCCGCGTACAGGCAGACCCGGCAGGCCCCGAGGGTGCGGGCGCCGCGCACGGTGATCAGATCGGCGGCACCGGGTCCGGCGCCGATGAAGTACACGGTCATCTGTTGGCTCCCGAAGGGGTGTCGAGGGTCTTCTGTGCGGCCCACTGGGTCACCGGCATCGCCTGCCGCCACCCGGTGAATCCGCCCACCGGCACGGCGTGCGCCACCGCGAGCCGCACCAGCTCGCCGCCATGCCGGCGGTGGGCCTCCGCGAGGAGCGCCTCCGACTCCAGTGTCACGGTGTTGGCGACCAGCCGCCCACCGGTGGGCAGTACGTCCCAACAGGCGTCGAGGAGGCCGGGCGCGGTGAGACCGCCGCCGATGAACACGGCGTCGGGCGGGGGCAGTTCGGCCAGGACGGCGGGCGCGGCGCCCGTGACGACCCGCAGGCCGGGCACGCCGAGGCGCTCCGCGTTGCGGTTGATGCGTGCGGCGCGCACCGGGTCCCGCTCGACGGTGACCGCGCGGCATGAGGGGTGGGTGCGCATCCACTCGACGGCGATCGAGCCCGAGCCGCCTCCGATGTCCCACAGCAGTTCCCCGGGGGCGGGGGCGAGCGTGCCGAGCGTGACGGCGCGGACGTGCCGCTTGGTGAGCTGCCCGTCGTGCTCGTAGGCGCCGTCCGGGAGACCGGGCACGGCGCCCAGGCGCGGGGCGTCCGGGGCGCGGTGGCAGGTGACGGCGACGATGTTGAGGGGGTCGCCGTCCGACCGCTCGGCCGGCCAGTCGTCCGCGGTGGCCTCGGCGGTCGTGTGCTCCTTCGCGCCGCCGAGTTGTTCCAGGACCCGCATCCGGCTCGCGCCGAATCCCCGGTCCCGCAGCAGGGCGGCGACCTCGCCGGGCGTGCCGGCGCCCGCGCTGAGGACGAGGATCCGCCGGCCGTCGTGCAGGGCGGCGGCGAGACGGGCGGCGGGCCGGCCGACGAGCGTGACGACCTCGATGTCCTCCAGGGGCCAGCCGAGGCGGGCGGCGGCGTAGGAGACGGAGGAAGGGTGCGGCAGGACGCGCAGGGCGCCCGCTTCCCCGGTCTCCTCGGCGAGGGCGCGTCCGATGCCGTAGAACATGGGGTCCCCGCTGGCCAGTACAGCGATCCGGCGGCCGGCGTGTGCCGCGAGCAGGCCGGGGACCGCGGGGCGCAGGGGCGAGGGCCAGGCGATCCGCTCCCCCGCGCACCGCGAGGGCAGCAGGTCCAGCTGACGCGGGCCGCCGATCAGGACCTCGGCCTCGCTCAGCGCGGCACGGGAGGCGTCGGTCAGGCCCTCCCAGCCGTCGGCCCCGATCCCGACGACGGTCACGGCGGCGGTCGGTGCGGGACGTGCGGGGTTCACTGCGCGGTACCTCGGGATTCGGGGGCAGCTCTCGTGGCGACAGAAGCGCACTCTACTGGGCGCCGACCAGCACACCTTTGCTCGGGTACACATCCCGCGAGGCTTATTGCACACTGATTGCAATAGCCTATTGATTGCAGAACCGGGTCGGGGAACTGAGGTCGTGGGAAGGGTTGGGCATGGGCTCTCGGATCGTGCTGGGCATCGAGTCGTCGTGTGACGAGACCGGAGCGGGGCTGGTGCGGGACGGGCGGCTGCTGGGCCATGCGCTGGCGTCGAGCATGGACGAGCACGCCCGCTTCGGCGGTGTCGTCCCCGAGATCGCCGCCCGCGCGCATGTGCACGCCCTGCGGCCGGTGATCCAGCGGGCCCTGGACGACGCGGGCCTGCGGCTGTCCGACATCGGCGCCGTCGCGGTGACCACCGGGCCGGGCCTGTCGGGCGCGCTCCAGGTGGGACTGGCCGGGGCGAAGGGCATGGCGTACGCGCTCGGCGTCCCGCTGTACGGCGTGCACCATCTGGCCGGCCATGTGGCCGCCGACACCCTGGAGCACGGCCCGCTGCCCGATCCCTGCATGGTGCTGATCGTCTCCGGCGGCCACACCTCACTGCTGCTCGTCCGCGACCTGGTCCGGGACCCGATCCTCCACCTCGGCGACACACTCGACGACGCCGCCGGTGAGTGCTTCGACAAGGTCGCGCGGGTCTTCGGACTGCCGTACCCCGGCGGTCCGGCCGTCGACCGGGCAGCACGCGCGGGGGATCCGCGCGCCGTCCCCTTTCCCCGCCCGCTGCCCGGGTCGTACGACTTCTCCTTCTCGGGGCTGAAGACGGCCGCCGCGCGCTGGGCCGAGGGCCACGGGGGCCGGGAGCTGCCGGTGGCCGACGGGGCGGCCTCGCTCCAGGAGGCGATCGCGGACGTACTGACCCGCAAGGCGGTCGCGGCCTGCGCCGAGCACGGTGTCGGCACCCTCGTCGTGGTCGGCGGGGTCGCCGCGAACTCGCGGGTGCGCTCGCTGGCCGAGGAACGCTGCCGTGCCGCCGGTATCGACCTGCGCGTGCCGCCGCTGGGGCTGTGCACGGACAACGGCGCGATGATCGCCGCCGTCGGCGACCTGCTCGTACGCTCCGGGGCCGAACCGGCACCGCTGGGCGTGTCGATCGACCCGTCGGCACCGCTGGAGTACGCCGCGCTGCACCCGGGGAGCGCCCTGGCAGGTGCGGCCTGATGACCATCAGGACCTTCAAGGACGCCGGGCTCCTCGCCCACACCACCGCCCTGCGCTCCGTCTATGCCGCCGCCTTCTGCGCCCCGCCCTGGAACGAGGACGAGGTGAAGGCGGCCGAGTTCGTCGAGCGGCTCCCGGTGACCGTGCGGCGGCCGGGCTTCACCGCCGTGCTCGCCTTCGCCGGGTCGGAGGTCCTCGGCTTCGCCACGGCCTGGACCACCCTCGCCCCCTTCCCCACCGACCGCTGCTATCCGCAGGCCGCCGCCGGGCTGGGTCCCGACCACACGGCCGACTGGCTGTGCGGCGCCCGCGAGATCGACGAACTCGCCGTCCGCCCCGACGCGCACGGCACCGGCCTCGCGGGCGCACTGCTGGACGCGGTCGTCGAGGACGCCCCGGACGGCCGTTCCTGGCTGCTCACGTCCGCGCGGTCGCCCCGGGCCATGGCCTTCTATCTGCGCCGGGGCTGGACGCAGGCCACCCACCCTTCCCCCGACGGCAAGGGCATCGCCGTGTTCCTCGGCCCTCACCACCCCGCCCGGTCCCTGGCCGCCCAACCTCTGTGAGCATCCGGAGAGGACGGGTGCGTGCCACGCCGGCTCCTTTCCGTGCGGCGCTAGCCGGTCGCCGGTACCGGTGCTGATCCGGTCCCGCATACGACGCCAGAGGCCGGATCAGTGCGTTGTGGGCGAGCTGTTCGGTGATGTGGGCCGTCCAGCCGGTGACGCGGCTCATCACGAAGACCGGTGTGAAGACGGGGATGTCGAACCCCATGAGGTGGTAGGCCAGCCCGGCCGGGTAGTCCAGGTTCGGATGGATCCCCTTGCGGGTGAGCATGGCGTGGCGCAGGGCCGCGTGCAGGGTGGCGAGGCGGGTGGCCTCGGGGTCGGCGGCGCGGGAGACCAGACGGTCCAGGGCGTCCTGCATGATCGGGACGCGGGAGTCGCCGGCTTTGTAGACCCGGTGGCCGAAGCCCATGATCTTCCGCTTGGCCGTCAGCGCCTCCGTGAGCCAGTCATCGGCCTCACGCGGGTCGCCGATCTCGTTCAGCATGTGCATCACGGCCTCGTTGGCTCCGCCGTGCAGCGGGCCCTTGAGCGCGCCGATCGCCGCCGTGACCGCGCTGTAGAGGTCGGAGAGGGTGGAGGTGACCACGCGCGCCGTGAACGTCGAGGCGTTGAAGCTGTGTTCGGCGTACAGCACGAGGGAGATCTCGAAGCAGCGCACCACATCGGGGTCGGGGACGCTGCCGAAGCACATGTGGAAGAAGTTCTCGGCGTAGCCGAGTTCGGGATGCGGCGGGATCGGGGCGAGGCCTCGGCGCCGGCGCTGGTCGGCGGCGACCACGGTCGGCAGTCTCGCCAGCAGGGTCAGGGACTTGGCCCGGTTGGCGGCGAGACCGCCGTCGTCCTCCGTCGGGTCCTCGGCGCCGAAGAAGCTGACCGCGGTGCGCAGGACGTCCATGGGGTGGCAGGTCTCGGGCAGCCGGGCCAGCAGTTCGGAGGTGGTGCGGTCCAGGGGGCGCAAGGCGCGTTCACGGGCACGGAAGTCGCGGAGCTGTCCCTCGTCGGGGAGTTCGCCGTGCCACAGCAGGTAGGCGACCTCCTCGAAGGAGCGGTGGGCGGCCAGTTCCTGGACCGGGTAGCCGCGGTAGGTGAGGGAGTTGGTCTCCTGGATGACGGTGGAGATCTCGGTGGTGTCGACGACGACACCGGCGAGGCCACGGTGAATGGACATGGGTGTGCCTCCGGTGCGTCAGGTGCCGGGCGGGAGAGTGAAGTCGAAGACGGCCGAGTCGAACGCCGAGTAGTCCTCGTAGCCGAGGAGTTCGTAGAGGCGGGAGCGCGTCTGCATACGGGGCAGCAGGGATTCCTGGGTGCCCTCGGCCGCGATCGTGCGCAGGCCGTCCTGGACGGCGCCCATGGCGAGGCGCAGCAGGGTGACCGGGTAGAGGGCGATGTCGTAGCCGAGGTTCTCCAGGGTGCGCGCGTCGAGCAGGGGTCCCTTGCCGAACTCGGTCATGTTGGCCAGCAGCGGCACCGGGATCGCCTTGCGGAACGCCTCGAACTCCCGCTCGCCGGCGAGGGCTTCGGGGAAGATCGCGTCGGCTCCGGCGTCGACGTACGCCCTCGCGCGGTCGATCGCCGCGTCCAGGCCCTCGACGGCTCGGGCGTCGGTGCGGGCCATGAGCAGGAAGTCCGGGTCGCGCCGGGCGTCCACTGCGGCCCGGAGACGACGGGTCATGTCCTCCCGGGGGACGACCGACTTGCCGTCCAGGTGACCGCAGCGCTTGGGGTTGACCTGGTCCTCCAGGTGCAGACCGGCCAGCCCCGCGTCCTCCATCAGCTGGACGGTGCGGGCGGCGTTCATCGGTTCGCCGAAGCCGGTGTCGGCGTCGATGAGAACCGGCAGATCGGTCACCCGGGTCGTCTGCTGGGCGCGCCCAGCGATCTCGGTCGAGGTCGTCAGGCCGATGTCGGGCAGGCCGAGGTCGGCGGCGAGGACCGCGCCGGAGAGGTAGGCGGCCTCGAAGCCGGTGTCCTGGATGAGGCGGGCGGAGAGCGGGTTGAGGGCGCCGGGCATGGGCAGCAGGCGGTCCTCGCCGAGCCGCTCCCTGAGCGCTCGCCGGCGTGCGGCGGGGGTGGTGCGGGTGTGCAGCATCAGAACAGGCCCTTCGGCAGGTTCGCGTCGAAGTCGCTGACGGCCTGGACGTCCACGGCAGGGAACAACCCGTCGAGGCCGGCCGGGTCCAGCTCGGCGAGGCGCTCGGCCGTGGCCAGGAAACGGTCCTGGTCCGCGGGCGCCACGATGCCCTCGGCGAGGGTGCGGAACTTGGCCGTGTAGGCGGGGCGGTCGAAGGGGCGGGCGCCGGCCGGGTGGGCGTCGGCGACGGCCAGTTCGTCCTCGATCACCGCTCCGTCGTCGAGGGTGATGACCGCGCGTCCGCCGAAGGCCCGGCGATCCGGGTCGGGGTCGTGGT
Source organism: Streptomyces sp. NPDC041940 (assembly GCF_055589465.1). Classification (NCBI taxonomy): domain Bacteria; kingdom Bacillati; phylum Actinomycetota; class Actinomycetes; order Kitasatosporales; family Streptomycetaceae; genus Streptomyces; species Streptomyces sp. NPDC041940. The sequence continues at coordinate 188,269 of NZ_JBVJBP010000011.1, forward strand.
AGCGGCGGGTCCACTCCGGGTCCTCGACCGTGGTGATCTTCCGCCACAGTGCGACGGTCCCGGAGCGACGGGCGCGCTCGGGGGCGTAGGAGCGCTCGTGGTGCCAGGTGCCGTCCTCCAGCGCGACGGCGAAGATGTACGGCACGGAGTGGTCGAGGGTCTCGCGGCTGGCGGTGGGGTCGTACTTCTGCGGGTCGTTCGCACCGGAGCCGATCACCTGGTGGGTGTGGTGGCTGGTGTGCAGGACAACCGAGCGCACCCGGTCCAGCGGTCCGGTCTTCTCCCGCAGTCGCCGCGCCAGGTCGATGATCGCCTGCGCCTGGTACTCGGCGGAGTGCTCCTTGGTGTACGTGTCGAGGATCGCGCGGCGCGGCTCGCCGGGCTCCGGGAGCCGGACGGTGTAGTCGGCGTCGGGCCCGTCGAGCATCCAGGCGAGGAAGCCGTCCTCGCCCTCGTAGATCGGGGAGGGTGAGGTCTCGCCGCGCATCGCCCGGTCGACGGCCTCGATGGCGGCCTTGCCGGCGAAGGCCGGGGCGTACGCCTTCCAGCTGGAGATCTCGCCCTTGCGGGACTGCCGGGTGGCGGTCGTGGTGTGCACGGCCTGCTGCACCGCCTGGTACACCGTCTCCGTCGGCAGCCGCAGGAGCGCGCCCAGGCCACCGGCGGTGGCGGCGCTGAGGTGGGCCACGTGGTCGATGCGGTGCCGGTGCAGACAGATGCCCTTCACCAGGGCGACATGGAGCTCGTAGGCGGCGATGACACCGCGCAGCAGGTCGGCGCCGGTACGGCCGGTGTGCTGGGCGACGGCGAGCAGGGGCGGGATGTTGTCGCCCGGGTGGGAGTAGTCGGCGGCGAGGTAGGTGTCGTGGAAGTCCAGCTCGCGTACGGCCGTTCCGTTGGCCCAGGCGGCCCACTCCGGGGAGACGCGGGCCTGACTACCGAAGACCGAGGAGCCTGGCACGGTGGCCGGGTGGGCGGTTGCCTGGGCGCGGGCGACGGCGACCGGGCGGCGCGGCAGGGAGGCCACCGCGACAGAGGCATTGTCGATGACCCGGTTGACCGCCATGGCGGCGCTGCCGGCATCCGGTTCCTCGGTGGCCGTGGCCACGGCGGCGAGTTTCCAGGCGAGCTGTTCCTCACGGGGCAGCCGGTCGGCGCTGGGGTGGACGCGGACGTGGTGCTCGATCACGGGACTCCTCGTGGGCGTCTGGTGGCGACGATCCTTCTGTGATCGAGACTGCCCGGCACAAGCCCTCCGGACCACCACTCCACGCTGTGGAATCCCTCCATCCCAGCGCTGCGAAACTGCGAATTCTGCGAATGATGCGGATGCTATGTTCGCAAGAACAAGGAGGTGCGCCATGTCCCGCCGACCGTCCGGCCGCAAGGTCTTCGCCCATGCCAAGCTGCGCCGGCTGCGCCGCGAGCACGGCATGAACCAGGTCGACATGGCCCGCGCACTCGGCATCTCCACCAGCTACGCCAACCAGATCGAGCAGAGCCGGCGCCCGTTGACGGCTCCGGTGCTGCTGCGGATCGCGGAGGTCTTCGGGGTCGACACCGAGTTCTTCTCCGAAGCGGAGGAGGACCGGCTCGCCACCGATCTGCGGACCGCGCTCGCCGACGAGGCGTGCGGGGTGTCGCTGCCCGCCGCCGAGGAGGTCGCCGAGGCCGTCCGTGACCATCCGGAGGTGGCCCGCGCCCTGGTCGCCCTGCACCGCCGCTACCGTGACGCCGCCGAACAGGCCGCCGCCCTCGCCGTACCAGGCGGCGGAAGCGGAACCGGCACGGTCCTGCCGCCCGTGGAACCGCACGACGAGGTACGGGACTTCTTCTACGCCCACCACAACCACTTCGAGCCGGTGGACACCGAGGCCGAACGGGCCGCCGCCGCCATGGAGCTGCGGCCCGGCCGGGCCGCCGACCCCCTCATCACACGCCTGGCGGCACGGCACGGGGTGCGGGTCGTCCAGACGGCGGCGGGCCGCTCCGCCGACGCCCGCCGCTACGACCCCGACACCGGAGTGCTGTTCCTCTCCCCCTGGCTCAGCGACGGCCAGCGCGCCTTCCAGCTCGCCACCCAGCTGGCCCTCCTGGAGCACGGCCCGCTGCTCGGCCACCTCGCCGACAGCGCCACCGAACTGACCTCACCGGAGTCGTCCGCGCTGGCCCGTATCGGCCTCGCGAACTACTTCGCCGGCGCCCTGCTCATGCCGTACGCCCTCTTCCACACGGCGGCGGAGGAGGTGCGCTACGACGTCGAGCTGCTGTCAGCCCGCTTCGGCGTCGGTTTCGAGACGGTCTGCCACCGTCTGAGCACCCTCCAGCGGAAGGGCCGCCGGGGTGTGCCGTTCTCGTTCCTGCGCGTCGACCGGGCCGGGAACATCTCCAAGCGCCAGTCCGCGACCGACTTCCACTTCTCCCGGCTGGGCGGCACCTGCCCGTTGTGGACGGTGTACGAGGCGTTCTCCTCGCCCGGGCGGATACTGACCCAGGTCGCCGAAATGCCGGACGGCAAGCGGTACTTCTGGATCGCCCGCACCATCACGCGCGGTGGATTCGGCCACCACGCCCCGCGCGCCGAGTTCGCCGTCGCTCTCGGCTGCGAACTGCGGCACGCGCACCGGCTCGTCTACGCCGAGGGCATCGCTCTCGACGACCCGCGTGCCGCCACGCCGATCGGCCTCGGCTGCCGGATCTGCGAGCGCCGCGACTGCGCGCAGCGGGCCCGGCCTCCGGCCGGCGGACGGCTGGCCATCGACCCCGACCGGCGGGCGTACGTGCCGTACCCGGTGGAGACCCGTGTTCCATGACCGCGCCGCGGCCGGTGCCGGACCAGGACGACACCGGCCTTCGGGAGCCTGCTCCTACCCGATGCCTACCGGTGGCGGAACTCGGGCGGCCGCTTGTCGGCGAAGGCGGCCATGCCCTCCTTCTGGTCCGAGGTGGCGAACACCGCGTGGAACAGGCGGCGTTCGAAGCGGACCCCTTCGGTGAGGGTCGTCTCGAAGGCCCGGCCGACCGCTTCCTTGGCCATCATCGCCACCGGCAGGGACATCCCGGCGACGGTCTCGGCGACGGCCAGGGCCTCGCCGATCAGCTCGTCGGCGGGCACGACGCGGGAGACGAGCCCGGCGCGTTCCGCCTCTGCGGCGTCCATGGTGCGCCCGGTCAGGCACAGCTCCATGGCCTTGGCCTTGCCGACCGCCCGGGTCAGCCGCTGGGAGCCGCCGATTCCGGGGATCACGCCGAGCTTGATCTCCGGCTGGCCGAAGACGGCGGTGTCGGCGGCGAGCAGGATGTCGCAGAGCATGGCGAGTTCGCAGCCCCCGCCGAGCGCGTATCCGGAGACCGCGGCGACGGTCGGCGTACGCAGCTGCCCGAGCCGGTCCCAGGCCGCGAACCAGTCGGCGAGATACATGTCCAGGTAGCCCTGGGGCCGCATCTCCTTGATGTCGGCCCCGGCCGCGAACGCCTTCGCCGAGCCGGTGATGACGACGCAGCCGCAGTCCGGGTCCCGGTCCAGGGCCTCGGTGGCGGCCACGACCTCGTTCATCATCTGGAGGTTCAGGGCGTTGAGGGCCCCCGGGCGGTTGAGGGTGAGCAGGGCGGTGCGGCCCTTGCGCTCGACGAGGATCGTCTCGTAGTCGGTGGTCATGTCCGTGGTCACGTGGGTTCTCCGCTCCGGTCCCTGATGGTGCGTACGATGCCCGAGAAGTCCTCCGTGGCGCCGGCCCGCTCCGCGTACGCCGCGTACAGCTCGGCGGCGCGCAGACCGAGTTCGGCGTCCACGCCCCCCGCGCGGACCGCGTTGGCGGCCAGGCCGAGGTCCTTGGCCATCAGGGCGGCGGCGAATCCGGGGCGGTAGCCGCGGTTGGCGGGGCTGCCCGGGACGGGGCCGGGGACGGGGCAGTTGACGCTGAGCGCCCAGCACTGCCCGGAGGCCGTGGAGGCCACGTCGAACAGGGCCTGGTGGGACAGGCCGAGGCTCTCGCCGAGGACGAACGCCTCACTGACGGCGATCATGGAGACGCCGAGGATCATGTTGTTGCAGATCTTCGCTGCCTGCCCGGCGCCCGCCTCACCACAGTGCACGGCCTTCCTCCCCATGGCCTCCAGCAGGGGCAGCGCCTCGGCGAACTCGGCTTCTCCACCGCCCGCCATGAACGTCAGCGTGGCGGCCTCGGCGCCGACGACCCCGCCGGAGACCGGCGCGTCCAGGGCGCGCATGCCCGCGGCGACAGCGCGTTCATGGGCGGTGCGGGCGTCGGCGACGTCGATGGTGGAGCAGTCGACGAAGAGGGTGCCGGGCCGGGCGGCGGTGAGGGTGTCGTCGTAGAGGCCGAGGACGTGGCGGCCCGCGGGCAGCATGGTGATGACGAGGTCGGCGTCCGTGACGGCGTCCGTGGCGGAGGCGGCCGGCTCCAGTCCTGGCCCGGGCGCGACGGCAAGGTCGTAGCCTCGCACCCGGTGTCCGGCCTTCACCAGGTTGGCGGCCATGGGACCGCCCATGTTCCCGAGTCCGATGAACGCGACAGTCGTGCTCACCAGGCCACCTCCTCGGTGCTGCCGGAGGCGGCGAGCCCGAGTTCACGCTCGCCCAGGGGCGCGAAGAAGCGCTCCACGTCGGCTTCGGTGACCTCGTCGAGAGTCGCCGGTGACCAGCGCGGATCGCGGTCCTTGTCGATGACCTGGGCGCGGATGCCCTCGACCAGGTCGGGCGCGCTCAGCGCCGCGCAGGAAACCCGGTACTCCTGCTCCAGTACCCGCTCCAGCGGGCCGAGCCGGCGGGCGCGGCGCAGGGCCTTGAGGGTGACCTTGAGGGCGGTGGGCGACTTGGCCAGCAGGGTCTCGGCGGTCTCCTTGGCCGCCGGGTCGCCGTGCGCGAGCAGCCGTTGGACGATCTCCTCGACCGTGTCGGAGGCGAAGCAGGAGTCGATCCACTCCCTCCGCCCGGCCAGTTCCCCGTCCGGTGCCGGCCTCACATGCCGGTCCAGGGCTTCCCGTACGGGCGTGTCGGCGAGGTCGTCGACGAACCGCCCCAGCGCCTCGGAGGGCACGTAGTGGTCGGCGAGCCCGGTCAGGAGTGCGTCCCCGGCGCCGATCTGCGCGCCGGTCAGCGCGAGGTGGGTGCCGAGTTCGCCCGGGGCGAGGGCGAGGAGGTAGGTGCCGCCGACGTCCGGGACGAAGCCGATGCCGGTCTCGGGCATGGCGATCCTCGACCGCTCGGTGACGATCCGGACGCTGCCGTGCGCGGAGACGCCGACGCCGCCGCCCATGACGATGCCGTCCATGACGGCGACGTAGGGCTTGGGGTAGCGGGCGATACGGGCGTTGAGGTGGTACTCGTCGCGCCAGAACGCGGCCGAGGCGGAGCCGTCCCCGTCGCGGGCGTCGTCGTGGATGCTCCGGATGTCGCCGCCCGCGCACAGGCCGCGCTCCCCCGCACCGGTGATGACGACGGTCTCGACGGCCGGGTCCCGCTCCCAGTCGGTCAGGGCCTCGTCGATGCGGCGCACCATGGCGTGGGTGAGGGCGTTGAGGGCCTTGGGCCGGTCGAGGACGATGTGGGCGGCCCGGCCCGCCGTACGGAACTGAACGTCGGTCATCCGAGTGCCTCCGTCAGGCCGCGGGCCACGATGACGCGCATGATCTCGTTGGTTCCTTCCAGGATCTGGTGGACTCGCAGGTCACGGACGATCTTCTCGATGCCGTACTCGCTGAGGTACCCGTACCCCCCATGCAGTTGGAGGGCGCGGTCGGCCACCGAGTACCCGGTGTCGGTGGCGAACCGCTTGGCCATCGCGCACAGGTACGGCGCCTGCGGGTCGCCCGCGTCGAGTGCACGGGCCGCCTGCTGGACGAGGGCGCGGGCGGCGGCGAGTTCGGTGGCCATGTCGGCGAGCCGGAAGCGCAGGGCCTGCGCGTCGAGCAGCCGTTGCCCGAACGCCTCGCGGTCGGCGAGATGGGCGAGGCTGCGGTCGAGGGCGCTGCGGGCGCCGCCGAGCGAGCAGGCGGCGATGCCGAGCCGGCCGCCGTTCAGGCCGTTCATCGCGATGCGGAACCCCTGCCCCTCGCGGCCGAGAAGCCGGCCGGCGGGCAGCCGGACGCCGTCCAGGACGACCTGGCGGGTCGGCTGGGCGTTCCAGCCCATCTTCCGTTCGTTGGCGCCGAAGGTGACGCCGGGGTCTTCCTTTTCGACGATGAAGGCGGAGACGCCGTCCGGGCCTTCGCCACCGGTGCGGGCCATGACGACGTACAGCTGGGAGGCCCCGGCTCCGGAGATGAACTGCTTGACGCCGGTGAGCACCCAGTGGTCGCCGTCCCGGACGGCGCGGGTGGTCAGGGCGGCGGCGTCCGAGCCCGCGCCGGGTTCGGTCAGGCAGTAGCTGGCGAGGTCCTCCATGGCGCACAGCCGGGGCAGCCGGCGCTCGCGCTGGGCGGCGTCGCCGTACCGGTCGATCATCCAGGCGACCATGTTGTGGATGGAGAGATACCCGGCGATGGACGGGCAGCCGGAGGCGAGGGACTCGAAGACGAGGACGCCGTCGGCGCGGGTCAGGCCCGAACCGCCCGACTCCTCACGGACGTAGACGCCTCCGAGCCCGAGTCCGGCCGCCTTGCGCAGGACGTCGACGGGGAAGTGCTTGTCACGGTCCCAGTCGAGGGCGTGCGGGGCGAGGTGGTCCTGGGCGAAGTCGAGGGTGGTCTCGACGAGGGCCTGCTGGTCCTCGGTGAGCAGCGTACTGGTCATGGCCGCTCAGCCCATCGTGGGGATCGTGAAGCTCGCGCCTTCGCGGAGCCCGGCGGGCCAGCGCGACGTCACGGTCTTCGTACGGGTGTAGAAGCGGATGGCGTCGGGGCCGTGCTGGTTGAGGTCGCCGAAGCCGGAGCGCTTCCAGCCGCCGAAGGTGTGGTAGGCGACCGGCACCGGGATGGGCACGTTGACGCCGACCATGCCGGTGTTCACGCGCCGGGTGAAGTCGCGGGCGGTGTCACCGTCGCGGGTGAAGATAGCGACGCCGTTGCCGTAGAGGTGCTCGCTGGGCAGGCGCAGGGCCTCCTCGTAGTCGGCGGCGCGTACGACGGACAGGACCGGGCCGAAGATCTCCTCCTGGTAGACGCGCATCGCCGGGGTGACCCGGTCGAAGAGGGAGGCCCCGGCGAAGAAGCCCCTCTCGTGTCCGGGCAGGACGAAGTCCCTTCCGTCCACGACGAGTTCCGCACCTTCCTCCACGCCGAGGTCGACGTAGGAGCGCACCCGGTCGACGGCGTCCTGGCCGACGAGGGGACCGAAGTCGGCCTCGGGGTCGTCGCTGCGGCCGATGCGCAGGCCGCCGATGCGCTCTTTCAAACGAGCCACCAGCGCGTCGGCGGTGTCCTCCCCGACCGGGACGGCCACCGAGATCGCCATGCACCGTTCCCCCGCCGAGCCGTAGCCCGCGCCGATCAGGGCGTCCACGGCCTGGTCGAGGTCGGCGTCCGGCATCACGATCATGTGGTTCTTGGCGCCGCCGAAGCACTGGGCGCGTTTGCCGTGGGCGGCGGCGGTGGCGTAGACGTGCGCGGCGACCGGCGTGGAACCGACGAAGCCGAGGGCCTCGACCCGGGGGTCCTCGAGCAGAGTGTCGACGGCTTCCCGGGCGCCGTTGACGACGTTGAGGACACCGGGCGGCAGACCGGCCTCCAGGAACAGTTCGGCGAGTCGCAGCGGGACGGACGGGGCGCGCTCGGACGGCTTGAGGATGAAGGCGTTTCCGCAGGCGAGGGCGGGTGCGGCCTTCCACAGGGGAATCATCGCCGGGAAGTTGAAGGGAGTGATCCCGGCGACGACGCCGAGGGGCGCGCGCAGGGAGTGGACGTCGATGCCGGTGCCGGCGTTGTCGGTGAACTCGCCCTTGAGGAGATGCGGGATGCCGGCGGCGAACTCGACGACCTCAAGTCCGCGCTGGAGGTCCCCGTGGGCGTCCGCGACGGTCTTGCCGTGCTCGGACGACAGCAGCCGGGCCAGCGAGTCCTTCTCCTGCTCGACGAGTTGCAGGAACCGCATGAACACCCGGGCGCGGCGCTGCGGGTTCCACTCGCCCCACTCCCGTTGCGCGTGCGCGGCGTCGGTGATCACCGCCTCGGTCTCGGCGCGGCTCGCGAGGGGCACATGGGCCTGGACCTCGCCGGTGTTGGGGTCGTACACGTCGCCGTACGTCCCCGAGGTTCCCGGGGTGTGTTTACCGCCGACGAAATGGGTCAACTCACGCACAGGGGCGTGGTCTTGTACACGGACCATGGGTGCCTGCTCTCTCGTCAGGTGGTCCGGGACGGCGCGCGGGTCCGTCGCACACGGACGCGGTGGCGTACGGGTGCGGGGGCCGCGCGAGATCGCGTATGGCTGGACCGTCAGAGGGTGACGACCGGGCGCGGGACGATCCGTCGGGCACGACGGACGCGTCGGGCGGGTCCTCCGGGGTCGTGGGTGCACACCGGTGCCATGCGTGTCAGCTCCATCCTCGTGGACAACACGGAACATCCCACGGCCGGTATCCTGACTCCCGGATCAGCGCACCCCGTCCGCCTTCCCGACATCCAGCTCGTCAGTGGCGTTCTGCTCGACGGCGTACTCCCCGGTCACAGTGGCGGGACCGTGCCGGATTCACACCGGCTTCCCTGCACCGCGGGCCTACACCCGCGACTATATAGTTGGACGTCCTAGTAAATCCAGCCCCCACCGGCCGCACGCCGACCCTCTCGGTGCGTGACGGACATCACACCTCCCATTTCGCCGTCCTCAGGTCATCATATGACCTGATCTCCCGGAGGCCGGTTGACGCGACCTGCCTCCGGACGGCACGGCAAGGCGAGGATGGGCATGAGCGACCAGAACAAGCCCGAACGACCGCGCGTGGGCGTGGTGGGTCTAGGAGCCATGGGCCTCGGGATGGCCCGGAGTCTGCGGGCGGCGGGATACGACGTCGGCGTTCACGACCTGCGTCCTGAGACGGCCGCGGACTTCGCCCGCGACGGCGGGACGGCGTTCGGGACCTGTGGCGAGCTGGCGGCCTCGGTGGACGTCCTGGTGGGCGTGGTGGTGAACGCCGCGCAGGTCGAGGCCGTGCTGTTCGGTGCCGACGGCGCGGCCGGCCGGCTCCGCCCCGGCTCCGTCTTCGTCATGTGCTCCACGGTCGATCCGGGCTGGTCCGCCGCGCTCGAGGGCCGACTCGCCGAGCGGGGCGTGCTGTACCTGGACGCCCCCATCTCCGGCGGCGCCGCGCGTGCCGCGGCCGGTGAACTCACCATGATGACGTCGGGCTCGGCCGAGGCGTACTCGCTCGCCGACCCGGTGCTCGAGGCCATGAGCAGCACCGTCTACCGTCTGGGCGGGCACGCGGGGCTCGGCTCGAAGGTCAAGATCGTCAACCAGCTGCTCGCGGGCGTGCACATCGCCGCAGCGGCCGAGGCGATGGCTCTCGGTATCAAGGCGGGCGTTCCCGCCGAGGCGCTCTACGAGGTCATCACGCACAGCGCCGGCAACTCCTGGATGTTCGAGAACCGCATGGCCCATGTGCTCGACGGCGACTACACGCCCCTGTCGGCCGTCGACATCTTCGTCAAGGATCTCGGGCTCGTGCTGGACGCCGCCCGGCCGGAGCGGTTCCCTCTTCCCCTCGCCGCGACCGCCCACCAGATGTTCCTCCAGGCGTCGGCATCCGGACTGGGGGCCGAGGACGACAGCGCGGTCATCAAGATCTTCCCCGGGGTCGACCTGCCGAAGCCGGTGGAGGCCTGACATGGGAATCCGTCTCGGATGCATCGCCGACGACTTCACCGGTGCCACGGACCTCGCCAACAACCTGGTGCGCGCGGGCATGCGGGTGGTCCAGCTGATCGACACACCACCGGCCGGCGTCGAGGAGGCGGTGGACGCGGACGCGGTGGTCATCGCCCTCAAGTCGCGGACCGTCCCGGCGGCCGACGCCGTGGAGGCGTCGCTGCGAGCACTGGCCTGGCTGCGGTCCATGGGCGCCGAGCAGATCTACTTCAAGTACTGCTCCACCTTCGACTCGACTCCGGCCGGGAACATCGGGCCGGTCACCGAGGCGCTGATGGACGCGCTGGGCACCGACTTCACGGTCGCGACGCCGGCGTTCCCCGACAACGGGCGCACGATCTTCAAGGGGCATCTCTTCGTCGGCGACGTGCTGCTCAGCGACAGCGGCATGCGCCACCACCCGCTCACCCCGATGACCGACTCCGATCTGGTCTCCGTACTCGGCGCGCAGACCACGCGAAAGGTCGGTCTCGTCGACCACACGGTCGTCGCCGACGGCGTCGAGGCGATCCGGGCCCGCGTCGACGCCCTGCGTGAGGGCGGCTTCGGGATCGCCATCGTCGACTCCGTCTCCAACGACGACCTCGTGCGGCTGGGCGCGGCCGTCCAGGGGTTCCCACTGGTGACCGCCGGCTCGGGGCTGGCGATCGGCCTGCCCGCCAACTGGGGGTTCAAGCCGTCCCGCGCCGCAGCGGAGCTGCCGCCTCCCGCCGGTCACCGGGCCGTCGTCTCCGGCTCGGTCTCCACGGCCACCAACCGTCAGGTCCTCGAGTACCTGCGCTCCGGCCGGCCCGCCTTCAGCGTGGACCCGCTGCGCGTGGCCGCCGGCGAGGACGTGGCCGGGCAAGCCCTGGCCTTCGCCGCGTCGCATCTGGACGACGGTCCCGTGCTCGTCTACTCCACCGAGTCCGCCGACACGGTCCGGACCGTCCAGGGCCGGCTCGGTGCCGCCGAGGCCGGTGAGCTCGTGGAGCGGACGCTGGCCCGCATCGCACAGGGGCTCGTGGAGCGCGGCGTGCGCCGGCTCGTCGTCGCGGGAGGAGAGACCTCGGGGGCGGTCGTCCAGGCGCTCGGTGTCACCGGACTCCGGATCGGCCCGCAGATCGACCCCGGTGTGCCCTGGTGCGCGGCGGCTCTTCCCGACGGGGACACGCTCCACATCACGCTCAAGTCCGGCAACTTCGGCGGCCCCGACTTCTTCACCCGCTCCTTCGCGCTCCTGGACGAGGAGGCCGCATGAACCCGCAGCCGACCGCACCCGACGAAGGTGTCGAGCAGGTCCGCAAGGAGATCGTCCGGGTGGGCACCAGCCTGTTCGCCCGGGGCTACGTCCACGCCAGCGCGGGCAACATCAGTGCCAAGGTCGGCGACCACCATCTGATCACGCCCACCGACGCCGCCCTGGGATTCCTCGAACCCGGCCGCCTGGCACAGGTCGACGCCCGGGGTGAGCAGGTCGCGGGCGACCGTGCCAGCAAGACCCTGACGCTCCATCGGCGCATCTGCGCCGCCGACCCCACGGCCCGGTTCGTCGTCCACACCCACTCCACGCACCTGGTCGCGCTGACGCTGGCCGGTGTGTGGAGCACCGAGGACGTGCTGCCGCCCATCACGCCGTACTACGTGATGAAGGTCGGGCACGTCCCGCTCATCCCCTACCACCGGCCCGGCGACCCCCGCGTGGCCGACCTGGTGACCGCCCACATCGCCGATCGCGCAGCGAGCCGAACGCCCATCAGGGCGGTGCTGCTGGACCGGCTGGGCCCCGTGGTCTGGGGCCCCGACGCGGCCACCGCTCTCGCCGTCCTCGAAGAACTCGAGGAGACGGCACGTCTCTGGCTCCTGACCGACCGTCGCCCCGAGCCGCTCCCCGATCACGCGCTCGACGAACTGAGGTCCACGTTCAACGCCGCGTGGTGAACCCCTTCTCCCCTGCCGGAGAATCCCCCTGAGCCGCTCAAAGGATCGCCATGTCCATGCCTATATCGGCGTCCCAAGCCCCCGACGTCGCCCGTGAGAACGCCGTCTTCCGCAAGGTCGTACGGCGTATCGTCCCCTTCCTCGTCCTCTGTTACGTCGTCTCCTACCTGGACCGGGTCAACGTCGGCTTCGCGAAGCTGCAGATGTCCGACGACCTCGGCTTCAGCGAGGCGGCGTACGGCCTCGGCGCCGGACTGTTCTTCATCGGCTACTTCCTCTTCGAGGTGCCGTCGAACCTGATGCTGCAGCGCGTCGGCGCCCGCACCTGGATCGCCCGGATCATGATCAGCTGGGGCGTCGTCTCGGCGTCGTTCATGTTCGTCCACAACGAGACGACGTTCTACGTCCTGAGGTTCCTCCTCGGTGCCGCCGAGGCGGGGTTCTACCCGGGGGTGATCCTGTACTGCACGTACTGGTTCCCGTCGCGGCGCCGGGCCCGGGTGATCGCGATGTTCATGTCCGCCATCCCGGTGGCCGGCATCTTCGGCAACCCGCTGTCCGGCTGGATCATGGACCGGTTCCAGGGTGTGAACGGCTGGCAGGGCTGGCAGTGGATGTTCCTGCTGGAGGCGATCCCCGCCCTCCTGATCGGCGTGGCCACCCTGTTCTACCTCGACAACAGCGTGCGCGACGCGAAGTGGCTCACCGACGAGGAGAAGGACGTCGTCGAGCGGGCGATCGCCGAGGACGCCGCGCACCAGACCGTGCACGGCCGGGTCTGGGACGCCTTCCGCGAGCCGAAGGTGTGGCTGATGTGCCTCATCTACTTCTGCTTCGTGATGGGTCAGTACGCCCTGACCTTCTGGATGCCCACGTTCATCGAGTCCACGGGCATCGAGGGGAACCTCGCGATCGGCGTGCTCAGCGCGGTGCCGTTCCTGGCGGCTCTCGTCGCGATGAACCTGTTCGGGCGTTCGGCGGACAAGCGCCGCGAGCGCCGCTGGCACCTGGTCGTCCCGAGCCTCATGGGCGCCGTCGGCTTCTCGCTGGCGGCCGGCTGGTCCGGGTCCACCGCACTGTCCCTGGTCGCGCTGTCCGTCGCCGCGGCCGGTGTGCTGACCTGCTCGCCGCTGTTCTGGTCGCTGCCCACCGCGTTCCTCGGCGGCACCGCCGCCGCGGTCGGCCTCGCCGTGATCAACTCGGTCGGCAACCTCGCCGGCTTCGTCAGTCCCTACATGATCGGCGCGGTGAAGGACGCCACCGGCTCGACATCGCTCCCGATGTACGTCCTGGCACTCAGTCTCGTCGTCGGCGCCGCCGCGGTGCTCACCACCGACAAGCAGACCGTCAACCGCTGACCGGTCCCTCCCGGTCTCCCACAGGAGCCAGCATGCCGAGGTTCGCAGCGAACCTGTCCATGATGTATCCCGAGCACGACTTCCCCGACCGCTTCGCCGCGGCCTCGGCGGACGGCTTCACCGCCGTCGAATACCTCTTCCCCTACGCCTACGACAGCAAGGAGTTGCGGCGCCGGCTCGACGACCAGGGCCTTGAGCAAGTGCTCTTCAACGCACCTCCCGGGGCCTGGGAGTCCGGAGAACGCGGCATCGCGGCGCTGCCCGGCCGCGAGGCGGAGCACCGCTCCGGGATCGCCCGGGCTCTCGAGTACGCCGCCGCACTGGACTGCCCGCGGCTGCACGTGATGGCCGGTCTCGTGCCGCCGGGCGTGACTCCGAAGGAGCTGGCCCAGCACCGCGACACCTACCTGGCCAACCTGGAGTGGGCTGCCGAGCGAGCCTCCGGGTCGGACGTCGACATCCTGGTCGAGCCGATCAACGGCCGCGACATGCCGGGCTACTTCCTGTCGAGGCAGGCGGAGGCCCACGCGGTGGTGCGGGAGGTGGGCGCCCCGAATCTCAAGGTGCAACTCGATCTGTACCACTGCCAGATCGTCGAAGGCGATCTCACGACGACGCTGCGCCGCGACCTGCCGACCGGCCGGGTCGGCCATCTGCAGATCGCCGGCGTACCGGACCGGCACGAGCCGGACAGCGGCGAGCTCGACGTCCGGCATCTGTTCGGCGTCGTCGACGACCTGGGCTTCGACGGGTGGATCGGCTGCGAGTACATCCCCCGGGCCGGCACGAGCGAGGGCCTCGGCTGGCTGAACGACTACCGAGGAGACAGCGCATGAGGATCGTCATCACGGGCGGCTTCGGCTTTCTGGGACGCGAGATCACCGACACCCTGCTGAGGACCCGGACGCTCGGTGGTACGCCGATCGATCAACTGGTGCTCACCGACCGGTTCGTGCCGGCCGGGGCGGCGCAGGCGGCCGATCCCCTGGTGGAGATCGTGCGGGGTGACCTGGTCGAGTGTCTCGACGAGGTGTTCGCGGAGCCGGTCGACGTGCTGATCCACCTCGCCGCCGCCGTCTCCGCCGAGTGCGAGGCCGACTTCGACCTCGGGATGAGCGCCAACCTGGACACCACCCGCGCCCTCCTGGAAGCCGCCCGGGCCCAGTCGGCTTCCGGCGGGCCGGCGCCGCGCCTGGTGTTCTCCAGCAGCGTCGCGGTCTACGGCTCCGACCCGGCACTGCCGCTCCCGCCGGTGGTCAGCGAGTCGACCCTGCCCACGCCCCGGTCGAGCTACGGGATCCAGAAGCTCGTCTGCGAGCAGCTGGTCGCGGACTACACGCGCCGGGGCTTCATCGACGGGCGTGTCGCCCGGCTGATGACCGTGTCCGTACGCCCCGGCAAGCCGAACGCCGCCGCCTCCGGCTTCCTGTCGGGCATCGTCCGCGAGCCGCTCGCGGGCCTCCCCGCGATCTGCCCCGTACGCCCCGACCTGCGGGTGGCCCTGGCGTCACCGCGGCGCACCGTCGAGGGGATCCTCCGCATCGCGGAAGCCGAGCGCGGCAGCGGGAAGGGCCGGCTCGACGGCGGACTGCCCGTCAACCTCCCCGCCCTCACGGTCACGGTCGCCGAGATGCTGGCCACGCTGCGACGGGTGGCGGGCGACGCCGCGGCCGATCTGGTGACCGTCGCGCCCGATCCCGTGGTCGAGGCGGTCGTGGGATCGTGGCCTTCCGTCTTCGACAACACGCGCGCCGCAGCGCTCGGGCTGGAGCCCGACCCGAGCTTCGAATCGGTGGTGCGGGACTACCTCGCCGACCACCCCGACGCGGTCCTGGTCAAGGCCTAGTGGAAAGCGGAACGACGAGACCCGGGCCTATAGACTGAAAACCATGTTTTCTAAGGTGAGCGGTCCCGTCCGGCTCGCGGATCAGGTCGCCGCGACCCTCTCGGAGGAGATCGAGTCGGGGCGGCTGGCCGAGGGTGACCGACTGCCGACAGAGGTCGAGCTGGTCAGGCAGTTGGGCGTCAGCCGCACGGTGGTGCGCGAGGCGCTGTCGCGGCTCCGCAACGCGGGCCTGATCGAACCGCGCCAGGGCATCGGCGTGTTCGTCCTGCCGCGGCGCACCCGCCCGCTCGACCTGGAGGCCGCAGACACCAAGGCGAAGGTGCTGCAGATCGTGGAGGTGCGCCGCGCCATGGAGGGTGAGGCGGCCCATCTCGCGGCCACCCGGGCCACACCCCTCGACCTCGCACGGATGCGTCAGGCGCTGGACGCGATCGACTCGGCGGTCGCGGCCGGCGGCGACGGCGTGGACGAGGACCTCGCCTTCCACCGGTCGATCGCCGAGTCGACCGGGAACACGGTGATGGTCTCGACGCTGCGGTACCTGGGCGATGTGTCGCGCAGCGGTATCCGCGTCACACGGGCGAACGAGGCACGCCGGAACGACTTCATCGAAGCGGTCCGGGCGGAGCACCACGCCATCCTCGCCGCCATCGAGGCGCGCGACGCCGAGGCGGCACGCACGGCCGCACGCCTCCACATGAACCACGCCGCCGCCCGGCTCCAGGACGCGGACGACGGATTCTGGACCGACGCCGAGGACATCGAAGTGGACCTCGACGCCACTCCCTGAGACGCCACTCCCTGAGGCGCCGGTCCGGGTCAGTCGGTTTCACGGCCAGTGACGCCATGGAGGATTTCCTGGGTGTGCTGTCCCAGCAGGGGCGGGGGCAGCAGGTACCGCGCGGGCGTGGCGCTCAGCGCGAGGGGGTGGGCGACCTGACGGGAGGGCCTGTCTCCTTCAGAGCCGTCGGCGTCTGCGGGGAGGTCGACGACGCCGGGCAGGCCGAGTTCGTGGGCGAAGGTGAACGCCTCGTCCAGGTTGTTGACCGGGCCGGCCGGTACTCCGGCAGCCAGCAGGACCGCCGACCAGTGGTCCGCGCCCTCGGTGCTCAGCAGCCGGGTCAGGATCCGCGCGAGTTCGGTGCGGTGGGCGACCCGGTCGGCGTTGGTGCGGAACCGGTCGTCGAGAGCGAGACCGGGTTCGCCGACGACCTCGGCGAGGACCGCGAACTGCTTGTCGTTGCCCACCGCGAGGGCCAGCGGACGGTCCCCGGTGGGAAAGGTCTCGTACGGGGCGATGCTCGGGTGCGCGTTGCCCATGCGGCCCGGGACCACACCGGCGACGGCGAACGCCGAGGCCTGGTTGACCATGGCCGAGAGCAGGGAACTGAGCAGGTTCACCTCCACGAGCTGCCCCTCGCCGGTGGCGTCCCGGTGCCGGAGGGCGGCAAGGATGCCGAGTGAGGCGTGCAGCCCGGTGATGACGTCCACGAGGGCCACACCCGCCTTCACCGGCTCCCCGTGGGCCTGTCCGGTCACGCTCATCAGGCCTCCGGCGGCCTGCACGAGCAGGTCGTAGCCGGGGATCGCGGCGCCGGCACCGCTGCCGAAGCCGCTGATCGAGCAGTAGATCAGCTCCGGGTGCCGCGCACGCAGCTCCTCGTGGCCGAGGCCCAGCCGCTCCATCGTGCCGGGCCGGAAGTTCTCCACGACCACGTCGCACTCGGCGACCAGGGACCGTGCCTGTTCGCGGCCGGTGTCCGTGGCCAGGTCGAGGACGACCGACCTCTTGTTCCGGTTCACGCTCAGGTAGTAGGTCGACGTACCGTCGTGGTCCGCCGGAGGCCGCCAGGCCCGGGTGTCGTCCCCGACGCCCGGCCGCTCGATCTTGACCACGTCGGCGCCCAGGTCGGCGAGGAGCATGGTGGCGTAGGGTCCCGCGAGAACCCGGGAGAAGTCAGCGATGCGCACACCACCCAGTGCGCCCCGTCCGTCCGGCATGTTGTCCTGGGTGCTCACGCACCCTCCTCTCTGATCGTCCCGCTCGTCCGTGGCTCCGCGGGGGGGAGCGGTTCGGAGGTCGGAGCGGGTTGCCCGGCTCTCCTCATGACTACGATCGGACGTCCGACGCACCCCTGGAAAGAGCAAGCTTCTTGATGGACCTGGCCACACGCCGCCGCCGAGCGGCGCTGTTCCTCTTCTTCCTCATACCCGGACTGTCGATCTCCTCCTGGGTGACCCGGACACCTGATATCCGGGACCAACTCGGCGTCTCGACGGCGCAGATGGGCATCGTCCTGTTCGGGCTGTCGGTCGGCTCGATGATCGGCATTCTCAGTTCCGGAACGCTCGTGGCCAGGTTCGGCACCCGGCCCGTCATGGGCGTGGCGACGCTGCTGGTCATGGTGAGCATGGCGGTCATCGGCGGCGGGACGATGCTCTCCTCCGCCCCCGCGACCACCGCCGGACTGTTCCTCTTCGGGGCCGGTATGGGCGGTGGGGAGGTGGCGATCAACATCGACGGCGCCGACGTCGAGCGGATCACGGGCCGGACGGTGCTGCCCACGCTCCACGGTTTCTTCAGCCTGGGCACGGTCGTGGGGGCCGCGTTCGGCATTCTGTGCACGGCTGTCTCCTGGCCCGTGCAGTGGCACCTGACCGGCATGGCCGCCGTCACAGCGGTCATGTTCGCCCATGCCTTCCGAGCCATCCCCCACGCGGTCGGCAAGACCCGGGACGACGACGGCTCGCGGCCCGACGCCGCCGCGCAGACCGAGGTGAAGGTCTGGAAGGACCCGCGGCTGCTGCTGATCGGCGGCGTCATCCTCGCCATGGCGCTGGCCGAGGGCTCCGCCAACGACTGGCTGCCCCTGCTCATGGTCGACGGCCACGGCACGGACCCCGCCCTGGGGTCAGCCGTCTACACGGGCTTCGCCGCCGCCATGACCATCGGCCGTTTCGGCGGCGGACTCCTCATCGACCGGCTCGGCCGCGCCCCCGTCGTCCGGGCCAGCGCCGTCTGCGCGACTCTGGGAATCGCCGTCGTCGTCTTCGCCGACTCGGCCGTCCTCGCGGGGGCCGCCGTTCTCCTCTGGGGCCTGGGAGCCTCGCTCGGCTTCCCGGTCACCCTCTCGGCGGCCGGTGACTCCGGGCCCGACTCGGCGGCGCGTGTCAGCCTGGTGGCGATGATCGGCTACGTCGCGTTCCTCGTCGGGCCCCCGTGTCTCGGCTTCCTCGGCGAGCACTACGGGCTGCGCGTCGCCATGATCGTCGTCCTCGCCTTCACCGCCGTGGCGATCGTCCTCGCGCCTGCCGTCGGCAAGCGCTCCGCCGCGGCCTCACCGGTCCTGTGACAGGGAGACGAGGAAGATGGCGTGCTCGCCCCGGGCGTCCATCTGCGAGGTCGGTTCGTCCAGGATCAACAGTCGACCGCGTACAGGGCGCCGAGCGCCGTCGCCAGAGTGCCGAGGACGAGGCGGAGGATGTGCTCGGGCAGGTGCGGCTGGAGGCGGGCTCCGAGGTAGCCGCCGAGGAGACCGCCGAGGCCGCAGGACAGGCCGAGGAACCAGTCGGGGGCGATGCTGCCGCTGTGGGCCAGGGAGAGCAGGGCGTAGGTGGCGGCGCCGATCACCGAGGTGGCGAAGGTGGAGGCCGGGGCGACCTCGGCGACGGGGACACCGCGCCCGACCAGGACGGGGCCGAGGATCGAGCCGCCGCCGATGCCGTAGACGCCGACCACGAGGGCCAGGCACGTGACCGTCCGGGGCGTACCCCCGTACCCCCGGAGCTCCGGGGGTACGGGGGTACGGGGGTACGGGGTCCGGGCGATGAGCCGGCCGCCGAGCGGCAGCATCAGCGCGGCGACCAGGAGGCGGAAGACGCTCGGGCCCGGAAGGGCGAACACGCGGATGACGGCTGTCAGCATCCCGACCGCGAGGCCCGGCCGCCCCCAGTTCCCACCCCACCCGATGCCCCGCGCCGCCCTCAGCCCATGCCGGTCTGTCTCGCCCGGCCTTCCGGCGGCAGCGTAGATCGCCGTCTCGCTCCGCCGCCCGGTTCCAGGGCACTGAAACCATCGTGAAACCGCGCTGAATGCGCCCTGCCGCAAGCTCTGCGGCATGACCACCACGACATCGCACTCTCTCGCCATCGCGGCCCAGGGGCTGCGCAAGGCCTACGGGGACAAGACGGTCCTCGACGGCATCGATCTGGCGGTGCCGGCCGGCACGGTCTTCTCCCTGCTCGGTCCGAACGGTGCCGGCAAGACCACCGCCGTCAAGATCCTCTCCACCCTCATCACCGCCGACGCCGGCGAGTTGCGGGTGGGCGGACACGACCTGGCCGCCGACCCGCAGGCCGTGCGGGCCGCGATCGGTGTCACCGGGCAGTTCTCCGCCGTCGACGGGCTGATCACCGGCGAGGAGAACATGCTCCTCATGGCCGACCTGCACCACCTGCCCAGGCAGGAGGGCCGGCGAGTGGCCGCCGAGCTGCTGGGACGCTTCGACCTCACCGACGCCGCGAAGAAACCGGCCTCCACCTACTCGGGCGGCATGAAGCGGCGCCTCGACCTCGCCATGACCCTGGTCGGGAACCCGCGCATCATCTTCCTCGACGAGCCCACCACCGGCCTCGACCCCCGCTCCCGTCACAACATGTGGGGCATCATCCGTGAGCTGGTCTCCGACGGTGCGACCGTCTTCCTCACCACCCAGTACCTGGAAGAGGCCGACGAACTCGCCGACCGCATCGCGGTGCTGAACGACGGCACGATCGCCGCCGAGGGCAGCGCCGAGGAACTCAAACGCCTCATCCCCGGCGGGCATGTACGGCTGCGCTTCACCGACCCGGACGCCTACCGGTCGGCCGCCTCCGCCCTGCGCGAGGTCACCCGCGACGACGAGGCCCTCGCCCTGCAGATCCCGAGCGACGGCAGCCAGCGCGAACTGCGTTCCATCCTCGACTGGCTGGACACGGCCGGCGTCGAGGCCGACGAGTTGACCGTGCACACCCCCGACCTCGACGACGTGTTCTTCGCCCTGACCAGCACCACCGGCGCCACCAACGTCCCCAGCCAGTCCGGCCAGTCCGGCCAGTCCGGCCAGTCCGGCCAGTCCGGCCAGTCCAAGGAGAGTGTCCGATGAGTTCCCTCGCCCTCGCCGTGCGCGACTCGTCCACGATGCTGCGCCGCAACCTGCTGCACGCCCGCCGCTATCCGTCGATGACGCTGAACCTGCTGCTCACGCCGATCATGCTGCTCCTGCTCTTCGTCTACATCTTCGGCGACGTGATGAGCGCGGGCATCGGCGGCAGCGGCGCCGACCGCTCCGACTACATCGCCTACATCGTCCCGGGCCTGCTGATGATGACCATCGGCAGCACCGTGATCGGGGCCGCGATCGCCGTCTCCATGGACATGACCGAGGGGCTCATCGCCCGCTTCCGGACGATGGCGATCTACCGAGGCTCGCTGCTCATCGGGCACGTCGTCGGCAGCGTGCTGCAGGTGATGGCCAGCCTGGTCCTCGTCGGTGCCGTCGCCGTGGCCATCGGGTTCCGCTCCACGGACGCCACGCTCCTGGAATGGATCGCGGCGGTGGGACTGCTCGCCCTGTTCTCCCTCGCCCTCACCTGGATCGCGGTCGGCATGGGCATGGCCAGCCCGAACCCGGAGGCGGCCAGCAACATGGCCATGCCGCTGATCCTGCTCCCGCTCATCTCCAGCGCCTTCATCCCGGCCGGCACCATGCCCGGCTGGTTCCAGCCCATCGCCGAGTACCAGCCCTTCACCCCCGCCATCGAGACCCTGCGCGGCCTGCTCCTCGGCACCGAGATCGGCAACAACGGCTGGATCGCCGTCGCCTGGTGCGTCGGCCTGAGCGCGCTCGGCTACCGCTGGTCGACGGCGCAGTTCAACCGCGACCCGAAGTAGCAGCGACCGCCATGACAGCGCGGGCCGCATCCCGCAACTCGTTCCGCTCGAGGGCGGCGTACTCCGACACCGCGTCGGCGTAGGCCGCCCTGTCGGCGTTCTCGGCCGCCTGCCGGGCCCGGGCCGCCGACATCGTCGGCTGGTAGTCGCGCAGCACCCGCAGCCGTTCGGCCAGCGCGATCATCCGTACGGCCGAGCCGTCGCCGGAGGCGAGTCCCGCCATGCCGAGGGCGTGCAGCGCCGTCCCGTACTGAAGCTCCATGGGCGATCCGGCCGGACCGTCGAGCATGGTCCGCAGCTCCTGGCGCAGCCGGTCGACCACGTCCGCGACCGGCTCGAGACGGCCGGCGTGCGCGTGCGCCGTCACCGCCGCCGACCGGATCTGCAGCACCCAACGGTCGAGGAAGGGATCGCCGCCGTCCACCGGCCCGACCTCCGCCATCCCCTCCACGGCGCCGCGCCACAGGCCGAGTCCGACCTCCGTCAGCCCGCGGGAGAGCGCGATCTCGGCGCGCCCGCCGAGGCCGGGACTGTGGAAGTCGTCCTGCTGCGGGGGGCTGCCCTCGGCCTGCCGCAGCCAGTACTCGGCCTCGTCGGGGTCGCCGCGGTGCAGGCAGGCGAGGACGAGACCACTGCGTACGCCGATGGAGTCGTGCTCGTCACCGAGCCGGGGCAGCGCTTCCAGCGCCGCCTTGAGATGCTCGTACGCCGCCTCGCCCTGCTCCGTCCTCAGGCACAGTTCGCCCAGCCGGGCGTGGCCCATGACCTGCAGGAACGGGTTCTCGACCGGGCCCAGCGCGGTGACGATCCGGCGGGCCGAGGCGAGCGCGCGGTCGATGTCGTGCTCGTACTCCCAGACGTAGGTGGCGACGCACTCGGCGATGCCGGCGAGCAGCGGCTGCTCGCTGTCGCAGAGCCCCCGCAGCACCTCGTAGTCGGGAGGCAGCATCTCGGGGACCGCGCCCAGCACCACCGCGATGGCGCGCACCAGGGTGTCCGGCGGGGCCGGGGGCAGCCGCCGGAGGGTGACGAGCTGGCGTACGACGTGCGGGCCGTAGCCCATGAACAGGGTCGCCGTGGACAACACCGCGGCGGCACGGGCGACTTCGACGTACTCGGGCTCGGGGTAGTAGTGCGACAGGGGCGGACCGGTCTCCGCGGCGAGGGTGGTGAGGCGGGTGAAGTTGGAGCCGGTCGACCACAGGGCGGTGAGGACCGCGGTGAGGGCGGCGATGGTGGGGCCGTCCGTACGGGCCAGGGCGTGCCGCAGGGCAAACACGAGGTTGTCCTGCTCGGCCCTGATGCGCTCCCAGGCGGACAGCGGTCCCGAGCCGAAGAACCAGTCGTGGTACGCGACCCCGAAGTCCCGCGCCCAGTCGAGGAACCGGCCGACGGCCTCCTCGTCCTCGCCCGCCTCCGTACGCCGGGCCGCGCTGAACTCCCGTACGGTCTCCAGCATCCGGAACCGCACGCCGGCCGGTGTGTCGGCGACGGTGAGCAGCGACTGGTCGGCCAGTTGCTCCAGCAGGAACAGCGCGTCCTCGTCCTCGCCCAGGACCTGTTCCGCCGTCTCGCCGGTGAAGCCGCCGGGGAAGACGGACAGCAGGCGCAGCGCCGCTCTGGCCTCCTCGTCGAGGAGGTTCCAGCTCCAGTCCACGACCGCGTGCAGGGTACGGTGACGTTCCGGCACGTCACGCGCGCCGCCGCGCAGCAGCGCGAACCGGTCGCCGAGGCGGCGGGCGATCTCCGGCACCGACAGCACCCGTACCCGCGCCGCGGCCAGTTCCACGGCGAGCGGCAGCCCGTCGAGGTGGCGGCACAGCCCGGCCACCGCGTCCGGCGGCAGCTCGACGCCGGGCCGGGCCGCCCTGGCTCGCTGGGTGAACAGCTCGACGGAGGTGGCTAGTCGGAGCTCCGGCAGCGCGTACACCGCCTCCGAGGTGAGGCCCAGCGGGGCCCGGCTGGTGGCGAGCACCCGCAGGTCCTTCGAGGACGAGACCAGCGCGCGGACGAGGCCGGCGGCGCCGGCGACGACCTGCTCGCAGTTGTCCAGCACCAGCAGCGCGGGCCCGGAGCCGAGCACACCGAGGATGCCGGACACGGGGTCGTGGCCGCTCATTCCGGCACCGGGCCGTCCCTCGCCCGCGCCGAGCGCGGAGGCCACCTCCGCGGTCACGTCCGCGTCCTCGGTGACACCGGCGAGCGGTACGAAATACACCACGCGCTGCTCGGCCCGGCGGCTGACGGCGTGCGCGAGCCGGGTCTTGCCGAGGCCGCCCGGCCCGACGACGGTGACTGCGCGGGAGGCGCGCAGCAGCCGCTCCACCGCGGCGATGTCCTCGTCCCGGCCGAGGAGCGGGTTCGGCTCGTGCGGCACGCCGTGTCTGACCGCGGGCGCCTCACCGCGCAGCAGCTCCCGCTGAACGGCCTTGAGCGCGGCGCCGGGATCCGTGCCGAGCTCGTCGCGCAGCTCACGGCGGTAGGCCTCGTACCGGGTCAGCGCGGCGGACGGGCCGGCCGTCGCGGCCTCGCCGCGCAGCAGTTCGGCGAGCACTTCCTCGTCGCGCGGATGCTCCGCGGCGGCCACGGCCAGCGGTCCGGCCGCTTCCGCGTGCCGTCCGAGGCGGGCGAGCGCGAGGGCCCGCGCGCGGACGAGCGCGCCGCGGACGGGAACGCGCTCGGCGCGCAGCGCGGCCAGAGGGTCGTCGGTGTCGCCGGCGTCGACCGGGGTGCCTTCCCAGAGCGCGAGCCCGGCCTCGGCCGCCGCCAGCGATCCGGCGTGGTCTCCGGCCCTGGCCCGGTCCGCTCCGGTGGCGGCGTGCCGCAGCAGGGCGGAGGTGTCGACCTGGTCCTCGGCGAGGGTGAGCCGGTATCCGGTCGGCGTGCCCGCGATGACGTCGGCGCCGAGCTGGGCCCGCGCCCGGGACACGAGGACCTGCACCGCCTTTGCCGGCCGCTCCGGCAACGCGTCCGGCCACAGCCCCGCCACGAGCCGTTCGGTGCTGCAGCCGGTGCGCAAGTCGCCCGCGAGCAGCGCGAGGAGGCCCCGGAGCCGGGGCGCGGTGACCTCCTGTCCGCGATAGGCGACACGCGGCAGCAGGGTCAGGTCGGTGGTCACCCGTGCAGATTAGCCGCGGCCCGGCCGACGGAACTCCCGCGGCGTCGCCTCCTCCGCGGCCTCGGTTAGCTCAGCGGCGCGGATCGGCCAGGCGAGCGTGTCGCGCCGCCTTGAGAGTCTCGGGCAGGAAGCGGTGCTTGAGGGCCGTGCGCCGGGTCGCGCGGTCGCCTCCGACGACCTGGGCCTGTCCGTCCATCATCGCCAGGAAGCCCTGACGGGCGACGTCCTTGCGGCTGTTCTTCCTCATGCCGGGGCCGAAGGCCGTGTTGTTCATGCCGGCGCGGGCGTGGAAGTCGCTGTCGGTGGCGCCGGGCATGAGCGTGGTGACGCTGACGCCGTGTTCCTTGAGTTCTTCGCGCAGGCCGAGGGCGAACATGCGGGTGAAGGCGCGTGAGGGCCCGTAGACGGTCTCGTAGGGCGTGGGCAGGGTGGCGGAGAGCGATGAGGTGATCAGGATGCGGCCGCGCCGGTGGGCCGCCATGTGCCGGGCGACGTGCTTGGCCAGGTGGACCACGGAGGTGACGTTCAGATCGATCAGGTTCAGTTCGTCGTCGAGGTCGGTGTCGAGGAAGGCTCCGCCGATGCTGCGCCCGGCGTTGAGGACGGCCGCTTCGAGTGGCCGGCCGGTCTCCTGCACGGCGCGCCAGACGGTCTCCACGCCGTCGGACCCGGCGAGGTCGGCGCGTACGGCCTTGACCTCGCCGCCGTGTGCGGCCAGTTCGGCGGCCGCCTTGTCGGTGTCCTCGCTGCGGCCCGTCACGACCAGGTCGAAGCCGTTGACGGCGAGCAGCAGCGCCAGTTCGTAGCCGATGCCTGCTGAGGCTCCGGTCACCAGGGCCAGCGGACGGTGAGGGTGGGAGGCGGTGCCGCTCACGGGGTGCTCCGTTCTGTCGGGGAAGGGTCGGCGGGTTCGGGCCGTACGGTGGTCTCGTCGGCGTTCCAGCTGGTCAGCAGCTGCCAGGCCTCCTGTGAGGCCTGGTCCTGCGCCGGCATGTAGAGGAACAGGGTCTGGTCCTCCTCGCCCGGCATGGTGAACGCCTGGTAGTCGATGGTCAGCGGGCCCACCACGGGGTGACGGAAGCGCTTCTGGCCGAAGGTGCGGTTGAGGACCTTGTGGTCGTCCCACCAGCGGCGGAAGTGCTCGCTCTTCATGGTCAGCTCCCCCACCAGTTCGGCGGTGCGGGTGTCGTCGGGGTGCCGTCCCGCGTCCAGCCGCAGGATCGCGGTCATCTCCGCGGCGATCGTCTGCCAGTCCGCGTACAGCTCTCGCGCCTCGGGGTCCAGGACGATCCAGCGGGTCAGGTTGCGCTCGCGGTAGGGCATGGCGTCGAAGTCGGCCATCAGGACCCGGCACAGGTGATTGGTGGCCAGCACGTCTCCCCGCCGGCCGAGGACGAATCCCGCGTGGTCGCCGAAGGAGTCCAGGAACCGGCGCAGCCCGGGCCGCGCCTTCTGCACGGCGGGCGCGCCGCGGCGGGCCTTGGCGGGTTTGGGTCGGGTCAGGTCGAACAGGTGGGCGCGTTCGGCGTCGTCCAGGCGCAGCGCCTCGGCGATCGCCCCCAGCACGCTGTCCGAGGGAGTGATGTTGCGGCCCTGCTCCAGCCGTGTGTAGTAGTCCGTGCTGACACCGGCCAGCTGCGCGACTTCCTCACGCCGCAGGCCGGGCACGCGCCGGTAGGCCCCGCCCTCCGGCAGGCCCACCGACCGCGGCGCGATGCGGGCACGGCATCGGCGCAGGAACTGGCTGAGATCGACGTTGCTGGCCATGCCTTCCATGTTCCCCGCGCCGGGCCGCTCCGGCTGCGGGGAAGGTGGGTCGCCTGGTCCTAGGACTACGCCGCCCGGTCCGTCGCGCAGGGCGCGAGCAGGACGCGCACGGCCTGGACCGCGGCCCCGGCCAGGGAGGGGTCACCCGGTGGTCCCCGGCCGGCTTCCGCTCCTGCGCGGCCCGTTCGCGGTACTCGGCCGCCGGGTGGTCGGCCCCGACCCGAGGTCCGCTGCCCGGGCCGTGCAGACGTTCGCGCAGCGTGGTGCCGGTGGGCCCGTTCTGGAGCCCTCGGCGTCGTCGGCGATGACCTGCGTCATCGTGGGTTTCCCGCACCCGCGAACGGGACCTGGGCGGCGGCCGCGACCTGCGGGAAGGGGTGCTTCCACAGGCCCTGTGCCTCCAGCCTCGGCAGGACGCCCTCGCCGAACCAGTAGGCCTCCTCCAGGTGGGGGTAGCCGGAGAGGACGAACTCCTCGATGCCGAGGGCCGCGTACTCCTTGATGCGCTCGGCGACCTCGTCGTGGCTGCCGACCAGGGCTGTGCCCGCCCCGCCGCGCACCAGGCCGATGCCGGCCCACAGGTTGGGGTGGATCTCCAGGGCGTCCCGGTCGCCGCCGTCGTGCAGGGCGAGCATGCGCTGCTGCCCCGTGGACTCGCTGCGGGCGAGTCCGGCCTGCACGGACGCCACGGTCTCCGGGTCGAAGCCGTCCAGCAGCCGGTTCGCCTCCGCCCAGGCCTGCTCGGAGCTGTCGCGGGTGATGACGTGCAGCCGGATGCCGAAGCGGACGGTGCGGCCCTGCTCGGCCGCCAGCTTCCTGATCCAGGCGATCTTCTCGGCGACCTGCGCGGGCGGTTCGCCCCAGGTGAGGTACACGTCCACATGCCGGGCGGCGATCTCTCCGGCGATCGGCGAGGAGCCGCCGAAGTAGACCTCGGGAATCGGGTCGGGCACCCGGGCCAGCGTCGCGTCCGCCACCTGGAGGTGCTCGCCGTGCAGATCGACGGTCTTGCCCTCCCACAGCTCCCGCACGATCTGCAGGAACTCGCCGGTACGGCGGTAGCGCGCGTCCTTGTCGAGGAAGTCGCCGTAGGCGCGCTGCTCGTGGCTCTCGCCGCCGGTGACGACGTTGAGCAGCAGCCGTCCGCCGCTCTGCCGCTGGAAGGTGGAGGCCATCTGGGCGGCGAGCGTGGGCGAGACGAAGCCGGGTCGGAAGGCCACCAGGAACTTCAGCCGCTCGGTGTTCTGGCTGACCATCGCCGTCGTCAGCCACGCGTCCTCGCACCAGGCGCCGGTGGGGGTGAGGGCGCCGACGAAGCCGAGGTCCTCGGCGGCGCGGGCGATCTGGCTCAGGTAGGCGACCGTCGGCGGCCGGTCCCGGCCGGAGGCGGTGGCCGGGGTGCCGTGGCCGCCGCCGACGACATGGCGGCTGTCGCCGTTGGTGGGGAGGAACCAGTGGAAGGTGAGGGACACGGGAGATCTCCGATCGTCAGGGGGGTGTTCAGAAGAGGGGGTGGTCAGAGCAGGCCGTGCCGGGGCGGCCGGGTGCCGCTCAGCACGTAGCGGCCGATGTGCTGGACCTTCCAGCGGGCCGGGTCGTGCAGGGTGTGGGTGCGGGCATCGCGCCAGTGGCGGTGCAGGCCCAGGGAGTCGAGCGCGGCGCGGGTGCCGGCGACCTCGAAGAGGGCGCTGCCGATCTCGACGGCGGTCTCCGCGGTGGTCACCTTGGCGGCGGCCACCGCGATCGAGGCCTCGGCGGCCGAGTCGTCGGTCAGGTCGTCCCGGGCGGCGTCGACCGTACGGGCGGCCTCCCGCAGCAGGGACTCCGCCGCCCGGAGGCGGATCGCGAGTTCGCCGAACCGCTGGATCAGCAGCGGGTCCTCCGCGGCCGTCTCCAGCCCGCTCTCGAACCAGGGGCGGCTCTTCGTACGGACGAACTCCACGGCCTCCGCCAGCGCGCCGGAGGCGATCCCCGCGTCGATGGCAGCGTGCAGCAACTGGGCCACGGCACCGTGGAGTTGGGGTCCCTGGAAGGTGAGGTGGTGGGGCAGGACCCGGTCGGCGGGGACGGGCACCCGTTCCAGGCGGACGGTTCCGCTGGCGGTGGTGCGCTGCCCCATGCCGTCCCAGTCGTCGACGACCGTCAGGCCGGGGGCGTCGCGCGGCACGTACGCCACGTGCGGCGTGTCGTCGTCGGCTTGGGCCAGGACGGGGATCCAGTGGGCGAACAGCGCGCCCGTGGAGTAGTGCTTGACGCCATCGAGGACGTAGGAGCCGTCCGGGCGCCGCGCGAGCCTGGTGCGGATGTCCTGGACGTGCTTTGTGCCCGCCTCGGACTGGGCGTTGCCGAACCGCCTGCCCCGCAGTACCTCGCCGAAGAAGAACTCCTGCTGGGCGCGTGTGCCCTGGCGGCGCAGCACGTTGACGTAGACGAAGTGGCTCTGCGGGATCTGGGCGAGGCTGGCGTCGGCCGATGCCAGCAGCCGGAAGATCTCGGCGAGCGTCCCGGTGCGGACGTCCGCGCCGCCGAACCCGGCCGGGACGCTGACGGCCAGCAGGCCCGAGGCGGAGAGCCGTTCCAGCTCCGCGTGCGGGAGCCTGCGCTGTACGTCCCGTTCGGCGGCTTCCTTGCGGAAGTCGGCGGCCAGGCCGGCGGCGACGGCCAGGGCCTCGGCGTCGTCGGCGATCACATGGGCCGTGGTCATCCGGTGGCCGCCAGCACGGTCGTACGGCCGCCCAGCACGGCGGAGAACTGGTCCGTGACCTGGGCCAGGGCCTCGGCCGAGCCGGGCGCAACGGTCAGGGAGCCGTCGTCGCTCACGGTGATGTCCTTGTCGAGGGTGAACCAGCCCGGGACGATGTGCGTGGCGCCCATGGAGCTCAGCACGGGACGCAGGGCGTAGTCGATGGCCAGGACGTGGGCGACGGATCCTCCGGTGGCGAGGGGCAGGACGGTCTTGCCGGCCAGTGCGTACTGCGGGAGCAGGTCCAGCAGGGACTTCAGCAGCCCGGAGTAGGCGGCCTTGTAGACGGGGGTGCCGACCACGACCCCGTCGGCCTGCTCGACCAGGGCGGTGGCCCGGACGATCTCGGGGTGGCGGAAGTCCGCCCCGAGGAGGGCCTCGGCGGGGATGTTCCGGACGTCCAGCGGGATCACCTCGTGGCCCTGGGCGGTGAGCCGGGAGTCGAGGTGGCGCAGCAGTCGCTGGGTGCGGGAGGTGGCGGAGGGGCTGCCGGACACGGTCAGGATGGTGGCCATGGGGGTGTTCCCTTCGTGGCTGTTGCTCGGGGCGGGCGGTGATCAGGCGTGGGCCGCGGCGGGCTCGAAGTCGGGTTCCCGGGCCTCCAGTTCGCGCACGAGGGGCAGCACCCGCTTGCCGAAGTACTCGACCTCCTCGTGGTAGTGCAGGAAGCCGAGGAGGAAGAGGTCGACGCCGAGGCGCTTGTAGGCGACGATCCGTTCGGCGATCTGCTCGGGCGTGCCGATGAGGCCCGTGCGGAAGCCGTCGTTGTACTGGACGAGGTCCTCGAAGCTCGAGTCCTGCCACATGCCCTTGCCGTCGCCGGTGGACTGTCCGGCCTGCCGGACGGCGTCGCGGAAGCCGTGCACGGCCTCGGTGTCGGCGTGGGCGACGATCTCGCGGAGCTGCTCGCGGGCCTCGGCCTCGGTGTCGCGGGCGATGAGGAAGCCGTTGAGCCCGAACTTGGGGGGCGTACGGCCCACTTCGGCGGCGGAGGCGCGTACGTCGGCGATCTGCTCGGTGACGCCGTCGAAGTCCTTGCCGTTGCTGAAGTACCAGTCGGAGACCCGGCCGGCCATGGCGCGGGCGGCGGTGGAGTTGCCGCCCTGGAAGATCTCGGGGTGGGGGCGTTCGGGGGTGTTCAGCGGCTTGGGCTTGAGGGAGAAGTCGCGCACCCGGTAGAAGTCGCCAGCGAGTTCGGCGTGGTCCTGGGTCCAGATGGTGCGCAGGGCGGTGATGAACTCCTCCGCGCGCCGGTAGCGCTCGTCGTGCTCCAGCCACGGCTCGCCCAGGGCGGTGAACTCGCCCTTGAACCAGCCGCTGACGACGTTGACGGCGAACCGGCCGTTCGACAGGTGGTCGGCGGTCGCGCCGAGCTTGGCGAGGACGCCCGGGTGCCACAGGCCGGGGTGGACGGCGGCGATGACCTTGAGGCGCTGGGTGGCGAGCAGCAGGGCGAGGCTGAAGCTGGTCGACTCGTGCTGGTTCTCGGCACCGTAGCTGGCCATGTAGCGGACCTGGCTGAGGGCGTAGTCGAAACCGTTGTTCTCGGCGAGGACGGCCAGTTCGCGGTTGTAGTCGTAGCCCCAGTCGGTGCGCTGCTCGACGGTGCTGGTGACGAGGCCGCCGCTGACGTTGGGCACCCAGTAGGCGAAGCGGACGGGGTCGGATGCGGGCGGTACGGGCATGGGGGACTCCTGGGAGAGCGGAAAGGCACGCGAAACACACAGGCGTCGGCACGAGAACGTGCTCGCGAGGGGAATTCAGGCGCGCTGGAACAGCGGTACCGGGAAAGCCGTCAGCACGACGGAGAACGTCCGGGACCGGAATTCAGGAAGGGAGAGGGCGCAGAAAGCGAGTGGGAGGGTTTCCCTCGGTGCGCTGCGCTCAGACGCGGCTGCGACAGCAGGAGCTGGAGACACGCGCGAGATCGACGTGGCGTCGCTGCGTGAGGTCCGGTCGCTTCATGTCGACGATCCAACCAAGTGCGGGTCCGGCCGGTCAAGAAGACCCGGTGGTGATTCCACATGGTGAGAGTCGGTATTCACGAGGTTGTGACAGGGATTCCCTTGAACCGGGCTCGCGGGGGACGCAGTCTCCTGTCGTGCGCATAGAACAGCTGGAATACATCGCCGCCGTCACCCGGTTCGGTTCGCTGCGGCGGGCCGCCGAGGAACTCCACCTGTCCCAGCCCGCGTTGAGCGAGACCGTGCGCAATCTGGAGCGGGAGCTCGGGGTGGACCTGCTGGAGCGCAAGCGGTCGGGGGCGAAGGTCAGTGACGAGGGCCGGGAACTGCTGCCGCACATCATGACGGTGCTGGACGCGGTGGACCGGCTGCGCGGCGCGGCAGGCGACCAGCACCGCGTCAGCCGCATGGTGCGGCTCGGCACGGTCAACACGGCCACTGTGCCGCTGCTGATCCCGACCGTGCGGGAGTTCCGCTCCGCGCATCCGGCCACCCAGGTCGAGGTGGTCGGCGCGCAGCAGGCCGACATCCACCGGGGTCTGCTGGAGGGCGCCTTCGACCTGGGGCTGGTGAACTACCTCCACGGCGACGACATGCCGCCCGGCTTCGAGACGACCGAGCTGCTGCGCGGCCGGCCGGTGGTGTGCGTACGCCCGGACAGCCCGCTGGCGGCCCTGGACGCGGTGGATGTGGACAGTCTCCTCGCCGAGCCCCTCATCGTGATGCGGTCCGGCTATGTCATGCACCGCTACGTCCACCGGCTGCTGCGCGGCCGGACACCGTCCTTCTCGTACTCCACCGACGGCGCCGAGATGGGCAAGCTGATGGTCGCCGAGGGGCTCGGGGCGACGGTGCTGCCCGACTTCAGCGTCCTCGGCGATCCCCTGGAGCGGCGGGGCACCCTCACGGTCCGGCCGCTGGCGGGGGACGAGACCGATGTGCTGCTGGTGCTGCAGCGCCGCCACGCCGTCTCGGTCCCCCGGGCCGTGCGTGATCTGCACGCGCTGTTCGTACGCAACGCCCGAACGGGTGGTTCACCCACTCCGTCGGCGTAGGAGGGCGCCTCTCGCGGGGCGGCCGGGCCGGGACGCGCCGGAAGCTCCGAGGAGATTGGAGTCGTCATGCTCCGTACGAATCCGCCTCGCGTCAGCGTGATCATCCCCGCGTACAACTCCATGCCGGAACTGACGAAGTGCGTCACCTCCGCCATGGAGCAGACGCTCGGCCTGGACAGGATCGAGATCATCGCGGTCGACGACGGCTCGACCGACGGCACAGCGGACGAGCTGGACCGGCTCGCGCGCTCCTGCCCCAGCCTGCGCGTCGTCCACCAGCCCAACAGCGGCGGCGCCGGAGGCCCGCGCAACACCGGTCTGGACAGGGCCCGCGGTGACTACGTCTTCTTCCTCGACTCCGACGACTACCTGGGCCCCGACGCCCTGCGCCGCATGGTCGCGATGGCGGACGAGAACCGCACCGACGTGGTCCTCGGCAAGATGGTGTCAGTGGGCGGACGAGCCGTACCGACGGCCGTCTTCTCGCACAACCAGCCCCGGACCGACGTCTTCTCCTCCGCCGCCTACCGCACGCTCGGCTGCTGGAAGCTGTTCCGGCGCTCGCTGATCGAGCGGCTGGACCTGAGGTTCCCGCCGTACCGCAACTGCGAGGACAAGCCGTTCACGGCCGCGGCCTTCCTCAACGCCGACGGCATCTCGGTCGTGGCCGACTATGACTGCTACTACTCACGCAACCGCCAGAACGGCAACAACCTCACCCTCACCGCCGCCGGCCTGGCCCACCGCATGGACGGCACCCGGCTGTGTTTCGAGACGGTCGCCCGCTGTCTGGAACCCGGACCGCGCCGGGACCAGATCATGCGCCGCCATGTGGAGTGGGAGCTGTGCGGGCCCTTGCGCGGCCTGCTGCACAAGGAGAGCGAAGAGGAGGCCCGGGAGCGTTTCTATCCGCAGTTCCGGCACTGGGCACTGACCTATGTGACCGACGGTGTCTTCCAGCAGCTCGCCCCGCCGGACCGGCTCATCGTCCACCTACTGCGCGCGGACCGGTACGAGGACCTTCTCACCGTGGCCCGGCACGCCAAGGAGGACGCGGCGCGCGGCAACGTCGTCGACAAGGGCCGCGTCTACTGGTGCCATCCCTTCTTCCGGGACCCCGCGAAGGCCGTCCCTGACGCCTGCTTCGACGCCACGGACCGGCTCCCGGTCCGCCATGAACTGGCCGAGGCGGTATGGACGGGCGACGGCGGTGTGCTCCGGCTCGCCGGCCACGCCCGTATCGAGTCTCTCGGCGACCTGGAACCCACCACCCGGCTGATCCTGCGCCCGCGTGGCTTCCCGCACCCGGACATCCGGGTGCCCGTGACCGTCCGGACCGCCTCCCAGCGACCCGACGACCAGGCCACCGGCTTCCTCGCCGAGGTGGACCTGACCACCGTCGACTCGGGCGCGCCGCTGGGCGCCGGGGTGTGGGACCTCCACCTGGATGTGCGTGCCCAGGGAGTCAGCCGGATCGTCAGGCTCCGGCAGACCCGGACGGACGCGAACGGCGAGAGGCCCGCCCCGCCGCACCACGAGGTCGTGGCCACCACCGCACGCCCGTTCTTCACTCCGTACGGGAACTTCTCCCTGGACATCCGGCGGACCGAGGACGAGCCGCTCTGCCGGGTGACCGGGATCGCCTGGGACACGTCCGCACCCGGCACGCTCGTCGTCACCGGACGCCTGACCGGCGAAGCCGCTGGCCGCCCCGGACCCACGGCCCTGCGCGCCGAAGGCGACTCGGGCTCGGTGCGCGAGGTGCCCCTGCGGTACACGCCGGACGGCGGCGGCACCGGCTTCACCGCACGCCTGCCGGTCAGGAGACTGCCTCCAGGGCGGTGGACGTTGACCCTCCGTACGGATGAGCCGGACAGCCGGATTCCCGTCCCGCCTCTGAGGGGAATGACCGGCACCCGCTGGTTCCGCGCCGCCCGGTTCGGCCGCCCCTATTACGCGAAGCCACTCCCCCGGTGCTCGGAGGGGGCCGTGGTGCTGCGCGTGGCGCCGGTCGGACTGGCGGCGGCCCTGCGCCGACGGCTCGGCCGACGCGGATCCGGCTCTCGCCCGTGATGTCGTTCTGATGACCCGTCAGTAGGTCATCTGTCCCGGACTCTTGACTCGTACGGCGGTAGTGGTCATCCTCGTCGCACCATGGGCGAGGTCATGACAATCGGGCTGTCGCTCCCCGGCCCACAAGGCTCAGGACAGCCCGATACGTCGACCCCGCCATCCCGCCGACCAAGGGACGTGGGCTGTGACCAGTTCCGGACGCCCGTACCGCAGACGCAAGAACATCACCGTTGTGTCGCTCCTCCTGCTCGTGCTGTCGATCGCACTCGGTCCCACGCCGAGTTCGGCGGCCGGAACCGACTGGTGGAACCCGACCGCGCGGCCCGCGCCGGACTCCGGGGTCAATGTCACGGGGGAGCCCTTCAGCGGCACCGACGCCCGGGGCGAGGTGCGCGGCTTCGTCGACGCGCACGACCACATCTTCTCCAACGAGGCCTTCGGCGGCCGTCTGATCTGCGGAAAGCCGTTCTCCGAGCAGGGCGTCGCGGACGCCCTCAAGGACTGCCCCGAGCACTACCCGGACGGCTCGCTCGCGATCTTCGACTTCATCACCAACGGCGGTGACGGCAAGCACGACCCGAACGGCTGGCCCACCTTCAAGGACTGGCCGGCCCACGACTCGCTGACGCACCAGCAGAACTACTACGCCTGGGTGGAGCGGGCCTGGCGCGGCGGCCAGCGGGTGCTGGTCAACGACCTCGTCACCAACGGCGTCATCTGCTCGGTCTACTTCTTCAAGGACCGCGGCTGCGACGAGATGACGTCCATCCGGTTGCAGGCCAAGCTGACGTACGACATGCAGGCCTACATCGACAAGATCTACGGCGGGCCGGGCAAGGGCTTCTTCCGGATCGTCACCGACAGCGCGCAGGCCCGCGAGGTCGCCGAGCAGGGCAAACTGGCGGTCGTCCTCGGCGTGGAGACCTCCGAGCCGTTCGGCTGCAAGCAGATCCTCGACATCGCGCAGTGCAGCAGGGCCGACATCGACAAGGGCCTGGACGAGCTGTACTCGCTGGGCGTGCGCAGCATGTTCCTGTGCCACAAGTTCGACAACGCGCTGTGCGGTGTCCGCTTCGACTCGGGCTCGCTCGGAACGGCCATCAACGTCGGGCAGTTCCTGTCGACGGGCACGTACTGGAAGACGGAGCAGTGCAAGGGGCCGCAAGCCGACAACCCCATCGGCAACGCCTCGGCGGCCGCGGCCGAGAAGAAGCTTCCGGCCGGCGAGGAGGTCCCCTCGTACAGCGCCGGCGCCCAGTGCAACGTCAGAGGACTCACCGGACTCGGCGAGTACGCCGTCCGCGGCATGATGCAGCGCGGGATGATGCTGGAGATCGACCACATGAGCGTCAAGGCCACCGGCCGGGTGCTCGACATCTTCGAGGCCGAGTCCTACCCCGGCGTGCTCTCCTCGCACAGCTGGATGGACCTGGACTGGACCGAGCGGGTCTACGGCCTGGGCGGCTTCATCGCCCAGTACATGCACGGCTCCGAGGGCTTCATCTCGGAGGCGAAGCGCACCGAGGCCCTGCGCGACAAGTACGGCGTGGGCTACGGGTACGGCACCGACATGAACGGCGTCGGCGGCTGGCCTGGCCCGCGTGGCGCGGACGCCCCGAACAAGGTCACGTATCCCTTCAAGAGCGTCGACGGCGGCTCCGTGATCGACCGGCAGACCACCGGTCAGCGCACCTGGGACCTGAACACCGACGGCGCCGCCCACTACGGTCTCGTGCCGGACTGGATCGAGGACATCCGCCGGGTCGGCGGCCAGGACGTGGTGGACGACCTCTTCCGCGGCGCCGAGTCCTACCTCGACACCTGGGGGGCCTCCGAGAAGCACGAGGCCGGGGCCGATCTCGCGCGCGGCGCGGCCACGTCGGCCAGTTCCTCGGAGTGGAGCCTGTTCACGAGCTACAAGCCGCACCGGGCCGTCGACGGCGACCGGGGTACCCGCTGGGCGAGCGACTGGAGCGACGACCAGTGGTACCGGCTCGACCTCGGGTCGGAGAAGCGCGTCAAGCAGGTGACCCTCGACTGGGAGGACGCGTACGCGAAGTCGTACCGGATCGAGCTCTCCACCGACGGGGAGAACTGGCGGACCGCCTGGTCCACGACCGCGGGCGACGGCGGCCTGGACACCGCGAGATTCACCGCCACACCGGCCAGGTACGTACGCGTCCAGGGTCTGGAACGCGGCACCGACTGGGGCTACTCCCTCTACGAGGTCGGGGTCCACGGCGGCTGACACCCACGAGAGGGGCTCCATGGCACGGTTGCCGTCCGCCGAGCGGCGGCGACAGCTCACCGAAGCGGCGATCAGGGCGATGGCCCGGGACGGCGTCCCCAGGACGACGACCCGGTCCATCGCCGCCGAAGCGGGCGTCTCGCTGAGCGTCTTCCACTACTGCTTCGACTCCAAGCAGGAGCTGATCGAGTCCGTCATCACCACGATCACCGGGCACTACGTGACCGTGGTGAAGGAGGCCCTGCGCCCCAGGGCCACCCTCGAGGAGACCGTCCGGGCGGGCTTCCAGGCGTACTGGGAGCACGTCAGGGCCCATCCCGACGAGCACATGCTCACCTATGAGCTCACGCAGTACGCGCTGCGCCAGCCCGGCTTCGAGCACCTGGCGCGGCGCCAGTACGAGCTGTACGCCGAGACGTACATCGAGCTCATCGACCAGCTGCGCCAAACCATGGGCCTGCGCCTGAGCGTCCCCGCCCCGGTCCTGGCGCGCTACCTGGCCGCCATGACCGACGGCCTGACCCTCAACTATCTCGTGCTCGGCGACGACGACGCCTGGTCGGGCATCCTCGACACGGTCATGGCGCACATCGCCGGCCTGGTGTGCGAGCCCTGAGAACAGGCGGGATGCGCGTCCGGCTCCTTACGCTCGTAGGGAGCGGGTTTTCCCGGAGGTGACAGTCATGCGAGCCTCGCTGATACAGCTGTCCGTGGACGCGACGGACTCCGCCGAGGAACGCCGCCGCAGGGCGTCCTCGCTGGTCCGCGGCCGGACCGGCGACGATCTGGTGGTCCTGCCGGAACTGTGGACGGCCGGCGCCTGGTCGTACGACGGCTGGGGGCGCGACGCCGAAGGGGTCGACGGCCCCACCGCCGAGGCCATGTCCGCGGCGGCGCGTGCGGCCGGGGTCTGGCTGCACGCCGGGTCGATCGTCGAGCGGGACGCGGACGGGACGCTCTACAACACCGCGCTCCTCTTCGACCGGGCCGGTGACCTGCGCGGCAGCTACCGCAAGATCCACCGGTACGGCTTCGACACGGGCGAGGCGACCATGATGGGCGGGGGCGGCGACATCGTCACCGTGCCCACCGAATTCGGGGTGATCGGCCTCGCCATCTGCTACGACCTGCGCTTCCCCGAACTCTTCCGGGGCCTGATCGACGAGGGGGCGGAGCTGATCGTGGTGCCCGCCGCCTGGCCGGCGGCCCGGCTCGCCCACTGGCAGCTCCTGACCCGCACGAGGGCCCTGGAGGAGCAGGTCTTCCTGCTGGCCTGCTGCGCCACGGGCACCCATGGCGGGATGCGGCAGGGCGGGCACAGCGTGGCCGTCGACCCCTGGGGGACCGTTCTGGGCGAGGCCGGCACCGCGGCGGAGACGGTGTCGGTGGAGGTCGACATGGGCGAGGTCGCCCGGATCCGCTCCGAACTCCCCGTCCTGCGTGATCGTGTCCTCGCCGTGGGGTCCGCCGCAGGCCGGTGACGCCGGCCGGCC
This sequence comes from Streptomyces sp. NPDC041940, assembly GCF_055589465.1. NCBI lineage: Bacteria > Bacillati > Actinomycetota > Actinomycetes > Kitasatosporales > Streptomycetaceae > Streptomyces > Streptomyces sp. NPDC041940. Next base: position 225,609 of record NZ_JBVJBP010000011.1, read on the forward strand.
GCCTATACGACGCCCTGGGCCGTCATCGCCTCGGCGACGCGGAGGAAGCCCGCGGTGTTGGCGCCGAGTACGTAGTCGTCGGCGTCGCCGCCGTAGGTCTCGGCGGTGACACGGCACTGGGCGTGCACCTGTCCCATGATGGTGGCGAGCCGCTCCTCCGTCCGCTCGAAGGTCCAGCTGTCGCGTGAGGCGTTCTGCTGCATCTCCAGCGCGGAGGTCGCGACCCCGCCCGCGTTGGCCGCCTTGCCGGGGGCGAAGAGAGTCTGTGCCTCGCGGAACACCTCGATCGCCTCGGGCGTACAGGGCATGTTCGCGCCCTCGGCCACGGCGAGTACGCCGTTCTTGACGAGCGCGACGGCGTCCTGCCGGCCGAGCTCGTTCTGTGTGGCGCACGGCAGGGCGATGTCGCACGGCACGTCGTAGACCGACCCCCGGGCGGAGATCCGCGCGGTCGGCTTCGCCTCGGCGTAGGCGGAGAGCCGGGCCCGGCGCACCTCCTTGACCTCCTTGAGCAGATCCAGGTCCAGGCCGTCCTCGTCGACCAGGTACCCGGAGGAGTCGGAACAGGCCACCACGCGCCCGCCCAGGGCATGCACCTTCTCGGCGGCGTAGACGGCGACGTTTCCCGACCCGGAGACCACGACCCGGCGTCCGTCGAAGTCCTGACCGCGGGTGGAGAGCATCGCCTGGGCGAAGTACACCGCACCGTAGCCGGTTGCCTCGGTGCGGGCGTGCGAACCGCCCCAGCCGACCGGCTTGCCGGTCAGGACGCCGGCCTCGTAGCGGTTGGTGATCCGCTTGTACTGGCCGAAGAGGTAGCCGATCTCGCGGCCGCCCACCCCGATGTCCCCGGCGGGCACGTCCGTGTGCTCGCCCAGGTGGCGGTACAGCTCCGTCATGAACGCCTGGCAGAAGCGCATGACCTCGCCGTCCGAGCGGCCCTTGGGGTCGAAGTCCGACCCGCCCTTGCCGCCGCCGATCGCCATGCCGGTCAGGGCGTTCTTGAAGATCTGCTCGAAGCCGAGGAACTTGACGATGCCGAGGTTCACGCTGGGGTGGAAGCGCAGGCCTCCCTTGTACGGCCCGAGCGCGCTGTTGAACTCCACCCGGAAACCGCGGTTGACCCGTACGGTGCCCTGGTCGTCCACCCACGGAACCCGGAACATCAGCTGCCGCTCGGGCTCGCAGAGCCGCTCCACGATCCGGGCCTCGGCGTACTCCGGGTGAGCCCGCAGCACGGGGCCAATGGCGTGCAGGACTTCGTGTGCCGCCTGGTGGAACTCCGTTTCACCGGGGTCCCGTCGGCGGAGGGTGTCGTAGACGGCCTCGATGCGGGCGCTGACGTCCATGTGCGTCGTCTCTCTTCGCTCAGGTGCGGGCCGGACCCGTGCCGGCCGGATGCTCGGTTGTTCGCGATGGCGGACACCCACCACCACGCGCGAGCGCGCCGAAATACTCACCGCCGGGCGCGAAGCGGCGCGGTCCGGCGTCGGCGGAGGAGCCGCCGCCCCGGGTCTTCCCGTTCAGTCGCGGGGGAGTTCGTCCGCCGCCGCCCAGCCGGTCAGGGCGCCGCGCAGTGCGGCCACCAGACGGCCCGCGGCCTCGTCCTCGGTGCGTCCGCTCTTGATGAGGTCGAGGATGTCGCGCGGGTCGAACAGCGCGTTCCACAGATAGAGGGCTTCGTCGCCGAGGTCCTCCAGGCCGAGCTCCTCGGTGGTCTGCCGCAGCGGTTCGGCGAGCGCCTCGGCCTGCGGCGCGAGGTAGCCGGTTCCTTCGCGCAGGCGCTCGAGATAGCCGCGATGCGAGCGCATCTGGGCCATCGCGCCGCCGTGTTCGAGGACCAGGGAGACCCAGTGCCTCGACACCGCTTCGAGTTTCGTCATGCCGCGGGTGGTCTGCGCTGCGCTGAAGTCCTTCAGTTCGGAGCCCACTTGGGCGCGGAAGGCGTGCAGCACCTCCTCGACGGAGGAGAAGTGGCGGTAGGCCGTCGCGGTGGACACCTCGGCGTGCTTGGCGATCTCGGCGAGGCTGACGGGCGTGGGCGAGTTCTCGAACAGTCGCGCGGCTGCCTTGATGAGGTGCCTGCGGTTGCGCTCGGTGTCACTGCGCATGGGTCGATTCCTCGTCGTGTACGGGACGGTGCTCATCGCAGGGCCGAAAGACCGGCGGCCAGGCGGCGGACACCCTCGGTGATGGACTGCGGGCTGGCAGCGTACGACAGCCTCAGGTGCCCCTCACCCCGCGCTCCGAACTCGCTCCCGGGCCGGACCGCGACGCCGTGCCGCGTGCGCAGCGCCGCCACGACCTCCACGGACGGCAGATCGATGTCGTAGCGCGGGAACTGGTAGAAGGCGCCTTCCGGTGCGCTGAGGGTGAGGCCGGGGATGGCGGCCAGTTCCCCGCGCATGAGCTCGCCGCGCTCCTGGTAGGCGGCGCGCATCCGGGCGACGTCGTCGTCGCAGCTCTCCACCGCGGCCAGCGCGGCGTCCTGGATGACGGTGTTGACGGAGCCGTTGAAGGTGTTGTGGACGCGCGCGGCCGCCTGGACGAGCGGCGACGGACCCCAGAGGTAGCCGACGCGCCAGCCGGTCATCGCGTAGCTCTTGGAGAAGGTCTGGCAGTAGACGGTCCGCTCGCGCAGGCCGTCGACGGAGAGGGCCGAGGTGAAGGGGCGCCCGGTGTAGTCGAGGTCGGAGTACGCCTCGTCGGAGATGACGATGGTGGGGGTGCCGTCGAGCAGGGCGGCGAGGGCTTCGAGTTCCTCCCGGCTGTGCACGATGCCGGTCGGGTTGACGGGGTTGCAGAAGACGAAGAGCTTGGCATCGGTGAGGGCGTCGGCGAGCCGGTCGAGGTCCCAGTGCAGGTCGGGTGCGAGCGGGACGGGGACGACGGTGCCGCCGGCCATCGCGACCAGGTCGCCGTAGAGGGAGTAGGTGGGGTCGGGGACGACCACCTTGTCCCCGGGGTCGACGAGGGACAGGATCGACGCGGCCAGCCCGGCGGTGCCGCCCTGGGTGATCAGGACGTCGCCGGCGGAGGCCGGGGTCCCGGCGGTGGCGGTCAGCTTCGCGGCGAGGGCCTCGCGCAGGGCCGGTTCGCCGAGGAGCGGTGAGTAGTGGGTGCGGCCGGCGCGCAGCGCGGCGTGGGCCGCCTCGGTCACCCGCTCGGGGGTGTCGAAGTCGGGTTCGCCCATCGCGAGGGAGACGAGGTCTGACCGGGACTGCGGCTGCTGGGTCCGGCGGGAGGCGGCGGCGATCCGGGCGACGGCGGCGGCCGTGTCGTACAGGGGTGGCTGTGTGGTGACGGTGGGCGGCATGCGCTCCTCCTGGTGACGGGGTGTCAGGCGTGCGGTGCGGTGTCGGCGGGGGCGCCCGCCCGGCGGCTGATCTCGAGGTCGGCGGAGACGTCGCGCTGGCGGGTGGGGGCGACGACGATCTCCTGGAGGACGACGCGCTGGGGCAGTGCGACGGCCAGGCGGATGGCCTCGGCCACGTCCTCGGGCCGCACCATGCCGGCGCGTTCCTCCGGCGCCGGGGGCCGGGCGCGGTTGTCGAGGATGGGGGTGTCCGCTTCGCCCGGCAGCACGGTGATCGCGCGCAGGCCCTGGTTGCGGAACGTGTTGTGCAGGAAGGTCATGAAGTTGCGTACGCCCGCTTTGGCCGCGCCGTAGGCGGCACCGCCGAGCAGGTTGGGGTTGACGGCGGCGAGCGAGGAGACGGTGACGATGGTCCCGGCGCCGCGGTCGAGCATGTCGGGCAGGACGGCCTGGGTGAGCTGGAAGACGGCGGTGAGGTTCACGTCGAGGACCTGGCGCCACTCGTCGTGCGGGAGCCACTGCGGGTTGAGCACCGTGGAGGAGCTGCCCGCGTTGTTGACGAGGATGCCGACCGGGCCGAGTTCGCTCCGCACCCGGTCGAGCACGCGGCTCACGTCGTCCGCGCGGGTGATGTCCGCGGCGAGGGCGAGAGCGGTCCCGCCTTCGGCGCGGATCGTGTCGGCGACCGAGTCGAGGGCTTCCTGTCTGCGGCCGACGAGGACGACGGCGGCACCGTCCCGGGCGAGCAGCCGGGCGGTTTCCAGCCCCATTCCGCTGCCGGCTCCTGTGATGAGCGCGATCGCGCCGGACGATGTCGTCACCGTTCCTCCTCCATGGGTGATATGAGATTCACCTTGCATATGAGAATAGATTCTCAGATTGTTCGAGGCAAGGCTTCGGGCAAGGACGTGGGCAGGGGCGGGGTGAAACCGAGTGCGCCGAATGCCTCGGCCGCCGCCCTCGCGAGCGCGCGGACCTCGGACTCGCGGCGGGCGAACCGGCGCAGCGAGGTCTCGCGGTCGATCCAGCGGAATCTGAGCTCCCGCCCCGGCCCGGCCTGCCCGAGCAGGGGCAGGGACGCCCGCGCGGCGACACCGACGACGGGATAGCCGGCGGTCAGGCTCCGGTAGCGGCCGAGGACGATCAGCTCGTCCGCGTGCGGGATCTGCAGCGCCCCGACGGGCACGCCGTGCGACACGATCTCGGTGTCGGTGTCCGGGTGCAGCACCGGTCCGTCGAGCCTGAGCCCGACGTGGTCGGAGCGCGGGGTGACGACGTAGGTCGCCTCCTCGATCACCTCGCGGATCCCCGCGATCGTCCGTATGCCGGGAGTGGGGACGACGTCGACGACCCACGGTCCGTCGTCGAAGCGCGGGACGGGCACGGGGAGCCGGAAGAACTGCGCCTCGAACGGGCGGCGCCTGAACCCCCGGAACTCCGTCTCCAGCAGGACGCGCGAGCCGCGTGCCACGGTCTGCCCGAAACCCATCCGGGCATCCGGGGCGGCACTACCCAGGAGCGTTTCGGTGCTCAGTGTTCCGTTCACCGCCAGATAGGTGCGGGTCCCCCGGCTCATGTCCCCGCGGATCCGCACCTCGTGGCCCGCGGGCACCACCAGCGGCGACCAGCTGTCGGCGGGCGAGCCCGCGACGGTGACCCGGGCGGGCGCGCCGGTCACCGCGAGCAGCACGTCGGCGTCGGGCACGAGGGCCAGTTCGCCGCCGAGGTTCTCCAGCAGGGTCGCGCCGCGCGGGTTGCCCACGAGGAGACTGGCCACGGCCGCCGAATGCTGGTCGGCCGCTCCCCCGGTGGGAACGCCGCGCTGTTCCGTGCCGCTGCGGCCGAGGTCCTGGAACGTGGTGATCCATCCGGTGCCGGTGAAGTCGAGCGTCACGGTCGTCATACGGCCACCTCCGTCGGCAGCAGGAAGCCCTCGCCGAGCGCCTCGGCCTCGTCCCGCGAGACCGGGACGAAGCGCACGACGTCGCCGGTGCCGAACGACACGGGGTCCGGGCGGGAGATGTCGACGATGGTGTGCGGTGTGCGTCCGACCACCCGCCAGCCGGTCGGGCCGGGGAACGGCTGGATGATCGCGTTGGTCCCGGCGATCATGACGGCGCCGGGGGCGACGTCCGTGCGTGGCTCGGCCCTCCGGCGCACCGGCCGGGGCACCTTGAGGCCGTCCATCATCGGGGCCATCGCCGCCCCGAGGAGGCAGACGGTGAAGGTGGACCGGGCGATCGCCTCGACGACATCGGTGGTGTCCAGGCCGAGTTCCTCGGCGACGGACACCAGGTCGGGGCCGGTGTCGTCGTCGAAGACCACGGGGATGGCGAACGTCCGCACCTGCCGTGCGCGGGCCGGGGCGTCCGCGGGCGACGGCGCCCACCGCGCCACCAGCCGCGCCGCGTACTCCACGTGCGGGTGCGCGGTCTCCAGCGGGTCGAACTCGATGAGCAGGGATTCGAGACCGGAGACGACGTCGAGCACACCGTGCGGGCGGTGCGCCAGGAAGCGGTCGCGGAACGCCACGATCCCGGCCCTGCGGACGGCCTGGTCGGCGTGCGGGATGGTCACCATCACCGCCGAGTCGCCGTAGGGCTCGACGGTGAGGTCGCCGTACTGTGCTGTGGTCATCACCTGGTGCGCCCCGCCGTCAGCCGGCGAGCGCGACCTCCGCCTTCTGTGCCAGGACCTCGCGCAGGCCTCCCACCTGGATGCCCGCCTTGTCGAGCGCGGCACGCAGTGCGGTGCCGTTCGCGAGGACGGTCGGATGGTCGCCGTGCAGCAGCAGGACGTCGGCGTCGTGGCCGAGCGGGACCACGTTGCCGTCGACCGAGCGCACCGTCCCCTCCCGCACGACCTGGGCCGAGCGCTCGCCGATCAGCTCCGGGTCGTGGATGAGTCCGCCCTCGTGGGAGCGCGGCACGGGCATGCCGTCGTCGCCGTAGCCGCGGTCGGCCAGGAAGACGTAGCCGACCTCCAGTCCGCGCTTGCGCGACTCCTCCGCGAGCAGGCCGCGCTGGCAGATGACGATGTAGTCGGTGTTGTACGCGGCGATCGCGTCGGTGATGGCGCGGGCGTGCTTGGCGTCGGTCTGCGCGATCGAGCCCATCCGGCCGTGCGGGGCGACGTGGCTGATGGTGCCGCCGTGCACCCGCGCGAAGGCGTCCAGGGCGCCGAGCTGGTAGAGGACGTCGGTGCGGATCTCCTCCTCGGACGCCTCGATGAGCCGGCGGCCGAAGCCGACCAGGTCGGGGTAGCCGGGGTGGGCGCCCAGCTCGATGCCGCGCGCGACGCAGTCGGCGACCGTCCGGTCCATGATGCGCGGGTCACCGGCGTGGAAGCCGCAGGCGATGTTCGACGAGGTGACCAGGCCGAGCAGGGCGCCGTCGTCGCCGATCGTGTAGTTGCCGAAGCTCTCGCCGAGGTCGGCGACGACGGCTACGGAGTTGATTCCCATGGTGTCTCTCCTGGTGGGGGGGGGGGATGATTCAGCGGGCCGCGAGGGGCCGGCCCTTGGTCTCGCGCAGGAAGGCGATCGTGACCAGGGTGATCAGGGCGGTGATGATGGAGGCGAACGCCGGGACGAGGTTGGAGCCGGTCGACTCGATCAGCTCGGTCATCACCAGCGGGGCGCTGCCGCCGAAGATGATCGTCGAGAGGCTGAACCCGATGCTGTAGGCGGAGTAGCGCACGGTGGTCGGGAACATCTCGGCGAGCATGGTGTGCACGACGGCGGCGTGCCCGGAGAAGGCGATCGCGAGGACGACGGTGCCGACGCAGGCGAGCCCGAACTCGCCGGTGGTGATGAGCCGGAACATCGGGTACGAGACGACGGCCATGGCCACGGCCGAGCCGGCGAGTACGGGCTTGCGGCCGATCCGGTCCGACAGGCGGGCCATGAACGGGATACAGACGACGATGGCGACCAGGCTGACCGCGGTGACCGTGAGCGCCCGCAGCATCGAGAAGTTGTGCTCGCCGAGCGAGGTCTTCAAGTAGGTCGGCATGTAGACGAAGAGCAGGTAGTAGCCGGGGCCGTTGAGGGCCGGGAGGAAGATCGTGAGGACGATCGCCTTCAGATGGCGCCGGTTGGTGAAGGCCTCCCTGAGCGGGTTGCGCACGACGGTGTTCTGCTCGCGCAGCGCCTTGAAGTGCGGGGTCTCCTCCAGCCGGCGGCGGATGTAGAAGCCGACGTAGCCGAGCGGTACGGCGAGCAGGAACGGCACCCGCCACGCCCAGGAGGTCATGGAGTCGTCGCCGAGGGTCGTGATGAGGACGGCGGAGAAGGCGCTGCCGAACATCAGGGCGACGAACGAGCCGACGGCGATGAAGCTCATCATGTAGTTGCGGCGGGCGTCCGGCGCGTACTCGCCGACGAAGGACATGGCGCCGGCCACCTCGCCGCCGGCGGAGAAGCCCTGCAGTACCCGGAGCAGCACCAGAAGGACGGGCGCGGCCACGCCTATGGCGGCGTGCGAGGGGATGAGGCCGATGGCCGCGGTGGCCGCGGAGATCAGTACCAGGAGGGCCGCGAGAAGGCTCTTGCGCCCGAGCCTGTCGCCGAGGTAACCGCAGATCACGCTGCCGAAGGGGCGGGCGACAAAGCTGACCAGGAAGCCGACGTTGGTGAGGAAGAGGCCTCCGGCCTCGGCCTCTCCCATGATGTTGATCGCGAGATAGGTGACGAGCAGGCCGTAGATGCCGTAGTCGTACCACTCGACGAAGGAGCCCACCGAGCCCGCGACGGTGGCCTTGCGGACGACCTTGCGGTTGGCGGAGACGACGTCGACCGCTGCCGCGCCGGGCGTCTCCGAGGATGCCTCGTCACGGTCTGAGGGGATGTCGAGCCGATCTGACGTTGTCATACGCGTTCACTTTCGGTGTCGCGGACTCCGGGGACGGTGTCCTGAGGATCGTGCGCCGAGCGGAGGGAGTGCCGGTGATCGCTCATGCGCCGAGATGCGCCCACGGAGGTGGGACCAGGAGGGGAAAGCGGTGACAGTGCCTCAGGGGCGGGTGACTCGGCGCTGTTCGCATGCGGCCCGCGCCTGAGGGGGCGGGCGGAAGTGTCGCGGTGGAAGACCGCGGAGCAGCACCGGAGCCGAGTTGCGACTGGAATCGCGAATGAGAATAGGTTCGCATTCTCGGGCGGTCAAGGATGTGTTCACCCTCTCGTCGAACTCGCGCTCGCGCCCCGACCGCCCCCATCGGCCACCCCTTGTGCCGCACGTCCGATGGATGCACACTGACTGACGCGAAACGCGAAAGCTTTCGCATTTTCTGGAAGGACTCTGCGATGACCCAGGACAACGTGCGCGTCCACACGGCGTGGGAACGCGTCGACGAGCAGGTGCTCAAGCAGTTCCGCGCCCATTCCGTGGCCAACCTCGGCGACGCCCTCGACCGGCTGAACATCGTCGACGGAGGCATCGCCCCCATCTGGAACGGCGCCACAGCCGTCGGCACGGCACTCCCGGTCCTCACCGTCGCGGGCGACAACAAGGCCGTGATCGAGGCGCTCGAGCACATCCGCCCCGGCGACGTCCTCGTCATCAACGCCTTCGGCCACGACGGCCGCGCGGTCATCGGCGACAACCTCGCCCAGCGGTTCGCCGTGCACGGTGCCGCCGGCGCGGTCGTCGACGGATATGTGCGCGACGCCGCGATCATCGAACAGCTCGGCGTCCCGGTCTTCGCGCGGGGGCTGACCCCCGCCGGGCCCTTCAAGAACGGCCCGGGCACGATCGGCGAAGCCGTCGCCATCGGACGTGTCGTGGTGAACCCGGGCGACATCGTCGCCGCCGACGGGGACGGCGTCATCGTCATCCCGCCGCACCGCGCCGAGGAGGCGCTCAGGGCCGTGGAGGAGATCGTCGCCCGCGAGGCCGCGCTCGACGCCGAGGTAGAGGCGCTGCGTGCCCAGGCCGTCCGGTGACCGGCCGGGACCGGGTGCCTGGCCGCCTGCGCGTCGCCGTCGCGGCCCCGCTGTCCGAGGAGAACGCCGCGCTCGTCCGGCGTCTTGAGCCACGGATCGACCTCGTCGTCGACCACGCCCTGCTGCCCCCGATGCGCTGGCCCGCGGACTTCTCGGGCGAGCCGGGCTGGCAGCGTACTCCGGAGCAGCAGCGTGCCTACGAGGCGGCGATCGACTCGGCCGACGCCCTGTACGGGATCCCCGATGTGGACCCGGCCGCCCTGGCTCGCGCCGTCCGGGCCAACCCGCGTCTGCGCTGGGTGCACACCATGGCCGCGGGCGGAGGCGGGCAGGTCAGAGCCGCCGGCCTGAACGCCGAAGAGCTCGGCCGGGTCCTCTTCACCACGTCGGCCGGGGTGCACGGACGTCCGCTCGCCGAGTTCGCCGTCTTCGGTGTGCTCGCGGGAGCCAAGGATCTGCCCCGTCTCAACCGCCAGCAGCGCGAGGGCGAATGGAGCGGACGCTGGACGATGGGGCAGGTGAGCCGGCAGACCGTTCTCGTGCTCGGACTGGGCGGGATCGGCCGGGCCGTGGCCACGGCACTGCACGCGCTGGGCGCGACGGTCATCGGTACGAGCAGAAGGGACGTGACCGTCCCGGGTGTCTCCACCGTGGTGCATCCCGACCGCATCACCGAGGTGGCTCCCACCGTGGACGCCGTCGTCAACACGCTCCCCGGAACCGAGGCGACCGAACACCTCCTCGGCAAGCGGTTCTTCGACGCGCTGCGGCCCGGGGCCTCGCTGGTCAACGTGGGGCGCGGCACCGTCGTGGACGAGGCGGCCCTCGCCGACGCGCTCGGCTCGGGCCGGGTCGGCTTCGCCGCGCTGGACGTCTTCGAGACGGAGCCGCTGCCGGCCGACAGCCCGCTCTGGCACCACGACCGGGTGCTGGTGAGCCCGCACACCGCCGCGCTCGACGCGTCGGAGGACCGCCTCATCGCCGAACTCTTCGCCGCCAACGCCACCCGGTTCCTGGACGGACAGGACCTGGTCAACCGTGTGAACACCGTCGAGTTCTACTGAGTGGATCTCCACTACCCGGTTCCGACTCCCGGTGCGGCGAGCAGGACCCGCCCCGATGCGGATGGTGGGCGGGCCCTGCTCGTGCGGTCCATTGTCGGGAGCGCGGGTCGGCTGGGCCATGAGTGTGAACCGACGGGTGTGCGCGCGGCGCGCACACCCCGTGCGCAGGGCGCACCTCACATGGCAGCGCTCATCAGGGGTACGCCCATAGGTGTGACCCCGGGTTATCCCGGTCGGCCTGCGGTGACGATACTGGCAGGCACACCTGCCCCCAGCTCACAGATGGACCCATGCCGATCTTCTCCACCGTCCGTCCCCAGACGCCCGCCACGGTGTGGCTGGCGCGCGGCCGTCATGCCTCCGGTGCCGCGGAAGACGTTCTCCGGCGCTCGCTCCAGCAGCGCAAGGACAGTCAGGGCATCGACGACTTCCTGGAATTGCCCGAGGCCGAGGCCGGCCCGTCGGAGCGGGTCTTCGAGGCCCGCTGGCAGGTCGGCGACGGGGTGACCGTGCGGGCCCGGCTGAGCGTGACGCCCGGTCCGGACGGCGAGGGGCAGGAGTGGATCCTGGTCGCCGAGGCCGAGGAGCCGTGGAGCGACGACTGGCCGTCGCCGACCGGTCTGTTCTGGCCGCGGGAGCCGGACACCGCCTGGGACCAGGACGCCGCCGTGGAACTGTCCCTGCGGGAGATCAATCCGCTCCCCCAGGACGACAAGGAGACAAAGCGCCTGCTCCGCAACGCGGTGCGCGGCGGATGGCACATCCACGTCGTCGTCCATGAGGCGATGACCACGGACGAGCAGGGCCGCAGGCCGGTGGCGCGTTGGCTCCCCCCGGGCCTGCGGCAGCGGGTGGTGGAGCACCGCGCCGTCCCGCAGCAGTCGCGGGGACTCAACTGGGCCCTGCGGGACTCCGGCGTGCAGGTGCCGCGGGGTGGTGCCGTGGTACTGCCCGGCACCCCGGCACCGGAGGGTTACGACGCCGAGGACTTCTCCGTCCGGGCGGTCTTCCTCGACGGCTCGGAGCCGGCTGACCTCGTCGACGCGGTGAAGCGGTTCGCCGCGCTGCCGCGGCCCCTGCCCGACGGCGCCGAGAACGCCCTCAAGGCGCTGCGGGAGGACTGGCACCTGCTGAACCTCCAGGAGGAGCTGGACCGCCAGCGCGGTCTGGTGGCCATGTACGCCGACGCGCTGGAGGCCATGACGAAGTCCCGCGACCTGTACCGGGAGGCGGCCGAGCGCGCCCACGAGGCCCTCACCGCCTACCAGGAGTCCGACGGGGCCGCTCCCGCGCGGCAGCAGCCCTCCGGTGCTCCCGTCGGGTCTCCGCTACAGCAGCTCACACGGACGTTCGAACGCTTCAAGGGCAAATCCCAGCGCCCCGTGACCTCGTCCCGGGACGAGCACTAGAAGGCCTTCCTCGCGGGGCGCACGTGTCAGTCGTGGCCAGGTGGATACGCGGTCCGTACGGCAGTACGGCCCGCCCGGGAAGGTCTTCCACGACATGGGCAACGACCAGTACCACTCGGAGACGGCACTCCGCGTCAACGGCAAGCCCCACACCCTCACCGTCGACCACCGGCGGGTCCTGCTGGACCTCCTGCGGGAGGATCTCGGCCTCACGGGCGCCAAGAAGGGCTGCGACCACGGCCAGTGCGGCGCCTGCACGGTCCTGGTGGACGGGCGGCGCGTCAACAGCTGTCTGCTGTTCGCGGTCGCCCTCGACGGCTGCGAGGTCACCACGATCGAGGGCCTGTCCGGCGACGGTGAGGAGCCGCACCCGCTGCAACAGGCCTTCCTGGAGCGTGACGCCTTCCAGTGCGGCTACTGCACCCCGGGCCAGATCTGCTCCGCTGCCGGTGTGCTCGCCGAGGCGGCGGCCGGTCATCCCTCGCACGTCACCGACCCGGCGACGCCCTCCGGTGAGCCGGTGCCGCTGGGCCGGGAGGAGATCCGGGAGCGGCTGAGCGGCAATCTGTGCCGCTGCGGGGCGTATCCACGGATCGCCGAGGCGGTGGAGGACGTGATCCCGTGAAGGAGTTCGCCTACGTCCGTGCCGGGAGCGTCGAGGAGGCGACCTCCGCGTACGCCTCCCACACCGGCGCCCGCTTTCTCGGCGGCGGCACCAACCTCGTCGATCTGATGAAGCTCGGCGTCGAGCGGCCCGCCGCCCTCATCGACGTCACCCGGCTGCCGCTGGACGCGGTGGAGGAGCTGCCGGACGGTGCGCTGCGGATCGGGGCGATGGTCCGCAACAGCGACCTCGCGGCGCACCCCCTCGTACGCGACCGGTACCCGGCGCTGTCGCAGGCGGTGCTCGCGGGTGCCTCGGGGCAGTTGCGCAACGCGGCGACGACCGGCGGAAATCTGCTCCAGCGCACCCGGTGCCCGTACTTCCAGGACGTGTCGAAGCCGTGCAACAAGCGTGAGCCGGGCAGCGGCTGCGGAGCGCGGGACGGTGTCCACCGCGATCACGCGGTGCTCGGGCACTCCGCGCACTGCATCGCCACCCATCCGTCGGACATGGCGGTGGCGCTGGCCGCTCTGGACGGGCGGGTCGAGCTGTCCGGGCCGGAGGGCGCCCGGAGTGTCGCGGCGGCGGACTTCCACCGGCTGCCCGGGGACCGGCCCGAGCAGGACACCGAGATCCGCCCCGGCGAACTGGTCACCGGTGTGGTGCTGCCCGCTGCCACGGCCGGGGTGCCGTCGGCGTACCGCAAGGCCCGTGACCGGGCCTCGTACGCCTTCGCGCTCGCGTCCGTCGCGGTGGTGCTGCGGGTGTCGGACGGTGTGGTCGGCCACGCCGGGCTCGCCTTCGGGGCGCTGGCGCACCGGCCCTGGCGGGCCCGGCGGGCGGAGGAGGCGCTGCTGGGGGCCGCTCCGACCGCCGCCGCGTTCGAGCACGCCGTCGATCTCGAACTGTCCGCCGCGCGGCCGCTGCGGGACAACGCCTACAAGGTGCCGCTGGCCCGCAATCTCGCCGTGGACGTGCTGTCCCGGCTCGCGGACGAGGCGCTCACGAGGAGGACCCCGTGACCGGCGGCGTGGGCGCTCCCGCCGAGCGCCGGGAGGGACGGGAGAAGGTCAGCGGCACCGCCCGCTACGCCGCCGAGTACCACTCCCCCGGCCGGGCCCAGGCCTGGCCCGTGCCGGCGGCTGTCGCCCGGGGCCGGGTGACCGGCGTCGACACGGCGGCTGCCCTGGCCGTGCCCGGTGTCCTCGCCGTCCTCACCCATGAGAACGCGCCGCGGCTCGCCGAGCCCGACGATCCGACGCTCGCCGTGCTCCAGGACCCCCGGGTTCCGCACCGGGGCTGGTTCGTGGCCCTGGTGGTGGCCGAGACCCTGGAGGCGGCCCGGGCCGGTGCCGCCGCGGTCCGCGTCTCCTATGACGTCGGGGAACACGATGTGCGGCTCACCGCCTCGCACCCGGGCGTGTACGTGCCCGAGGAGGCCAACGGCGGTCATCCCGCCGTCCGTGAACACGGCGACCCCGACGGGGCCTTCGGGTCCTCCGCCGTCCGGGTGGACGTCGCGTACCGGGTGCCGCCGCTCCACAACCACCCCATGGAGCCGCACGCCAGCACCGCCCGCTGGGACGACGGCCGGCTGACCGTGCACACCTCCAGTCAGGGCGCGGGTGCCGTACGGGCCGTGCTCGCCGGGCTGTTCGCCCTGCCGAAGGGGCGGATCGTCGTCACCGCCGAGCACGTCGGCGGCGGCTTCGGGTCCAAGGGCACGCCACGGCCCGACGTGGTGCTCGCCGCGATGGCGGCACGGCAGACCGGGCGGGCGGTCACCGTGGCCCTCCCCCGCCGGTATCTGCCCGCCGTCGTCGGGCACCGGGCTCCCACCCTGCACCGGCTGCGGCTCGGTGCCGACGCGGACGGCCGCCTCGCCTCCCTCGTGCACGAGGTCACGACCCACACCTCCCGGGTCAAGGAGTTCGTGGAGCAGGCGGCGGTGCCCGCGCGCGTGATGTACGCAGCGCCCCACAGCCGTACGGTGCACCGGGTCGCGGCACTGGACGTGCCCTCGCCGTCGTGGATGCGGGCGCCGGGCGAGGCTCCGGGGATGTACGCGCTGGAGTCCGCCATGGACGAGCTCGCCGGCGAGCTGGGCATGGACCCCATCGAGCTGCGGGTCCGCAACGAGCCGGACGCCGAACCCGACACCGGCAAGCCGTTCAGCAGCAGGCACCTGGTCGAGTGTCTGCGCGAGGGTGCCCGGCGCTTCGGGTGGGCCGGACGCGATCCCCGCCCGGGCTCCCACCGGGAAGGACCCCTGCTGCTGGGGACGGGCGTGGCGGCGGCGACGTATCCCGTCATGGTGTGGCCCGCCGCCGCGACGGCCCGGGCACTGGCCGACGGGACGTTCCTGGTGCGGATCAACGCCACCGACATCGGCACGGGGGCCAGGACCGTGCTCGCGCAGGTCGGCGCCGACGCCCTCGGGGTGCCGCTGGAGCGGGTGCGGACGGAGGTCGGCAGCAGTGAGCTTCCGTCGGCGCCGCTGGCCGGCGGCTCGTCCGGCACCGCTTCCTGGGGCTGGGCGGTCCACGAGGCCTGTGTCCTGCTGGCGCGGCGGCTGGCCGAGCACGCGGGGCGGCCGCTGCCGGAGCAGGGCCTCGACGTCCGCGCGGACACCAGGGGCGCGGCGGACGCCGAGAGCGCCTGGGCCCGGCACGCCTTCGGGGCGCACTTCGCCGAGGTCGCGGTGGACACGGTCACCGGCGAGGTCCGGGTCGGCCGGCTGCTCGGGGTGTACGCCGCCGGGCACATCCTCAACGCCCGCACGGCACGCTCCCAGTTCGTCGGCGGCATGACGATGGGGCTGGGCATGGCGCTGACCGAGGGCAGCACGATGGACGCCGCGTTCGGGGACTTCACCGAGTCGGACCTGGCGTCGTACCACGTGCCCGTGCACGCCGACATCGGCGAGATCGAGGCGCACTGGCTCGACGAGGACGATGCCCGACTCAACCCGATGGGCAGCAAGGGGATCGGGGAGATCGGCATCGTCGGGACGGCCGCGGCGATCGGCAACGCCGTGCACCACGCCACCGGCGTCCGCTTCCGGGAACTCCCGCTGACGCCGGACCGGGTACTGGCCGGGCTGCTCGATCGCCGGGCGGCGAACGACGACCGGACCGGACCCGCTGCGAGCGGACCCGGTCCGGTGCGGCGGTCGTAGGCGTCACTCCGCCATGCCGCGTGCCTCGGTCGCCGGCAGGGACCACTGTCCGCCCGCGAAGGGCGCCACCGCGCGGAAGACCAGCGCGACCAGGGCCAGCAGCGCCGTGCACACGGCGGCACCGGCGGCGAACCACGGCGGGGCGACCGCGAGGTCCACGGCCCGGGTCAGGGACGCCGACGGAAAGGAACTCCCGTACGCCTGGGCCCCGGCCAGCACCGTGGGTACCGCCACCGCCCCGACCAGTACCGGCGCGACGGGGCGCAGGGCCAGCAGCAGCGCCAGCACTGTGCACAGCACGGACAGGCCGAGAGCTATGGCGTGCAGGTCAAGGGACGCTCCACCGCGCTGCAGCGGGAAGTGGGCCACCGCGCACACGGCCAGGGCCAGGGCGGTGAGCCAACTCGACCACGCCATGGACCTGGTGAGCCGCTCCTTCGCGCGGTCGCGGTCCGACGGTGAGTGGTCGAGGGTCCGGCGGATCTCGCGGCGCCTGGCCGGCCTGACGGGCGTCAGGGGCTGCGTGGTCTCGGCCTCGGGATTCGTGGGGCCGGTCGGCACGCGGCCGTTGCGGTCCAGCCGCTCCAGGCCGAGGCGGTCGATCAGCTCGACCAGTTCCCCGACGGACCGGCCGGTGGCGGCCGCGCGGAGTGCCTCCTCGCGGACGTGGGGCATCTGCGGCTCTCTGTGCAACAGGACGACCAGCCGGGTCACTTCCTCCACCGGCCGGTGGGCGGCCGCGGCCCGGATCGCCTCGTCCGCGCTGTCCGCGTCGCGCGGGGGCTTCGTCAGCAGGGCGATCATCCTGCTCACGTCCTCCACGCGCCGCTCCACGCCTGCCGTGCGGAGTGCGTCGACCATCGCCTCGGCGTGGTCGGGCGACTTCTCCAGCGAGGTGATGAGGGCGACGACCTCCTCCAGGGGCCGGTCGGCCACGGCGGCGTGCACCAGGTCGCTGACCGCGTCACCGTACGGCGCGGGGGCCGGCCCCGTGCCGGGCCGTAGTTCCACCGGATTGTCGTCCAGCGAACGGATCACGAACGGCCGCGCACCCGACTGCTCCGCCTCGCCCACGCCGGACGCACCGCGCTGAGCGACCTCTCCCGCCGCAGGGTCCACCAGGTCCTTGCGAAGGGACGCGGGCGCGTCGGACGGCCGGTCCGCCTGGTGCGGCCGTGAGACAGCGGGCTCGGCGGACTCCTGGCTCACCTGGTTCGGGCCGGGGCCCTCGGGCGCGGACGGACGGTCCGTCAGGCGGGGCCCTGAGGCAGCGGGCTGGGCGGACGGCGGCTCCGCATGGTGCGGACGGGAGGCCGCGGCGGACGGCCGGTCCGCGTCGTCCGAGCCGGGAACGGCCGACCGTACGGACGCCGGGGCGCCCCGGTCGGAGCCGCGGTCGGCAGTCCGCTCGGTCGCCGTCCCCGAACCGGGAGCAGCGGACGAGTCGAAGGCCACACCCGCCTCCTCCGAGGAAGGGGCAGGGGCAGCGGGCCGGGCAGCCTCGTCCACACCAGGGACAACCGACCGCCCCGGATGGGCCCCGTTTACGACAGGCGCGACAGGCCCGGCAGACGACAGAGCCACCTCGTCCACGCCAGAAGCAGCCGTCGGCGCCGACACCTGCTCCGCCCCGTTCACGGCAGGGGCAGCAGGCGGGGCGGACGGTTCCGTGCCCGGCGGGCCCGCCGGGTGGGGCGTCGCGGGAGGCTCCGTGCCCGCACGGTACGTCTCGTGCGAGGGGGCGGCGGGCTGTGTGCTCGTCTGCTCCACCTGGTACGTGCCGGTGGCAACGGTGGTGTCGGCGGACGGCTGGGCGGACCCGTTCGACTCGCCGGTTATGGCGGATTCGTTCGAGCGGGGTGATGAAGAGCAGGTGGTCATACTCGCCTCCGTGGGAAGAGTGCGGCCGCTCCTGCGCCCCCCGTCGTGTGACGAGCGACGTTACGCTGACCATTACTAGGCGCCCCCTTCACCCCGTGCCACTCGTGTGAGCCACCGGGATGACCATCCGCACGGGAAAATCCTCCGACTCGCCGACATGTCGGGCTCCGGCCGCAATACAGCCGCCGGAAACGGGAATCCAGGTAGGGACACCCCGTGTCGCGGCACGCCAGGAGGAGGGCAACCCGTGGATACGACCGCAACGGTGATCACCCTGGCCGCGATTCTCGCGGCCCTCGTCCTCGTCCTCGCCATCCGTATCTTCCTGAGACTGGTCCGGACCCGGCGCGAGCTACGGAGCGCGGGGCTGCCCACGGGGCCGCGCTGGGTCTTCTGGGGCGCGGTTCTCTACTTCGTCCTGCCTGCCGACGTACTGCCCGACCCGGTGTACCTGGACGACATCGGTGTCCTGCTGCTCGCTCTGCGTACCGTCCGTGGCTCCCTCGGCGAGCGGAATCGCAGGACGACACGCCGGGCTGACCACGAACCGGCCAAATAACTACGGAGAGTAAGGAAACCAACCACCCGTTCGATTCGTATAAGTCTCTGGAAGCCGAAACAAGCGAGCGGCCGGGGGGCCGCGCCCAATGACCAACGCTTGGTCGGCGCAGTACCGACGAGGGAGAGACGATGCAACCGTTCGCGCTCAACTACGCGCGCCCGGCAGTGGAGCTGGAAGCTGCTATTCCGTATGTGTACGACACCGGACTGCAGTTGAACGTGCTCCTCGACGGCCGCATCGCGGCCAGCGACTTCGGCCTGTTGAGAGAGGCGGGCACCACGACGTCCACCGCAGGCTCCAAGACCCACTTCGACGACTGACCGCGGGCCGCCGAAGATGACCGTACTGATCCTCACCTGTGAGGAGGACGTGACCGCGGACATGGTGGTCGTGCACCTGAACGCGACGGGGGTTCCGGTGGTCCGCGTCGATCCCGCCGACCTGACCGGCGGTGTCGCGCTGTCCGGTGAGTACGTACACGGCCGTTTCCGTGGCCATCTGTCCGCCGGGGGGCGGCTGGTGAGCATCGGGGGACTGCGCTCGGTCTGGGTGCGCCGGCCCGGCACTCCGGCCGGGCGGGCGGCCCAGCCGTCCGCGTGGCTGACCGAGGAGGCCGCTCAGGCGCTCTACGGCATGCTGCGGGGCTCGGACGCGCGCTGGATGAACCATCCGGACGCGGCCCGCCGGGCCCGGCACAAGCCGTGGCAGCTGCGTCTCGCCCAGCGGTGCGGCCTGCCCGTGCCGGCGACGCTGATCACGACCTTCCCGCGGGCCGCCCGCGAGTTCGCCGAGCGCTACCCGGACCTGGTGGTCAAGCCGGTGTCGGGCGCGCATCCGCAGGACCCGCCCCGGGCGGTGCCGACCAGCCGGGTCGCGCCGGACACGGACTTCTCCGCCGTCGCGTTCGGGCCGACGCTGTTACAGCGGCGGGTCGCCAAGCGGGCCGACATCCGTCTCACCGTGGTGGGTGAGCAGATGATGGCCGCCCGCAAGGCGACCGCCGCGGACGCGGACCCGGACGACGTCGACGTGCGCTTCGCCGCGCCCGGCTCTCCGTGGTGCCCCGCCGATGTGCCGTCGTGCATCGCGGCGGGCGTCCAGGCCTATCTGCGTGGGGCCGAACTGGCCTACGGCGCCTTCGACTTCGTCGAGGACGCGGACGGGACCTGGTGGTTCCTGGAGTGCAACCAGTCGGGGCAGTTCGGGTTCGTCGAGGTGGAGACGGGTCAGCCGATCGCGCGCACCATCGCGGAGTGGCTGGCCCGCCCGATCCCCGACGAGTCACCGCATGTCAACGGCTCGAGCACGACGGTCCGTTGAGCGCCGGGCCCGGCCACGCGCCGGTCCCGGGCGGTCTCATGGCCACGGTCTCCTCGCTCACGGCTGCCGCGGGGCGGGGAGCATGGCCGTGCGCTGCCAGCCCGTGCCCGGGGCCTGCGGGCGGTCGTAGCCGGGGGACTGGTAGGGCCGCATGGCCATCTCCAGTTCCCTGCTCACGCGTTCGGCCTCGCGGCGAACCTGTGCGGGCACATCGCCGCACTCCGCGATGAGTCGGTCGTAGATGGGGGAATCCTGGAACACCCGGCAACGTGCCTTTCTGCTCGTCGTCCCCGTGCGGGGGCAAGACTGACGAGTCTAGGCGGCCCGGTATCCCGGAGTGTGAATTCCCTGGGATGACTTGACGCAGAACGGACATCTGTGCCAGGCGGAGTGGCGCGGCTCTCAGGCCCCCGTGGTGGAGCCCGGCCGGACGATCATGAGGACGGTGACCGTCGCCCACAGGAGGTTGAAGACGCCGGTGAACATGGCGAGCTGAACGGTGTTCTGGCGATCGACGGTCTGTTCGCCCTTCAGCCGGTCGAGCAGCTCCTCCTGGCGGGGCAGGACGAACGCGGCCAGCATCCCGGCGGCGGCCGCGGTCAGCGCGATGGAGGCGACGAGCCATCCGCTGCCCAGGACGCCCATCGCGGCACCCGTGGCGAGCCCGAGGACCGGGACGGTCAGTCCGACACCGGAGTAGACGCGGCAGATGCGGTGCAGCAGCGCGACCGTGCCGACCGCCGAGGGGTCGGGGCCGTCGCCGAGCGCGACGGCCGCGCGGCGCGCCGCCGGCGGGAACATGCTGGCCGCGACGGTCACGGGACCGATGGCGACGATGGCGGCCAGGACATGGAGGGACAGCAGGAACTTGGTCACCGGGACTCTTTCCATGACGCGATCAACGATGCCGGGCCCACGTTAGGGAGCCGGGACATGATCACCCATGGGCTGGAACGACAGTTTCCAACGGATTCCCGCCAACTCGTCCGACCTGCGCCCACGCCTCCCGGGCCATCCCGTCCCCGGGTCACACCGCTGGCGGGAACACACCTAGGGTGACGGGCATGCACTCCGTGGCGATCCTGGTTCTCGACCGAGTGGTGCCGTTCGACATGGCGGCGCCCCAGCAGACGTTCGCCTGGACCCATATGCCGGACGGGCGTCCCGCCTACCGGGTCCGGTTGTGCGCCGAGACGCCGGAGGTGCGCGCGGACGGCGGTTTCACGCTGCGCATCGACCAGGGTCTCGAGGTGCTGGCGGAGGCCGACACCATCATCGTGCCGGGCTGCTCCCCCGACGCCGCGCCGCCCTCCGCCCGGGTGCTGGCGGCGCTGCGGCGGGCGGCCGAGTCCGGTACCCGGATCGCGTCCGTGTGCGTGGGTGCCTTCGTACTGGCGGAGGCCGGGCTGCTGGACGGCCTGCGCGCCACGACGCACTGGGTGGCCGCCGGCGAACTGGCCCAGCGGTTCCCGGCGGTCGAGGTGGAGCCGGACGTGCTGTACGTGGACAACGGTCAGATCCTCACCTCGGCCGGCGCGGCGGCGGCGCTGGATCTGTGCCTGCACATGATCCGGCGGGATCTGGGGTCGGCCGTCGCGGCGAACATCGCCCGGATGTCGGTGATGCCGCTGGAAAGGGAGGGCGGGCAGGCCCAGTTCATCGTGCACGAGCACCCGCCCGTGCCCCGGGGGTCGGCGTTCGAGCCGCTGCTGGAGTGGATCGAGGACCATCTCGCGCACGAGGTGACGCTGGGCACCCTGGCGGCGCGCGCGGGGATGAGCGAGCGGACCTTCAGCCGCCGCTTCCGCGAGCAGACCGGCACCACGCCGTTGCAGTGGCTGCTGCGGGCGCGGGTGCGGCGCGCCCAGTACCTGCTGGAGAACACGGACCACTCGGTCGAACGGATCGCGCGCCAGGCGGGGTTCGGCTCACCGACGGCGTTCCGGGAGCGGTTCCGCAAGGTGGTGGGCACCACGCCGTACGCGTACCGCTCGGCGTTCCACAGGAAGACGAACGCCCCGGCGGCCCGTCCATAGGCCACCGGGGCGGTGCCCGGCCGTGCGCCGGGTCTCACACGTTCTCAGCCGACCAGCGTCAAGCCGTTCTCCCCGTCCGCCTCCGCGGCCTCGGACCGCCCCTTGGTGAGCAGCAGGGTGTCCGCCTTGGCGATGGCGTCGTGGATGACGGACGTCCCCATCATCACGCACAGCGTGTAGCTGACGTCGTCAAGCTCGCGTGCCGCCGTCGGCACGTGCCTCTCCGCCTGAGCGATCCTCAGCGACGCGTATCGCGTCAGCAGCTCCCTGACGACCTTCCGGTCCGGTACGAGCACGTAGCGCCCCTCTCTCTGTTTTTCGCTCCGTATGCCCGAACCACGCGGAAACATTCACATGTTTTACTCACCCAGGGTGGAAATGACTGGAATTGATCGGTCTGTTGTCACTGGGGGATGAAACCCCCTGTCGAAGGACTCAACTCCCCCACACAGAAAGGTGATTCACCCGGCACCTCCCCGCCTCACTGCCACAGTCGAGAGCCCCTTCGGAGGTGGCTGTGAGCACAGAGGTGAGCGAGAGCACCGCGGAACGCGTCGCCGGCCTGGCAGCACGCCGGGACCGGGCGGTGGCCCCGGGCGGGCCGCGCAGGCGCGGGGAGTTCTCGGCCCGGGAGCGGATCGAACGGCTCGTGGACAAGGACTCCTTCACCGAGACGGGTCTGTTCGTGCGGGCCCGGCCCGCCGGGCAGGACGCCCGCCGCCCCTGTGGCGACGGGGTGGTCACCGGGTACGGCACGGTCGACGGCCGCCAGGTGTGCGTGTTCGCCCAGGACTCCACCGTGTTCGGCGGCAGCATGGGCGAGGCCTTCGGGGAGAAGACCGTCGCCCTGATGGACCTCGCCCTGAAGACCGGCTGCCCGGTGATCGGCCTGAACGACTCCGGCGGCGCCCGGATCCAGGAGGGTGTCGCCGCCCTCGCCCTCTACGCCGAGCTGGTGCGCCGCAACGTCAAGGCGTCCGGGGTGATTCCGCAGCTCTCGGTCGTCCTGGGGCCGTGCGCGGGCGGCGCCGCCTACTCCCCGGCGATCACCGACTTCACGGTGATGGTGGACGGCGCCTCGCACATGTTCGTCACCGGCCCCGACGTCATCGAGACGGTCACCGGCGAGCGCACCACCGCCGAGGAGCTGGGCGGCGCCCGCACCAGCAACACCGTCAACGGCAACGCCCACTTCCTGGCCGCCGACGAGGAGGACGCCCTCGACACCGTGCGCGACCTGCTGTCGTACCTCCCGGCCAACAACCTGGAACGGCCCCCGGAGTACGCGCCCGGGCACGCTCCGCCCGGGGCCGGACTCGACGAGGTCGTCCCGGACCGGCTCGGTGAGGCCTACGACATGCGGGACATCCTGCACGCGGTCGTCGACGACGGTGAACTGCTCCAGGTGCAGGAGCTGTTCGCGCCGAACATCATCTGCGCCCTGGCCCGGGTCGAGGGCCGCTCGGTGGGTGTCGTCGCCAACCAGCCGCTGTGTGCCGCCGGTGTCCTCGACATCGACGCGTCGGAGAAGGCGGCGCGGTTCGTGCGGTTCTGCGACGCGTTCGGCATCCCCCTGCTGACCTTCGCCGATGTGCCCGGGTATCTGTCCGGGGTGCGGCAGGAGCAGGCCGGGATCATCCGGCGCGGCGCGAAGCTGCTGTACGCCTACGCCGAGGCGACGGTGCCCAAGGTCACGGTGGTGGTGCGCAAGGCGTACGGCGGCGGATACGCGGTGATGGGCTCCAAGCATCTGGGCGCCGACGTCAACCTCGCCTGGCCCACCGCCCGTATCGCCGTCATGGGCGCCGAGGGGGCCGTGGGCGTGCTGCACCGGCGCGAACTCGCCGCGTCCGACGACCCGGAGGCGCTGCGCGCCCGGCTTCTCGCGGCGTACGAGCGCACCCACGGCACTCCGTATCTCGCCGCCGAGCGCGGCTATGTCGACGCCGTCATCGCGCCGCGCGAGACCCGGGAGCAGGTCTGCCGGGCGCTGCGCGCCCTGCGCGGCAAACGCGCGCCGATGCCGGAACGCCGGCACGGCAACATCCCGCTCTGACCTCGCCCTTTTCGACTCGTAGGCCGATGCACGCCGTGAGGAGCCCCGCCTGATGGACAGCCGCCGCCCCCCGCTCGCGCCCGCGTGCCCGACGCTGCCGGAGTACGTGTGGCACTGGGCCGAAACCACCCCGGACCGCCGGGCGTTCACCTTCGTCCAGCATCCGGCACAGCACGCGCGCGGCGTCCACCGCACCCTGACCTGGAGCCGCCTGGACGTGCGGGTGCGGGCGCTGGCCGCGCACCTCGCCGAACAGGCCAGGCCCGGGGACCGGGTCGCGTTGCTGTGTCCGCAGGGCACGGAGTACGTGACCGCCTTCCTCGCGGCGCTGGCCGCGGGACTGGTCGCCGTACCGCTGTATCCGCCGGACCTGCCCGGGCACGCGGACCGGCTGGCGGGCGTCCTGGCGGATGCCCGTCCCTCGGTGGTCGTGACCACGAGCCGGGTCCAGGACGAGGTGCGGGACTTCCTCGGTTCCGACGGGCCGCGGATCGTCCTGGCGGACCAGGTGCCCGACGACGCCGTCCACGGCTGGCGGCCCGTCCCGCCGGACGCCGAGGCGACCGCCTACCTCCAGTACACCTCCGGTTCGACCCGCGCCCCGGCGGGCGTGGAGATCAGCCACGGCAACGTCGTCGCCAACGCCCGCCAGGCGCTGACCGCCTACGGTGCCGACGCCGGCCCGCTGACCTGCGTGGGCTGGCTGCCGCTCTACCACGACATGGGCCTGGTGCTGAGCATCGCGGCCCCGGTGACACGCGGGCTCCTGTCGGTCCTCATGGACCCGGCGGCGTTCCTGCACGAGCCGGTGCGCTGGCTGCGGCTGCTCGCCGCGCATCCGAACGTGGTCAGCGCCGCGCCCAACTTCGCCTACGACTACTGCGTCGCGACCGTGACCGCCGAGCAGAAGGAGGGGCTGCGGCTCGACAGGGTCACCGCGCTGATCAACGGCAGCGAGCCGGTCCGCCCGGGCACGGCCGACCGTTTCCACGCGGCGTTCGCCGCCCAGGGCCTGGCCCCGGAGACACACTGCCCGTCGTACGGCCTGGCCGAGGCCACCGTGTTCGTCTGCGCGGCCCGGCCCGGTGAGCCGCTCACCCGGTTCGCGCTGGACCGTGACGCCCTGGCGGCCGGTAAGGCCCTGCCCGCGCGGCCGGACGATCCCCGGGCCGTGCTGCTGGCGGGCTGCGGCACCCCGGCGGGGCAGCGGGTCCGGGTCGCCGACCCGGTCACGCGGGCCCTGCTGTCGGAAGGTGAGGTCGGAGAGATCTGGGTGCAGGGGCCGAACGTGGGACGCGGCTACTGGAACCGGGGGTCGCGGGAGGTGTTCGGCGCCGAGTTCGCGGACGCCGCGGCCGGTCCGGGCGGCTGGCTGCGGACGGGCGATCTGGGGACGGTGCTGGAGGGGCAGCTGGTCGTCACGGGGCGGTTGAAGGACCTGATCATCGTGGACGGCCGCAACCACTATCCGCAGGACGTCGAGGCGACCGCCCAGGACGCGGACCCGGCGGTGCGCCGGGACCGGCTGGCGGCGTTCGCCGTACCGGGCGGCGCCGGTGAGGGGGTGGTGGTCGTGGCGGAGCACGCGCGGACCGCGCGTCTCACCGAGTTGGACGTGCCGGCCGTGGTGCGTGCCGTGCGGGGTGCCGTCTCCGCGCGGCACGGGCTGCGGCTCGCGGACGTGGTCCTGGTGCCGCCGGGCACGGTGCCGCGTACCTCCAGCGGGAAGGTGTCGCGGGCACTGACCCGGACCCGGTATCTGGAGGGCGCTTACGGCGGCCGGGCCCGGGCGGCGACGCCGGGTGCCGCGGGATGAGGCCCCTCGACGAGGACGCGCTGCGCCGGCTCATCGCCGAGCGGGTGTCAGCCTGGTGCGGCACGTCCCCCGAGGCCGTCCCGATGGACCGGCCCCTGGCCGACCTCGGCATGTCCTCACGGGACGCGGTCGCCCTGGCCGGTGAGCTGTCCCGGGCCTCGGGGCGGGAACTGCCGCCGACCCTGCTGTGGGAGACGCCGACCGGAGAGGCGCTGGTGGCGCGGCTGTGCGACGCGGGAGCCTCGCAGGCCCCGACGGTTGCCCTGGCCGGACCGCCGGGCAGTACGGCCGAGCCGGTCGCGGTCGTCGGAGTCGGCTGCCGGCTGCCCGGCGGGGTGCACGGCCCGGACGGCTACTGGCGGCTGCTCAGCGAGGGCGTCGACGCGATCCGGCGCGTCCCGGAGGACCGCTGGCGCGACTTCACCGCCTTCCCTCCCCCGGACGCGCATCCGTACGGCGGCTATCTCGATGACATCGCCGGGTTCGACGCCGACTTCTTCCGGATCACCCCGCGCGAGGCCGCGGTGATGGACCCGCAGCAGCGGATCCTGCTGGAGGTCGTGCAGGAGGCGCTCGACCACGCCGCCGTTCCGGCCGGGTCCCTGGCGGGCACCGCCACCGGCGTGTTCGTCGGGGTCTCCGCCCCTGAGTACGGACAGCTCACCGGCGCCGACCCGGCCGCCGTGGATCCCTGGGCGCCGGCCGGGGGCGCCCTGAGCGTCGCCGCCGGGCGGCTCTCCTACGTCCTGGACGCCCGGGGTCCTAGCATGGCCGTCGACACGGCCTGCTCGTCCTCGCTGGTCGCCGTGCACCACGCCTGTGTCAGCCTGCGCACGGGCGAGAGCGACACGGCGATCGCCGCCGGGGTCAACCTGCTGCTGTCACCGGCGGTCTCGGTCGCCTTCCGGCGCGCGGGGGCCCTCGCGCCGGACGGGCGGTGCAAGCCGTTCTCGGCGTCGGCCGACGGCATCGGGCGCGGCGAGGGCTGCGCGGCCGTGATCCTCAAGCGGCTTTCCGACGCCGAGCGGGACGGCGACCGTGTCCTGGCGGTCGTGCGCGCCACCGCCGTCAACTCCGACGGCCGCTCGAACGGCCTCATGGCACCCAACCCGGCCGCCCAGCAGGCGTTGCTGCGGAGCGCGTACGCACGGGCGGGGCTCGCCGCGGCGCACGTCGACTACGTCGAGGCACACGGCACCGGCACGCCGTTGGGCGACCCGATCGAGGCGGGCTCGCTCGGCGCGGTGCTCGGCGCCGGCCGTGACCCGGACCAGCCGCTGCTGCTGGGTTCCGTCAAGGGCAACCTCGGTCATCTGGAGTCGGCAGCGGGCATCGCGGGCCTGGTGAAGACCGTGCTGGCCCTGCACCATGACAGCATCCCGCGGTCCCTGCACTGCGCGGAGGGCAGTTCCCTCACCGACGGCCGGCTGCGGGTGGTGACCGAGCCGGAGCCCTGGCCGCGCTACGGCGGCACCGCTGTCGCGGGAGTCTCCGGGTTCGGCTTCGGCGGCACCAACGCGCATGTGGTGCTGGAAGAGGGGCCGCCCGGCCTGGTCCCGGCCCGGCCGGCCGAGGAACCCGCGGCGCGGCTGCATCTGCTCTCCGACCTCGACGCCGAGCGCCTGGGCGACACGGCGGGCCGACTGGCCGACTGGCTGCGCGAGAGCGCCGCGCACCCTGCCGACGTGGCCCGGACCCTGGCGGGGCGCACGGGCCGGGGTCCCGTGCGGGCCGCCGTGGCCGCCCGGGACCGTGCCGAACTGGCAGATGTTCTGCGGACGTTGGCGACAGGGCATCCGGACGCACGGGTGGTGACCGGTGACCGCGACCGCGTCGGGCACGGCACCGTGTGGGTCTTCTCCGGCTACGGCAGCCAGTGGCCCGGGATGGGGCGCCGGCTGCTGGCCGAGGAACCCGCGTTCGCCGCCGCCGTCGAGAAACTCGACCCGCACCTCGCCCCGGAGTGCGGCCTGTCCCTGTACGACCACCTCTCGTCCGGTGCCGGTCTCGACCGGCTGGAGGTCGCCCAACCCGTCCTGTTCGGGCTGCAACTGGCACTCGCGGAGCTGTGGCGTTCGTACGGGGTGGAGCCCGCGGCGGTGATCGGCCACTCCATGGGCGAGGTCGCGGCGGCCGTGTGCGCGGGCGCGCTGGACGTGGCGGACGGGGCGCGGGTCATCGCCGTACGGGCCCGGCTGCTGAGCGGGCTGAGCGGCGGCGCGATGGCCGTGGTGGACCTGGACGACGCCGAACTGCGGTCTCTGGAGCGGGACTTCCCGGGGGTGCACGTCGCCGTGCACTCCTCCCCTCGGCAGAAGGTCGTCACGGGAGAGGAAACGGCGGTGGCCGGGCTCGTGCGCCGGCTGGAGGGGCAGGGCCGGGCGGCGCGGTCCATGCGGGTCGTCGGTGCCGGGCACTCGCCGCAGGTGGACCCGCTGCTGCCGGAGCTCGTCGACGCGCTGGCCGGTATCCGGGGGCGGCAGCCGCGTGTCCCCGTCTACTCCACCGTCCTCGACGACCCGCGCGGCGACTGCGGGTTCGACGCGGACCACTGGGCGGCCAACCTGCGGCTGCCCGTGCGTCTGGACCGGGCGCTCGCCACGGCCGCGGCCGACGGCCACACGGCGTTCGTCGAGATCTCGCCCCATCCGGTCCTGACGGGGGCGGTCGCCGACACCGTGCCCGGCGCCCTCGCCCTGGCCACCCTGCGCAGGGACGCCGACGGTTCGGAGGCGTTCGCGGGACAACTCGGCGCCCTGTACGTCGCGGGACAGCGGCTGCCCGCGCCGCCCGGCCGGGTCGTCGACCTGCCCCTGCCACGGTGGCGGCACGTACGGCACTGGTGGACGGACGTCCGGGCACACCCCGAGCCGGTCACGGAGGAGGAGCCCCTCGCCGAAGTCGCGGAGCCCGCTTCGGTCCTGGCCCGGCTGACCCGGCACATCGCCGCCGTCACCGGCCACCCGCCCACCCGTGTCGCCCCGGGCACCGCGCTGGCCGACCTGGGCCTGGACTCGCTGATGGCCGTCCGCGTCCGTACCGCGGTGGAGCGCGAGTTCGGCATCGCGCTGCCCCTGCGTGACCTGTTCGCCGCCGTCACCGTCGAGGACGCCGCCGCCCGGATCCGGCAGGCCCTCCCCCGCGATGACACCCCGCTGCGCCCGCTGCGTGCCACCGGTTCGCGGCCCCCGCTGTTCCTCGTCCACGCCGCGGGTGGCCCGGTCGCCGTCTACCGCCCCCTCGCCGAACGCCTCGGGGAGGACCGGCCGGTGTACGGGCTGGAGCGGATCGAGGAGGCCCGGACCGTGCCGGAGAAGGCGCGGCGCTACGCCGAGGCGATCAACGCCGCTCACCCCGACGGGCCCTGTGTGCTGGGCGGCTGGTCCTTCGGCGGCTTCGTCGCCCAGGAGACCGCGCGGCAGCTGACCGCCGCGGGGCGGGAGGTGCGGCTGGTGGTACTCATCGACTCCGTACGCCCGCTCCCCCGGCCGGGGCTGACGCGGGCCGATCGGATCCGGGCGCACTTCGAGGGCTTCGCCCGTCACGTCGCCGACACCTACGGCGTGCGGCTGGAGTTGCCGTACGACGACCTGGTGGCCCTGGACGACGACGGGGCACGTATCGACACCGTGCTGCGGTCGCTGCGCGAGGCGGCCGACGTGCCGCCCGCCGCGCTGGAGCACCAGCGGGCCTCCTACCTGGACCTGGGCATCGGGGAGTCGCACCGGCCCGGGGACCACGACGGGCCGGTGGTTCTCTACCGGGCCACCGAGTCCGCGCCGCACACCGTGCGCGACCCGGCGTACGAGCGGGACGACGAGGCGCTGGGCTGGGACGAGGTGTGCCCGCGCCTGGAGGTCGTGCCGGTGCCCGGTCACCATCTGTCGCTGCTCGACCCGCCGCACGTCGACGAGATCGCCGCCCACCTGAGCCGGGTGCTCGCCGAGCGGGCCCCCTGACACCTGAACCCGAGGAGCCGCCATGTCCGATCTGTCGCCGAAGCCCGCCGCCGGAGTGTCCCGGCGCACCGTCGCCAGAGCGACGGCAGCCGCCGGCCTCGCCGTCCTGTTCGGGGCCGCGGGCGGCACGGCCCGTGCCGGGGCCGCCACCCGGCTCGGGCCGCGCACGCTGGACGTGTCCGTGCCCTCCGCCGCGCTCGGCCGCAGCGCGCCGGTCCGGCTGATCCTGCCGTCGGGTTTCGGCTCGCAGCCGGGGCGGACCTACCCCGTGCTGTACCTGCTGCACGGCGCTCACGACGACTACACGTCGTGGACCCGCGAGACGGACATCGAGGCGTTCACCGAGGGCCGTGACCTGATCGTGGCGATGCCGGACGCGGGCCCCACCGGCATCCCCAGCGTCTGGCGCGGCGGCCCCGACTACGAGACCTTCCAGATGAAGGAGGTGCCGGCGCTGCTCGCCCGGGACTACCGGGCCTCCGGCGTGCGGGCGGTCGCCGGGGTCTCCACCGGCGGCTACGGCGCGATGGCCCACGCGGCCCGCCACCCCGGCGCGTTCAGGGCCGCGGCCTCCTACAGCGGCATCCTCGACACCACCGCCCCCGGTGTTCCCGCCATCATGGACGCCATCGTGGCCCGGGAGAACCTGCCGGCCGCTTCCCTGTGGGGCAATCCGGTGTTCAACCTCCTGACCTGGCGGGACTTCAACCCGCGCGCCCGCGCCACCGGGCTGCGCGGCACCGCCCTGTATGTCTCGCAGGGCAGCGGAGTGGGCGGGGGCGGCGATCCGCTGCCCGGGATTCTGGAGAGCGCCCTGTGGCCCTCGACCCAGGGTTTCGCCCGCACGCTGGCCCTCATGGGCGTCCCGGCCACCACGCATTTCTACGGGGGAGGCGGACACGACTGGGCCCACTGGAAGCCGGAGTTCACAGCCTCGTGGCCGGTCCTCGCCCGTGCGCTGGGCGTGCCGGAGTGACGGGGGTGCCGTCGGGGCACGGAACGGAGCGGAGGGGACGTCCGTCCAACGCTGGACTTCCCACTCGTCCCACCGGCAACAGCCCGCGGGTGAGCCGCTTCCGGTCGAAAGGAGTGTCCGTGATGGCCGTGCCCACCCCGCGCGGCGTGCCGGACCGCCCCGGCACGCCGCCGGTGCCGCCCGAGCTCGCGGAGCTGCTGCGTGCCCAACTGGCCTCCGTCGCCGACCTGGTGGAGGAGGAGGTCTGCCGTCAGGTTCCCGAGTACGCGCGTCCCGCCGGCGGGACGTACCGCAGGAACCTGCGGTCCGGGGTGGTGCAGGCGCTCACCCTGTTCGTCGACCACATCGCCGACCCGCGCGACGACGGGAGCGCGATCGCCGCGACGTACTACGAACTCGGGCGCGGCGAGGCGTTGGAGGGCCGCAGCCTGGACGCGTTGCAGTCCGCGCTGCGGGTGGGCGGGCTGCACGCCTGGCGGCTGATGGGGTCCACGGCGGAGCAGCTCGGCCTCGACTCCGCTGCCGTCGCCGCGCTCGGTGAGCTGGCGTTCCGGACCGTGCACGAGGTCGCCCAGGCGGCCGCGGCCGGCTACGCGGAGGCACAGCTGCGCAGCACCGACGAGCTGGAGCGACGGCGCAGGCGGTTGCTGGACCTGCTGCTGGAGGACGGCCCGGTGGCGCTGGAGGCCGTGCAGGACCTGGCGCACGGCGCACGCTGGCCGGTGCCCCGGACGGTCGCCGTGGTGGCACTCGCGGCGGCGCCGGACCGGCGGGAGGAGGACCGGCCGCTGGCGGCGGCGGGCGCGCTGGTGGACATGGGGTCCCGGCCACCGCGCATGCTGGTGCCCGAACCGGACGGCTCCGGCCGCTTCGGCCGGGCGTTCACACTCGCCCTGCGCGGCCGTCCCGCCGCGATCGGCCCGACGGTGGCGGTCACGGAGGCGGCGCGATCGCTGCGCCTGGCCACGAGGGCGCTCGGGCTGATGGGGCGTGGCATCCTGCCCCGCCAGGGCGTGGAGCACTGCTCCGACCATCTGTCGACCCTGCTGCTGTACGCCGACGAGCCGCTGCTGGAGCGGCTCCAGGCGCGGGTCCTGGCGCCGCTCGACACGGTCTCGGCGGGGCAGCGCGAGCGGCTGGCCGAGACGCTGCTGGCCTGGCTGCTCAGCGGCAGCAATGTGCCGGACGTGGCCGCGCGGCTGCACATCCATCCGCAGACGGTCCGCTACCGGCTGCGCCAGCTGGAGAAGCTCTTCGGGGACGCCCTGCACGATCCGGGCACCCGCCTCGATCTCATCCTCGCGTTGCGCGCGGAATCCCTGCACACACGGCAGAACTGACTCCCGCATTCAGCGGCGTACTCAATCGGCGACAAAAAACAGCGGGGATTCCATAATCCCGTCCATAACTCCCGGCGGGAGAAAGCGAATACGTTCGGGCCGTCCTTTTTCGCAGGCGCTCGACGCGCCTCACACGCGGAGGATCCCCCATGCGTATCCGTTTGTGTCTCGCCGCGCTCTCGCTGGTCGGCGGGGCCGGGCTCGCCACCCTCTCGGCTCCCCCGGCCTCGGCCGCGGCCTGCTCCGACGTGGAACTCGTCTCGGCACGCGGCACCTTCGAGCCCGGGACGCTCGGCTTCATCGTCGGCGACCCGGTGCTTTCCGCCCTGCAGAAGAAAGCAGCGGGCAAAAACCTGTCCAGCTACAAGGTGAACTATCCCGCCGACCTCTCCCCGACGTCCGCGGCGCAGGGCAATCTGGACCTGGTGAACCATGTGAGGAGCCAGGCCGCGTCCTGCCCGAACCAGAAGTTCGTCCTCGTCGGCTATTCGCAGGGCGCGAACGTCGTCGACAACTCGATCGGCATCAGCAGCGCGGGCGCTGTGGTCGGCAGCCCCATCGTGGCCACGCTGCCCGCCTCGGTCGAGCCGAAGGTCGCAGCGGTGCTGCTGTTCGGCAACCCGATCCGGGCCCTCGGCAAGAGCGTCACCGGCACCTACCAGAGCCGCACCCTGGACCTCTGCGCCCAGGGCGACCCCGTCTGCGAGAACGGCGGGGGTGACGTCGGGGCGCATCTGAGCTACCGCGACGACGCCGACGCGGCCGCCACGTTCGCCGCGGGCAGGCTCTAGTCCCGGAAGCACACCGAGGGGCCCGGGAGGATCTCCTCCCGGGCCCCGTTCCGGTGTCTAGCGGGGTGACCGGGCGAACCCGGCGAGGCTGGTGGAGACGATCTCGGGCCCGCCGTCGTTCTGCGCGGGCGCGGCGGTCAGCACGTCGAGGTGCTGGTAGCCGTCGGCGACCACAGGATGCAGCTCGGGCGGCACCCGGCCGGCCAGCAGTCCCTCACCGGCGAGGACGGTGAGCACCGGGTTGGCGGTGAGCCCGCCCGGGTGGACGACGAGCTTCTTGACCTGCGGCGAGGTGGACAGCTGGATGTCCGTGACCAGCTTGGTCGGGAAGTACTGCTCGGTGAAGTCCAGCGGCTGCTCGGCGAGGCTGCGGGCCAGTTGCCGGATGTCGGTGACCTCCTCGCCCGCACCGGTGAACGGGGTGCCGTCGGCCGACCGGTGGCCCGGGTCGTCGGGGTCGCCGACGCGGTCGTAGTTGCGCCAGGTGTAGAGCGGACCCTGCGGGCGGTCCGGGATGGCCTTGTACGCGGTGCCGTAGAGACCGGGCTGCCCCGCACCGCCGTTGGCGACGGGGAAGCTCTTGTCGGCGATGGGCCCGCCGTCGAAGAAGCCGACGCTGGTCTGCAGGAACGCCAGCGGTACGGAGTTGTCGTCCAGCAGCGCCCCGAGCACCGCCCCGTTGGTGAGCCGGAAGTCCTTCACGGACGGCGTACCGCTGAGGAACGCGGCGGTGTCCTTGGCGAACAGGAAGCGGTTGGTGGCCTCGATGTTGAGGTTGGAGGGCAGATAGCGGGGCAGGTCGGCCTCACCCTCCAGGTCTTCGAGGGCGCCGAGGCCCGCGATGCCGAGCAGGGTCATGGTCTCGGGGTTGAGCAGCACCGGCGCGGACAGCGTGCGTGACAGCAGCCCGCTGTCCAGTCCGGCCTGGACCACGCCGTGACCGAGGCCGATGTCGGGCAGGTTGGTGTCGTCGGGCAGGCCCCCGCTGAGGTCTGCGAGCGAGGTGGAGACGGTGGTGTCGAGGGCGAAGTAGCCGGCGCACTGGTTGTACCCGGCGTCGGCCGTGGTGGCCCGGTTTCCGTCGAAGTCGGCGGCGGCGAAGTAGCCGGTGACGACACCGCCCAGCGAGTGCCCGCCGCACAGCACCTTCCGCTTGCGCTGCGCCTGGTCGGGCAACTCGGCGGTGAGCAGGTCGTACTGGTCCCGGACGGTCTGCTCGATCCCGAGCTTCGCCATCCAGCCCAGCTGTCCGTTGCCCGCGTAGCCGCCGAAGGTCCGGCCGTCGACCTGCTTGCCGCGGTAGTAGTAGTCGACGGCGCTGTGCTGGTCGCCGGAGGCGATGCCGGTGCGGTCCTCCAGGCAGTTGGAGCGCCGGTCCAGCGCCCAGAACTCGATGTGCGCGCCCTGCTCGGCGGCCCTGGTGACGGTGTTGCGGGCGACGCTGTCGAACGCCCCGGCGCCTTCCAGGATGCCGGGCTGGGCGATGAGGATCCGGTCCGCGCCGGCCGACGCGGCGGGCCCGTCGGCCGAGCGGTAGCGCAGATACGACAGCCAGTCACACGCCGCCGGACGAGGCCCGGCCGACTCCGGCAGCGGTACCTTCACCCGTACGACGGACTCGGTCACCCCGGTGACGGGGGAGGTCGACGCGACGGGCGTCTCGGTCCGCGTCCCGTCGGCCCGGGCGCCCGGGGCGGCTGCCGTGAGTGTCCCGGCGGTCAGCAGTACCGCGAGCGCGGCACCGCGCCACTTCCCTCTGTGCGTAAGGTTCATGTCCATGCCACGGACGCTAGGGCGGTGGCACGACCGCTCTCAGGGAGTGCTGATGAGAACTCAGCTTCCGGACGGCGGCTTGTCACCGGCGTACAGCGCGCCCGGGCGCCGGCGCGAGAGGGGCCCCGTACCGCGTCTGGACGCCACCGAGCTGCGGACCGGCCGTTTCGGGAGCATGGTGGGGCTATGGACGGTCAACCCCCTGTGGTCGTGCAGCCGCCCGCGACGGACGGCGGACGACTGGTGACCATCCACGGCGAGCGCATGGGCGTCGCCTACAGCCTCTTCGACGTACTGGACCTGCTGCACCGCGAGGGCCTGCCCACGGCCGACACGGCCGTCGACGACACCGAGCTGATCGAGTGGCAGGGCGGCGGCCCGTACGACTGGAACAACGGGGCGTCCGACGAGGCGTGAGCCCGCTCAGGCCTGCCCCGGACCCTTGTCCGACCCGGTCTCGGCCAACCCGTCGAGGCGGGCGCGCTGGGTGGGCGTCAGGTCGAGGTCCGCGGCGGCGAGGTTCTCCTCCAGGTGCTCGATCCGGGCCGTGCCGGGGATCGGCAGGACGACCGGTGCGCGGTCGAGGAGCCAGGCGAGCGCGACCTGCGTGGGCGTCGCCCCGAGCTCGGCCGCCACGGCGGCGATCTCCGCCTCGGCCCCCGCCTTCCCCCACGCCACGGGCCGCCACGGCAGGAAGGCGATACCGGCCGCCGCACACGCCGCGAGAACGGGCTCGTGCTCGCGGTCGAGCAGGTTGTAGCGGTTCTGCACGCTCACGATGTCGACGATCTCCCGGGCCTCGGCCAGCTCGTCCACGGAGACCTCCGACAGCCCGATGCGTCCGACCAGGCCCTCGGCCTGAAGGTCCCGCAGCGTGCCGAGCTGGTCGGCGAGCGGCGTGTCGGGGTCGATGCGGTGCAGCTGGAGCAGTTCGATCCGCTCGACCCGCAGCCGGCTCAGGGCCTGCTCGACCTGGGCACGCAGGATCTCGGGCCGTCCGTCGAACTTCCACTCGCCTCCCGGGCCGGTGCGCGCGACACCGACCTTGGTGGTGATCAGCAGCCCCTCCGGGTAGGGGTGCAACGCCTCGGCGAGCAGCTCCTCATTGGCTCCCTCGCCGTACAGGTGGGCCGTGTCGATCAGGGTGACGCCAAGCTCCACGGCCCGCCGGGCGACCGCGAGGGCGTTCTCCCGGCCGGGCCCGGGCTCGGCCGGCAGATGCATGGCGCCGAAACCGAGCCGGCGTACGTCCAGGTCCCCGCCGACGCGGAAGGTGGTCGATGTCATGAGCTGTCTCCGTCCCCCTGAGCTCAAGGGCCCACGCTAACAAGTCGGTTGGCGTCCACTCCGGCCTCCCGGCTCCCGCCTGGCACCCCGCTCCCCCGCCCCCGCGCGACGCGCTCGGCGAGCCATTGTCAGTGCCCGGCGCTACGCTGCGCGCAAATGACCCTTTTGCCCTACGGGAGGTTCACATGGTCACGCGCCTCAATCCGTACCTCACCTTCAACGGCGAAGCCCGGCAGGCGATGGAGTTCTACAAGGAGGTCTTCGGCGGCAACCTCACCCTCAACAGCTACGGCGATTTCGGCCAGGCGGACGCCCCGAACGCCGACAAGATCATGCACGGCATGCTGGAGACCACCAGCGGCTTCACGCTGATGGGCGCCGACAACCCGCCGGGCATGGAGTCCGCGCCGGGCACCCCCTTCTCCGTGAGCCTGAGCGGTGACGACGACGCCGAGCTGCGCGGCTACTGGGAGAAGCTCTCCGACGGCGGCTCGGTGTCGGTGCCGCTCGAGAAGCAGATGTGGGGCGACGAGTTCGGCATGTGCACGGACCGCTTCGGCACCCCCTGGATGGTCAACATCGGCGGACCCGGGAACTGAGCGGAGCCCGCCGGGACGGTTCAGGACCGTATGCCGCCAGAGCCGCCCGTCCGCGCCGTTCCACTGCCGGCGCGCACGGGCGGCTCTGCTGCGCCTGGGGCGAGCTTCACAGGCCCGCCTCGCGGGTTTTGTTGGTACGTCCTGACAAAGCTGTTGACATCCCCAGAAGGCGCCCGCATAGTACCTGCCACTAGAGCGCGCTAGTAACGCGCTCCAGGCAGCCATCGGTACGCAGCCCCCGGACCGCGCGGCTCCCCTCTCCCCGCACAGTGAGGTGCACCCGACATGCGCAGACACCACAGACCCGCAGCCCTGACCGCCGCCGCCCTCGTGGGCACGCTGCTCGCCGCCGGCTGCTCCAGCGGCTCCGGCGGGAAGCAGTCCGAGACCGGGGGCACCGACGCCGCGGCCGGCAAGGCCACCACCCCGCGGATGACCGTCGCCATGGTCACCCACGCGGCGCCCGGCGACACCTTCTGGGACCTGATTCGCAAGGGCGCGCAGGCCGCTGCCGCGAAGGACAACACCAAGCTCGTCTACTCCAGCGACCCCGTCGCGGGCAACCAGGCCAACCTGGTGCAGAACGCCATCGACCAGAAGGTCGACGGCATCGCGCTCACCGCGGCCAAGCCGGACGCCATGAAGGGCGCGGTGGCCAAGGCCAAGGCGGCCGGCATCCCCGTCGTCGGCTTCAACTCCGGCCTGGACGACTGGAAGGAACTCGGCATGCTCGAGTACTTCGGCCAGGACGAGAACATCGCCGGCCAGGCCTTCGGCGAGCGCCTCAACCAGCTGGGCGCCAAGCACGCCGTCTGCGTGATCCAGGAGCAGGGCCAGGTCGCTCTGGAGGCACGCTGCGCCGGCCTGAAGAAGGGCTTCAAGGGCACCACGGAGAACCTGTACGTCAACGGCGCCGACATGCCCTCCGTGAAGTCGACCCTGACCGCCAAGCTCCAGAAGGACTCCACCATCGACCAGGTGGTCACGCTCGGCGCCCCGATCGCCCTGACCGCCGTGCAGTCGGTGGGGGACTCGGGCAGCAAGGCCAAGGTCGCCACCTTCGACCTCAACAAGGACCTCGTCTCCTCCATCCAGGGCGGCGACATCGAGTTCGCCGTCGACCAGCAGCCCTACCTCCAGGGCTACCTCGCCGTCGACGCACTGTGGCTGTACCGGACGAACGGCAACTTCAGCGGCGGCGGCACGGCTCCCGTACTCACCGGGCCGGCCTTCATTACGAAGGACAACGCAGACACCGTCGCGGAGTTCGCGAAGAAGGGGACGCGCTAGAGCGGGCCTGGGCGGCCCCGGCGACGTACCACCTACTCCGCCGGGGCCGGCCCGCTGGTCCCCCGTACCACCAGCTTCGGGTCCAGCACCGCTTCACGCGGCTGCAGTTCCCCGTTCTCCAGCCGCTCGACGGCGAAGCGGACGGCGTGCTCGGCCATCAGGACCGCGTCCTGACGGACCGTGGTCAGGCCGATCGGCATCAGGTGGGAGAGATGGCTGTCGTCATAGCCGACGACGGACAGGTCGCGCGGGACCTCGATGCCCGCCCGGGTGAGGGACATCAGCAGACCCGTCGCACAGCGGTCGTTGCCGGCGAGCACCGCCGTCGGCAACAGCCGTCCGCTGTCGCGCTCGGCCAGGAGCAGACCGCCCGTCTCGACACCGGACTCCTCCGTGTGACGGCCGGGAATGACCCGGACCTCGGCCTCCAGCCCGTGGCGGCGCATCGCGGCACGGTAGGCACGCCGCCGCTCGGCCGAACCGGGACCGCGTCCGCCGTCGATGTGCACGATCCGGCGGTGCCCCAGCTCCACGAGATGGTCCATGGCCTGCCGGACACCCTTGCCCTCGGCGGAGTGGACGAAGTCGACATGGGCCTGGGGCACGCGGCGGCTGACCGAGACCGTGACCGTGCGCTGCCCGAGCTCGCCGAGGTAGCCGGGCTGGGCGTCCGGGCCGAGCAGGATCACCGCCTCGCAGCGGTGGCTGAGCAGCGCCTCGACCGCCTTCTCCTCGCTGCGCCCGTGGGTGGAGCCGGAGAGCAGGACGTCGTACCCGAGCCGCTCGGCCTCGGGATAGATGCCGGTGATGAGATCCGTGTGGAAGGTCTGGTGCACGGCGAACATCACGCCGAGCGTGCGACTGCGGCCACGGGCCAGCAACCGGGCCGCGCTGTCGGGCCGGTAGCCGATCTCGTCGGCCACGCGCAGGACCCGCTCCCGCGTCTCCCGGCCGGCTCCCGCCTGATTGCGGAAGATGATCGAGACGAGCGCGCGGGAGACCCCCGCCTTCTCGGCGACGTCCGCCATCGTGGGCCGCTGCCTGCCCGATGCATCCACCTGTGAACCCACCCTCCGACGGCGCCCACCTTACGGGGTGTCCCGCACGGGGCTCGGGCCATGGGGCCCCGCAATCATCCGGCAACAACCTATTGACATGACATTTGGACAGGGGTCATCGTACTCGACTAGAGCGCGCTAGTAGCGCGCGTCACATCGCTCAGGCACCCTCCCCCTCTCCCTCAAGGACACTGACCATGGCAACGGCGCCCGTCCCTCTCCGTACCACCGTCGGCAACCTGTGCCTCGGCTCCGCCCCCGACTCCTGGGGGGTGTGGTTCCCCGAGGACGAGCACCAGGTGCCGTACACCCGCTTCCTCGACGAGCTGGTCCGGGCGGGCTACGAGTGGCTGGAGCTCGGCCCGTACGGCTATCTGCCCACCGATCCGCAGCGGCTGAGGGCCGAACTGGACGCCCGGGGCCTGAAGGTCTCCGGCGGTACCGCGTTCGGAGCGCTGCACCGGCCCGAGGCGTGGGACGAGATGCTCGCCCATGTCCGGCAGGTCGCCGCGCTCACCGCTGCCGCGGGGGCGCGTCATCTCGTCTTCATCCCGCCCATGTACCGGGACGAGAAGACGGGCGCGTTCACCGAGTCGCCCGAACTGACCGCCGGGCAGTGGGCCGGGTTCGGCCGGGCCGCCGACCGGCTGGGCAGGCTGCTGCTGGAGGAGTACGACGTACGACTGGTCCTCCATCCGCACGCCGACAGTCACGTCCAGACGCAGCCGGAGATCGAGCGGCTGCTCAACGAGTCCGACAGCCGTTACACGAACCTGTGCCTGGACACGGGGCATGTGGCGTACGGCGGTGGGGACAACCTCGATCTGATCCGCCGGTTCGGCGAGCGGGTCGGCTATGTGCACATCAAGCAGATGGATCCGGAGATCCTGGCTCAGGTGGCGGCCGAGGACCTGTCCTTCGGTGAGGCCGTGCGGCGCGGAGTGTGCGTGTCGCCGCCGGCCGGGGTGCCCGACCCGGCCGATGTGGTGGGTGAACTGGCCGGGCTCGACGCCGAGTTGTTCGTGATCGTCGAGCAGGACCTGTACCCCTGCGCTCCCGAGGTGCCGCTGCCCATCGCGGTCAGCACCCGCGAGCACCTGGCCGACTGCGGTCTTTCGGGTACCCGCCGCCCCGCCATCGACAGGTAAGGAGCGGCCATGGACGTCAAGGACGGCACGACACCGGCATCCGACCCGGCCCCGGCCACCGGAGTCACGGACGAGACCCCGCCGGCGGTCTCCCGGCGGCTGCGGATGATCACCATCATCGCCACGTTCGGTGGTCTGCTCTTCGGCTACGACACGGGCGTCATCAACGGCGCCCTGCCCTATATGACCGAGGACCTCGGTCTGACCCCGGTCACCGAGGGCATGGTCACCAGCTCGCTGCTGCTGGGTGCCGCGCTGGGCGCCGTGACCGGCGGCCGGTTGTCGGACGCGCGCGGAAGGCGGCGCAACATCCTGCTGCTGGCCGTGCTCTTCTTCGTCGGCGCGCTCGGCTGCACGCTCGCCCCGACGACCGAGGTGATGATCGTGGCACGCTTCGTGCTCGGTCTCGCGGTCGGCGGCGCGTCGGTGACCGTACCGGTGTATCTGGCGGAGGTGTCGCCCGCCGAGCGGCGCGGCGCTCTCGTCACCCGGAACGAGCTGATGATCGTCTCCGGTCAGCTGCTGGCCTTCACGTCCAACGCGATCATCGCGCGGCTGGGCGGCGAGTCCGGCGGTGTGTGGCGCTGGATGCTGGTCATCGCCACGCTGCCGGCGGTGGTGCTCTGGTTCGGCATGCTGGTGATGCCGGAGAGCCCGCGCTGGCTGGCCTCCCAGAGCCGCTTCGGCGAGGCCCTCGAAGTCCTCAGGCAGGTGCGGTCGACGGCCCGGGCCGAGGCCGAGCTGAAGGAGGTCTCCGCGCTGGCCGTCAAGGACGAGCGGGAGAAGCTCGGCGGCTGGCAGGACATCAAGAGCACGCCGTGGGTGCGGAAGCTGATGTTCGTCGGGTTCGGCATCGCGATCGTGCAGCAGATCACCGGCGTCAACACGATCATGTACTACGGCACGCAGATCCTCACCGACGCCGGTTTCACCGCCGACAGCGCGCTGACGGCGAACATCGCCAACGGTGTGATCTCGGTGCTGGCCACCTTCGTCGGCATCTGGCTGCTCGGACGGGTCAACCGCCGGCCGATGCTGATGACCGGCCAGCTCGGCACGACCGCGGCCCTGTTGCTGATCGGCGTGTTCTCCCTGGTGCTGCCGTCCGGTGATCCGCGGGCGTTCGCGGTGCTCGCGATGACGGTCACCTTCCTCGCCTTCCAGCAGGGCGCGATCTCGCCGGTGACCTGGCTGATGCTGTCGGAGATCTTCCCGATGCGGATGCGCGGCTTCGGCATGGGCGTCGCGGCCGTGGTGCTGTGGCTGACCAACTTCGTGATCGGGCTCGTCTTCCCGTCCCTGGTCTCCGGGATCGGGATCTCCAGCACCTTCTTCCTGTTCGTGGTGGCGGGCCTGCTGTCCCTCACCTTCGTGAAGCTGTACGTCCCCGAGACCAAGGGCCGCACCCTCGAGTCGCTCGAGGCCGAGCTCCGGACGCGCTTTTCCTGATCATCTTTCGAGGAGTTCTCCATGACCGTACGTGTAGGCGTCATCGGCGCCGGAATGATCGGCCAGGACCACATCCGGCGGCTCACCGAGGTCGTCACCGGGGCGAGGGTCGCGGCGGTGGCCGATGTCGACACCGAGCGTGCCGCCGAGGTGGCGGCCCGGATCGGCGCCACCGTGCTGCCCACCGGCGCGGAGCTGGTCGCCTCCCCCGACGTGGACGCCGTCCTCGTCACCTCCTGGGGGCCGACCCACGCCGAGCACGTCCTGAACGCGATCGCGGCCGGCAAGCCGGTGTTCTGCGAGAAACCCCTCGCGACGACCGCCGAGGACTGTCTGCGGATCGTCGAGGCCGAACGGGCGCACGGCCGCCGGCTGGTGCAGGTCGGGTTCATGCGCCGCTTCGACGCCGGGTACCGCCAGATGAAGGAGGTCCTGTCGACCGGTTCACTCGGTGCCCCGCTGATCGTGCACTGCGCCCACCGCAACCCGACCGTCCCGGAGTCGTACCACTCCGCGATGGCCGCGCAGGACACGGCCGTCCACGAGATCGACGTGCTGCGCTGGCTGCTCGACGACGAGATCGTCTCCGCCCAGGTGGTCACCCCGCGCGCCACCAGCAAGCGGTTCGGGCACCTCAAGGACCCGCAGATCATGATCTTCGAGACCTCCGAGGGCGTCCGTATCGACCTGGAGGTCTTCGTCAACTGCCAGTACGGCTACGACATCCAGTGCGAGGTCGTGGGCGAGGACGGCCTGGTCCGGCTGCCCGACCCGGCGGCCGTCGGGATCCGCACCGCCGCCCGGCACGGCACGGGTGTGCTGCAGGACTGGAAGGACCGGTTCGCGGAGGCCTTCGACACCGAGTTCCGCGAGTGGGTCGCCACCGTGGCGGCCGGTACCGAGCCCACCGGGCCGTCCGCCTGGGACGGCTACGCCGCCACCGTCATCTCCGACGCCGCCGTCCGCTCCCAGGAGAGCGGCGGCGGAGAGATCGTCACCGTCGACATCAAGCCCCGCCCCACGTTCTACGGAGGCACCGCGTGAAGATCGCCCTCGACCCGTACATGCTCCGTGCCCTGCCGATCGACGAGATGGTGCGCACGGTCGCCGAACTCGGTTACGAGTACATCGAGTTGTCGCCGCGCGACGAGTTCATGCCGTTCTTCCTGCACCCGCGTGCGGACGACGCGCGGGTGGCGGAACTGAAGAACGCGCTGCGCACGCACGGTGTCCAGCTGTCCTCGGTGCTCCCGCTGTACAAGTGGTCCTCGCCGGACGAGACCGAGCGGCAGGCCGCCGTCCGCAACTGGAAGCGGATGATCGAGATCACCGCCGACCTGGGCTGCCCGCTGATGAACTCGGAGTTCAACGGCCGCCCCGAGCGCGCCGCCGAG
This sequence comes from Streptomyces sp. NPDC041940, assembly GCF_055589465.1. Classification (NCBI taxonomy): domain Bacteria; kingdom Bacillati; phylum Actinomycetota; class Actinomycetes; order Kitasatosporales; family Streptomycetaceae; genus Streptomyces; species Streptomyces sp. NPDC041940. The sequence continues at coordinate 267,856 of NZ_JBVJBP010000011.1, forward strand.
AGCGAGGCGGCCTTCTGGCGCTCGCTGGAGGAACTGCTGCCGGTGTTCGAGCGCGAAGGCATCGCTCTGAACCTGGAAGCCCACCCGGACGACTTCTGCGAGGAGAACACCCCGGCCGTCGATCTCGTCCGAGCGATCAACAAGCCGTGGGTGAACTACCTGTACTGCGCCCCGCACACCTTCCATCTGTCGGGCTCCTCCCCGACGGCGGACATCGCGGCGATGATGCGCTACGCGGGGGACAAGCTCCAGCACGTGCACATCGCGGACTCCTTCAACCACAAGGGGGGCGGCGGACTGCGCTACATCCTCAACCCGCCGGGCACACCGGCCCGGATCCATCAGCACCTCGACATCGGTCAGGGCGAGGTCGACTGGGACACCTTCTTCGGCACCCTGCGCGAGCTGGGCTTCGACGGTGTCGCCACGGCCTGTGTCTTCGCCTGGGAGGAGCGGGCCCGGGAGTCGTCGGCGTTCATGCTGAACCGCATCCGGAAGGAGCTGGCGGGGTCGTGAGGACGACGAGCTGCCGGGTGGCCCTGGTCATCGCGACATAGCGGTCGACCGCTCCTTCGACGCCCGTGCCGAAGTCCTCCGGGTCGACGAGGACGACCAGGTCGAACTCCAGCCCCTTCGACAGTTCGGGGGTCAGCGAACGGACGCGGGACGAGGTGGGCCGGAACGCGGGATCGCCGATGACACAGGCGATCCCGTCGGCATGGGCGGCCAGCCAGGTGTCGAGGACCGAGCTCAGCTCCGCGGTGGCTCCGTGGACGACGGGGACGCCGCCGCTGCGGATGGAGGTCGGCACGTTGGCGTCCGGGAGCACGGTGCGGATGACCGGTTCGGCCTCCGTCATGATCTCCTCCGGCGTGCGGTAGTTGATGCTCAGCGAGGCGAGGTCGAGCCGGTCGAACCCGACCCGCTCCAGCCGTTCCCGCCACGACTCCGTGAAGCCGTGCCGGGCCTGGGCGCGGTCCCCGACGATGGTGAAGCTCCGGGACGGGCAGCGCAGGAGCAGCATCTGCCATTCCGCGTCGGTCAGTTCCTGGGCCTCGTCCACGACGATGTGGGCGAAGGGGCCGGTGAGCACGTCCGGTTCGATGGTGGTCAGTTCGGCCTCGTTGACCAGGCTGACCTGGGCGTCCTCGCCGCGCAGCATGGACACCAGGCCTTCGCCCTCGTCACCGTCGGCGCCCGAGTTGGCCGTGGCCTCGATCAGGTTGTCGACGACCCGCGCCATCTGCTCGCGCTGGCCGGCGAGGACGGCCTTGTTCCGGCGCTTGCGCCGGGCCGCCTCCGGGTCGCCGAGCCGCTGCCGTGCGGCGTCCAGGATCGGCAGGTCGGACACGGTCCAGGCCTGGGCCTCCGCGCGCTGCAGTGCCCGGACCTCGTCCCTGCTGAGCCAGGGCGCGCACATCCGCAGATAGGCAGGCACCGACCACAGGTCCGACACGAGGTCGGTCGCTTCGAGCAGTGGCCAGGCGCGGTTGAAGGCCGTGAGCAGTTCCCTGTTCCGCGACAGTGACTTGCGCAGCAGGTCGGCCGGCATGTCGCCGCCGTGCTTGTCCTGGAGGATCGTGAGCAGTTCCTCCCAGACCTGCTCGCGGGCCTCGTTGTGCGGGGTGCCGGGTTCCGCCGCCGCGAAGGCCACGGCCCAGTCGCGGGCGCCGAGGTGGACGTCGGACCAGTGGGTCGTGACCGTCATCGGCTCGGTGGGCGGCTCCTCGTAGAACGCCACGGCCTTCTCGATGGCCCGCACCATGTCCGCGGACGACTTCAGGCGGGCCACGTCCGGGTCGGCCTCGGTCCCGGCCGTGGCTCCCTCGTCGACGAGATCCCGCAGGACGCAGGTCTGCACGCCCTCCTCGCCGAGGCCGGGCAGGACGTCGGAGACGTAGGACAGGTAGGGCCGGTGCGGGCCGACGAAGAGCACGCTGCCCCGGCGGTGCCGCCCGAGGCGCGGGTCGGAGTAGAGGAGGTAGGCGGAGCGGTGCAGGGCGACGACGGTCTTGCCGGTGCCCGGGCCGCCGTCGACGACGAGGGCACCGCGGGAGCCCGCGCGGATGATGGCGTCCTGGTCGGCCTGGATGGTGCCGAGCACGTCCCGCATCCGGGGCGAGCGGTCGGTGCCCAGGCTGGCGATGAAGGCGGACTGGTCGTCGAGCGCGGCGTGCCCGGAGATGCGGTCCGCGGTGAACACCTCGTCCCAGTAGTCGCCGATCCGGCCGCCGGTCCAGCGGTATCTGCGGCGGCTCGCCAGGCCCATGGGGTCGGCGTGGGTGGCGCCGAAGAACGGCTCGGCGGCGGGGGAACGCCAGTCGACCAGGAGCCGGCGCCCCTCGCCGTCCGTGAGACCGAGTCGTCCCACGTACACGGGCTCGGAGTCGTCGGCGCCGACCATGTGCCCGAGGCACAGGTCCAGTCCGAAGCGGCGCAGTGTGCGCAGACGGGTGGTCAGCCGGTGGATCTCCGCGTCCCGGTCCATCGCCTGCCGGCCCATGCCGCCGGGTGCCCTGCGCTCGGCCGCCAGCCGGCCGGACAGTTCGGCGATCGACTGCTCAAGGCACGCGGCGACGGCGGCGAAGTGCCGCTCGTCCCCGGCGATCAGCGCAGGGTCGGACTTGTGGGAGAGCCGGTCGGGAAGATCGAACGCGCTCATGGTCAGGGGGGTCACGTGATGCTCCCGTTTCCGCAGGTCCTGGGCTTAGGCCGGACAGTTTGCGGCATCATGGGGGCCTTGCCGCAAGACCCCCTGTGCGCTATAAGTTGAGAGTGGCAAGGAGACGGCTCCTTGCCTTTCTTGTTGTGCGGCCACCCCGGTCGCACGTCCCTTTCGTGTGGCACTCTCTTCGTTCAGGCACCGTGGAGAGGCGGCGGTATGCGGATAGGACTGCTGGGCACCGGACCGTGGGCGCAGATGGCCCACGCACCCGCACTGAGCCGGCACGAGAAGCTGGACTTCGCCGGGGTGTGGGGGCGCCGCCCCGAGGCCGCGAAGGAGCTGGCCGAGCGGCACGGCGTGCCAGTGTACGACGACGTCGACCAACTGTTCGGCGACGTGGACGCGGTCGCCGTGGCACTGCCTCCCCAGGTGCAGGCCGAACTCGCCGCGCGTGCGGCGCGGGCCGGGTGCCATCTGCTGCTCGACAAGCCTCTCGCGCCGACGGTGGAGCAGGGGCGGGCCGTGGTCGAGGCCGTGGAGGAGGCGGGGGTCGCCTCGGTCGTGTTCTTCACGACCCGCTTCCAGCCCGAGCCGCAGGCGTGGATCGCCGAGCAGGCGGGCGTCCCGGGCTGGTTCACGGGGTGGGCGCAGTGGCTCGGGGCGGTGTTCACCAGCGAGAGCCCCTTCGCGACGCCCTGGCGGCGGGAGAAGGGCGCCCTGTGGGACGTCGGGCCGCACGCCCTGTCCGTGCTGCTGCCGGTCCTCGGTGACGTGCGGCGTGTGACGGCGGCCGCGTACGGTCCCGGGGACACGGTGCATGTCGTCCTCGACCACTCCGGTGGCGCGTCGAGCACGCTCACCCTGAGCCTGACGGCACCCCCCGCCGCGGCCGGCGCCGCGCTGGAGGTGCGGGGAGAGGCCGGGGTCGCGGTTCTGCCGGAGAGCTCCGACGGAGCGGTCCCCGCCCTGATGCGGGCCGCGGACGCCCTGCTCACCGCGGCCCGTACCGGCCGTCCGCACGCGTGCGACGCGGCGTTCGGCCTCCGTGTCACGGAGATCCTCACGGCGGCCGAAGCCCTGCTGAACGGCGGCGCGCGCCAGTCCGCGTCGCCGCCGCACACCTGCTCTACACCGGGTGGAAGTTGAGCCGTTCCTTGACCACCGGGAAGCCGGCCTTGGCGAAGTTCGCGGCCATGGGGAAGTTGCCCTGGTCCGTGGCGGCGGCGACGAACTCCGCGCCCTGTTCGACGAGGAAGCGGGTGCACTCGACCAGGAGGTCGTAGGCGTAGCCGCGGCCTCGCTGGTCCGGCAGGACGCCGATGAAGCCGACGCACGGGCCCGACGGGTTGTGGGCCGGGATGTGGATGCCCGCCGGCTCGCCCTCCGGTGTGTACGCGACCTGCCACCACTCGCGCGGCGAGGGGCACCAGTGGAAGAAGTCGAGTTCCTCCTGGGCCGCCCGGTCGAGTCCGCCCTCCTCGATGGCCTTCAGCGCGTGGGCGTCCAGGGTGACGGAGTGGATACGGCGCAGCGCGTCGAAGAACACCGCGTCGTCCGGTTCGGCCCGGAACACCAGGCGCCCGGGCCGTTCGGGCAGGCCGTGCCCGGGGGTCCATCGGTACAGCAGGCGTTCGACCAGGAGGTCGTAGCCGGCCTTCCGCGCGGCGGTGAAGCGGGTCTCGGCGGCGGTGCGCAGGGCCGGGGTGTCGCGCCAGCCGGGGGGCAGGTTCAGTTCGAGTTCCACCTGCCAGGGCGCGGAGCGCAGGAGTGCGGCGCCTGCTTCCTCCTCGCCCTCCGCGACGTCGAACCAGTTGACGTTGACGGGTTCGGTGTCGTCGGGGCCGCCCCACCAGGCGCCGCGGGCGACGACCTCGCCGTCGCGCAGGGCCACTCGCTTCCAGTCGGGGCGGTGCAGGGTCCGCTGGTGGCCCTCGCGGGCGCCCAGCGGGTCGGGCAGGGTGTCGAAGAGATCGGCGTCGCTCGCGTCGAGCGCGCGGATGACAACGTCAGTCATGGAATTCCTTCGGGAGACATGCTGCGGAGAGCGCTCCCGTCATGCCGGTCGAGACACGCCGGGGACGACGGGCAGGGAGCGCTGGAACGTTGTGAACTGCACGGCACTGCCCTCCTTCCACGGGCCTCGGGGCGTGGCGTGCCAGACGCTACGGGACCGCCGGGCGCGGCGTCCATCGAATTTCCGGCCCGGCTCAGGTGGTCCTGCGGCCTCGCCGTCCACTGAGCCCGGCGTGCGGCGCCCGGGCGGGCGTAGCAGCGTGGTGGTGTGAGCAGTGTGCGTGGCCGGCTGCCGCGCCGGGACCGGGACCGGCGCGGCTGGCTGCGCGGCGCGCCCCCGCCGGGCTGGGCTCGGGTGCTGCCGTCGGCGCTACTGGCGGGCGTGTGCGCGGCGGAGCTGATCAGTCCGGAGCCGCTCGACATCGGCTTCCTGCTGGGCGCCATCCCGCCATTGGCCGTGCTCGCGCACGGACCGTTGGCGACGGCGGTGCTGGGCGCGCTGGTGGTGGTCGTGCTGACCATCCCGGTGTTCAGCCTGAACGACCCCGGCAGCACCGATTTACTGACCGTGTGCTTCGTGGCGGTACTGAGTGTGCTGCTGTCGTTCGTCCGCAGCAGGCGGGACGCCCAGCTGGTCACGGAACGGGCTGTCGCCGAGGCCGCGCAGCAGGCCGTCGTGCCGCCGCTGCGGGAACGGGTCGGGCCGGTGCGGTGCGCGGGGCTGTACCGGGCCGCGCAGAGCGGGACGCTGGTCGGGGGCGACTTCTTCGACGTACGGGCGGGCCCCTACGGCGTACGGGCGGTCATGGGCGATGTCCAGGGACACGGTCTGTCGGCCGTCGCCACGGTCGCGTCGCTGCTGGGGGCGTTCCGGGAGGCGGTGCTGGACCAGGCGGATCCGGAGGCGGTGGCGGCCCGGCTCGACCGGAGGCTGGTGGCGGACTCGGCGGGCGAGCCGCACGCCGAGTTGTTCGCGACGGCGGTGCTGCTCGGCTTCTCCGCCGACGCCCGTGTGGTGCGGATCGTGGCCTGCGGGCAGTCCGGGCCGCTGCTGCTGCGCGACGGGCGTGCCGTCGAGCTGGACATCGAGCCGTGCACACCGCTCGGTCTCGGCCTCGCCGAGGCGACGTCGCCCCGGGTCGTCTCGGTGCGGCTGCGCGCCGGTGACCGGCTCTTCCTCGCGTCCGACGGGGTCACCGAGGCCAGGGACGCCGACGGGGTCTTCTACCCGCTGGCCGAGCGGCTGCCGGGCTTCGCCGAGGAGGAGCCGGCGGCGCTCGCCGAGCGGGTGTGGGACGACCTCGTCCGGCACTGCCCGGACATACGGGACGACGTCACGATGCTCGTGCTCGCGCCCTGGTCGCCGGGCGGGCCCTGACGGCATCCGGCGGGGGGGGGGGGGGGGGGGGGGGGGGGGGGGGGGGGGGGGGGGGGGGGGGGGGGGGGGGGGGGGGGGGGGGGGGGGGGGGGGGGGGGGGGG
>NZ_JBVJBP010000012.1:0-94418 GCF_055589465.1 Streptomyces sp. NPDC041940
GGGGGGGGGGGGGGGGGGGGGGGGGGGGGGGGGGTGGGTGTGGTGGGGGGGGGGGGGGGGGGGGGGGGGGGGGGAGGGGGGGGGCCCCCCCCCCCCCCCCCCCCCCCCCCCCCGTCCGCGTTCCACGGGTCCCCGTGCGGCACCTGGGTTCCTCCACGGATGGAGCACAGAGCACCCACAGAAAGGGATTGGATTCCGCAGGTCAGGGGTAAGACGGGCTACGACCGATTTGGGTAGGCCGGCCATGTGGGAGGGACCCCGACATGCTCCTGGAAGCGTTGAGCTCCGCGATCCTCGGTCTGGCTCTGGCCTGGGCGGCCGCGCAACGCCTGTCACACAGGCTCCCGGCCCGCCCCCTGGTCCTGTCGACCGGTGTCGCCGGAGCCCTCTTCGGAGCCTTCGTCATGCACAGCGCGCTGGAGGCCGGGCATCTGCTGCTGGTCCTGCTCGGCGCGGTGATCGTCTCGGTGGCCTCGCTGTCGCTGCTGCTGCGCCCGGCGGGCCGCCACCTGCGCCGACGATCAGCCACGGCGTAGCCGGAGCAGCCCTCAGAGGCGCGGACAACGCCCTGAAGGGGCGCGGGGAACCGCGCGACCAGCCACCGGCGGCCCGCAGCCTCCCCACAGCCCCGCGGAACCCTGGCGGAACGGCTACGCGGCCAGTCCCAGCGCGGCCATCCGCTTGGTGTGGGCCTCGGTGATCCGGGAGAACATCTTGCCGACCTCGGCGAGGTCGAAGCCGTCCGCGACACCGCCCACGAGCATGGTCGACAGCGCGTCCCGGTCGGCGACGACCCGCTGGGACTGCGACAGGGCCTCGCCCATCAGCCGCCGCGCCCACAGCGCGAGCCGGCCGCCCACCCGCGGATCGGCGTCGATGGCGGCACGCACCTTCTCCACGGCGAAGCCGCCGTGGCCGGTGTCGTCGAGGACGGCCAGCACCAGGTCGCGGGAGTCGGAGTCCAGGCGGGCGGCGACCTCCCGGTAGAAGTCGCTGGCGATGGAGTCGCCGACGTACGCCTTGACGAGCCCCTCCAGCCAGTCCGAGGGGGCCGTCTGCTTGTGGAATCCGTCGTAGGCGCCGACGAAGGGCTGCATCGCCCGCGTCGGCTCCTCCCCGATCTCGGCGAGCCGGTCGCGCAGCCTCTCGAAGTGGTGGAACTCGGCCGACGCCATCTTCGCCAGCTCCGCCTTGTCCGCCAGCGTCGGTGCCAGCTTGGCGTCCTCCGCGAGCCGCTCGAACGCCGCCAGCTCCCCGTAGGCGAGCGCGCCGAGCAGGTCCACGACAGCGGCGCGGTACTGCGGGTCGGCGGAGGCCGTCGCCCAGTCCCGGGCGGCGACACCGGTGTGCTCGGCCGGGGTGGCGGTGGTGTCCGAGGCGTTCTCAGGCTTGTCAGAGCTCGTCATGAAGCGCACAATAACCCGCCCGCCAGGGGGCGTAAGGCCCTGGTCAATCACTGTGACAACGGCTACGTGACCAAATCGGCCATCGCATGTGCGGGAATCCGGGGTATGGTGGTAATGCGCCTGCTGGTACTTCGACGTACCTCGACAGGCCGCACGTATGAGGATGCCCGGTCGGTGGCCCGATCGGCTCCGACCCGACAGACCTCCGCGTCCGTATGGCACTGTGCGTACGGAGCCCGGAGGGACACCCTCAGCGGTACGAGCGCTAGAGCGTCGACAGTGGTCCCGTGCCCAACGGCACCGCCGCAAGGCCGCCGACGTCCCCGGCACGGTCCGTACACGACCCCCGCGCTCGCCTCGCACCGCCCCACACAGAAGAGGCAGCACCCTGACTACGACGTTCCGAGAGCTCGGAATCCTTCCCGAGACAGCCGAGGCCCTTGAGGCCGTCGGCATCACCACCCCCTTCCCCATCCAGGAGCTGACGCTGCCCGTGGCCCTCACGGGCACGGACGTCATCGGCCAGGCCAAGACCGGCACCGGCAAGACGCTGGGCTTCGGCCTCCCGCTCCTCGAGCGCGTCACCGTTCCCGCCGATGTCGAGGCCGGACGCGCCAAGCCCGAGGACCTCACCGACACCCCGCAGGCCCTCGTCGTCGTCCCCACGCGCGAGCTGTGCCAGCAGGTGACCAACGACCTCCTGACGGCCGGCAAGGCCCGCAACGTGCGCGTGACGGCGATCTACGGCGGCCGGGCCTACGAGCCCCAGGTCGAGGCCCTGAAGAAGGGCGTCGATGTGGTCATCGGCACCCCGGGCCGGCTGCTCGACCTCGCCGGGCAGAAGAAGCTGAACCTGAAGCACGTCAAGTGCCTGGTCCTCGACGAGGCCGACGAGATGCTCGACCTGGGCTTCCTGCCCGACGTCGAGAAGATCATCAACATGCTTCCGGTCCGGCGCCAGACGATGCTGTTCTCGGCGACCATGCCGGGCGCGGTCATCGGCCTGGCCCGCCGCTACATGTCGCAGCCCACGCACATCCGCGCCACGGCGCCGGACGACGCGGGCGCGACGGTCGCGAACACCAAGCAGTTCATCTACCGCGCGCACAACATGGACAAGCCGGAGATGGTCTCGCGCATCCTGCAGGCCGACGGCCGCGGGCTGGCGATGGTCTTCTGCCGGACGAAGCGGACGGCGGCGGATCTCGCCGACCAGCTGAAGCAGCGCGGCTTCGCCTCCGGCGCGGTCCACGGCGACCTCGGCCAGGGCGCCCGCGAACAGGCCCTGCGCGCCTTCCGCAACGGCAAGGTGGACGTGCTCGTCTGCACCGACGTCGCCGCCCGCGGCATCGACGTCGAGGGCGTGACCCACGTCATCAACTACCAGTCGCCGGAAGAGGAGAAGACGTACCTGCACCGCATCGGCCGTACGGGCCGCGCGGGCGCGAAGGGTACGGCGATCACGCTCGTCGACTGGGACGACATCCCGCGCTGGCAGCTGATCAACAAGGCGCTGGAGCTGGGCTTCAACGACCCGCCGGAGACGTACTCCACGTCCCCGCATCTCTTCTCCGACCTCGGTATCCCCGAGGGCACCAAGGGCGTCCTGCCGCGCTCGGAGCGTACGCGCGCCGGGCTGGACGCCGAGGAGCTCGAGGACCTGGGCGAGCCGGGCGGCCGGGCGCCGCGCGGACGCGGGGGCCGGAACGGCCGCGGCGGCCGGGACGAGTCCCGGACGGCCGAGCGCGAGCGTTCCGAGCGCACACCGCGACGCCGCCGCCGTACGCGCGGCGGAACGCCGCTGGGCTCGGCACCCGAGTCCGCCGGCACCGGCGCACCGGACACCGCGGCCGCCGGCGGCACCGCCGAGGCGGACGCCGTCACGGCTCCGCGCACCCCGCGTCGCCGCCGACGCACCCGCGGTGGTGCCCGGGCCGAGTCGGCGCCGGTGACGGCCGTCGAGTCCGCTCCGTCCGAGCGGGCGGCTGACGCCGTGGCGACGGCGGAGGGCACGAACACGGAGACGCCCGAGGCGGCGAAGCCGCGCCGACGCCGTACGCGCCGGTCGGAGACGCCGGTGGAGACGCCGGTGGCGGAGACCGAGGCCGCGGTGACGCCGTCGGCCACGCAGTCCGCGGCCGTCGCGGACGATGCCCCGGTGTCCGCGCAGCCCGAGGCCTCCGCCACCACGCCGCGTCGCCGCACCCGCAAGAGCACGGCGGCGTCCGCTGCGGAGCAGGCGGTCGACACGGCCGAGGGGACCACCGCGTCCGTCGCGGAGCCGGCGGAGACGAAGCCGCGCCGCACCCGCAAGACCACGGCGAAGGCCGAGGCCCCCGCCGAGCAGGCCGGGACCACGGAGCCCAAGCCGCGCCGCACCCGCAAGGCCGCGGCCACAGCCGAAACGGCAGTGGACACGGCCGAGGCCGCCGAGGCGAAGCCGAGGCGTACGCGCAAGGCGACGGCAGCGGCGGAAGGCGCCGTCGATGTGGCCGAGGCCACGGAGACCAAGCCCCGTCGCACGCGCAAGGCCGCAGCAGCGGCCGAAGCCGCCGTCGACACGGCGGAGGCCACGGAAGCCAAGCCGCCGCGCCGCACGCGGAAGACCGCAGCCACGGCCGAAGCCGCCGTCGACGCAGCCGAAGGCACGGAGGCCAAGCCGCGCCGGACGCGCAAGGCCGCGGCCACGGCCGAGACCGGCGTCGACACGGCCGAGGCGACGGAAACCAAGCCCCGTCGCACGCGGAAGACCGCAGCAGCGGCCGAAGCCGCCGTCGACACGGCCGAGGGCACGGAGGCCAAGCCGCGCCGCCGCACCCGCAAGGCCGCCGAGGCAGTCGAGACCGTCACCGCCGGGATCCCGGCCCAGACGGCTCAGGAGCCCGAGGCAGTCGAGGCCAAGCCGCGCCGTGCCCGCAAGGCGGCACCCAAGGCCGAGGCGGGCGTCGACACGGCCGAGGCGACCGAGGCGAAGCCGCGCCGCACGCGGAAGACCGCAGCGGCGGCTCCGGAGGGCGAAGCCGCCGAGGCCAAGCCGCGCCGGACGCGGAAGACCACGGCGGCGGCCGAGACCGCCGTCGACACGGCCGAGGGCACGGAGGCCAAGCCGCGCCGCCGCACCCGCAAGGCCGCCGAGGCAGTCGAGACCGTCACCGCCGGGATCCCGGCCCAGACGGCTCAGGAGCCCGAGGCCGTCGAGGCCAAGCCGCGCCGCACGCGGAAGACGGCCGCTGCCGCCACGGCGACCGCCGAGGGCGGGGCCGAGGCGAAGCCCAAGGCCCGCCGCACCCGCAAGGCCACGGCCACCGCGGAGCCCACGGAGGGCTGACACTCCGCCCGACGGCCCGGTCCCACCCAGGTGGGGCCGGGCCGTCGGCGTTCACGGGTCCGCCCTCCACCCACCGGAGAGCGCACCCCACCCGCTACCCTCACCCCGTGAGCAGGCAAGCCATCTTCACCCCGCCCCCCGGCGCCCGTGCGTACTCCCTGAGCACGGCCCGGGGTGAGTTCGCCGTCGTCGACTCGTCGCCGGAAGCGAGCGCGGAGGTCAGGGGAATCGTCCTGATGCTGCCCGGATTCACCGGGAGCAAGGAGGACTTCAGCCTGCTCCACGAGCCGCTCGTACGGCGCGGGTACCGGCTCGTCGCCGTGGACGGACGGGGCCAGCACGAGTCGGACGGGCCGGTGGCCGACGAATCCGCCTACGCCCAGCGGGAACTGGCCCGGGACGTGCTCGCGCAGGCCGAGGCGGTCGGCGTTCCCCTGCACCTCGTCGGGCACTCGCTCGGCGGGCAGATCGCGCGTGCGGCCGTGCTGCTCGACCACACCCCCTTCCTCTCCCTCACCCTGGTCTCGTCCGGACCGGCGGAGATCTCCGTCTCCCAGCAGCAGCGCGTGAAGCTGCTGCGGGACGCGCTCGCCGTCATGTCGATGGAGGAGGTGTGGGGGGCGATCCAGGCCATGGGGCCGCCGGAGGAGGTCGGCGGGCCCGCCCGCGGCATCGGCGACCAGGAGCAGTTGCGCAGGCGCTGGCTGGGCAACAGGCCCGCCCAGCTGCGCGCGACCGGCCACCAGTTGTGCACCGAGCCGGACCGCGTCGCCGAACTCGCCGCCGTACCGCTGCCGTTCCACGTCCTGTCGGGCGCGCGCGACGACACCTGGCCGGTGGCGATCCTCGACGACATGGCCCTGCGGCTGAACGCGCACCGCACGGTCGTCGCGGGAGCCGAGCACTCCCCCAACGCCGACCGGCCCCTGCCGATGGCCGCCGCCCTCGCCGACTTCTGGGACAGCGCCGAGAGGAACAGCGCCCAATGGGGCTAGTACTGCGCCCGCAGATGCTCCCAGAAGCCGTCCCGCAGGGCGCGCCGCAGGTCGGCTTGCCCGCGGAGCGAGTACTGCAGCAGGCCCTCCGCCTCCACGAGCAGGTCCTGGTCGACCGAACCGGGCAGATAGGGGTGCCCGTGCAGCAGCTCCCCCAGCGTCTCCCGGCCGCGTGCCGCCAGCCACTTCGCCGCGATCTGGGCCCCCACGAACCGCACGTCCTCGCGGGTCGGCCGGCCCGTGGTCGCCTCGTAGGGGGCGGTCGTGCGGCGGGAGACGTACGGCTTGAAGAAGTCGAGGTCGAGCGTGCGCTGGCTGTCGACTTCCCACAGCAGGGGTTCCGCCTGGTTGCGGCCCTCCGGCGCCTCGATGCCCCACAGGTGGACCCGGGCGCCGTAGCCCTGTGCCGCCTCCACCGCCGACACCAGGTCCTCGTCGCCGCCGAGCAGGGCCGCGTCGCTGATGGCGCGGTGCCGGGCGAGTGACTCCAGGTCGGAGCGGATGAGCGAGTCGACGCCCTTCTGCTGGTTGTTGGCGTTCAGGTTGCCCAGTCGCACCTTGACGTCCGGCAGCTCCGCGATGGTCTGCTGCTCCGCCGTGTGGATGCGGCGGCGGGCGCCGTCGTACCAGTAGACCCGCAGCAGCCTGCTGTCCGCGAAGATCGTGCGGGCCTTGTCGATGAGCGCGTCGATCAGGCCCTCGGCGTCCAGATCGAAGGCGCGGCGGTCCTCCGTGCCGGCGACGAGCCGTCCCGCGGCCGCGTAGAGGTACCCGGCATCGACGAAGATCGCATGGGTCGAGGGTGTCTTCGCCACCTCGGCGAGCATGCGCTGGAGCAGCTCGTTGGTGTGGTCGATGCGGGCGCTCAGGGCCGCGAGGTCGTCGTTCATCGCCTCTATTGTCCCGGCGGTCACACTGCGAACACAAATGGTCCCGGTCGGTCTCGTAACGACACTCGTAACGACACTCTTACGGCTCGGTAATTAGCCGTTCGAAAAATTTCCTTAGCGTAGGGAATGTTTGAACCATGCAGTCCTGTTGACTCATATGGAACACCGGGCACCGAAGCCTCGTGGGCCGCCACACCGAGTAGTTCTCCTCAGGAGGATGACCAGACGAAGGGAGAAGCCCTTGCGCTTCGAAATCATGCACCTCGACGATGTCGACGGCACGCCCGTGGACACGACCGTCGTGGACGCCGCCTCCGTCAACCGGATCGTTCAGCAGGCCGCCGCCACCGGGCAGCGCCTCTGGATCCGCCCGGCCGGGACCGCGGCCTCATAACGCGCGCAGCTCTCCCCCACTTCGGAGCCCCCGCCCGGCATCGGCCGTGCGGGGGCTCCGCTGTTGCGGACCGCGGTGCCCGGGGGCGTACTGGGCTGAGGGGCCCAGCGAGAGCGAACAGGACGGTGTGGCACATGTCCGTGACGGGCCGGTCGAACGGGGAGCTGCACAAACAGGCCACGGATGAGGCCGCGCGCCGGTACGAGGACTCCACCGCGGAGCGGGAACGGGTCGAGGGCAGACTGGCGGCCGGAGTGCGGTTCCCGGACTCCCCTGACGCGCTCGCCGTCCGCGCCGACCGGATCCTCGAGCGGGGCGGTCTGTCGCCCTCGGCGGTCGTGGCGGACATCCACGGCGAGGCCATGGACCTGCCCGACGCCAACGAACGCATCATCGACCTGTCCAACGAGCTCCAGGCCTGGAGCTTCCTGCCGCGCGGAGTCAGGGCCGGGGCCTCGGTGGCCCGGATCACCCTGCGCCGCGACGGCCGTGAGCTTCCGCACGGCACCGGTTTCCTGGTGTCGCCGCGGCTGATGATGACCAACCACCACGTGCTGCCCGACGAGGGCTTCGCCCGCCGGTGCTTCGCCGAGTTCAACGCCCAGGTCACCGTCGACAACGTCCCCGACGCCGCCGTCCGCATGGAACTCGACCCGGGGGCCTTCTTCGCCGCGGACCGACGCCTGGACTTCGCCCTGGTCGCGGTCACGCCCGCCCCGGACGGCCGCCCGCCGGGCGAGATCTTCGGCTGGAACCGGCTCAGCGTGCAGCTCGGCAAGCTGGTGCTCGGCGAGAAGGTGAACGTCATCGGCCACCCGGACGGGCGCCTCAAGGAGATCGTGCTGCGCGACAACGCGGTGCTGGTGCGGCTCGACGACTTCGTCCACTACCGAACCGACACCCGCCCCGGCAACTCCGGCTCCCCCGTCTTCAACGACCAGTGGGAGGTCGTGGCCCTGCACCACAGCGGTGTGCCGAAGAAGGACGACCAGGGCCGCGTCCTGCGGAAGGACGGACAGCCCTGGCACCAGGGCGACGGCGACGACGCGATCGAGTGGGTCGCCAACGAGGGCGTCCGCATCAGCTCGGTCCTCAAGCACCTGGCCCGGCTGGACCTCGCCCCCGGGCCCCGCGCCCTGCTGACCGAGATGGGCCCGGACTCGGGCCTGGACCAGAGCACGGCCCCGCTCCCTTCGCCGGAGGTGCCCGGCGTCACGCCCCCGCCGGCCTCCCTCACTCCGGCAACCGAGAGCGGGACGGATGCCCACCGGCCCAAGGCCGGACGCCCGGCCCGGAGCAGCGCCTTCGGCGGCCGCCGCCACCTGGTCTTCCTGCACGGCAGGGACCAGCACGGCAAGGATCCCCAGGACCTGCGCGTGGTGTGGACGGCGGGCCTGAACCGCGGACTCACCCTCGCGTCCCTGCCCCCGGTCGACCCCGAGGACGTGTGGTTCCCGTTCTACGGCACGAGACTGCACAGCCTCGTGAGCGGCAGGGAGAGCACGGCCGAGACCATCGGCCTGGACGACGTCAGCGCCGCCGCTGCCGCCGAGGTCTTCGCCGCGGAATCGCCCACCGGCTCCTACGAGCGACTGCTCTACGAGGCGGCCACCCGGGCCGGCATGCCTCAGAACGGTCCGGCGACCACGGAGGGCTTCGGGGCGGGCCTGGTCGGGGCACTGCACCGGCCGCTCAGCTGGCTGGCCGCACGGTCCGACGTGGACGAGTGGACCATCGCGAGGTTCCTGCGGGACGTCGACCTGTACCTCGGCGACAGCGCCGTACGGCAGTCCGTGCTGGACAGCGTCATGGAGACCATGCCCGCCACCGGCGAACTGGTGCTGGTCACGCACAGCCTGGGCACGGTCGTAGGACTTGACCTGCTGACCCGGCTCCCGGAGGGCCTCGACCCGGTCCTGCTCGTCACCGCGGGCAGCCCGCTCGGCCTGGACGGCGTCAACGAACGGCTCCTCGCCCACGGCCCGCACCGGCCGCCCCGGGTGCGTGACTGGGTCAACGTCTGGTGTCCCACCGACGGGGTGGCCATCGGCTGCCCTCTGGAGGACGAGCGCTGGGGCAAGCTCACCCAGCTCGCCGTCTCCAACGGCCGCGACCGTGCGCACAAGATCGACGAGTATCTCGCCCACGCGGGAGCGGCCGGTGCGATCGGCGCGGTGCTCGGCCGGAGCTGACGCGCCGCCCCGTCAGCTTCCCTGGATCACCTGCGTGACGCCGTTGATGATCTGCTGCACGGCGATCGCGGAGAGCATCATGCCCGCGAGCCGCGTCACCAGGACCACACCGCCGTCCTTGATGATCCGGATGATCACCAGCGAGTAGCGCATCACCAGCCACAGCACGACATGGATGGCGAGGATCGCCGCCCACACGGACACCTGCGCGGCGGCACTGTGCGCCTTCTGCACGGCGAGGATGACCGACACGATCGCCCCCGGCCCGGCCAGCAGCGGCATGCCCAGCGGCACGAGGGCGACGTTGACGTCCTTGGTCTGCTTCGGCTCATCGGTCTTCCCGGTGAGCAGATCGAGCGCGATCAGCAGAAGCAGCAGCCCACCCGCGATCATCAACGCGGGCACGGAGACATGCAGATAGTCGAGGATCTGGTGCCCGAGCAGCCCGAACACGGTGATCACACCACCGGCGACACAGACGGCCTGAAAGGCCATCCGCTTCTGCACCTTGGCCGGCCGGCCGGCGGTGAGCGCGAGGAAGATCGGGGTGATCCCGGGAGGATCCATGATGACGAAGAGGGTCAGGAAGAGAGAGCCGAAGACGGCGATTTCGAACATGGGTGTGATGGCCTTGCGGGGTTGGTGAAGCGCGCGGCGGACGACGCCGAGTGCCTGAGAACGGACCTACAGGACGGAAACCTCAGACGGCTCCGCCGGCCCCCGGCACCGGAAACGCCCCGAAGGCCCGCCGGGTGATCTCCCCGTACACCTCGGGATCCGTCGTGTACTCCCCGAGCACACACGTCTTCCGGCTGCCGTGATAGTCCGAGGACCCGGTCACCAGGAGCCCCAGCTCCTTCGCCAGCCCCCGCAGCCGCGCCCGCGTGTCCGCGTCATGCTCCATGTGATCGACCTCGACGCCGTCAAGACCGGCCGCGGCCATCTCGGCGATCGCGGCCTCCGGCACCGTACGCCCCCGCTTGCTCGCCGCGGGATGCGCGAACACCGCGACCCCGCCCGCGCCCTTGACCAGCCGGATCGCCTCGAAGGGGTCGGTCTCGTGCTTCTCGACGTAGGCCCGGCCGCCGTCGGCCAGCCAGTCCTGGCTGAAGGCGTCGTTCACGGTCGGCACCACACCCAGCTCGACGAGCGCGGTCGCCACGTGCGGACGCCCGACGGACCCGTCACCGGCGATCCGCGCCACCTGCTCCCAGGTCACGGGCACGCCCAGCGCCTGAAGCTTGGCGATCATGCCCTGCGCCCGGGGCACCCGGTCGTCCCTGACCAGCTCGCGCTCGGCGAGCAGCGCCGGTTCCTCGGCGTCGAAGAGGTAGGCGAGCATGTGCATGCTGACGCCGTCGAGCCGGCAGGAGAGCTCGGCCCCGGTGACCAGCGTCAGCTCCTCGGGCAGCGCGCCGATCGCTTCGGCATGCCCGCGAGTGGTGTCGTGATCGGTGAGCGCGACGACGTCCAGCCCGGCCGCGGCAGCCTTCCGCACCAGCTCGGCAGGGGTGTCCGTGCCATCGGAAGCGGTGGAGTGGGTGTGCAGATCGATGCGCACGACACGGACTCCAGACACTGACGGGACGAACAGGGCTGCTCAAGGATAACCGGACTTTCGACGTCCGATGTCACACCCGAACCCCAGAAGCACCCCCTACACCAACACCCCTTCAGGGGCGCGGGGCTGTGTCGACATGCGGCTCCGCCGCGTGGGCGCGACCGGCCACAGACCACCCGCGGCCGCCGACGCACCCGAACCCCCCACCCATTGGGCGCTACGGCTCAAGCAAGCGCGGCGACAACGCCCCGCACGGCACCAACTCCACCTCGGCCCCCGCGTCCCGCACATCCGCCAGCACCAGCTCGTCGTACATCAACAGCCCCGACTGCTCAGGCCAGACCACCGCCCACAGCCACATCCCGAGCGCCTCACCCGCGAAAACGGCCCGGTCGCCCGGCGCGCCTGAGACATGCCACAGCGGCGTCGGCCGCCCCGCGGCGAGCACCTTCGCGTGAGCCGGCTTGCCGACATCCATGGACGGCCCCGGATCCGGACCGTCCAGGCCCGCGTACCGCGCACCGAGACCGACGCCCAACTCCTCGGCCACCAGGATCAGCTCACCCATCCCGC
Organism: Streptomyces sp. NPDC041940; assembly: GCF_055589465.1. NCBI lineage: Bacteria > Bacillati > Actinomycetota > Actinomycetes > Kitasatosporales > Streptomycetaceae > Streptomyces > Streptomyces sp. NPDC041940. The sequence goes on from NZ_JBVJBP010000012.1 coordinate 11,340, forward strand.
CGAGCGGCCCGGGCCCCGTACAGGCCACGGCCGTGGCGCGGCCACCCGTGCGGTCATCCCCCGCGCAGGCCACGCCCGTGAACAGCCAGCCGACCGGCAGCGGCCAGGGCATCCACACCGGCACCTGAGTTCGGTGCACCACGACGTTGAGGGCGTCGACGCTCGGCGGTATCACGGGCTGCACCGGATGGACGGTGCCGTGCACATCGCACTGCCAGGAGTCGGAGAAGAGGCCGGGAGCCCTGACCCGGCCACCGCACTTCGGGCAACTGGGTTCGCCCCTCATAGGGCCCCACGGTCCTACCCCCGCCCCGCCGCGTCAAGGACGATCACCCAACCGGACGGAACCCTTCACCCGCGCACTAGATGTAGCTTGCATTAGTTAGCATGGCTAACTTAGTATGTGTATATACCAACTACCTCGTCTCGGAAAGGGAGCAAGCAATGGACCCCTTCGACGCCGGAGCGGGCGGCCTCCTCAAGCAGCCCAAGTCCGTGTGGGCGACCGCCGGAGCGTCGGTCGTCGCCTTCATGGGCATCGGGCTCGTCGACCCGATCCTGCCGTCTATCGCCTCGGGCCTGAACGCCTCCGCCAGCCAGGTCTCCCTGCTGTTCACCTCGTACTTCCTCATCACCGCGATCGCGATGCTGGTCACCGGCTTCGTCTCCAGCCGCATCGGCGGCAAGAAGACCCTGCTGCTCGGCCTCGCGCTGGTCGTGGTCTTCGCGGGACTGTCGGGCACCTCCGGATCCGTCGGCGAACTCGTCGGATTCCGGGCCGGCTGGGGGCTCGGCAACGCGCTGTTCGTCTCGACGGCCCTCGCGGTCATCGTCGGAGCGGCGGCGGGCGGCAGCGCGGCGGCGATCCTGCTGTACGAGTCGGCCCTCGGCCTCGGCATGGCCTGCGGTCCACTGCTGGGCGCCCTGCTCGGTGACGCCAGCTGGCGCTACCCGTTCTTCGGCACGGCCTTCCTGATGGCCGTCGGCTTCCTGTGCATCACGGTGTTCCTGAAGGAGCAGCCGAAGCCGGCCCGCAAGACCTCGCTCCTGGACCCGATCAAGGCCCTCGGCCACGGCGGCCTCGCCTCCGCCGCGGTCTCGGCGTTCTTCTACAACTACACGTTCTTCACCGTGCTGGCCTTCACCCCGTTCGTGCTGGACATGAGCCCGTACCGGTCGGGTGCGGTGTTCTTCGCCTGGGGCGTGCTGCTCGCCGTGTTCTCGGTGATCGTGGCGCCGCGCCTGCAGAAGCGGTTCGGCTCGCTGAAGGTGCTCGGCGGTTCCCTGGTGCTGCTCGCGGCCGACGTGCTCGTGCTCGGCTACGGCGACCACACCACGGCCGTCGTCTGCACGATCCTGTCCGGTGCCTTCATCGGCGTGAACAACACCGTCTACACCGAGCTGGCCCTCGGCGTCTCGGACGCACCCCGGCCGGTGGCGAGCGCGGGCTACAACTTCGTGCGCTGGTTCGCGGCGGCGGCCGCCCCGTTCTTCGCACCGAAGATCGAGGAGTGGACCGACCTCCACATCCCGTTCGTGGTGGCGGCCGTCACGGCCGTGCTGGGCGCCGCGGTCGTGGCCGTACGCCGCAAGGCCCTCACCCACGAGGCCGAGGAGCTGGAGCCGAAGCACGCGACCGAGGACAGCGTCACCGTCTTCGCCGGCTGAGCCAACTGATGCTTTTCGGCCATGGGTTGGTGAGGTTCCTCACTCAGACCTCGCTCAGGCCTCACTCCAGCGGGACGGACTTCCGGGACGGATCCCGGAGGTCCGTCCCCTGGTTCAGCCACCGCTCCTGGAGCGCCTGCGCGCCGTGCACCCGCTTCCAGGCGGCCTCGTTCGGGGTCATCGGCAGCAGCGGCAGGAACCGTACGGGGTCGAGGGGTTCGTCGAGCTCCAGATCCTCGACCAGGCCGCCAGGTTCGGCGACCAGGACCGAGGTGAAGGGGGCGCCCGGCCACAGCGGCTCACCGACGTCGAGGGAGGCTCCGGGGGCCACGATCAGCCCTTCCACCTGCGGAGACGCGGCGAGAACGGCGAGCGGGCGGAGCACCTTGTCCGTCTCGGCGAGCCCGGCCCGCACCGACAGGACCAGCTCCGCGCGCGGCCCCTTGACCGGGTCGGCGACCGCCGCCGTGGGCTCCGTCATGGGCTGCGCGGACATGCCGAGCGTGGCGTAGCGGGCGATGTCGCCCTCCTGGAAGCGCAGCACCTCGATGCGGTCCGTACCGAGGAACGTCACTGCCGCGCGCGCGTCCGGTTCGCCCAGCGCGGTACGCAGCCGGGCCTCGACCAGAGGAAGAACATCAGCCATGCGGTGAGCATAGAACTCGTCAGTAGCGGGCAAAGGAGCACCTTGACAGTTTTGACGGCTGCTACTCTGGCCCTGGTTCGGGGCAGCACGCAGAAGCGTCGCGATCAAGCCCCGACGCCGATGGAACTCCCTTACGAGGGACCGGCCGGAGGAGGTGGGGCTGCAATGGATCGAAGTCGACCGTGCAGTAGCACCACGCTCTCCCGCCGCTGATGTAGCCGCTCTGTCTCTCTGGCCGACTGCCACCTCTCGCACTCGCTTCACCGCGGAAGAGCGCTTCGTTTCGTTTTTCCTGATCTGCCTCAGTAGCTGAATCAGTAACGAAGCCCGCCACCGCGACGGTGCGGTGCTCCCCGCTTTGTGGACGTGCCAAACATCAGCAGTCACTACGTCCTCATTCCGGGTAGTTCCACCCGTCGCCGCCGGCGCCTTTCGTTGCCCTCCCGCGAAGGAGCCCGCCATGTCGATGATTCGCGACCTGCGCGCCGTGGTCCGTCCGTCCCGCGTCTCGCTGCGCAAGGACAGTGGCACGTACGACGCCACCCGCAGCCCGGCGACGGCGACCGCCGTCGTCGACTGCGCCATCTACCGGGACGGCCGCCGCGTCGAGACCGAGACCCCGCTGACCCCGCACGAGGCGGTGCGCCTGGTGCGCCGCGACGGGGGCTTCGTGTGGATCGGCCTGCACGAGCCGACCGAGGCCGAATTCTCCGGCATCGCCAGTGAGTTCGGGCTGCACCCGCTGGCCGTGGAGGACGCCGTCCAGGCCCACCAGCGGCCCAAGCTGGAGCGCTACGACGACTCGCTCTTCACGGTCTTCAAGACCATCCACTACGTCGAGCACGACCAGCTCGACGCCAACAGCGAGGTCGTCGAGTCCGGCGAGGTCATGTGCTTCACCGGACGGGACTTCTTCATCACCGTCCGGCACGGCGGGCAGGGGTCCCTGCGGGCCCTCAGGCACCGCCTCCAGGACGACCCCGAGCTGCTGGCCAAGGGCCCCTCGGCCGTGCTGCACGCCATCGCCGACCATGTCGTGGACGGCTACATCGCGGTCGCCGACGCGGTGCAGGACGACATCGACGAGGTGGAGACCGAGGTGTTCTCCCCGGGGCGCAAGGGCTCGCCGCGTGGTTCGGACGCCGGCCGGATCTACCAACTCAAGCGCGAGGTACTGGAGTTCAAGCGGGCGGTGTCGCCGCTGCTGCGGCCCATGCAACTGCTGAGCGAGCGGCCGATGCGGCTGATCGACCCGGACATCCAGAAGTACTTCCGGGACGTCGCCGACCACCTGGCCCGGGTCCAGGAGCAGGTCCTCGGCTTCGACGAGCTGCTCAACTCCATCCTCCAGGCCAACCTCGCGCAGGCGTCCGTGGCGCAGAACGAGGACATGCGGAAGATCACCTCGTGGGCCGCGATCGTCGCCGTACCGACGATGGTGTGCGGCGTCTACGGCATGAACTTCGACCACATGCCGGAACTGCACTGGCGGTACGGCTACCCGGTGATCATGGGCATCACCGTGGCCATCTGCCTGGGCATCCACCGCACACTGAAGCGGAACGGCTGGCTGTGAGCAGCCTGGATAGGCTGGAGCCCATGACAAGCGAGCTGCTCGGCCAGGCCCTGATCGAGGAGGCCACGAAGAAGTCCGGCCTCGTCTGGGTCCAGGGCCCCGACGGCCCGGCGCGGGCGCTCTGGCACGTGTGGCACGAGGGTGCCGCGTGCCTGATCGGCGACGGGCCGGGCGAGCAGCCGCTGCCGGGGCTCGCCGACGGCGCCGAGGCCCGGGTGACGGTCCGCAGCAAGGACAAGGGAGGCCGGCTGGTCTCCTGGACGGCCCGGGTCACCGAACTCGCGCCGGGCTCCGAGGCCTGGGACGCGACGGTCGCCGAGCTCAAGGGCAAACGGCTGAACGCGCCCGACGGCGAGGCCATGACCGGCCGCTGGGCCCGCGAGTGCCGGGTGCTGCGCCTGGAACCGACCGGGACGACGGCACCCCTGCCCGACGACTCCCTGTCCGAGCCGCCGCTGCCGTCCCCGGCGATCACCCGCCGGCCGATTCCGGCGGGCCTGCCCCGCCTGCTGCTGAGGAAACGCAAACGGACGTGACGTCCCGGGCCTACGACGTAGGCAGCTGCTTGCCGTAGTCCACCGTCTCGTTGCGCTCCGGCTCCCGGAGGGAGAAGTCCTCTCCCCAGGCGGCGAACGTGAGGGTGCCCGCGCCGCCTGCCCGCTCCAGGCGCAGCGGATACGGCTTGCCCTCCAGGGAGACCTCCAGGGTGCCGCCGGAGCCCTTGTCGCCGGTGATGCGGATGGTGCGGACGCCCGCCTGCTCCTCGTGGCCGTCCGTCGCGAGTGTGCCGTGCAGGGTCAGCAGACCGTCGAGGAGGACACCCTTGTCCGTGAAACCGCTGAACTTCTTGTACGCCGGGTCGCCCTGCGGCACCTTCACGAACTTGCCGCCGAGCTTGGAGGCCGCGGCCGCGTCCCCCTCGCCCTTCCCGCCCTGGCCGTCACCGTGACTCCAGAACCCGGCGTCGGCCTTGACGAAGAGCTGCTCGCCGATGCGCAGCAGCTGGAAGGTCGTGCCCTCGGTGGTGACCGATCCCTGGCCGCCGTCGTCCTTCAGCCGCATGTCGAGCGCGTACGTCTTCTCGCCGCTGACGACGCTGCCGTGCACCCGGACCGCCCCGGCGGACTCGGCGGCCGAGCGGGTCTTGGCCTGGATCTTCCCGGCGGGCAGCCTGCCGACCCCGTTGGTGCCCTCGTTGGGATCCTCCGCGCAGCCGGTGAGCACCGTCCCCGTCACGAGCAGTGCGCACATCGCGCTCGCGAGGACGGCACTACGGCTTCGGCCGTGGCGAATCGGAGTCACAGGTGGAGCTGCCTCTCTGCGGGGAGACCTGAACGGCGTACCGCAGGGTACCGGGCACGTGCGGGCAGGTCGGAGCCAGTCCGTCCGGACCGCCCGCCGACGCACCGCCGATCGGGACGGGCTAGCCTGAAGCCCACCCGAGCGGGCAATTCGGAACAGACGGATACACAGACAGGCACAGCGAGAGACACAGCGACAGGCACCAGGAAACACCCCGCACGTAAAGGAGCCGCGGCCATGGCAGCGGGCGCCCCCCGGATCTTCGTATCGCACCTCTCCGGTGTCGCCGTCTTCGACCCCGCGGGTGACCAGGTGGGGCGGGTGCGCGATCTGGTCGTCATGCTGCGGGTGGGGCAGCGGCCGCCGAGGCTGCTGGGCCTCGTCGTGGAACTCGCCACCCGGCGCCGCATCTTCCTGCCCATGACCCGGGTCACCGCCATCCAGTCGGGACAGGTCATCACCACCGGCGTGCTCAACGTCCGGCGCTTCGAGCAGCGGCCCACCGAGCGGCTGGTCTTCGGGGAGCTCCTGGACCGGCGCGTGACGCTCACCGAGACCGGCGAGGACGTCACCGTCCTCGATCTGTCGGTGCATCAGCTGCCGGCCCGCCGGGAGTGGGAGATCGACCGGGTCTTCGTCCGCAAGGGCAGAAAGGGCAGCGCCTTCCGGCGGGCCAAGGGCGAGGCGCTGACCGTCGAGTGGACCGCCGTCACCGGCTTCTCGCTGGAGGAGCAGGGGCAGGGCGCCGAGAACCTGCTCGCCACGTTCGAGCAGCTGCGCGCCGCCGACCTGGCCAACGTCCTGCACCACCTCTCCTCCAAGCGCCGGGCGGAGGTCGCCGCCGCCCTCGACGACGACCGGCTCGCCGACGTGCTGGAGGAGCTGCCGGAGGACGACCAGATCGAGATCCTCGGCAAGCTGAAGGAGGAGCGCGCCGCCGACGTCCTGGAGGCCATGGACCCGGACGACGCGGCCGACCTGCTGGGCGAGCTGCCGACGGACGAGCAGGAGCGGCTGCTGAGCCTGATGCAGCCCGGCGACGCGGCCGACATGCGGCGCCTGATGTCGTACGAGGAGCGCACGGCGGGCGGTCTGATGACCACCGAGCCGATCGTGCTGCGCCCGGACGCCTCCGTCGCCGACGCCCTCGCCCGCATCCGCGAGCCCGACCTCTCCCCCGCCCTCGCCGCCCAGGTCTACGTCTGCCGGCCGCCGGACGAGACGCCGACCGGCAAGTACCTGGGCACGGTCCACTTCCAGCGCCTGCTGCGCGAGCCACCGCCCTCGCTGGTCAGCTCGATCCTGGACAGCGACCTGCAACCGCTCGACCCCGAGGCGGATCTGCCGGCCATCGCCGGGTTCTTCGCCACGTACGACATGGTCGCGGCGCCCGTGGTCGACGAGGCGGGGTCGCTGCTGGGCGCGGTGACCGTGGACGACGTCCTCGACCACATGCTGCCCGAGGACTGGCGGGAGACGGAGTTCCATCTGGACGAGGAGGTGCCGACCGATGGTTCCTGAGCGCGAGACCCCGCGCGAGCGCACGCCGGCCGGCGCCACGGCCGCGAGCCGGCCGCGCGCGACCCGGCTCGACCAGCCCGGTGTGCCCAAGCACCGGTTCCTGCCCGAGTACGACCCCGAGGCCTTCGGGCGGATGTCGGAACGCATCGCGCGCTTCCTCGGCACGGGCCGGTTCCTCGTCTGGATGACTGCCGCCATCGTCCTGTGGGTGGCCTGGAACAGCCTCGCCCCGCGCGACCTGCGCTTCGACGAGTACCCGTTCATCTTCCTGACGCTGATGCTGTCGCTCCAGGCCTCCTACGCCGCTCCGCTGATCCTGCTCGCGCAGAACCGGCAGGACGACCGCGACCGGGTCAACCTGGAGCAGGACCGCAAGCAGAACGAGCGGTCGATCGCGGACACCGAGTACCTGACCCGCGAGATCGCCGCCCTGCGGATCGGCCTGGGCGAGGTCGCCACCCGCGACTGGATCCGCTCGGAGCTCCAGGACACGATCAAGGAGATGGAGGAACGGCAGAACGGCCACCGTCACGACCCCGTCGTATTCCCGGCGGAACGGCCACGGGGACGTGACGCAGACGACCGCTGACAGGCTTTCCTACGCACCGGTACAGCGCCGTACCATCGTCCTATGGCTACGGAAGACGCGGTGCGCGAGGCACTGGCGACGGTGAACGACCCCGAGATCCACAAGCCCATCACCGAACTCGGGATGGTCAAGTCGGTGGAGATCGGCGCGGACGGGGCGGTCGCGGTCACCGTGTACCTCACGGTCTCGGGCTGTCCGATGCGGGAGACGATCACGCAGCGCGTGACCGACGCGGTCTCCGGCGTCGAGGGCGTCACCCGCGTCGACGTCACGCTCGACGTGATGAGCGACGAGCAGCGCAAGGAACTGGCGAACGCCCTGCGCGGGGGCCAGACCGAGCGCGAGGTCCCCTTCGCCAAGCCCGGCAGCCTCACCCGCGTCTACGCGGTCGCCTCCGGCAAGGGCGGCGTGGGCAAGTCCTCGGTGACGGTCAACCTGGCGGCGGCCATGGCGGCCGACGGCCTCAAGGTCGGTGTCGTGGACGCCGACATCTACGGCCACTCCGTGCCGCGCATGCTCGGTGCCGACGGCCGTCCCACCCAGGTCGAGAACATGATCATGCCGCCGTCGGCGAACGGCGTGAAGGTCATCTCCATCGGCATGTTCACCCCGGGCAACGCCCCGGTCGTCTGGCGCGGCCCGATGCTCCACCGCGCCCTGCAGCAGTTCCTCGCGGACGTCTACTGGGGCGACCTGGACGTCCTCCTCCTGGACCTGCCGCCCGGCACCGGCGACATCGCGATCTCCGTCGCCCAGCTGGTCCCGAACGCCGAGATCCTGGTCGTCACGACCCCGCAGCAGGCGGCGGCCGAGGTCGCCGAGCGCGCGGGCTCCATCGCCGTGCAGACCCACCAGAAGATCGTCGGCGTGGTCGAGAACATGTCCGGCCTGCCCTGCCCGCACTGCGACGAGATGGTCGACGTCTTCGGCACGGGCGGCGGCCAGGTGGTGGCCGACGGCCTGACCCGTACGACCGGCGCCAACGTCCCGGTCCTCGGCAACATCCCCATCGACGTCCGCCTCCGCGAGGGCGGCGACGACGGCAGGCCGGTCGTCCTGACGGACCCGGACTCCCCGGCGGGCTCGGCACTCCGGGCCATCGCGGGGAAGCTGGGAGGACGGCAGCGCGGCCTGTCGGGCCTGGCCCTCGGGATCACCCCGAAGAACAAGTTCTAGATCTGGACGCGGCTGAGGGACAGCGCCCCTTCAGGGGCGCGGGGAACTGCGCGAACAACCACATCGCACCCGCAGCCGCCGCAAGACCTGAGGCCCTGTGGCGAGGGGGCGCCGAAACGCACGGCGCCCCTTCGATCAGGCGTAATCGGCGATGTCCTTCACCACGGCGAAGCCAAGCCCATACGCACTCATGCCCCTGCCGTACGCCCCGACATGAACCCCGGCCGAGGTCGACCCGGCCAGCACCCACCCGAACTCGGACTCCCGGTAGTGGAACGTCGTAGGCACACCATCAACCGGCAACGACAGCGTCGACCAGTCGGCCCCGTCGAGGTCGTCCGCCAGCACCCACGCCGTCTCCGTCTGCTGCTCCAGCCAGTCGTCCCGCAGCGAGTGGTCCATCTGCCCGGGCCACGTGGAGGACAGCAGCCCCACACCCGCGAGCCACGCCGCGGAGGACACCGACGTGGCCTCCAGCAGCCCCGTACCGTCCGCACTGCGCCGTGAGGGATGCGCCGCGACGGTGACCACGACCGCGAACTTCTCCTTGGCCTCCTGATCACCCCCGGCGACGAACTCGTTGCGCACCCTGGGTTCGTCTCCGTGCCCGATCGACCCGTGTTCCACGGCCCCGTCGGCCGTCGTACCGACCTGCATCAGCCAGCGCGGTCCCGTGAAGGCCTCGTCGAGGCCGTACCACGGGAAGGCCGCGCGCAGGTAGCCGTCGACGTTACGCCGGGCGGAGGGGACCTGTTGTCCGTCCTCCGCGGCCGGCGCCTGTGCGACTCCTGGACTCGTCGTCTCCATGTGCCCGGACGCCTCCTCGCTCTAGTCGGACCGGAACGGCCCGCCCCCCTTCGGGCGTACTCTTCCGGTCCGCACAACAACTCGGCAGCATAGCCACACCGCTGCGAGCAGCAGGGAAAGCGCCCGGCGCGTGGGCCGCACGGGGGCCCGGTTCAGGCCTTACACAGCCCGACCGGAGTATGAAACGCGTCACGCGCGTCGCTCAGGTGGCGTCCGCGTCGAAGGGCGGACGGTCGTCCCGGTCGGGCGTCTCGGGCTTCTTCGTCATGTCGATGCGGCCACCGGACGAACCGGCGGCACCGGAGGACGAGGCGTCGGAGTCACGGCTGTGGACGGCGTCGGTGACCTCGGCCATCTCCTTCTTCAGGTCGAAGCCGTTGCGGATCTCCTTGAGCCCCAGGTCCTCGTTGTCCAGCTGCTTGCGGATGAACGCCTTGGGGTTGAGGTCCTCGAACTCGAAGTCCTTGAACTCCGGGCCGAGTTCCTCCCGGATGTCGTGCTTGGCGCTCTCCGAGAACTCACGGATCTTCCGGATCGTGCGGGTGACGTCCTGGATGACCTTGGGGAGCTTGTCCGGACCGAAGACGAGCACGGCGAGGACGATGAGCGTCACCAGCTCGAGTGGTCCTATGTCATTGAACACCTGAAGCTCCTTGCGATGTCCTCGGTCCTCGGCCCTCGGTGGTCGGCCCTCGGTGGTCGGTGCGGGTCTTGCCGTGGTCCGGGCCGGATCCACGGTACCCGGCGATCCTGTCCGACCGGTACTGTCCCGAGACCTCCGAGTGCGGGGAGTGGGAGCGCTTTCCGAATTGTTTGCCTTGTTGGGTCCTGTACGTCCCGGACATCACGTCTCAGCTGCCGCCGGAGGAGCCGAGGACGAGTGCGACCGTCCGTTCCTTGCCACCGCGCTCCAGCGTCAGCTCCAGCCGGTCGCCGGGGCGGTGGGCCCGTGTCTTGACGATCAGCTCCTCGCCGGAGTGGACCCGCTGTCCGTCGACCGTGGTGATGACGTCGCCGGCTTTGATCCCGGCCTTGGCACCCGGCCCGCCCACGGTGACCGGCGGTCCGCCCTCGCCGCCCTCGACGGCGACCCGGGCGCCGTCGCCCGTGTAGTCCATGTCCAGGGTGATGCCGATCACCGGATGGGTCGCCTTCCCGGTGTTGATCAGCTCCTCGGCCACGCGTTTGCCCTGGTTGACGGGTATCGCGAAGCCGAGGCCTATGGAGCCGGACTGGCCGCCTTCCGGCTCGGAGCCGCTGCCCGCCGAGCGGATCGCCGAGTTGATGCCGATGACCCGGCCCCGGGAGTCGAGCAGGGGCCCGCCGGAGTTGCCGGGGTTGATGGGCGCGTCGGTCTGGAGCGCGTCGACGTACGACACGTCGCTGCCGTCGCCCTTCTCGCCGCCCGCCGTGATGGGCCGCTGCTTGGCGCTGATGATGCCGGAGGTGACGGTGCCGGCCAGGTCGAAGGGCGCGCCGATGGCCACGACCGGATCGCCGACCTGCATGTTGTCCGAGTTGCCGAGGGGCAGCGGGGTGAGGCCGCGTACGCCCTTCACCTTCACGACGGCGAGGTCGTAGCCGCTGTCCCGGCCGACCAGCTCGGCCTGGGCGGTCTCCCCGCTGTTGAAGGTCACGGTGATCTCGCCGGCGGATCCGGCGGGCCGCACGACGTGGTTGTTGGTGAGGATGTGGCCGCGGTCGTCGAGCACGAAGCCGGTGCCGGTGCCCTGTTCGCCGCCGCCGCTCACATGCAGGGTGACCACGCTGGGCAGGGCCCGTTGAGCGATCCCGGCCACACTGTCGGCGTCCCGCCCCGCGGATTCCTTCCCGGCCTGCGGCAGCTCGACGGTCCCGACGCCCCCGTTCCGCTCCAGATACGTCCCCACGACGCCGCCGATCCCTCCGGACACGACGGCCAGCAGCACGGCACCGCCCACCAGCGCCTTCCTGCCCCGCTTGCGCCGCTGCTCCGTGCTGGGCACCCCGGCCCCGTTCTGCTGCAGTGGCCCGGCGGCCGCGGGAGCCGCCCAGGGGTCGTAACGCTGCCAGGGGTCGGGAGCGGGGGCAGGGGCCGCAGGTGCCGGTGCCACAGGTGACGGGGCAGCAGGTGCCGGTGCCATAGATGCAGGGGCCGCAGGTGCCGGTGACGGTGCCGGGATGCCGGGAGTGGTTGCCGTGGCCGCCGGTGCGACGGCCGCCGGCGGGACGGATGCCCCCGGTATGGACGGCCCGCTCGGTATCGCCGTGCCGTGCGTCGGCGTCGCCGCCGCCGCCGGATGCTGGACGGGCGGCGCGGGCGCCCAGGGGCCCGGCTCGCCGTAGGGCGGGGTGCTGTACGGGTCGGGATCGTGCAGCGGCTCGGGCGTACCGCCGACCGGTGCGGCGGGCTCCACGGCGGCTTCAGCGGGCTCCTCGGGGCGCCTCAGCTCGTAGTCACCCGCGGCCTCCGGTGGATCGTCCCGCCGCACGGCGGGCCGCGCCAGCTCGAAGTCGCCGTCGGTGTCGGCGGAGTCCGCCGGGGCCGCCCCCTGCCCCTCCGGCTCCCCCGGAGCGTCCTGCGGCCGCGGACGGCTCCACCACTTCGCCTTCGTGGGCTTCCCCTCGTTCATGCTCTCCCCACAGCCGCGGCACGGCTCGACGCGGTGGCCGCGGTTCGTCGAATCGGCGCCCGGCCACAGCTCGGCGGCGGGCGACAACCCCCGGATTCAATCAGGTTCGCCGCCCGGTGCGCAGAGGCCGGTCAGCGGGCCGTCCGTGAGGAGGCGGGAGGAGAGGGGGACGCGGTCGGGTCCGGAAGGGGCACGGCGAGCAGGGGAGCCGCGCTCTCCGGGATCGCGGACCACGAGCTCAGAGCGGCCGGCGCGGCCACCCCGAACGGATGTATCCACGGGGACATGGCCACGGCACCGGCCACCACCGGGGCGGTCAGCGCGTGCACGGCGTGATGCTGTGCGGCAGGCGGCAGTCCGGGCAGCAGCGGTGCGGACACCTCGGTCGGGGCGGCCGGGGTCTGTCCGACCATGCTCTGGCCGTGCGCCTGTCCGAGCAGCGGCGCCGCACCCCGGCGCCGCTGGGATTCCGGCGAAGTCGTCACGCCCGCCCCCTGCGTACGCGTCGGCGTCACATTGCTTCCGGTGCCGGAGCCGCCGCGGGCTTCCGTGTCGCCAGGGGTGCCGGTGGTGACGCCGCCCAGGGCGATCGCGGCCAGGGACACGGCCCCGGCGGCCGCGAAGGCGAACCGCAGCCGCGAGGAGGATCTCTCGGTCTCGTGCCGGCCGACGTCGTGGATACGGAAACCCCGGCTCCCCGGGGGAAGGCCTCGGTTGTCGGAGGGCAGCACGGGGATGTGCGGCCGGGACGGGGCGTACCCGAACTCGAACCGCTCGCCGCGCTTCACGCCGAAGGCCCCGGACGAGCCGAACCGTCCGGACAGTCCGCCGGGCAGCCCTCCGCCACCCGGGGGCAGACCGTCACCGTCCGGGTCGCCCCCCGCGGGTAGTCCCTGCAGGCGGGCCAGGAAACTCTCCGAGGGAGGCGGTGGGGCCGCCTCCGCGAACACGTTCTTCAGCCGGCGCTGGGCGTCCACCTCCGCCTTGCACTTCGGGCAGGTGGCCACATGCGCCAGTACGCGCTCCCGCGCGTCATGACCGAGCTCTCCGTCCACCAGGGCGGAGAGTCGGTCTCCCAGATGCTGCTCTGCGAGGTGTCCCTCGAAGGACTCAGGACGTGATCCGCTCACGCGCTCGCGCCCCCTCCTCCCAGTGCGGGAACACGGGGCACGAAGGAGCGGCGCTCGGCACGCGCCTGAGGGGAGCGGTGCGCGAGGGCCTTGCGCAGCTGGGAGCGACCACGGTGGATCCGCGAGCGGACCGTGCCGAGCTTGACGCCGAGGGTCGCGGCGATCTCCTCGTACGACAGTCCCTCGATGTCGCACAGGACGACCGCGGCGCGGAACTCGGGGGCCAGGGTGTCGAGGGCCTGCTGGACGTCCGCGTCGAAGTGCGCGTCGTTGAAGACCTGCTGCGGCGTGGGCTCCTTGCTGGGCAGCCGCTCGGCCGCGTCCTCGCCGAGCGCGTCGAAGCGGATGCGCTGCTTGCGGCGGACCATGTCCAGGAACAGGTTGGTGGTGATGCGGTGCAGCCAGCCCTCGAAGGTGCCCGGCGTGTAGGTCGACAGGGAGCGGAAGACACGGACGAAGACCTCCTGCGTGAGGTCCTCGGCGTCGTGCTGGTTGCCGGTGAGGCGGTAGGCGAGCCGGTAGACCCGGCCGCTGTGCGTGCTGACGATCTCCTCCCAGGTGGGCGGAGTCCACGCCTGCCCGTCCGCGTCGGTGGAGAAGGTCGCGGTCTGGGCGAAGTCAGCGGCGTGGCTGTGGTCAGCAGTGTCGTTCACGGATGTCGGCCTGCCCGCTGATCCGAGGAAGCGCCGGAACACTCCTCCGCGATCCGCAGGCGCAGCCGCACCTCCCCTGTCAGCTCTGGTGGTGTCCAGTGGAGCCCCTACCATAGCCACCTCGCCCGTTAGGACCGGATAAGCGGTTTTACGAGAATTTGATCTGGGCTGATACGCCTCGTACTGCTGCGACGACACTTGCTCGGTGTCCTCGTCCACTGCGTGCTCCCCGTCCCGGCCCGCGCCGCTCGCTCATCCCTTTAAACGACCGGTCCCATCTGCGGGTTCCCGCACCCAACGGATACAGTCACGCCCAGGCATTCACGGGGACAGGAGAGGGTCATTACCGGCAACCGGCAGACGAGCTGGGCGTTCGCCGACGCCTATGTCGCCGAGGACGACGCACTGCGCTGGGCCCGTGACCGGGCCCGTGACGCAGGGCTGCGCTCGGTGACGCCCGGCACGGGCTCCGCGCTGGGGTTGCTGGCCGCCTCCGTCGACGCGAAGGCCGTCGCGGAGATCGGGACCGGCTGCGGTGTCTCCGGGATCCATCTCCTGCACGGTATGCGGCCCGACGGAGTGCTCACGACCGTGGATCCCGAGCCGGAGCACCAGCAGTTCGCCCGCCAGGCCTTCCGCGCCTCGGGCTTCGCCAGCAACCGGGCCCGCTTCATCCCGGGCCGCGCCCTGGACGTGCTGCCCCGCCTCGCGGACTCCGGCTACGACCTCGTGTTCTGCGACGGTGACCGCCTCGAGGTCATGGACTACCTCGCTGAATCGTTGCGGCTGCTGCGCCCCGGTGGGCTCGTCGTCTTCGAGGGCGCCTTCGCGAACGGCCGGACGGTGGACTCCGGACCGCAGCCCACGGAGGTGCTGCGCCTGCGGGAGCTGCTGCGCACGGTGCGCGAGAGCCAGGAGCTGGTCCCGTCACTGCTGCCGGTGGGCGACGGACTGCTGTGCGCGGTGAAACGCTAGCCGGATCGCACGTTAGCGGAGCGGAAGCCGGGGCAGACGGAAGTTGATGAGAAAACAACCGCCCCGGCACCACACGTGATGCCGGGGCAGCTGAAAGGGTACGGTCGCTTGCGCTTCAGCCGACGACCTTCTTGAGGGCATCGCCCAGCGCGTCGGCCTCGTCCGGGGTCAGCTCGACGACGAGCCGACCGCCGCCTTCGAGCGGAACGCGCATGACGATGCCCCGCCCCTCCTTGGTCACCTCGAGCGGGCCATCGCCCGTCCGCGGCTTCATGGCCGCCATGCTCGTTCCCCTTCCTGAAACCCAGCTCATCGTCAAAGCCGTCGGCCCCCAGAAGGGCACACGTGCGGCCCTGAGCAGGACACGCGACACCGGCATCGAACACATTGCTTCCAAGCCATTATCCCGCATCCCAGGACCCGATGACCAACATCAGTAGGCATCGCTTGGGCAACGCACGCGAGCAAAACCACTCAATTCGGCGAAGTGGCTGCGATACTCCGCCACCGCACACACATCCGCCGAACGAAAACGGGTGAGAATTCTTTGACGCAGGTCACACGTCCGGTGCGGCCACCGGTCGGCGATCTCCGTCATGCTGTCCTGCAGAACCGGGACCTACCGGCCGGTAGGTCCCCGAGCAGCGACACGGAGGGGATACGCGATGGCCGACACCGTGCTCTACGAGGTGAGCGACGGGCTCGCGACGATCACGCTGAACCGCCCCGAGGCGATGAACGCGCTGAACGTGGAGGCCAAGGTCGCCCTGCGGGAGGCGGTCCGGTCCGCGGCGGACGACGCCGCCGTGCGGGCGGTGCTGCTGACCGCCGCCGGTGACCGGGCGTTCTGCGTCGGGCAGGACCTCAAGGAGCACATCGGGCTGCTGGTCGAGGACCGGGAGACCGGTTCGCGGCAGACCATGAACACGGTGCGGGAGCACTACAACCCGATCGTGCGGGCGCTGGCCGAGGCGGCGAAGCCGGTCGTCGCCGCGGTGAACGGCGTGGCGGCCGGGGCGGGCTTCGGCTTCGCGCTGGCGGCGGACTACCGGATCGTGGCGGACACGGCCGCGTTCAACACCTCGTTCGCCGGGGTGGCGCTGACCGCCGACTCGGGGATCTCGTGGACGCTGCCGCGGGTGATCGGCCCCGGCCGGGCGGCCGACCTGCTGTTCTTCCCGAGGAGCATCAGCGCGCAGGAGGCGTACGAGCTCGGCATCGCCAACCGCCTGGTGCCCGCCGGCGAGCTGCGCGCGGAGGCCGAGAAGGTGGCACGGGCGCTGGCCGAGGGTCCGACGGTGGCGTACGCGGCACTGAAGGAGGCGGTGGCCTACGGGCTGACGCACTCCCTGGCGGAGACCCTGGAGAAGGAGGACGAGCTGCAGACGCGGGCGGGGTCCTCCGAGGACCACGCGATCGCGGTGCAGGCCTTCGTCAACAAGGAGAAGCCGAAGTACCTGGGGCGGTGAGCGCAGGGCTGTAGCGCCGTCCAGGGGTGCGGGTCCGCTGTGGCTGGTCGCGCCCCGCGGCGGAGCCGCAGATCGACTCAGCCCCGCGCCCCTTAAAGGGCGCCTCTGGCAACGCAGGCTTCCAGGTGATCGTCGACCAGGCCGCACGCCTGCATCAGCGCATACGCCGTCGTCGGGCCGACGAATCGCAGCCCCCGCTTCTTCAGCGCCTTGGACAGGGCGGTCGACTCGGGGGTGACCGCCGGGACGTCGGAGAGCGCCTTCGGGACCGGGCGGGGGCCCGGCTCGGGGGCGTGGGACCAGATCAGCTCGTCCAGGTCGCCCGGGGCCCACTCGGTCAGCACGCGCGCGTTGGCGAGCGTCGCGTCGATCTTGGCGCGGTTGCGGATGATGCCGGCGTCGGCCAGCAGGCGCTCGCGGTCCTCGTCGGTGAAGGCGGCCACCGAGGCGATCTTGAAGTCGGCGAAGGCGGCACGGAATCCGGGGCGGCGGCGCAGGATCGTGATCCAGGACAGGCCGGACTGGAAGGCCTCCAGGCTGAGACGTTCGTAGAGGGCGTCGTCGCCGTGGACCGGGCGGCCCCACTCCTCGTCGTGGTAGGCCACGTACTCCGGGGCGGACAGGGCCCAGGGGCAGCGCGGCGCGCCGTCCGGGCCGGGGAGGGCTGCGCCGTCGCTCACGGCCGGTCCTCCTGTCGCGGACCGGGCTTGTCCATGGACACGTGGTTCTCCGCGGACGCGTGGTGCTCCGGGGACACCGGGCCGTGGGGGGCGGCCGCCCGGGCGCCGGCCAGGGCCGATTCCAGGTCCGCGATACGGGAGTCACGCTCGGCGAGCTCGGCGCCGAGGCGGCTGAGGGCGTCGTCCACGTCCCCCATCCGGTAGCCGCGGACGGCGACCGGGAAGCGGAGGCCCTCCACATCCGCGCGGTCGACCGGGCGGTCCGGGGGCAGCGGGTCCCGCAGCTGCTCGGGGGCGGCCTCGGGCAGCGGGCCCTTCTCGCCGCCGCCCAGCACGGCCAGGGTCACCGCGCCCACCACGAGGACCAGCGCGACGACCAGGAACAGGAACATAACCATCGCGGGGCCCCCACGGTCGGATGTCTCGGAGTCTTCGGAGACGGATGTTGTCAGGCTCCGATCGTGCCATGCGAGTCTGACAGTTAGGGTCGCAGGCGGCGGAAGACGGGGACGTACCAGGAAAGGTCACAGGGGATGCTCAGGCTGGGCAGGCGGGAATTCGGGCCCCGGGAGCCGGTGATCATGGCGATCGTGAACCGGACGCCGGACTCCTTCTACGACCGGGGCGCGACCTTCCACGACGAGCCGGCGCTCGCGCGCGTGGAGCAGGCGGTGGCCGAGGGCGCCGCGATCATCGACATCGGCGGGGTCAAGGCCGGGCCGGGCGAGGAGGTCACGGCCGAGGAGGAGGCCCGGCGGACGGTCGGTTTCGTGGCCGAGGTGCGGCGGCGGTTCCCCGACGTGATCATCAGCGTGGACACCTGGCGGGCCGAGGTCGGCCAGGCCGTGTGCGAGGCCGGGGCCGATCTGCTGAACGACGCGTGGGGTGGGGTCGATCCGGGGCTCGCCGAGGTCGCCGCGCGGTACGGGGTGGGGCTGGTCTGCACGCACGCGGGCGGTGCGGAGCCGCGGACGCGGCCGCATCGGATCCAGTACGACGATGTCGTGGCCGACATCCTGGACGTGACCGTCGGGCTGGCGGAGCGTGCGGTGGCCCTGGGGGTGCCCAGGGAGTCGGTGCTGATCGATCCCGGGCACGACTTCGGGAAGAACACCCGGCACAGCCTGGAGGCGACCCGGCGGCTGGGCGAGATGGTCGCCACGGGGTGGCCGGTGCTGGTGTCGCTGTCCAACAAGGACTTCGTGGGAGAGACGCTGGACCGGCCCGTCAAGGAGCGGGTCGTGGGGACGCTGGCGACGACTGCCGTGTCCGCGTGGCTGGGGGCGCAGGTGTACCGGGTGCACGAGGTCGCCGAGACGCGGCAGGTACTCGAGATGGTGGCGTCCATCGCCGGGCATCGGGAACCCGCCGTCGCCCGGCGTGGACTGGCCTGAGCCGTTCGGCTAGCGGCCCGCTTCCTTCGACACCAGGGCCACCGCCTCGTCCACGTCGTCCGTGACGTGGAACAGGAGGAGGTCCTTGTCCGCGGCCTTGCCCTGGGCGATGACCGTGCCGCGGAGCCAGTCGACCAGGCCGCCCCAGTACTCGCTGCCGAAGAGGACGATCGGGAAGCGGGTGACCTTCTGGGTCTGGACGAGGGTGAGGGCCTCGAAGAGTTCGTCGAGGGTGCCGAGGCCGCCGGGCAGGACCACGAAGCCCTGGGCGTACTTGACGAACATCATCTTCCGGACGAAGAAGTAGCGGAAGTTGAGGCCGATGTCGACATACGGGTTCAGCCCCTGCTCGAAGGGCAGTTCGATGCCCAGGCCGACCGAGATGCCCTTGGCCTCCAGGGCGCCCTTGTTGGCCGCCTCCATCGCGCCCGGGCCGCCGCCCGTGATGACCGCGAAGCCCGCCTCCACCAGGCCCCGGCCCAGCCGGACGCCCGCGTCGTACTCGGGTGACTCCGCCGGTGTCCGGGCCGAGCCGAACACGCTGATCGCGGCCGGGAGTTCGGCGAGCGTGCCGAAGCCCTCGATGAACTCCGACTGGATGCGCAGCACGCGCCAGGGGTCGGTGTGCACCCAGTCGGAGGGGCCGCCCGCGTCCAGCAGCCGCTGGTCGGTCGTGCTGGCCTGCACCTGGTCCCGCCTGCGGAGGACCGGGCCCAGGCGCTTCTCCTCCGGCGGCTGCTTCTTCCCCTCGGGGTTGCCGGTCGCCATGTGCGCTCCCTCCGTCGTGCCTGTCGTTCCGCCTCAGCGTAGATCTACGCGGGTTACGAACGAGGGACGTGAGCATGTCCGCGATAAAGCGCCGTAAACACGAGGGCGCCCCGGACGGGATCAGGCCGTCAGCCAGCTCCGCAGGCGCTCCTCGCCCGCGAGGATCTTCGCGGTCTCCACGCGCTCGTCCCGCTTGTGGGCCAGGTGGGGGTTGCCCGGGCCGTAGTTGACCGCGGGGACGCCGAGCGCCGAGAAGCGGGAGACGTCCGTCCAGCCGTACTTCGGCATCGGGGTGCCGCCCACCGCCTCGATGAACGCCTTCGCCGCCGGGTGGGACAGGCCGGGCATCGCCGCGCCGCTGTGGTCGACGACCTCGAACTCCGCCACGCCGCAGTCCGCGAAGACCTCCCGGACGTGGGCGATCGCCTCCTCGGGCGTGCGGTCCGGCGCGTACCGGAAATTGACGGTGACGACGCACTCGTCGGGGATCACGTTGCCCGCCACTCCCCCGCCGATCCCGACCGCGTTCAGGCCCTCGCGGTACTCCAGGCCGTCGATGACCGGCCAGCGGGGTTCGTAGGAGGCCAGGCGGGCGAGGATCGGGGCGGCCGCGTGGATCGCGTTGGAGCCCATCCAGCCGCGTGCCGAGTGGGCCCGCTCGCCGGTGGTCTTCAGCAGCACCCGCAGGGTGCCCTGGCAGCCGCCCTCGACCTGGCCGTCCGACGGCTCCAGGAGGACCGCGAAGTCGCCCTCCAGCCACTCGGGGTGCGTCTCGGAGACGTGCTTGAGGCCGTTCAGCTCCGCGTCGACCTCCTCGTTGTCGTAGAAGACGAAGGTCAGGTCGCGGTTGGGGGCCGGGACCGTCGCCGCGATGCGCAGCTGCACCGCGACACCCGCCTTCATGTCGCAGGTGCCGCAGCCCCACAGGACGCCGTCCTCGTCGAGCCGGGACGGCACGTTGTCCGCGATCGGGACCGTGTCGATGTGGCCGGCCAGGATCACCCGCTCCGGGCGGCCCAGGTTCGTGCGGGCCACGACGTTGTTGCCGTACCGGTCGACCGTCAGATGGGGCAGCGCGCGCAGCGCGGTCTCGATCGCGTCCGCGAGGGGCTTCTCGGTGCCGCTCTCGGAGCGGAAGTCGACGAGCCGGGCGGTGAGCTCCGCGGCGTCCAGCGTGAGGTCAAGCGAGGTGTCGGCCATGCCGTCGACCCTAACGCGCCAGACCTTGAGCCCTCTCTCCCCACCGGGCACATGGGCATCGATACTCTCCAGTACCTTGTACCGCGTGCCAGAGCCGTCCTCCCCCAAGCGTCGTGGCCGCCTCTTCCGATGCGGATCCGCTTTCGTGACCCTCCTCGCGGTCGCCGGTTACCTCGTCGTGCAGTACATCACCGGAGGCACGGGCGAACCGGGCTGCAAGGTCGTCTCGGGCAAGGGCGACGGGGCGTCGTACGCGTTCTCGCCCGAGCAGGCCGTGAACGCGGCGACGATCACCGCCGTCGGCACCGGGCGCGGACTGCCGGAGCGGGCCGTGACCATCGCGCTGGCGACCGCGCTGCAGGAGTCGAGCCTGCGCAACATCAACCACGGCGACCGGGACTCGCTCGGCCTGTTCCAGCAGCGGCCCTCGCAGGGCTGGGGCACACGCGAGGAGATCCTGGACCCGACGTACTCGGCCGGCGAGTTCTACGACCACCTGGTCAAGGTGCCCGGCTACACCCGGCTGCCCCTCACCGTCGCCGCGCAGCGCGTGCAGCGCAGCGGCTTCCCGCAGGCCTACGCCAAGCACGAGCCGGACGCCGCGCTGCTCGCCGCCGCTCTGACCGGCCAGTCCGCGGCCACGCTGACCTGTGAGGGCCGCCCGGGCGCGACCCGGGCGACGGGCCCGGACGGGGTGCGTACGGCGCTCGTGCGGGACTTCGGGCGCGATGTGCTGGAGCCGGCCGGTGCCCAGGTGGGCGGCTCCTCGGCGGCCACGCCGACGCCGTCCCCGAGCGGCGGTACGGGCGGGTCCGGCGGGCGGACGGTGACGCTGCCGGTGACCCCCGACACGAGTTCCGCGACGCGGCGGAACCCGGACCAGCGCGGCTGGCAGCTGGCGCACTGGGCCGTGGCCAACGCCTCCGAGCTGCACATCGCGCGCGTGACGTACGAGGGGCGTGAGTGGGTCGCCGGGAACACCGCCAGCGAGTGGCGCGCTCCGGCGGCGAAGGGCACGGCGGGCGCGGAGCGGGACGCCGACGACACCGCCGCCGTCCGTATTGTCACGATGCGCTAGATCGCGCCTGGATCGCGCAGGGGTGCGGGAATTCACCCCTGGGGATTACCCGCGCGGCTCGGCGGCGACGGTGCGCCCAGGATTTCGCACCCTTGCCCGGGAATCCGTGAAAACCCTTGGGCGTACAGGGATGGAAGGATTCGGCGGACTTTCCGGCATGGGTCTTTTTGCCCGTTTGTCCGCAGCCGATAATGCGACGCATTACCAACTCTTTACGTTGCGACGCCGCAACCTTCCCGGGCTTCGAGCGGTAGTCACTGCGTCCGAGCCGGGGCGGTCCACAGCCAGTCGATCAACTCCCGGAGCCGGTCGGACACTTCACGAACCTCACTGTTCTCTCCGTCGAAGGAGCACCATGTCCCTCCCCCTGACCCGTCGGATCGCCCGTGCCGCGCTCATTGTCGCTGCGGGAGCGGCTGCCGGGGTCGGTGCGGCCGGCTCCGCCAGTGCGGCCCCCGAGCTGCCGGCCAACCCGAACCTCGGCGGCCTGACCGCCCTGGACGGGGCGAACGTCGGCAACACCGTCGACGGCGCGGCGACGGGCGCCAGCAAGTCCGCCGGTGACACCGGCGGCAAGACCGTCAAGAAGGCGGTGCCGGCCGCGGGCAAGCTCGGTGGCAAGACGGTCAAGAAGGCCACGCCCGTCGCGCAGAAGGCGGCCGGCGAAGCGGCGGGCTCCGCCGGGCAGCTCGTCGGTGAGGCCGCCGGTTCGGCGCAGGGCGGTCTGCCGACGGACTCCCTGACGAAGGGCGGCGTGCCGTCCGCGAAGACGCTGCCGGCGAAGGGCCTGCCGATCGGCTGACGCCGGGCCCGGAACACGGCGAAGGGGTCCAGGGAATTCCCTGGACCCCTTCGCCGTGTTCCGTTTCGGGGCTACAGGCGCCGCACGGCCGCCGCGATCCGCTCGTCCGTCGCCGTCAGGGCCACGCGGACGAACTCGGCGCCGGCCGATCCGTAGAAGTCGCCCGGGGCCACGAGGATGCCTCGTTCCGCGAGGTGGGCGACGGTGTCCCAGCAGGACTCGCCCCGGGTGGCCCACAGGTAGAGGCTGGCCTCGCTGTGCTCGATGCGGAAGCCGTGGGACAGCAGGGCCTCGCGCAGGAGGGCGCGGCGGGACGCGTAGCGCTCGCGCTGGACGCGGACGTGCTCGTCGTCGCTCAGGGCCGCCACGACGGCCGCCTGCGTCGGCGCCGACGTCATCATGCCGCCGTGCTTGCGGATCTCCAGGAGGGGGCTCAGAACGGCCGGGTCGCCCGCCAGGAAGGCCGCGCGGTAGCCCGCGAGGTTCGAGCGCTTGGAGAGGGAGTGGACGGACACGATGCCGTCGTACGAGCCGCCGTTGACGTCGGGGTGCAGCACCGAGACCGGGTCGGCCTCCCAGCCCAGCTCCAGGTAGCACTCGTCGGAGAAGAGCAGGATGCCGTGCTCACGGGCCCACGCCACGATCCGGGTGAGGTCCGCCTTCGACAGGACCTTGCCCGTGGGGTTCGACGGGGAGTTCAGCCAGAGGAGCTTCAGACCCTCGGGGTCCAGCTGCGTCGGGTCGTCGTAGACCTCGTACTCGGCACGGGCCAGGCGGGCGCCCACCTCGTACGTCGGGTAGGCCAGGCGCGGGTAGGCCACCCGGTCACCGGGGCCGAGGCCCAGCTGCGTCGGGAGCCAGGCGACGAGTTCCTTGGAGCCCACGATCGGCAGAACGTGGCGGTGGGTGACACCGCGGGCGCCGAGGCGGCGCTCGACCCAGCCGGTGATCGCGTCGCGCAGCTCGGGCGTGCCCCAGACGGTCGGATAGCCCGGCGAGTCCGCCGCGTCGACCAGCGCCTTCTGGATCAGCTCGGGGACCGGGTCGACCGGGGTGCCGACGGACAGGTCCACGATGCCGTCCGGGTGGGCGGCGGCCGTGGCCTTGAACGGCGTCAGCTTGTCCCAGGGAAAGGCGGGGAGACGCTCGGAGACTGCGGACACGGTTTCTGGCTCACTTTCTGGTACGTACGAGCCGTCATCGGGCAAACGCCTCGGCCCCGTACGGCGATCAGGGCGTGATCGCCGTACGGGACCTCAGGGCCTCGTTTGGATCAGGCCTGCGGCGGCAGCGCGGCGATGAAGGGGTGGTCGCGCTCGATCAGCCCCAGCTTGCTGGCACCGCCGGGCGAGCCGAGCTCGTCGAAGAACTCGACGTTCGCCTTGTAGTAGTCCTTCCACTCCTCCGGGGTGTCGTCCTCGTAGAAGATCGCCTCGACCGGGCAGACCGGCTCACAGGCACCACAGTCGACGCATTCGTCCGGGTGGATGTACAAGGACCGGGAGCCCTCGTAGATGCAGTCGACCGGGCACTCCTCGATGCACGCCTTGTCCTTGACGTCGACACAAGGCTGCGCGATGACGTAGGTCACGCTGTCGTTCCTCCTCGATAGGGCGCTGGCGGGCCTCCTCAGGCTCCGCCGCCTGGCGCGCGGGAGCGCGGCGTCGTCGATGCCCGCCCCTAGTATCTCCGTTCTTGGGCATGATCCGAACAGGAGGGGTGTGCGGACCTGTGGAAATCTCTGCCGCCGGTCACCTGACGGTGGCCATCACCGCTGCTGACGTGGGCAAACGGGTCTCCGTACGGAGCTTGATCGAACACGCGGTTCCGGGTGAGAAGTTCACCGACACGGTCGGCGTTCTCACATCATGGGACAAGGGTGTGCTGCTGATCACACGCCGGAGCGGCGAGAGTGTCCGCATCGCGGAATCCTCGCTGGTCGCGGGCAAGGTGGTGCCCGCCGCTCGGGCGCGTCGCCGTGGTCCGGCCGCCTCGTACGAGGAACTGACCCGGGTCGCCGCGCGGGCCTGGCGGCCCGTGGAGAGCGAGCGGCTCGGGGACTGGGAGCTGCGGGCCGCGTCCGGGTTCACGCGGCGGGCCAATTCGGTGCTGCCGCTCGGCGAGCCGGGTATGCCGCTCGACGAGGCGCTCGGCGCCGTCCGGCGCTGGTACGGCGACCGGGGGCTGCCCGCCTACGTCCAGACCGCGACCGGCGCCGAGGGCACGCAGGAGCTGCTGTGTGCCGAGCTGGAGGCGCGGGGCTGGGTGCGGGAGGTGACCGCCGAGCTGTGGGTCGGGCCGCTGGCGCCGGTCGCCGACCGGGAGGAGCCGTCCGGGGTCGTGCTGTCCCGGGAGGCGGATGAGGCGTGGCTGGCGCGGTACCAGCGCAGGGGCGTGAGCGAGGTGGCGCTGCGCGTGCTCGGGAGCGGGCCCTCGGTGTGGTTCGCGACCGTGCCCGGTGCCACGGAGGGTGCCGCTCCGGCCGCCATCGGGCGGTGTGTCGTCGACGGGCGGTGGGCCGGGTTCGCCGCCGTCGAGGTCGATCCGGCGCTGCGGCGGCAGGGGCTGGGCACGGCCGTGATGGCGGCGCTGGCCCGGCGGGCCCTCGACGAGGGCGCGTCGGCCGCGTGGCTCCAGGTCGAGGCCGAGAACGCGGGAGCGCGGGAGCTGTACGCCGGGATGGGCTTCGCCGCGCACCATGCCTACCACCACTACCGGGCGCCGGAATCCGGCGGCACCGGCCGGTAACCGATCGTCGTGAGAGGGCACCAGCAAGCTATGCGTCCCCCCTATCCCCCGTCCCCGAAGCGTTCCGCCGAGCTGCGGCGGCGCTTCGCCGAAGAGGCCCGGTCCGAGCGGCCCGATCTGTCGACGCTGTGCCTGCTGGTGGGCGCGGAGGCGGACCGGGAGCTGGACGAGGCGGGCCTGGACGCCGCGCAGGTCGAGCTGGACCGGCTGGCCGGGCTGTTGCCGTACCGTCCCGGCGGGCCGCGGGCCTGGGCCCTCGCCCTGCGGGAGCTGCTCGGTGAGCGGATGGGTTTCGGCGGCAGCCCGGCCGACTACCAGCGGCTGGAGTCCTCGCTGCTGCACGAGGTGCTGGCGCGGCGCAGGGGGCTGCCGATTCTGCTGTCCGTGGTGTGGATGGAGGTGGCCCGGCGGGCCGGGGCGCCGGTGTACGGGGTGGCTCTGCCGGGGCATTTCGTGGTCGGGTTCGGGCCCGACGAGGGGCAGGTGCTCGCGGACCCGTTCGACGGGGGGCGGGTGCTGACGGGGGCGGACGCGGAGGTGCTGGTCGCCGGGGCGACGGGGACGGGGCTCGACCCGGCGATGCTGCGGCCCGCGGATCCACTGGACGTGGTGCTGCGGATCCTGAACAACGTGCGGGCGTGGGCGGCGGCTCGGCCGGAGCGGTCGGATGTCTCACTGTGGGCGGTCGAGTTGTCGCTGCTGTTGCCCTCGCATCCGGCTCGGCTGCGGTACGAGCGGGCGCAGCTGCTGGTCCAGCGGGGGGATTACGTGCCCGGGGCCATGGAGCTGGAGGCGTACGCGGAGGTTGTTTCCGCGGTGGATGAGGGGGCTGCGGAGCGGGTGCGGGGGGAGGCGTTCGCGGCTCGGGCGATGCTCAACTGACCAAGAGCTAGAGCCAGCCCTTTTCCCGTGCCACCCGGACCGCCTCCGCCCGGTTTCTCACCGCCAGTTTCTGGATCGCCGTGGAGAGGTAGTTGCGGACCGTGCCCTGGGAGAGGTGCAGGGTTGTTGCCAGTTCCGCGTTGGTGGAGCCGTCGGAGGCTGCTCGGAGGACTTCTCGCTCGCGGTCCGTCAACGGGTTGGCGCCGTCCGCCAGGGCCGCTGCCGCGAGGGTGGGGTCGATGACGCGTTCGCCGGTGAGGACCTTGCGGATCGCCTCGGCGAGCTGGGCGGCGGGGGCGTCCTTGACCAGGAAGGCGTCGGCGCCGGACTCCATGGCGCTGCGGAGGTAGCCGGGGCGGCCGAAGGTGGTGAGGATGACCAGCTTCACGGCCGGAAGCTCCTCGTGGAGGCGGGCCGCGGCCTCTATGCCCGTCGCGCCGGGCATCTCGATGTCCAGGAGGGCCACGTCGACGGCGTGTGCGCGGGCCGCTTCCAGGACCTCGTCGCCGCGGGCCACCTGGGCGACGACCTCGATGTCCGCCTCCAGGCCGAGCAGGGCGGCCAGGGCCTCGCGGACCATCGACTGGTCCTCGGCGAGGAGGACCTTGATCGTGCGGCTCATGCCGGGGATCCTACGTCCGCCGGATCGGCCGTCGGCACGCGGGCGACCAGGCGGAAGCCATGCTTGAGCGGGCCCGCCTCCAGGGTGCCGCCCGCCTTGGCCAGGCGTTCGGTGAGGCCCGTGAGGCCATTGCCGTGGCCGCCGCCCGGGCCGCCGGAGCCGTTGTCCTCGACGGTGAGTTCGAGCACCGGGCCGTCGAGGGTCTGGCGGCGCAGCAGCTCGACCGTGCAGCGGCCGGCGCCGCTGTGCCGTACGACGTTGGTGACGGCCTCGCGCAGGGCCCAGGCGAGGGCGGACTCGCTCTCCTCGGGGACACCGGCGAGGCCGGGCGGCTCGGCGGGCAGGTCGGCGGTGACGCCGGCCGTGGTCAGGGCGACCCGGGCACCGGCGAGTTCGGCGCCGAGGCGGGGGCGTCGGTAGCCGGTGACGGCCTCGCGTACGTCCACGAGGGCCTGGCGGCTGACCTGCTCGATGTCGGCGACCTGCTGGGCCGCCTGATCCGGCTTCCCGGGCAGCATGCGGCCGGCCAGCTCGCTCTTGAGGGTGATCAGGGAGAGGGAGTGGCCGAGCAGGTCGTGCAGGTCCCTGGCCAGGCGCAGGCGTTCCTCGTTGGCGGCGAGCTGGGCGACGGTGGCGCGGGCCTCGCGCAGGGCGACGGCCGTCCGGACGAGTTCGCGTACGCCGGTCATGGCGAAGCCGCCGAGCAGGGCCGGGATGAGGAGGCCGGCCAGGTAGGACAGGCCGTCGTGCGTCGCGAGCCCGACCGCGGTCAGCAGGGCGCACGCGGCCGGGATCGTCCAGCGGGCCATGCGCAGGGGCAGGGCCGCCCCGGACGCGATCGAGACGTACACGAACAGCACCAGCCACTCGCGGCCCAGGGTGAGGGCGAGGAGCGTGGACTGGGCCGCGAGGACCCCGAGCGAACCGAGCACCAGGGCATTGCGCTCGCCGCGGCCGGTGCGGAAGACCAGCAGCATGTACCAGGTGACGAACGCGGCCAGGCCGAGCCAGCCGAGGATCCGCACGCCCGTGCTGTGGCCGCCGTGCAGCAGGTCGGCGACGGGTGCGCTCAGGTAGACCAGCCAGATGCCGGTCCACAGCGACTTCACCGCCCGCTGCCGGCGGTTCACCGGGCGCTGCCCGATACCGAACCCGACGCCGCTCACGCCTTCAGGGTGTCCTTCCGGTACAGCCAGGCCGCGCCGCCCGCGAACAGGACGAACGACACCACGAGGACGGCGAGGTCCTGGACGTGCGGGGCGCGGCTCTGCTCGATGGCCTGCCCCAGGGCAGCGTACGCGTGCGTGGGAAGCCACTTCGCGATGTCCTGGAGCCAGTCCGGGAAGGTCGTCGTCGGCATCCACAGGCCGCCGAGCATGGACAGGCCGAAGTAGGTGAGCATCGTGATCGGGCGGACCGCGTCGCCGCTGGCGAGGTAGCCGAGGGCGACCCCCAGCGCGGCGAAGACGAGGCTGCCGGCCCAGATCGCGCCGGTGAGGGCGAGCCACTGCCAGGCGTCCAGCCGTACGTGCTTCACGGCCGCGGCGACGGCGAAGACGATGACGATGGACGGCAGGCTGACCACGGCGGCGCTCGCGGTCTTGGCGAGGACGTAGCCGCGGCCCGGCAGGGTGGTCAGCCGCAGTTGCCGCACCCAGCCGCCCTCGCGCTCCTTGGCGATGCGCTCGCTGTTGCCCATGAGGACGGCCGTGAGAGCGCCGAAGGAGGCCATGGAGACCATCATGTAGGTCGGCAGGGTGAGGCCGGTGCCGGGGAGTTTCGTGGTGCTGTCGGAGTTGCCCGCGATGATCAGGAACAGCACCGACGGGTAGATCACGGAGAAGAACAGGAACTTGCGGTTGCGCAGGGCGCGGGTGAGTTCCAGTTTGATCAGGCTGTTCACTTCGACCTCGCCTCCTCGGCGGCGGTGATCGCGACGAAGGCCTGCTCCAGGCCGAGCCCGGCGACTTCGAGGTTGCGGGGGTGGACGCCGAGGCCGTACAGGGCGTGGACGGTCGCGTCGGCGTCGGCGGACTGGATGCGGACGGTCCGGCCGGAGACGTCGATCGAGGTCAGGAAGGGAAGGGCGCGGAGGGCGCCTTCGTCGATGGCGCCCTCCAGGTCGAAGGCGATCCGCCGGGCGCCCGCCTTGGCCTTGATCTCGGCGGCCGTGCCGTCGGCGAGGAGCCGGCCGCGGTGCAGCACCAGGACCCGGTCGGCGACGGCGTCGGCCTCTTCGAGGTAGTGGGTGGCGAAGAGGACGGTGCGGCCCTGGCCGGCCTGTTCGCGCATGGTGGCCCAGAAGGCCTGGCGGGTGGTGACGTCCATGCCGGTGGTGGGCTCGTCCAGGACGATGAGGTCGCTGTCGCCCGCGGTGGCGAGGGCGAAGCGGACGCGCTGGGCCTGGCCGCCGGAGAGCTTGTCGACCTTGCGGTCGGCGAGCTGCGCGATGCCCGCGCGGGACAGGACCTCGGCGGGCCGGTACGGCTTCGGGTGCAGGTCGCAGGCGAGCCGCACCAGTTCGGCGACCGTGACCTCGTCCATCAGCCCGCCGCTCTGCAGCATGGCGCCCACACGCCCGGCGACGATGGCCTCCCGGGGACCGGTCCCGAAGAGGCTGACGGTGCCGCTGTCGGGCTTCTTGAGACCGAGGAGCAGATCGAGGGTGGTGGACTTGCCGGCACCGTTGGGGCCGAGCAGCGCCACGGTCTCCCCCGGACGCAGGGTCAGGGTCAGTCCGTCCACGGCCCGGACGGTGTCGAATGCCTTGCTCACCTGGTCGAACGCGACCACCGAGGCTGTCGTTGTCATACGGCCATGGTGGCTTCGGGGGTGTGGGCGGGGGCAGTGTCGGGCGTCCGGAGTGGCGGATGACAGATGTCATGCCGGTGGGGTGACGACGAGAGCCCCTGCCTTCACCGGGCAGGGGCTCTCGTACGGCGGGTGGCCGGAGGTCAGTTCGGCTTGGTCTCGATGACTCCGACGCGCTCCGCCGGTGTCCCGCCTCGCAGGGCCTTGCGCAGCGCCGCGACGACATCCTGCGGGATGACGTCCCGCTTGCCGCTCGCGCCCTCGATCTGCACGCCCTCGAAGGTCGTGCCGTACGCCTCTTGGAGCGCCTTGAGGTTGTAGGTGTCCACGAGCTTGCCGTCGACCGCCTTGAAGCCGAGGATCTTCGGCAGGGACACGGGACCGAAGTCGATGCTGTGGGCCGCGTCGGTGCGAACGGTGACGAGGTCGGACATCGCGGGCTGCGCGAACTCCTTCAGCATCCGGTCGACCTCGGCGTTCGACACCGTCGGCTTCCGCGAGGTGGTCGGGAGCGTCACCGCGCCCGCCGTACCGGTCTCCACCTGGGAGCGGTACGCCTCCTCGACCGCGGCCGTCGACTTGGCGAGGTCGACGCCCTGGCCCGCCTTGCCGTACACGGCGACGGCCTTGCCGCCCTGGAACTTGATGGTGCCGTCGGACGACGAGCCGGAGCCGCCCGCGGCGGTCTCCAGGGACGCGTGCAGCTTCTCCTCGTCGATCGGCATGACGGGGGTGACGACACGGTGGTTGCCGAACAGCGAGCCGATCACGGAGACCGGGTTGTAGTCGCTGCCCGCCGCCGCGTCCGCCGTCGCGTCCATGTCGAACTGGAGGCCCGAGTTGTCCGGGTCCAGGGACACGGCCTTGCCGCCCACCGACAGCTTCAGCGGCTTGCCCGCATTGTCGTCGAAGGCCTCGTCGAGCTTCTTGACCGCGCCGTCGCGAGTGGTGCCGCCGATGTCGACACCGAGGACGCTGGTGCCCTTCGGGACGTCGGTGCGGTTCATCAGCAGACCGGCGCCGTAGAGGCCACCGACGGCGACGACCACGCCGACCGCGAGCAGCACGAGCTTGTTGCGCCCCTTCTTCTTCGGCGCCTTCGAGGAGCTCGCCGGGGGCGGGGAGACCGGCTCGGGCAGCTTCGGGGCCCCGGGCGGCACCGGGCCGTCGCCGGGCGCGCCGGGGCCGAACGGGGAGGCCGCGCCGGACGGTACGACCGGGATGCCGCTGGTGACGGTGTGCCCGGAGACGTTGTCGTGGCGGGGGCCGTAGCCCTGGCCGTCCGGTTCGGGGGCGGGCTTCTGCGGGGTGAGGATGGCGGTGTCGTCGCTCATGCCGCCGCCGGGGCCGCTGGCACCAGCGGGGCCGCCGGGGTTGGCCGTACCCGGGCCGCCGGGGCCGCCAGGGCCTCCGAGGCCACTCTTGCCGGCGGGGCCACCGGGTGCGCCCGGGCGGCCGGGGCCACCGGGCCCGCCTATGGCTCCGGGGCCGGTCGGTGCACCGGGGCCTCCCGGTCGGCCGGGGTCGTTGAAGGCGCTGGGAGCGCCGGGGCCGCCGGGCGTGCCGGGGCGACCGGGCTCGTCGAAGGCGCCGGGGCCACCAGGCCCACCGGGCCTGCCGGGGCGGCCCGGGGCACCCCGTCCGCCCCGTCCGGCGAAAGCGCCGGGGCCGTTCGGCTCGGTGAAGCCGCCCGGTGCGCCGGGCCCACCGGCCGGCGGCGCCATCGGGCCGTCTCCGGTGACCGGACCGCCGGTCGGGCCGCCCTGGCCCACACGGTCGTTCTCCGAGAAGAAGGGAAGATCGTCGCGGCGCACATCGCCACCACCACCGCCACTGCCCGGCGCGGGACGCGAGCCGTTGCCCAGCGGGCCCGCCGCCAGTGCCTCGGTGACGTCGAAGGAGCCGGTGCCGCCGCCGTGCCCGGGCGCGACGGGTCCACCGGTCGCGCCGCCGGGGAGCCCGGCACCGTTCGTACCGCCGGACCGGGAACCACCCGGTGCGCCCATGGAACCGACCACGCCTCCGGGCCGCCCGGCACCGGGCCGGGCCCCGCCGGACGCACCGGCACCGGGCGCGCCCGCGCCGGAACCGCCCGGCAGACCGGCCCCGTTGGTGGAGCCGCTGCCCTGACCGCCCGGACCCGTACCGGACTTGCGGGGCGCGAACCAGTCGCTGGTCGGCTTGTCGTCGGCGGACTGCGCGGGCTCGGCGTCAGGCTCGACCGTGCCGGTGCCCCTGGAGGTGACGGCACCCGGTGCGGACGTCTCGTTGCCGGTGCCCGCGCCGGTCCCGGTGTCGCCCGAGCCCTCCGTGTCCCCGACGGGCTTGCGCACCACGACGGGCGGAATGGGCCGTGACCCGGGGATGTTGATCCGGATCCGGGTCGTCAGCGTGGTCTCGGTCTTGCGTTCCTCCGGCCGCGCGGCCGAACGGCCCGCGTCCGTACCGTCGTCGGAGACCTTCGGGGTCCCGTACGGCGGCGTACCCGACGGGTAGGCGGATCCACCGCGCCCGTTGGGCCCGGAGGACGGAGTGTCAGTTTCACGACTCAAGGCAGGTTCTCCCGGTTGGCTCCGCCGCCCGACACTTCCTCACGCGGGCAGCTCGGCGGCGCGCACCACCATACTGGCCACTTCTGGCCCGTATCCCACGACCGCCGGGAATCCCACACCGGACCCCCACGGGCACGTCCTGGCGAAGTGGTACGTCACTTGGCAAGTCGGACGGGGCCGCCGTCCGGTTGCCGCCCCGGGGCGAGGGTGGCGCAGATCACAGCCACACCGATGCCCCCGAGCAGGTAGAGATAGGAGCCGCTCCCCGCGGCGAAGAGGAAGTCGCCCTCGGGGCGGCTGGCCGTGAGCAGGATGACGGCCAGCATCCAGCCGGCGGCGGCCGCGACGCCTCCGACCCGGCCGCGGGTGACGCGTGCCGCGCCCAGGACGGCTCCGGCCTCCCCGGCGAGGGCGAGCAGCAGTCCGCCCGGGAACCACGCGGGCTGCACCAGCGCCCCGGCCACGCCGACCACGGCGCCGAGCAGGAAGAACCCCAGGCAGGCGGTGACCCGTGCGGCGGACGGCGGCCGCACGGGCTGGGCCAGCATCGGACTCCGGTCGCTCATGAGGCCTCCTCGACGCCGGCGAACAGGTCCGTCTCCCGCTCTCCGGGGCCCCGCTCGCCCCGCACCAGCTCGTAGTACTCGGTCGTCAGGATCGGCTGGGCGAGTTCGTTGGACAGCACGAAGTACGGCTCGGCCACGGTGATCTGGGTGGCGTGGGCGCGCATCGCGGCGGCCTTGGCGGCGGCGTGTGCGGTGCCGTCGATCACCGCCGTGATCTGCTCCTCGGCGACCACACCGGGTACGTCGTCGACCGCGGCCGCCTTGGTGAAGGGGAGGCCGGGCAGGTCGTCACGGAGCCGGGCGAAGGACTCCTCCACAACGGGCCGGGGGACCCGGTTCCAGTAGACCTTCGGAACCGGCCGGCCGGCCTCGGCGGAGAGTTCGGCCGCGCGCATGGCGACGCGGTGGGCCTGGATGTGGTCGGGATGGCCGTAGCCGCCGTGGTCGTCGTAGGTGACGAGGACCTGGGGGCGTACCTCGCGGATCACCTCGGCGAGGTGTGCGGCGGCCTCGTCGACGTCGGCCTGCCAGAAGCAGCCGGGGTCGTCGTTGTCGGGCAGGCCCATCATCCCGGAGTCGCTGTAGCGTCCGGCGCCGCCGAGCAGGCGGACGTCCTGGACGCCGAGCTCGGCCATGGCGGCGGTGAGCTCGCTCCGGCGGTGCCGGCCCAGGGCGGGGCCGCTCAGGTGCGCGAGCTCGGGCGGGATGACCTCGCCGCGTTCGCCGAGGGTGCAGGTGACCAGGGTGACGTGGGCACCCTCGGCCGCGTACCTGGCCATGGTGGCGCCGTTGTTGATCGACTCGTCGTCCGGGTGCGCGTGCACCAGCAGCAGACGCCGGTCGGGCAGTTCCGTCATGGAACCCACCCTACGAGGTCCCACGACCCCGGCTCACGAGGCCGTACGCGGGACCCGGCCGGTCAGAACTTGATGCTGCCGATCATGCCCGCGATGTTCGTCGTCAGCTCGCTGATCGTGGGAGCGACGGTCGACGAGGCGAGGTAGAAGCCGAGCAGCATGCACACCACCGCATGCCCGGCTTTCAGTCCCGACTTCTTGATGAGCAAGAAGACGATGATCGCCAGCAGCACCACCGCCGAAATCGAGAGTGCCACGGCGGCTCACCTCCAAAGATCCACAAGGGCGCGGGGGGTCGGACTGTGGGGGCAGTAAATCCGTACGTCAGCCAGCAGGTTCATACCCACTATGCGACATTGATCATAACTATCCGTCCGTGCGCATCGCTCGGCGCACGGCCGCACAAGGGGGCGCATGGCCAATATGGTCAGGGCATGACGACCGAGCCTGACTCCTTCCCCCGCCGGCACGCCCGCACGCAGCGCTTCACGCTCGGCGCGCCGCGTTCGTTCAGTGTGGCGCCCGACGGTTCACGTGTGGTGTTCCTGCGCTCCAGCTCCGGTACGGACCGGGCGAGTTCGCTGTGGGTCCTCGACACGCAGGGGGGCGGAGAGCGTGTGGCCGCCGACCCGGGCGCGCTGCTGGGCGGTGCCTCGGAGGATCTGTCGCCCGAGGAGCGGGCGCGGCGTGAGCGCAGTCGCGAGGGCGGGGCGGGCATCGTCGGGTACGCCACCGACTCGGCCGTCGAGCTGGCCTCTTTCGCCTTGTCGGGGCGGCTTTTCGCGGCCGAGCTGCGGGCCGGGACGGCGCGTGGACTGCCCACGCCCGGGCCGGTGATCGACCCGCGTCCGTCACCCGACGGGAGGCACATCGCCTACGTCGCGCAGGGTTCCCTGCGGGTGGTGGGCGCCGAGGGGGACGGCGACCGGGCGCTCGCCGAGCCGGAGTCGGAGAATGTCTCATTCGGGCTCGCCGAATTCATCGCGGCCGAGGAGATGGGGCGTTCGCGCGGCTTCTGGTGGGCTCCGGAGTCGGACCGGCTGCTCGTGGCGCGGGTGGACGACACGCCGGTGGACCGGTGGTGGATCTCCGATCCGGCGCATCCGCGGCGGGAGCCGCAGCGGGTGGCGTATCCGGCGGCGGGCACCGGCAACGCGGAGGTGCGGCTGTTCGTGATCGGCCTGGACGGGGTGCGCACGGAGGTCGCCTGGGACCGGGCGCGGTATCCGTATCTGGCGCATGTCCACTGGTCAGCGGCGGGCGCGCCGCTGCTGCTCGTACAGGCGCGCGACCAGCGCAGCCAGCTGATCCTGGCCGTGGATCCGGAGTCGGGCGCGACGCGGATGGTGCACGCCGACGAAGATCGAACATGGCTTGATCTTTTCCCCGGGGTGCCGTGCTGGAGCCCGTCCGGGCAGTTGGTCCGGATCGCGGACGAGGGCGGTGCGCGGGTGCTGGCGGTCGGGGAACGGCCGCTCACGGGAGCGCAGTTGCACGTCCGGGCCGTGCTGGACGTCTCCGACGACGACGTGCTGGTCTCGGCGTCGGCGGGCGAGGAGGCCGGCGAGGCGGAGACGGGCCAGGTGCATGTGTACCGGGTGAACGAGCTGGGCCTGGAGCGGGTGTCGCAGGAGCCGGGCGTGCACTCGGCGGTGCGGGCCGGGGATGTCACGGTTCTGGTCTCGGCGACGCTGAATCGGCCAGGTGTGCGGGTGCAGGTGCTGCGCGACGGAAAACCGACGGCGAGTGTCCCCTCTTACGCCGAAGACCCTGGTATGTCCCCCCGCGTGACGCTCACCGAGGGGGGCGCACGCCGCATCCCGTGCGCCGTGCTTATGCCTCGGGACTACGCCGGTGACACCCCCCTGCCGGTGCTCATGGACCCCTATGGCGGGCCGCACGGGCAGCGGGTGGTCGCCGCGCACAACCCGCACCTCACCTCGCAGTGGTTCGCGGACCAGGGCTTCGCGGTGGTCGTCGCGGACGGCCGGGGCACTCCGGGCCGCTCCCCCGCCTGGGAGAAGGCGATCCACCACGACTTCACCCTGTCCCTGGACGATCAGGTGGAGGCCCTCCAGGACCTCGCGACCCGCCATCCCCTGGACCTCTCCCGGGTGGCGATCCGCGGCTGGTCCTTCGGCGGCTATCTGGCGGGCCTGGCGGTCCTGCGGCGCCCTGACGTCTTCCACGCGGGCATCGCCGGCGCGCCCGTGACGGACTGGAGCCTCTACGACACCCACTACACCGAGCGCTACCTGGGGACCCCGGCGGAGCACCCGGAGTCGTACGCGGGCAGCTCCCTGGTGACCGCCGACGGTCTGTCCTCCCCCGCCGAGCCGCAGCGCCCCCTGATGGTCGTGCACGGCCTCGCCGACGACAACGTGGTCGTCGCCCACGCCCTGCGCCTCTCCTCGGCCCTCCTGGCCGCCGGCCGCCCGCACGAGGTGCTGCCGCTGTCCGGGGTCACGCACATCACCCCCCAGGAACAGGTCGCGGAGAACCTGCTCCTCCTCCAGGTCGACTTCCTGAAGCGCTCCCTGGGCATCTCCACCGCCTGAGCACACGGCAGCGGGCCGGGGCGACATGGCGCGCCCCGGCCCGCTTACGGCACCCGCACGGCCGTACGCTGTCCAGCCTGACGCGTCCGTATATCGGGACCGGGTCGGCGAAGTTGCTTGCGTGTTAACGCAGTTGACGGGGGTTTGTAGGCACTTGGGAGGCCACCAGCTCGGCTTCGAACCCGTCGGTGTTGGCGAGGTAGGCGGCGTGGTGTTCCGGGCCCCCGGCGTGGGGATAGCGGTCGGCGAAGAGGGGCGTCCAGCCGTGTGCGGGCGCCTCGCGGGCCAGCGCGTCGACCTCCGCGGCTGTCCCGGCGTGGAACGCCAGGTGGTTGAGGCCGGGCCGCCTGCGGTCGTGCTCGAGTCCCCGCAGGGCAGGGGACTGCTCGACGACGAGGTACGTCGCGCCCAGGCGCCAGCTGCGGCCGTGCTCCCACTCCTGGTAGGGGCCGTAGCCGAGGCTGGCCAGGAGCCAGCCCCACTCGCGGGTCGCCCGGGGCAGGTCGGGGACCCAGAGTTCGATGTGGTGCAGCATTCCTGACCTCTGTCGGAAAACGCCGGTTCCCGGCGCCCTCGTCCGAGGGGGCCGGGAACCGGTCGGGACGTCGTGCGTGGTCGTCAGGCCGCGTGGACCACGTCCTTCTCCTCCGCGAAGTGGCAGGCCGACTCGTGCGCCGCCGGGGTGTCCGCGTCCTCGAAGCGCGCGGGGATCGCCAGCAGGGGCACTTCCTCGGCGCACCTGTCCTGCGCCTTCCAGCAGCGGGTACGGAACCGGCAGCCGGAGGGCGGGTTGGCCGGGGACGGCACGTCGCCGGTCAGGATGATCCGCTCGCGGCCTTCACGGGCCTCCGGATCCGGCACCGGGACCGCCGACAGCAGCGCCTGGGTGTAGGGATGCGTCGGGTGGTCGTAGATCTGCTCGTCGGTTCCGATCTCGGCCATCTTGCCGAGGTACATGACCCCGACCCGGTCCGAGATGTGCCGGACGATCGACAGGTCGTGCGCGATGAAGAGGTAGGAGAGGTTGAACTCGTCCTGGAGCTTCTCCATCAGGTTGATGACCTGCGCCTGGACGGACACGTCCAGCGCGGAGACCGGCTCGTCGCAGATGATGATCTCGGGGTTGAGCGCGAGGCCGCGGGCGATGCCGATGCGCTGGCGCTGACCGCCCGAGAACTGGTGCGGATAGCGGTTGATGTACTCGGGGTTGAGGCCGACGACGTCCAGAAGTTCCTGGACCTTGCGGCGGCGGTCGCCCTTGGGAGCCACCTCGGGGTGGATCTCGAAGGTCTCCCCGATGATGTCGCCCACCGTCATACGGGGGTTGAGCGAGGTGTACGGGTCCTGGAACACCATCTGGATGTTCCGGCGCACCGCCTTCAGCGCACGCCCGGACAGCTTGGTGATGTCCTGGCCCTTGTAGAAGATCTCGCCCGCGGTCGCCTTCTCCAGCATCATCAGCAGCTTGGCGACCGTGGACTTGCCGCAGCCGGACTCGCCCACGATGCCGAGCGTCTCGCCCTGGTAGAGGTCGAAGGAGATGCCGTCGACCGCCTTGACCGCCCCGACCTGCTTCTTGAAGAGGACGCCCTGGGTGAGCGGGAAGTGCTTCACCAGGTTGCGCACCTGCAGGATCGGCTCGCCCCGCTCGACCGGCGCCTCGATCGCGGCGACCGCCTCCGTCTCGGAGTGGGCGTCGACGACCTCGACCTCGGAGACGTTCGGCGTGGCGTCCTGCGGCTCGTCGGATTTGCTGAGCTCAGCCATGGATCGTCTCCTTCCAGAAGTGGCAGGCCGATCCGCGGCCGGCCAGCTCGGTGCCGTCCTGCTCGGCGACCGGGTGCAGCGCCGGAATGTCCGTACGGCAGACGTCCTCGGCCTGGGGGCAGCGCGGGTTGAAGGCGCAACCGGTCGGGATGCGCAGCAGGTTGGGCGGCAGACCCTTGATCGCGTACAGCTCCTGGCCCTTCTGGTCCAGGCGCGGGATCGAGTCCAGCAGACCCTTGGTGTACGGGTGCGCGGGCCGCTTGTACAGCTCGTGCACCGGGGCGGTCTCCACGATCCGGCCCGCGTACATCACCGCGATCTTGTCCGCGACGTCGGCGACGACGCCGAGGTCGTGGGTGATCAGGATGAGACCCATGTTGTACTCGCGCTGCAGCTCCGCGAGCAGGTCCATGACCTGGGCCTGGACCGTGACGTCGAGGGCCGTGGTCGGCTCGTCGGCGATGATCAGGTCCGGCTCCAGGGCGAGCGCCATCGCGATCATGATGCGCTGGCGCATACCGCCGGAGAACTGGTGCGGGTAGTCGTTCACCCGGGCCGCGGCGGCCGGGATCTTCACCCGGTCCATCAGCTCGATCGACTTGGCCTTGGCGTCCTTCTTGGACATGCCCTGGTGGACACGGAACATCTCGCTGAGCTGATAGCCCACGGTGAGCACCGGGTTCAGCGAGGACAGCGCGTCCTGGAAGATCATCGCGATCTTGCGGCCGCGGATCTTGCGCCGCTCCTCGTTGGACATCTTCAGCATGT
The DNA here is from genome assembly GCF_055589465.1 of Streptomyces sp. NPDC041940. Lineage (NCBI taxonomy): Bacteria > Bacillati > Actinomycetota > Actinomycetes > Kitasatosporales > Streptomycetaceae > Streptomyces > Streptomyces sp. NPDC041940. Next base: position 49,517 of record NZ_JBVJBP010000012.1, read on the forward strand.
CCTGGCCGCGGAAGAGGATCTCCCCCTTCGGGATGCGGCCGGGCGGCATGTCGAGGATGCCCATGATCGCCTGCGCGGTCACGGACTTGCCGGAGCCGGACTCGCCGAGCACGGCGAGCGTCTCGCCCGCGGCGACGGAGTAGTTGACGCCGTTGACGGCCTTGGCGACGCCGTCACGGGTGCGGAACTCCACGTGCAGGTCGCGGACTTCGAGCAACGGACGGCCCGCGTCCTGCGCGCCGTCGGGCGCGGGACTCCCGGCCACTTCATCGATGATGGTCACGTACGCCTCCCTCAGCGCAGCTTGGGGTCGAGGGCGTTGCGTACAGCATCGCCGAACATCAGGAACGAGAGCACCGTGATCGAGACCATCACCGACGGGATGATCAGGGTGTGGGGGGCGATACGGAGCTGCTCACGTCCACGCGCCACGTCGCCGCCCCAGGACACCGCCGTGTCTCCGAGGCCCACGCCCAGGAAGGACAGGGTGGCTTCGGCCGCGATGTAGCCGCCGAGCGCGATGGTCGCCACGACGATGATGGGTGCGAGCGCGTTGGGCAGGATGTGCCGGAACAGGATCCGGGACGTCGACGCGCCGAGTGCCTTGGCGGCCACCACGTAGTCCGCCTGCTTGATGGTGATCACGGCGCCGCGGGCGACGCGGGCGATCTGGGTCCAGCCGAGGAAGGCGAGGGCCATGATGACGACCCAGACGGTGCGGTCGTCGAAGGAGTTGAGCACCACCAGGGCACCGAGCAGGAACGGGATACCGAGGAAGATGTCGGTGATCCGCGAGAGCAGGGTGTCGGTCCAGCCGCCGAAGTAGCCGGCGATCATGCCGATGACCGTGCCGATGACGGTGACGGCGACGGTGACACCCACGGCGACGGTGATCGAGGCGCGGGCACCGTAGACGACCCGTGCGTAGATCGAGCGGCCCTGGACGTCGTAGCCGAACCAGTCCGGGGCGAAGACGTGGCCCCAGTTCGGCTTGCCGAGGTAGTGCTTGGCCAGATCGGCGTCGCGCGGCGAGGCGCTGGTGAACAGTCCCGGCCAGATCGACATCACCAGCAGGAACACGATCAGCACGGCCGACACCAGGAACAGCGGGTTGCGCCGCAGGTCGTGCCAGGCGTCGGACCAGAGGCTGCGCGCCTTCTCGGGAGCCGGGCCGGAGTCGGTCACGACGACGCCCGCGGTGCTCACGGTGTCACCGGGAAGGGCTTCGACCTTCTTCTCGACGGTTTTGTCAGGCATACCGGATCCTCGGGTCCAGGACCGCGTAGAGCAGGTCCACGATCAAGCTGGCAGCGAGGTAGATGAGCACCATCAGCGAGGCGATTCCCACGACCGTGGCGCCCTCGCGCCGGCTGAGGGCGTCGTAGATCTCGATACCGATGCCCCGCACGTTGAAGATGCCCTCGGTCACGATGGCGCCGGTCATCAGGCTGCCGATCTCGATACCGAGGAAGGTGACCACGGGAATCAGCGAGTTGCGCATCAGGTGGACACCGACGACACGGCGGCGCGGCAGCCCCTTGGCCACGGCGGTGCGGATGTAGTCGGAGCGCAGGTTCTCCGCGATCGAGGTGCGGGTCAGCCGGGCGACATAGGCGAGCGACAGCGACGCCAGCACCGTCGCGGGAAGCGCGAGCTGGGAGAAGTTCGTGGAATCGGTCACCGTCGGCGTCGTGACCTGCCACTTGAACGCGAGCAGGTACTGCAGCAGGAAGCCCAGCACGAAGGACGGCATCGAGACGAGGACCAGCGTCAGCGTCAGCAGTCCGCGGTCCCGCAGCGTGTCGGGGCGCAGGCCGGCGACGACGCCGAGGCCGATGCCCACGACCGTGACGAAGGTGAAGGCGAAGAGCGTCAGTCTGATCGTCACCGGGAACGCGTCGGCGATGACGTCCGCGATGGGCCGCTGACTGGCGATCTGGGTACCGAAGTCGCCCTGGAACAGCCCGATCATGTAGTTCGCGTACTGCTGAATGAGCGGCTGATCGAGACCGAGGTCCTTCTTGATGCTCGCGACCACCGTCGGGTCGTACGCCTGATCCCCCATCATCGCCCGGACGGGATCGCCGGGCAGGGCGTACATCATGCAGAAGATGAGCAGGGTTGACCCGATGAAGACCGGGATCATCTGGAGCAGTCGTCGTGCGACATAGCGCCCCATAGGTGCCTCCGTGAGGGGTTAACGCAGGTGCGGGGGCCGTCTCTTGGTGACGAGACGGCCCCACGCACCTCCCACCGCCACCGGAGTGGCGGCGGGCTTACGGCCTAGTGGGAAGAGCCTGCGAGGCTCCTCTTACTTGGTGGTGACGGCCCACACTTCGAGGTCACCGTGGAAGTCGACGTTGACGTTGTCGACGTTCTTACCGTGGCCGCCGTTGATGCGGTAGTACCAGAGCGGGATGGCCGGCATGTGCTCGACCAGCTTCTTCTCGACCTCCTGGAAGGCCTTCACCGACTCGTCGAGGGACTTGGCGTTGTCGGCCTTGTTCATCAGCCCGTCGATCTCCTTGTTGGAGAAGCGACCGTTGTTGGCCTCGGCGGTGGTGTGGTACAGCTCCTTCATGAAGTTGGCGTTGACCGGGTAGTCGGCGACCCAGCCACCGCGGTACATGCCCTTCACCTGGTCGTTGTCACGAGCCTCGAGGTCCGTGGCGAAGTCGGGCTTCGGGTCGCCGACGCAGTCGACGCCGGTGGCCTTGCGGATGGACTCGCAGACCGCGGTCACCCACTCCTTGTGCCCACCGTCGGTGTTGTACTGGACGGTGAACTTGTTGCCCGGAACGCCACCGCCCTCCTCGATGAGCTGCTTGGCCTTCTTCGGGTTGTACGTGAACACGTCGGTGTCCAGGTTCTGGTTGCCCTTGACGCCGGGCGGCGTGAAGCCCTTGGCCGGCGTACGGGTGTTGTTCAGAACCGTCTTGGTGATCGTGTCACGGTCGATCGCCATCGACAGACCCTGCAGGACCTTCGGGTCGATGTCCTTGAAGGTCTTCGAGTAGAACGCCGGCGTCAGCGTCTGGATGGCCGCGTACGGCTGCTCGATGGCGCCGCCGCCCAGGTCCTGCTTGTACTTCGGCAGGTCCGTCGGGCCGACCTGGCGGATCATGTCCAGGTTGCCGGAGACGACGTCCTTGTAGGCGGCCTCGAGCGTCGTGTAGGCCTTGAACTGGACGCCCTTGTTCTTCGCCTTGTTCGGGCCCTGGTACTCGTCCCAGGCCTTGACCTGGATGAGCTTCTTGTGGTTCCACTTCTCGAACTTGTAGGGACCGTTGCCGACCGGCTTCTGGCCGAAGGCCTTCGGGTCGTCGTAGAAGACCTTGGGCAGCGGGGCCCACGTGGTGTAGCCGAGCTTGTAGTTGAAGTACGGCATGGTGTTCTTCAACTCGATGGTGAAGGTGTGGTCGTCCACGGCCTTCAGACCGGACATGGTCTCGGCCTTCGGGTCACCCTTCTCCGGGTGGACATCGTCGTAGCCCTTGATGTCCTGGAACCAGAAGGAGTTCTGCTGGTTGTTCTTGATGTTGGCGTACCAGTTCCAAGCGTCGATGTACGACTTGGAGGTGACTTCCTCGCCGTTGTGGAACTTCCAGCCCTTCTTGAGCTTGACCGTCCACGTCTTGGAGTCGTCGGTGGTGACCGACTCCGCGTTCGTGTAGACGATCTCGCCCTTGGAGTCGAAGTCCAGCAGCTGCGTGAACAGGGACTGGATGACGTACGAGCCGTTGCTCTCGTTGGTGTCAGCCGGGATCAGCGGCTTCTGGGGCTCACCGACGTCGATCGAGACGTATCCGGCCGGCCCGGAACCCTTGCTGTTCCCCTCGCCGTCACTGTCGCCGCCGCAGGCGGTGGCGGCCAGTGCGACGACTATCGCCCCCGCGACCCACTTGGCGCTCCTGGCACCGCGCATGGGTTCCTCCTATGAAGTCATTGGTTCACCGCGAAGGGAGCACAGGACAGATCACGGCGCCCGCCCGTCGCCGGTGCCGGAAAGTGTCGAGTGCCCCCGCGCTCGTGAGTCGCGCCGCTGCCGGCTACTGACCCGTACATCCGAGCTCTACGCGCCTAACTATCTGCCAAACACCGAGGCCGAACCACACCCACGAGGTCTCGGTTCGATCACAGCTCGCGTATACATCTTCCAAAATCCGGACAAAGGGTTTGGTGAAAGATCCCTGCGAAACGGACTTGTTACACATCTATCGGTAGCGGGTGTCCGTATTCCGGACGCACGAATGAGATAAACGGGTTGCGACTCCCGTGGCTGCCGTGCAGGGTGCCCCCGGGCAGCTGTCGCCCTCTCAAAAGGCCTCCGCCGCAAGGCCGTTGTACGGCACCGAATCCGGGCAGGGCGAAGCACTTCCGCGACAGGCTAGTGGGAGCGGGGCGTTCCGGACGGCCTTCCCCGGCAAATCGAGGGTTTTCCCTCACCCTTCCCCTCGTGTCGCCTCTTCTTCACGACGACGACGCCGGGCACCCCGCGATGCGGGGTGCCCGGCGTCGTCGTGCGTGGCAGGCGTCAGCCGTGCTTGGCGCGGCTCGCGGCGCGGGCGCGCTCGCGGGCGTCCAGGTTCACCTTGCGGATGCGCACGGCCTCCGGGGTGACCTCGACGCACTCGTCGTCGCGGCAGAACTCCAGGGACTGCTCCAGGGAGAGCTTGCGCGGCGGCACGATCGCCTCGAACGAGTCGGCCGAGGAGGACCGCATGTTCGTGAGCTTCTTCTCCTTGGTGATGTTGACGTCCATGTCGTCGGCGCGGGAGTTCTCGCCGACGATCATGCCCTCGTACACCTCGGTGCCCGGCTCGGTGAAGAGCACGCCGCGCTCCTGGAGGTTGGTCATCGCGAACGCGGTGACGGCACCGGAGCGGTCGGCGACCAGGGAGCCGTTGTTACGGGTCTGGAGCGTGCCGAACCAGGGCTCGAAGCCCTCGTGGATGGAGTGGCCGATGCCGGTGCCGCGGGTCTGGGTCAGGAACTCGGTCCGGAACCCGATGAGACCGCGCGACGGCACCACGAACTCCATGCGGACCCAGCCGGAGCCGTGGTTGGACATGTTGTCCATGCGGCCCTTGCGCACGCCCATGAGCTGCGTGACGGCGCCCATGTGCTCCTCGGGCACGTCGATCGTCATGCGCTCGACGGGCTCGTGCGTCTTGCCGTCGACCTCCTTGGTGACGACCTGCGGCTTGCCGATGGTCAGCTCGAAGCCTTCCCGGCGCATCGTCTCGACCAGGATGGCGAGCGCGAGCTCACCACGGCCCTGGACCTCCCAGGCGTCCGGCCGCTCGGTGTCCAGCACCCGGAGGCTGACGTTACCGATCAGCTCGCGGTCGAGGCGGTCCTTGACCTGGCGGGCGGTGACCTTGCGGTCCTTGACGGCGCCCTTGTTGTCGGCACCCTTGCCGGTGGCGCCACGGCCGACCAGCGGGGAGGTGTTGGTGCCGATGACCATGGAGATCGCGGGCTGGTCGACCGTGATCAGCGGCAGCGCGACCGGGTTCTCCGGGTCCGCCAGGGTCTCGCCGATCATGATGTCGGGGATACCGGCGACCGCGCAGATGTCACCGGGGCCGGCCACCTCCGCGGGCTTGCGGGTGAGCGCCTCGGTCATCATCAGCTCGGTGATGCGGACGTTGCTGACGGACCCGTCGCGCTTCATCCACGCGACCGTCTGGCCCTTGCGCAGCTCGCCCTGCTCGACGCGGAGCAGCGCGATACGGCCGAGGAAGTTGTCGGCGTCCAGGTTGGTGACGTGGGCCTGGAGCGGGGCGGCCTCGTCGTACGTCGGGGCCGGGATGTGCTCCAGGATCGTGGAGAAGAACGGCTCCAGGCTGGTGGAGTCGGCGGGGACCGTGCCGTTGTCCGGCTTGGTCAGCGAGGCGATGCCGTCGCGGCCACAGGCGTAGACGATCGGGAACTCGATCTGCTCCTCGTCGGCGTCCAGGTCGAGGAAGAGGTCGTAGGTCTCGTTGACGACCTCGTCGATCCGGGAGTCCGGGCGGTCCGTCTTGTTGATGCACAGGATGACGGGCAGACGCTGCTGCAGCGCCTTGCGCAGCACGAAGCGGGTCTGCGGCAGCGGGCCCTCGGAGGCGTCGACGAGCAGGACGACACCGTCGACCATCGACAGACCGCGCTCGACCTCACCACCGAAGTCGGCGTGGCCGGGGGTGTCGATGATGTTGATGGTGATGACGTCCCCCCCGTCCTTCGGGTGGTACTTCACCGCCGTGTTCTTGGCCAGGATCGTGATGCCCTTCTCACGCTCCAGGTCGTTCGAGTCCATCATGCGGTCGTCGACGCCTTCGAGCTGGTGGGCGGCGAAGGCACCGGCCTGCTTCAGCATGCCGTCGACGATGGTGGTCTTGCCGTGGTCGACGTGAGCGACGATAGCGACGTTGCGGATGTCGTGGCGCGTGGCCATATTGCGGCGTTCTCCCGGAGTATGAGGAATGCCCTGCGCGGGACGTCTGCGGTGCGCGGGCCCTGCCGGGCTCAACATGCCACGGCCACTCCCCATGGTACGGGTGCGCGGCCGCTGGGCTTAGCCGGGATACGTCGGCGCAGGTCAGGCGTCCTTCGCGCCTCGGAACAGGGCAGGAAACCGCCGCCGGTGCCTTCCCAGGTCCGCACCTGCCCCTTGGGGCTGCCCGAGTCCCCCGTGTACGGACACCCGGACGGGAGCTACGGGGTGGCGGAGCCCTTCGCCGACGGGCCCGAGGCCGGCTTCGCGCCCTTCTTCAGGAAGCCCATGTCCTCGTAGACCGGAGTGCCGAAGCCGAAGGCGCCGGTGTTGACCAGGTTCTTGCGGGCGGCGATGAGCTGGGGGCGCTGGAAGAGGGGGATCGAGCCGGCCGCCGCCCAGATGCGGGAGTCCGCCTTGCGGATGAGGGAGCGGGACTCGCCCTCGTCGAGGGTGGCCACGGCCTGGTCGAAGAGCTGGTCGACCTGGTCGGTGCCGACGCGGGTGTAGTTCTGCTCGACGTTCAGCGAACCGTCGGCGGCCGGGACGGGCTTGGCGTAGACGGGCCGGGCGTCGGTGGCGGGGAAAGCCGAGGCGGGCCAGGAGTACAGGGCGAGGTCGTACTGGCCGGACGCGATGTGGTCCTTGAAGTAGGACTCGTCGGAGACCTTGGAGATCTGCGTGCCGATGCCGACGCGCTCCAGCATGCGGGCGATGCGGTCGGCCACCGTGCGCAGCGTCTGGGAGCCGGGCCCGGAGGGGAGCACGAAGCGGAGGGTGAGCGGCTTGCCGTTCTTGGCGAGCGGGGCGGCCTCGCGGCCCGCGGGCGCGGCCGTGCCCATGGGGGCGTACGCGCCGGGGGCGCCGCCCTGGTGCGGCTGCTTGTACTGCTTGCCGTCCTGGGCGAGGTGCGCCTGCTCCTCGTCGCGGAGCGCCTTGTCGTCCGAGCCGACGATGTATGCGCCGTCGTCGTTCCGGGACTCGTCCTCGGAGGACTTTCCGGCCTTCTCGCCCTCGGCTCCGGCCGCCTTCTCCCCCTTCTTCTTCTGTTCCTTGATCGGGCCGCCCCGCACCCACCCGGCGTCGGCGAGCAGCGCCTGGGCCTCCTTGGTGTCCTGGCCGCCGAGGGCACCGCTGTTGTCGGCGTAGGCGGCCTGCCCTGACAGGGCGAGGTGGCTGCCGACCGGTACGGCGGGCAGTCCGAGGGGCTTCAGCACGGCCTTGGCCAGTTCCTTGCGGTCCAGGGCGCGGGCGACGGCCCTGCGGACGCGCTCGTCGGCGAGCGGCCCCTCGGCCCCGTTCAGGGCGAGCTGGGTGAAGGCCGGCTCCAGGGACTTGCGCACCTCGAAGCCGCGCAGGGCCTGCTGCTGCCGGGCGCGCTTGGCTTCCGCCTTGCGCGGCTTCTGGTCCGCCTCGGGGCCCATCACCGGGCTGCTGGAGCCCTGAGGGCGGGCGGCGACGGTGATGCGGCGGGCCTCGGAGGGGGCGATCTCGGCCAGATCGAGGGTGCCGGCGGCCAGCTCCTTGGCCCGCTTGTCACGCGGCACCGTGCGCAGCACGATCTCGGAGAGCTTGGCCGGCCGGCCCCACCAGCGCGGGTTGCGGGTGAGGGTGATCTGCTCGTCCTTGCGGCTGAGCTTCTTCACCATGAAGGGACCCGCGGTGACCGTGAGCTTCTTGCGGGCCCCGTCGTTGAAGGAGTCCGGGGTGCCCATGACGTCCTTCGGGTACAGCGGCGAGAACAGGGAGCGCCAGTCGGCGTAGGGGCGGCTGAAGGTGACCCGGACCTCCAGGGCGTTGTCGCCGCGCTCGATCTTCTGGATGCGGTCGTAGCCGGCGTTGCGGGCGGTCCAGTAGGCGGTGTCGTTGCCGGACAGGGCGCGCCACTGGGCGGCGAAGTCGGCGGCGCCGATCTCCCGGCCGTCGCTCCAGACGGCCTGCTGGTCGAGCTTGTAGAGGACGACCTGCTTGGGCTCCGTCTCGACGACCTTGGCGGACTCCAGGTAGGCGGGGTTGGCCTCCGGGCGGCCCTCGGCGTTCGTCCGGAACATCGACGGCAGGACGGCCTGGGCCACGCGGGTGGTGGTGGCGTCGGCGTCCGACTGGAAGGTGTTCAGGGTGTCGGGCACGGAGTCGACGGCCCAGCGCAGGGTTCCGCCGTCGGTGATGCGGTCGCGGGGGGCGGGCTGGATGTCCTGCCCGGCGAGCGGCTTGCCGGCCGGGTCCTCGGAGCCGCATCCGGCGAGCGCGGGTACCGCGAGCACTCCCGCGGTGAGGAGGAAGGCGACCGAGCGCGAGACCGCACGCGGGCCGACGCCGTGCTGGGACATCTGTGCTACCTCCGGAAAGCCGCGGGCGTTATGATCACTTTTGGCGGTATTTGGATTTCATCTGATGTATGCGGCCCACTGAAGAGGAAAGGGTTCGGCAACACAGGGCGACACGGCGGTCACGGTCGGAGAGTCACCCGTGCGGAGCAATACACGGCAAAGCGCACCCATGCGCCTCGGCCAATCGATGCACATCCCTTCACAGCACAAGGTGTGACGCGCAACACTCGCAGGCGCATGAACGTTGCCGCCTTGGGCCTCGAAGGACCCGCGGAAGTGAGGGCAAGTCATGTCCGTTCACGACGAACTGACGTCAGTCCAGCGCAGCCTCGACGACCTGCTCCGGTCGGTGGGGCGCCTGGAGAAGCAGCTCGGCACCGGCGGCCTGGAGATGCGCCGCGTCCGTGCCGACGCGAACCATCTGCGCGAGAGCGTCGCCCTGCTGCGCGACGCCGCCGCCTCGCCGGCCGCACCGAAGCGCCCCGAGCTCGTCACCATCTCGGACGCGCCGTACGACTCCGCCCTGTGGCGCGACTCGGACGACGAGGGGCTCGGCGCCCGGGACCGGCGCGCTCCCTGACCGGTCAGGAGTCGTACGACCGGCACCTCCCCCGAACCCCGACCGGAGTCGTCACGTGACCACTGGTACGGAACCTCCCGCCACCGAACCCCAACCCAGAAGCGGCGGCGTACGGGCGGGTACGCGCGCCGCGATCACCGCCCCGCACCTGCGCACCGACCGCTGGTGGCTGGCCCCGGCCGGCACGGCCGCCGGCCTGCTGGCCTTCATCGTCTACTCGACCTGGCGGGCCTTCGCCGACGCCCACTACTACGCGGCGCCGTACGTCTCGCCCTTCTACTCCCCGTGCCTGGCGGAGCGCTGCGAGCCGATGAAGGCCGGCCCGAACTGGGAGATCTTCGGCAGCTGGTGGGGCATCTCGCCCGCCATCATCATCCTGATCTTCCCGCTCGGCTTCCGGCTGACCTGCTACTACTACCGCAAGGCCTACTACCGGGGCTTCTGGGCGTCCCCGCCGGCCTGCGCGGTGGCCGAGCCGCACAAGAAGTACACCGGCGAGACCCGCTTCCCGCTGATCCTGCAGAACATCCACCGGTACTTCTTCTACGCCGCGCTCGCCGTCGCCGGGATCCTCACGTACGACACCGTCCTCGCCTTCCGCGACGAGAACTACCAGTGGGGCCACATGGGCCTCGGCACCCTCGTGTTCCTCGTCAACATCGTGCTGATCTGGGCGTACACGATCTCCTGCCACTCCTGCCGGCACATCGTCGGCGGCAAGCTCAAGCACTTCTCGAAGCATCCCGTGCGCTACCGGATGTGGCAGTGGGCCGGGAAGCTCAACGCCCGGCACATGCAGCTCGCCTGGGCGTCGCTGGTGAGCGTGGCGCTCGCCGACTTCTACGTCTATCTGGTCGCGTCCGGCGCCTTCGACGATCCGCGGTTCTTCTGATGAGGGGTGCGTACTGATGTCCGTGGTCGACCGGCAGGAGTGGGACGTCGTCGTGGTGGGCGCGGGCGGGGCCGGGCTGCGCGCCGCCATCGAGGCCCGCGAGCGGGGTGCCCGTACGGCCGTGATCTGCAAGTCGCTGTTCGGCAAGGCGCACACCGTGATGGCCGAGGGCGGCATCGCCGCGGCGATGGCCAACGCCAACGAGAACGACACCTGGCAGACCCACTTCCGCGACACCATGCGCGGCGGCAAGTTCCTCAACCAGTGGCGGATGGCCGAGCTGCACGCGCAGGAGGCGCCGCAGCGGGTGTGGGAGCTGGAGACCTGGGGCGCGCTGTTCGACCGCACCAAGGACGGCCGGATCTCCCAGCGCAACTTCGGCGGCCACGAGTACCCGCGCCTCGCCCACGTCGGCGACCGCACGGGCCTGGAGCTGATCCGCACCCTCCAGCAGAAGATCGTCCAGCTGCAGCAGGAGGACTTCAAGGAGACCGGCGACTACGAGTCCCGGCTGAAGGTCTTCCAGGAGTGCACGGTCACGCGCGTGCTGAAGACCGCGGGCGGCCAGGTCTCCGGGGTCTTCGCCTACGAGCGCGAGTCCGGGCGTTTCTTCGTCCTCGAAGCCCCCGCCGTCGTGATCTCGACCGGCGGTATCGGCAAGTCCTTCAAGGTGACGTCGAACTCGTGGGAGTACACCGGCGACGGCCACGCGCTGGCCCTCCTCGCGGGCGCTCCCCTGCTGAACATGGAGTTCGTGCAGTTCCACCCGACCGGCATGGTCTGGCCGCCGTCGGTGAAGGGCATCCTCGTCACCGAGTCGGTGCGCGGCGACGGCGGTGTGCTGCGCAACTCCGACGGCAAGCGGTTCATGTTCGACTACATCCCCGACGTCTTCAAGGACAAGTACGCCGAGTCGGAGGACGAGGGCGACCGCTGGTACGACGACCCGGACAACAACCGGCGTCCCCCCGAGCTGCTCCCCCGCGACGAGGTCGCGCGGGCGATCAACGCCGAGGTGAAGGAGGGGCGCGGCTCGCCGCACGGGGGCGTGTTCCTCGACGTGTCGACGCGCATGCCCGCCGAGGTCATCAAGCGCCGGCTGCCGTCGATGTACCACCAGTTCAAGGAGCTGGCGGACGTCGACATCACGGCGGAGGCGATGGAGGTCGGGCCCACCTGTCACTACGTGATGGGCGGGGTCGCGGTCGAGTCCGACACGGCGGCGGCCCGCGGCGTGCCGGGGCTGTTCGCGGCCGGTGAGGTGGCCGGCGGCATGCACGGCTCCAACCGGCTCGGCGGCAACTCGCTGTCCGACCTGCTGGTGTTCGGCCGCCGGGCGGGCTGGCACGCGGCCGAGTACGCGGCGGGGCTGGCCGGGGCGCGCCCGCCGGTGGACGACGTCCAGATCGACACCGCCGCCGCCGAGGCCCTGCGGCCCTTCTCGGCCGAGGCGGAGACCGAGGAGCCCGCCGGGGGCCCGCCGGAGAACCCGTACACCCTGCACCAGGAACTCCAGCAGACGATGAACGACCTGGTCGGCATCATCCGTCGCGAGCCGGAGATGAAGCAGGCCCTGGAGAAGCTGGCCGAGCTGCGGGTACGGGCGCGCCGGGCCGGGGTCGAGGGACACCGGCAGTTCAACCCGGGCTGGCACCTCGCCCTGGACCTCAGGAACATGCTGCTGGTCAGCGAGTGCGTGGCGCGGGCCGCGCTGGAGCGCACCGAGTCGCGCGGCGGGCACACGCGTGAGGACCACCCGGGGATGGACCGCAAGTGGCGCCGTATCAATCTGCTGTGCGCGCTCACCGACCCGACGGGCGGGCTGGCGGCTGACCCGGTCCGCAGTCAGATCACCCTCAGCAGCGAGACCACCGAACCCGTCCGTGCGGACCTGCTCGCCCTGTTCGACAAGGAGGAGCTGGTGAAGTACCTGGCCGAAGAGGAGCTGTACGAGTGAGCGGCTACGAGGCCCGCTTCAAGGTGTGGCGGGGCGATGTCGGCGGCGGCGGCCTGGAGGACTTCAAGGTCGAGGTGAACGAGGGCGAGGTCGTCCTCGACATCATCCACCGCCTCCAGGCCACGCAGGCCCCCGATCTCGCCGTGCGCTGGAACTGCAAGGCGGGCAAGTGCGGTTCCTGCTCGGCGGAGATCAACGGCCGGCCGCGGCTGATGTGCATGACCCGCATGTCGGTCTTCGACCGCGAGGAGACGATCACGGTGACGCCGCTGCGGGCGTTCCCGGTCGTCCGCGACCTGGTCACCGACGTCGGCTTCAACTACACCAAGGCCAGGGAGGTCCCGGCGTTCGTACCGCCGGACGGGGTCGCGCCCGGCGAGTACCGCATGATGCAGGAGGACGTGGACCGCTCGCAGGAGTTCCGCAAGTGCATCGAGTGCTTCCTGTGCCAGGACACCTGCCATGTCGTCCGCGACCACGAGGAGAACAAACAGGCGTTCGCGGGCCCCCGCTTCCTGATGCGGGTGGCGGAACTCGACATGCACCCCCTCGACGCGGCCTCGGAATCCGGCCTGGACCGCAAGACCACCGCCCAGGACGAACACGGCCTGGGCTACTGCAACATCACCAAGTGCTGCACGGAGGTCTGCCCCGAGGGCATCAAGATCACGGACAACGCGCTGATCCCCCTGAAGGAACGAGCGGTCGACCGCAAGTACGACCCGTTGGTATGGCTGGGCTCGAAGATCAGGAGACGCTCTTCAGCGGGCTGAGGGCCGGGCGGCGCCCTCTGCCAGGTGCCGTACGTGCACATGCCCCTCCAGGGGAAAGTCGGGCGGCTGCGGCGGCCGGACGCCCGTGAGGGGGTAGTGGCTCTTGTGCGCCACTCGGCAGGAGGCCGTGTTGTCGGCGTGGTGCAGGAGTTCGAGGCGGGTCAGGCCGGCTGGGGCGAACGTGGTGAAGGCCCAGTCGGTCAGGGTGTGCAGGGCTCGGGGTGCGATGCCCCGGCCTCGTGCGTGCGGTGCTGTCCAGTAGCCGACCTCGGCGGACGGGGCGCCGGGGGCGATGTCCTTGAGGACGACGTGGCCGGCCGGCAGTCCGGGCCGGCCGGAGGGCTGGATCTCCTCTACGGCGAACGCGTAGCGGCGGTCCTGCTCCCAGCCCTGCTGCTGCTCGCGCAGCCACCGTGCGGCGCTCGTCTCGTCGTGGACAGGGAAGGACGTCCAGCGCCGCAGGGCCTCGTCCCGGCCCAGCGCGGCCAGCCCCGCGGCGTCCGCGGGGGTCCAGGGGCGCAGGACCAGGGCGGGGGCCGTCGGTGTGGCAGCCGCGTACAGCCGTGCGGTGGTCTCGGGCATGCGACGAGCCTACGAAAGCCTCAGAACAGGCTCAGCAGCGCCTCCGCCGGATCTGTCAGCTTCGTTTCGCCGCCGGGCAGGGGGAGTTCGAACCAGACCGTCTTGCCCAGGGGCGTGCGCCGGGAGCCCCACGCGGCGCTGAGCAGGCCGACGAGTTGCAGGCCGCGGCCGCCCTCGTCGGTGTCGCGGGCCCGGCGGCGGCGCGGCTGGACCAGGCCGGAGTCCCAGACCTCGCAGACCAGGGTGCGGTCGAGCAGCAGCCGGAGGCGGATCTCGCCCTCGCCGTAGCGCAGGGCGTTGGTGACCAGCTCGCTGACCAGGAGCTCCGTGGTGTCGACCAGGGGTTCCATGTCCCAGCTGAGGAGTTGGGCGCGGGCGTACTCGCGGGCCCGGCCGACGCTGCGGGGTTCGCGCGGCAGGGTCCAGTCGCCGACGGACTCGGTCGGCAGGCCCTGTACACGTGCCATCAGCAACGCGATGTCGTCCTCGCCGTGGTGGGTGTCGAGGGTGTTGAGAACGTGGTCGCAGACGTCCTCAAGGGGCTGGGCGGGGTCGGACAGGGCGCTGACGAAGGCCTGGAGGCCCTCGTCCAGGGGATGGTCGCGGCTTTCGACCAGTCCGTCCGTGTAGAGCGCGAGCAGCGCGCCCTCGGGGAGTTCGACCTCGACCTCCTCGAAGGGCTCGCCGCCGACCCCGAGCGGCATGCCCGGCGGCACGTCCAGCATCAGCGCGGACTCGCCCGGTTCGACCAGGACGGGCGGCAGATGGCCCGCGTTGGCGAAGGTGCAGCGCCGGGTGACGGAGTCGTAGACGGCGTAGACGCAGGTGGCGAGGTACACCTCCGAGAGGTCCGCCTCACGCGGGCGGCGGGCCGCCCGGGTCGCCTGGGTGACACCCCCGGGGGCGCCGAGGCCGCGGGCGATCTCGTCCAGCTGGGAGAGCACCTCGGCCGGTTCGAGGTCGAGCTGCGCCAGGGTCCTGACCGCCGTGCGGAGTTCGCCCATGGCGACGGCGGCCCGCAGACCGCGGCCCATGACGTCGCCGACGACGAGCGCCGTGCGGTGCCCGGGGAGTTCGATGACGTCGAACCAGTCGCCGCCGACCTCGCTGGGCCGGCCGGTGTTGGCGTTGCCGGGCAGATAGCGGCAGGCGATGTCGAGGCCGGAGGCCTCCGGGTCGCCGGGCGGGAGCAGGGACCGTTGCAGTATCAACGCGCGCTCGTGCTCGCGCCGGTACAGCCGGGCGTTGTCGATGCAGACGGCCGCGCGCGCCGCCAACTCCACCGCGAGGTCCCGGTCCCGGTCGCCGAACGGCTCGCTGCCCTTCGTACGGGCGAACTGCACGAGCCCGACGACGGTGTCGTGGGCGACCATCGGCACGGCGAGCGTGGACTGCACGAGCCCTCCGTCCTCGCCGGGGACGGACTGGGGACGGGCCGTGCGCAGGGCGTCCGCGCAGGGCGAGTTGAACGGGTAGTGGTGGACGGCGCCGACCGGGACGGGCACACCGGTGCCCGCGAAGGGCTCGTCGGAGACGGCACTGGCGAACGCCACCCGGCGCAGCTCGGCGCTGCCGTCGGCGAGCCCGGGCGGGGTCTCGTCGCCCACCAGCAGACCTTGGTAGAGGTCGACGGTGGCCAGGTCGCAGAAGCCGGGCACGACCACGTCGAGGAGCTGCCTGGCCGTGGTCTCCAGGTCGAGGGAGTTGCCGATGCGGGCGCCGGCCTCGTTCAGCAGGGCGAGGTTGCGCCGGGCGGCCGCGGCCTCACGGGCGGCGTCGCGGCGCGAGGTGATGTCGGTGCCGAGCCAGGCGATCCCGATGGGCCGGCCCGAACCGCTGTGCACCCGGTAGAGGTTGACGGACCAGTGGCGGCGCTCCTCGGAACCCGGCACGAAACCGGTGACGTGCATGTCCGTGATGGAGTTGCCGGTCTCCAGCACCCGGCGCAGCGTTGCGGCGACGCGCTCGGCCTCGCCGCGCTGGAGGTAGTCGTGGACGCCCTTGCCGCGGTGGTCGTCGGGCTCGCCGCCGAAGACGGACGCGAACCTCTGGTTGGCGCGGCGGACCCGCAGGTCGGAATCGATCAGCAGGAAACCGAAAGGGGATTGACCGAAAATGGACTGCGAGGCGGCGAGGTCGGTCTCGATGGTGCGCAGCGTGCGGACGTCGACGACGATGCAGACGGCGGCCTTCTCGCCGCCCTCGGTGCGCGTCGGCATGACGTACACCTCGGCGAGTCCCTCATGGCCGCATTCGCCCTCGGCGCCCTCGGGCATCCGGAAGGGCACCACGCCGGTCCACTCGCGGCCGTCCAGGATCTCGGCCATCTTGCGCATGCCCCGCTCGTGATGGCGCGGGTCGATGAAGGCCTCGATCGGGTCCATGCCGACGGCGGTCGCGGCCGAGATGCCGAACAGGTGCTCGGCGCGCAGGCTCCACTGGTCGACCAGCCCGTCGGGGCCGATCGAGAAGGACGCGACCTTGATGTAGTCGTAGATGGATCCCGGGGGACTGCTCTGCCACATGGCGTCCCCGGGCCGCACCCCGTCGGCCGCGAGCGCACCTCCCACCGCGGAGGCCAGGCCGTCCGCGGCCCTGGCCCTCGCGCCGTCCGACGGGTCCTCGGACTCCGTGGCCTTCGCTGGTATCTCGCTCACGCGAACCGTCCCCTCCAGCTCACCGCGTCCGGCACCGGTCACCGGGGGCGGCTGCCCGCAGTATCCAGCACTACGGTGCCGCACAACACGGTGTTCACGATCACAGCACGGTCCCGATGGTTTTCGGTCCGGACCGTGACAACACTTCCAGTCTTCTAACCAGGGGACACGTCGTCGAATCACGTCTTTCGACAACCGCCACTGGCCTGAACCAATCGCTCGACAGTGACAGGGCGTACGTACACCGATTTTTCACCCCGGCACGGCGAGTTCGAACCACACCGTCTTGCCCGCGGCGCCGGGCCGGGTGCCCCAGCGGCGGCAGCAGCGGGCGACCAGTTGCAGTCCGCGGCCGCTCTCGTCCTCGGGCCGGGCGGCGCGCTCGCGGGGCGGGTCGGGGAGCGGGTCGGAGACCTCGACCCGCAGGACGCCGTCCAGGTCGGACGGGCGGACCAGGCGGACCCCGATGGGGCCCGTGGCATGACGCAGGGCGTTGGTGACCAACTCGCTGACCAGCAACGCCGCGAGGTCGGCCAGGCTGTCGAGGTTCCAGTCGCGGAGTTGGCCGCGGACGACCTGGCGGGCGGTGCGTACGGCGCCCGGTTCGGCGGGAAAGGTCCACTCGGCGCAGTCACCTTCGGCGTCGATCACGCCGATCACTTCCCTGACAGAAGCCCCACCCATGTCCGGTTTCATGGGGTTAATGGGCACATACCCGATATCCGGGGTGGAGTACCGCGAGGCAGCGCACAGTGGCACGAAAGGCATAGGGGGCGCCCGCACAGCAACTGCCCGACACCGCACGCCCCCGGACGGCCTCAGGCGCCGGGCACTTCCTCCGCGCCGGGGCCGGAAGGGGTGAGGCCTTCCGCGGCTCCGAGGTGGGCGAGGGTCTGCCGTACGGCTGGAACGTCCTGGTCGAGCCAGCGCACGTCCCAGATCTCGCCGGGGCCGAGCCAGCGCAGTTCGTCGTGGTCCTCAAGGGGCTCGGGGGCGGCGGAGCCGGGGCGCAGCCGTGCGGTCCACACGTGCAGGACGTAGGGCGACTTCAGGGGCCACTCGCCCGGAACGCGTCCGCCGGCCTCGGCGTCGACGCCGAGTTCCTCGCGCAGTTCCCGCACCAGCGCGGCGTCGGCCGTCTCCCCCGGCTCGACCTTGCCGCCGGGCAACTCCCAGCGCCCGGCCAGCTCGACGGGCGCACTGCGCCGGGCCGCCAGCAACCGCCCCCCGTCGACCAGCGCGGCACCTACGACGACGATCCGCTCACTCATGCGGGGAGCCTACGGGAGCACGTCCGGACGCCGACTCCGGACACCGACCACGGACACCGGCTCCGGACACCGACTCAGGGCGTAGGCACCCGGGGGGGGCTCAGTCGCGCGTCACGCGCCCGCCCCGTTCTGCCCCAGCCGCTCGACCCAGTACAGCTGCTTGTGACCGCGGCCGTCGAGGCTGTCCGCGATCTTCTGGGCCTCGGTCCTGGTCGCGTACCGGCCCACCCGGTAGCGGTTGCCGTTGTCGTCTTCTCGTATCACGAGCCAGGGAAGAGTGATCGTGCTGTCGTTCATCGCGCCCCTCCACTTCCCACCCGCGGCCTGTGCCGCGCCCCACCCGCTAAGGAAACCGCAATGCGCATATGCCCGAGCCTACGCCTAACCTTCACGCAGCGAATACGGGTTTTCACAAAGAGGTACGCAACCAGCCAGAACGCAGGGGGCGCGCGCCAGTGAACGCGCCGTCTGAGTGCCTCGACGCATCCGGTCGGAGGCATGCCGCAGACACCACTGTCGACCTGCGAGGACGACGACCGGCAAGGGAATGCGGACCGCCCCGTTCGACGACGGCCGCCTCGGTGATCGTGTGAGCGGGGCGCGCAGGGAGCGCGCCCCGGGACGGATGTGAGCGTTCGCTACTTGACCGGAAGGTGGTAGGCGACCCGGTACCGATCGGCCGGAATGACCACGTCGGCCGTCTCGACCGGGCGGCCGGAGGCGTAGAACGTGCGGTGGACGACCACGACCACATGGCCGGGGACGCCGCCCAGGACGAGCAGCTCCTCGGCGAGCCCGGGACGGGCGCCGACCTCCTCGGTGACGTTGTCCACGATCACCTCGATCGCGCGCATGCGCTCGACGACGCCCATGCCGCCGAGCGGCCCCTCCTCCGGCAGCATCACGGGCGTACGGCCCGTCACGGCGAGCGGCTCCCAGGACGTGGAGAGCATCATCGCCTCGCCGCCCTCGCGGAAGAGGTACCTCGTGCACATCACCCGCTCGCCCGGCTCGATGTCCAGCCGCTCGGCGACCGCGACACTCGCCTCGGACTGCTCGCTGCTCGACTCCCAGGTGCCGCGCCCCTCCCCGTCCGCCTGCTCCTGCCGGAACGGGGTGGCCCCGCCGGGCGGGCGGTATCCGGAGCGGGAGACGCGCCGGGGGACGGGCCGCTCGCGCACATACGTCCCCGAGCCGGAGCGGCCCTCGACCAGGCCCTCCGCCATGAGCACCTTGCGGGCCTCCAGGGCGACGGTGTCCGAGACGCCGTACTCCTGGCGGATTCTGGCCTGCGAAGGGAGCCGGGTGTGCGGTGGCAGCTGACCGTCGACGATCTTCTGTCGGAGATCACCCGCGACGCGCAGGTACGCCGGCTGCTCACCGAATGTCACTGGCCGCTCCCATCAGGTTGTACAGACAGCAACAGCGTGGCAACCGTAGGTTGTGCGGTGCAAGCGAAGGCCAGAGAATCACTCGATGTGATGACATCCCGGCCCTGGGGGCTTTACGCAGGCACTTTCTCCCCGCTATAGCCGCCGTCACACCTCGAGTTCGGAGTTCCCACTCTCACTGTCGTCGAACGAGGGCCGGGTGGTGGCCAGCCCGAGGGCCTTGCGCGCGGTGACGGTCGCCGGGCCGTCGACGTACGCGTGCGCCTTCTCGTAGTGCGTGAAGTAGGTGTCCACGTCACCGGCCTCGCTCGCCTTCGCCCACTGCTCGCGAGAGTCCTCCATGTCCTCGACCAGTTCGGCGAGGGGCTGTTGGGCGGCCGAGGGCCAGGAGTGGCCGCGCAGGGCCTCGATCTGTTCGCCGAGCACGTCGTGCACCTGCGCCGCCCAGGCCCGGGATCCGGCGAGGTCGTCGTCCGGGGGCTCTTCCGGCTCCTCGTACAGCGCCGCGTCGACGGCGTTGGCCGTGGACAGGTAGACGACCTGGTCGGTGTCGAGCGTGGTGGGGTCGCCGCGCAGGGAGCCGGTCAGTTCGGCCTTCGCGTCGGTGCTGCCGAAGACGCAGATGATCGCGCGGTCGCCGTAGCGCCAGCTCTCCCGGGACGGCATGAGGTAGTACACGTCGACGTCGGCCGGCATCGCCCAGGAGTCCATGGCGTACTGGTTCTGGAGCGCGTAGCACCTCTCGTCGGCGAGGTCGGTGACCCTGCCGTCGCCCGGGAAGGCGCCGCCCGGCAGCGAGACGACCCCGAACACCTCGCCGTCGTGCCCGCCTTGACAGGAGACCGGGTCGACGTCGTAGGTGTCACCCTCCAGACCGTCGGGCGCGTCGAAGCAGTCGCCCGTGCGCAGCGACAGGCTCTCGTTGCCCCGCGCGCCGTCCTGGAACTTCGCCCAGACCTCGGACGCGGCGCCCGTGGCCAGCACCACCCCCCACAGCACGGCTCCGACGGACGAGAGCGCCACCCCCGCGATCGCCATGCCCCGCCCGCTCTGCCCGGACCTCCGGATCTGCCACAGCGCGACCAGCCCCAGGACGAGCCCCGCGACGGGCAGGAAGCAGAGCACACCGAGCACGAGAGCGGCCACGGCGAGCGCGTTGACGGAGACCGGGGTGCCGTACGGACGCTGTGCCTGGGGCCAGTCGGCAGGTGGCCGGCCGTACGGGTCCTGGGGCTGCGGGTTCCCAGGGGGCGGGGGTATCGACACGGGGACGGTGCTCCTGGCTGAGGCGGTGGGCGAGGGTCTGTCGTACGGCTGGGCGCATCGTAAGCGGGCGCGGCAGGGTGGAGCGGCGGCATTTCGGCCCGGAGGGCTGCACAGTCCGACCGCTCAGGTACCGAGGCAGGGCATGTCGGCAGAATCTGGGTCGTCGTCAACAAGGCCGGTAAGTTCCAGAGAGGCGAACCATGCACATCGACCACGACCGCGAGAACGACACCGCCTATGTGTCGCTCGTCGCGCACATCGCGGACGGCGCCGCCGTCCGGCAGATTCCCGTCACCGGGATCGGGGCGGACGCCCAGGTGTTGCTCGACGTGGACGCGTCGGGCCGGCTGCTCGGCATCGAGGTCATCGGCGCCGAGGGTGCCCTGCCGGCCGAGGCGCTGGAGCAGTCCACTTCGACGCGTTGACGGGCCGGGGCCCTGTACGTACGCGCACGGCCCTTGTGCAATTCCTGTGGAGGCCTCAATCTTTCGGCTGACGCACAGGAGTCACCCTTTGTCTGACATGGCCATGACTCCAGGCTTCCGGGTGGCTTCGACGGGCGTGCACCACACCCCACAGCGCACCACCGATGAGGAGGACCCCTCAGATGGCAGTGATGCGTACTCCCCGCACTCCCCACCGATCCACCCGGCGAAGACTGGCCGCGCTCGGCGCGACGGCCACCGCCGCGCTCGTGGCGAGCCTCGTCTCCGCCCTTCCCGCCGGCGCGGCCCCGGTCGCCGCCGAGGGACGCGTCCAGTACGAGGGCGCAGCGAACGCCGTCGCCGGCAGCTACATCGTCACGTTGAAGACCGCGAAGGCCGGTTCCGCCGAAGGCCGCGCCGTCGCGCACAAGTACGGCGCCGACATCGAGCGGACGTACACCAAGGCCCTGAACGGCTACGCCGTCGAGGCGACCGCGTCCGAGGCGAAACGTCTCGCCGCCGACCCGGCCATCGCCTCCGTCGTGCAGGACAGGACCTATGGCATCACCGGGACGCAGCCCAGCCCGCCCTCCTGGGGCCTGGACCGCGTCGACCAGAAGAACCTGCCGCTGAACAGCTCGTACACCTACCCGGACTCGGCAGGCCAGGGCGTCACGGCGTACGTCATCGACACCGGCGTCCGCATCACCCACAGCGACTTCGGCGGGCGCGCCTCCTACGGCTACGACGCCGTCGACAACGACAACACCGCCCAGGACGGCCACGGCCACGGCACACACGTCGCCGGCACGGTCGCCGGGAGCGCCTACGGCGTCGCCAAGCAGGCCAAGGTCGTCGGCGTCCGGGTGCTGAACAACTCCGGCCAGGGCACCACCGCCCAGGTCGTCGCGGGCATCGACTGGGTCGCGGGGAACGCGGTCAAGCCGGCCGTCGCCAACATGTCCCTCGGCGGCCCCGCCGACACGGCCATCGACACCGCCGTACGCAACGCCGTCACCTCCGGCGTCACCTTCGTGGTCGCGGCCGGCAACGAGTCCACCAACGCCTCCACACGGTCCCCGGCCCGTGTCACCGAGGCCGTCACCGTCGGCGCCACGACATCGAGCGACGCGAAGGCGAGCTACTCCAACTACGGGACGGTTCTCGACCTGTTCGCGCCCGGCTCGTCCATCACCTCGGCCTGGAACTCCAGCGACTCGGCGACCAACACCATCTCCGGTACGTCGATGGCGAGCCCGCACGTCGCCGGAGCGGCTGCCCTCCACCTGGCCGACAACCCCACGGCCACCCCCGCGCAGGTCTCCGCCGCGCTGACGGCCGCCGCCACCACCGGCGTCGTCACCAGCCCCGGCAGCGGCTCCCCCAACCGGCTCCTGTACGTCGGCGGCGGTACGACCACCCCGCCGGGCCCGCGCTTCGAGAACACCGTCGACCAGGCCATCGCCGACAACGCCACCGCCGAGTCCCCGGTGACCGTCTCCGGCGTCTCCGGCAACGCGCCCTCGGCCCTGGCTGTCGAGGTGCACATCGTCCACACCTACATCGGCGACCTCCAGGTCCAGCTGATCGCCCCCGACGGCACGGCGTACACGCTGAAGGCGTACGGCACCGGCGGCAGTGCGGACAACATCGACACCACGTACTCCGTGAACGCCTCGGCCGAGGCCGCCAACGGCACGTGGACCCTCCGGGTGAGCGACAACGCCCGCGTGGACACCGGGCGGATCGACGCCTGGGCGCTCCAGTTCTGAGCCCTGTGTGTGAAGGTCCGTCAGTTCGTTGACCCGTCCGGGACGCCGAGTTCGGCGAGCAGAGCGCGCACGCGCTGCTCGATGGCGTCCCGGATCGGGCGGACGCCGTCGACGCCCCGCCCTGCCGGGTCGTCGAACCGCCAGTCGAGATACCGCTTGCCGGGGAAGACGGGGCAGGCGTCCCCGCAGCCCATGGTGATGACCACGTCGGACGCCCGGACCGCCTCGGGGGTGAGGACCTTCGGGGTCTCGGAGGAGATGTCGACACCGACCTCGTTCATCGCCTCCACGACGGCCGGGTTCACCGTCTCGGCAGGCGCGGATCCCGCCGAGCGCACCTCGACCCGGCCCCCGGCGAGACGGGCGAGGAAGGCGGCGGCCATCTGGGAACGGCCGGCGTTGTGGACGCACACGAACAGTACGGAGGGACGCGGAAGCGGGGCGGCAGCGCTCATGGCGGTGTCCTTGCAGACGGGGACGGTCGGTCAGGAGCGGGCGGCTTCGGGCTCGCCGCGCGGGACGACGACGTGCGCCGCGCGAGCGGGACGTCCGTAGACCACCGCCACGACGCCCAGCCCCAGCGCGGCACCGAGCAACTGGGCCGCGATGAACGGAGCGACGGAGGCGGGAGCGATACCGGCGAAGGTGTCGGTAACGGCACGGCCCACGGTCACCGCGGGGTTGGCGAAGCTCGTGGAGGACGTGAACCAGTAGGCGGCCCCGATGTACGAGGCCACGGCGGCGGGGGCCACGGCCGTGCGGCCGATGCGCCCCAGGCCGAGAACGAGCAGGATCAGCCCGGCGGTGGCGACGATCTCGCCCAGCCACAGGTGCCCGGCGAAGCGGTCCTGGGCGGAGAACCTCACCAGCGGCCTCCCGAACATGGCGTCGGCCAGGACCGCGCCGCCGATCGCCCCGGCGACCTGCGCGGGCAGGTACGCGGCGGCTTCCCGCCAGGTCGGGCCGGTGCCGTCACGGCGGCCGGTGAACCAGACGGCGAGGGTGACGGCGGGGTTGAAGTGCGCGCCGGAGACCGGCCCGAGCAGCGTGATCAGCACGGCCAGGCCGAAGACGGTGGCCAGGGAGTTCGCGAGCAGTTGCACGCCGGCGTCGTGCGACAACCGGGCGGCCTGGATCCCCGACCCGACGACCACGGCGACCAGGAGCCCGGTCCCCAGGGCTTCGGCGGCGACGCGGCGACCGAGGGGCGGGGGTGCCGCAGCGGCTCCGGCGGTCCGCGACGCGCTCACGCAACAGCTCCGGCGGACTGCGGCTCGCTCAGGAACGCGGCGATCCGGTCCAGGACGCCGGGCAGCACCCAGTAGTACACCCACGTTCCGCGGCGCTCGCAGTCGATGAGACCGGCCTGGCGGAGCAGCTTGAGGTGGTGGGAGATCGTCGGCTGGGACAGGTCGAAGGCCGGGGTCAGCTCGCAGACGCAGACCTCCCCGCCCTCCCCGCGCGAGGAGATCATCGACAGCAGCCGCAGCCGCACCGGGTCGCCCAGCGCCTTGAAGACCCTTGCCAGCTCCCGGGCACGTTCCTCGCCCAGGGGCGCGGTGGCCAGGCCCTCGCAGCAGGCGGCGTCCTGGTCGATCACCTCAAGCTCTTGTTTCGACATGCCTCTATGTTGACGCTCTTCGATTCAAGGCGCAAGGTTGCATCAAAGAACGTCGATACAGTCAGTTCGGAGGCAACCGCCATGAGCGAACACTCCACCGACCTGCGCGAAACCGTCCGCCGCCGCTACGCCGAAGCAGCCCTGTCGATCGCAACGGGCGGCACCGGCTGCTGCGGCCCCGAGCCGGTCGAGGTGGTCGACGCGCACTTCGACTCCACCCTCTACGCCACCGCCGATCGCGACGCCCCGCCCGCCGCGGCGGTCGCCGCCTCCCTCGGCTGCGGCAACCCCACCGCCGTCGCCGAACTCCGCACCGGCGAGCGCGTGCTCGACCTCGGCGCCATCATCTGGACCTCGGACCCGGACGACATCCGCACCCTCATCGACGCCCAGGACATCAAACCGGCCACTGTGATCCGCACCGTCTGAGCACCGATCGTCTCCGACGACAGGCCCTAGTACTCCAGCCGTAGATCGTGATCTCGATGGTGAGGGGCGTCGAGGCGGCAGGGGTCCGGCGTGGATCATCTCGCCCGCGTCGGTTCCTTCTCCGTCTACTCGAGTTCACCGAGACGGAAGGGGGCGTCCCTTATCTCGCTGAGCTTCGCGGTCGTTGCCGGGGTCCGCTCCTGTGCTTGTTCAGCGAGTCGGAGGGCATCGTCGATCTCGCTGAGCTTCACGGTGGACAGGACGGCTGCCCGCTCTATCAGGTCGTCCCGGGACACAGTGGTCAGCCACGTGCAAGGTGTGAAGCCTGGACGCGGGAGCGCGAGCCGCAGCACGCCTTCGAACGGCAGCCCTTCATCGGCGCCGACCGTCACTTCGATGCCCAGGCCGCTGATGTCGACGCCCGCCGGAGCGACGACCTGCATCACCCGGATCCCGGACGTGTCGTCTCCCGACAGCAGTACGACCAACCTCTGCTCGTCGAACTGGACCCACCAGACTTCGCCACGTTGCACAAGTCCTCCAGACGCAGGCCGGCAGGCAGACGCTACACAACCCTGGCGCGCTGTGGAGACGGGTGCGGCCACCGTTGATCACCGGAAGTCGGTACTCGGCCTGTTGTCGGATCTGCCGCGCAAGAACTGCTGGACCATCGCCGAGTGGGCCGGGGACAGGAACCCCGGACGGCATGCAGCACCTGCTCGGGCCGCGACGACGTGGGTGACTACGTGGTGCAGCATCTGCACGACGACGAGGCGGTGCTGGTGGTCGAGCCACCACCGGCGACAAGCCGCTCAAGCGTGAAGATCACGATCTACGGCTGTAGTACTAGGGGGTCGCTCACCCAACGACATGGAAGGGGGCCGAGCTCTCGAGAGGGCTCGGCCCCGGACCCACGCATCTCTTCAACGTACGGTGATCCACCGATCACACGTTGAAGCGGAACTCCACCACATCCCCGTCCCGCATCACATACTCCTTGCCCTCCATGCGCGCCTTGCCCTTCGCGCGGGCCTCCGCCACCGAGCCCGTGTCCACGAGGTCGTCGAAGGAGATGACCTCCGCCTTGATGAAGCCCTTCTGGAAGTCGGTGTGGATGACGCCGGCCGCCTCGGGGGCCGTGGCGCCCTTCTTGATGGTCCAGGCGCGGGATTCCTTGGGGCCGGCCGTGAGGTAGGTCTGGAGGCCGAGGGTGTTGAAGCCGACGTGGGCGAGGGTGGCGAGGCCGGGCTCGTCCTGGCCGACGGACTGGAGGAGTTCCAGGGCCTCGTCCTCGTCGAGCTCGGCGAGGTCCGCCTCCAGCTTGGCGTTGAGGAAGATCGCCTCGGCAGGGGCGACCAGGGCACGCTGCTCGTTCTTGAAGTCCTCGTCGACCAATTCGTCCTCGTCGACGTTGAAGACGTAGAGGAACGGCTTGGTGGTCAGAAGGTGCAGGTCGTGCAGGAGCTCGTTGCGCTCGCTGCCCTGGACGATCCCGTGGGCGAAGAGGGTGTCGCCCTTCTCCAGGATCTCCTTGGCCTCCTCGACGGCCTTGACCTTCGGGGCGATGTCCTTCTTGATGCGCGACTCCTTCTGGAGGCGCGGGAGGACCTTCTCGATGGTCTGGAGGTCCGCCAGGATCAGCTCGGTGTTGATCGTCTCGATGTCGTCCTTGGGCGAGACCTTGCCGTCCACGTGCACGACGTTCTCGTCGGCGAAGGCGCGGATGACCTGGCAGATCGCATCCGACTCGCGGATGTTCGCCAGGAACTTGTTGCCCAGGCCCTCACCCTCGGACGCGCCGCGCACGATGCCCGCGATGTCGACGAAGTCGACCGTGGCCGGGAGGACCTTCTCCGACTTGAAGATCTCCGCGAGCTTGCCGAGCCGCGGGTCGGGGACGCCGACGACGCCCACGTTCGGCTCGATGGTGGCGAACGGGTAGTTGGCCGCCAGCACGTCGTTCTTGGTCAGGGCGTTGAACAGGGTCGACTTGCCGACATTCGGCAGACCGACGATTCCGATCGTGAGCGACACGTTGCGACTTCCCGTGAGTGGAGAGGGCCAGGGGGCCAGGGGACCGGCCGATCCACCAGTCTACGGCGTACCCGCAACCGGCCCGGCGACCTGTCGAACGCTTGGCCAAGCCCCGGCCCACGGCGTGTCTGAGGGGCGATTCGGCATATTGAACGACCTACGTTGGTGCAGTGGAGCAATACAGGACGCGACCTGCCCGGTACCGACCGCGACGCGACCGGCCGGGATCGTCACTGCCACCCCGGGCGAACCGGGAAGCAGCCCCCACCGCGGGACGGTTTCCGAACCCCCGGCTGACCGGGCTGGGCAGCGGACTGTTCTGCGGAGGGGTGATGTTCCTGCTCGGCGGGCTGTGTGCCGTGCTGTTCGGGGCGTCGCCGACGGCGTACGGCGTGCTGTTCCTGCCGGTGTGTGTGCTGACCGCCGTCTGGGTGCGCCGGGGGGATCTGATGATCGCGCCCGTCGTCGTGCCGATCGCGTTCGCCGTGGGGCTGCTGCCGATGGCCGACGGCGACGGCGGGACCGGCGGCAGGCTGATGGGACTGGTGACGGCGCTCGCCACGCAGGCCGGGTGGCTGTACGGGGGGACGCTCGTCGCCGGGCTCATCGTCATCGTCCGGCGGATCCGGCTGGTCCACCGGCGGCGGGCGGCGGCAGCAGCAGCCGGGCACCGTCCGCCGGTATGACCCTTGCCGGTGGGACCACCGCCCGTGGGACACCTACCCGTGTGACACCCGCCGGGCGCTAGTGCCCGGCCGCCCGCATCGCCGCCCCCACGATGCCCGCGTTGTTCTGCAACTGCGCCGGGACGATCTCCGCCTTGATGCCCTCGATGTGGGGCAGGAACTTGTGGGCCTTGCGGCTGACGCCGCCGCCGATGATGAACAGCTCCGGCGAGAACAGCATCTCGACGTGGGCGAGGTACTTGCGCACACGGTGCGCCGCCCAGTGCTCCCACGTCATGTCGTGGTCCTCACGGGCCTTGCTGGAGGCCCGCTTCTCCGCGTCGTGCCCGTCTAGCTCCAGATGGCCCAGCTCGGTGTTGGGGACGAGGACGCCGTCGACGAAGACCGCGCTGCCGATACCCGTACCGAGAGTGAGCACGATCACCGTGCCGCGCCGGCCGCGGCCGGCGCCGAAGTGCATCTCGGCGACGCCCGCCGCGTCCGCGTCGTTCACCACCGTCACCGGCAGTCCGCCCAGCCGCTCGCCGAGCAGCGCGCGGGCGTCGGTGTCGATCCAGCTGTCGTCGACGTTCGCCGCCGTACGGATCACGGCTCCGTCGGTGACCACGCCCGGGAATGTGACCCCGATCGGGCCCGTCCAGCCGAAGTGGTCGACGACCTCCTTGACGCCGTCGGCCACCCCGTCGGGCGTGGCCGGGTGCGGGGTGAGGACCTTGTGGCGCTCCTGCGCCAGGTCACCCTTGTCCAGGTCCACCGGGGCGCCCTTGATCCCGGAACCGCCGATGTCCACACCGAAGATCTGCATGGCCCTACGTTACGACGAACGACTGACAGTCACAGGCCGGACGGCGGTCGCTGCCCAGCCCGTTCGCGATCACTCCCCGGAATTTTCACCGGCACCGGGTCCGGTGCCGGGTCCAGTGCCGGTCCCCTCCCCACCACGCTCGGCGGCCAGCGTCGAGGCCTCCTCGCGCAGGTCGCGCCGCAGTTCCTTCGGCAGGGAGAACGTGATGGACTCCTCGGCCGCCTTGACGAGCTCGACGTCCTCGAAGCCGCGCTGCGAGAGCCACTCCAGGACCTGCTCGACCAGGACCTCCGGGACGGAGGCACCCGAGGTGACACCGATCGTGGAGACGCCCTCCAGCCAGGCCTCGTCGATCTCGTCGGCGAAGTCCACGAGGTACGCCTCGCGCGCACCCGCGTTCTTGGCGACCTCCACGAGCCGCACGGAGTTGGAGGAGTTGCGGGAGCCGACCACGATCACCAGCTCCGACTCGGCGCCCATCTGCTTCACGGCCAGCTGGCGGTTCTGCGTGGCGTAGCAGATGTCGTCGCTGGGCGGGGAGATGAGCTGCGGGAACTTCTCCTGCAGCGCGTCGACGGTCTCCATGGTCTCGTCGACGGACAGCGTGGTCTGGGAGAGCCAGACGACCTTGGACGGGTCGCGGACCTCGACCTTCGCGACATCGCCCGGCCCGTCGACCAGCTGGATGTGCTCGGGGGCCTCGCCGGAGGTGCCGATGACCTCTTCGTGGCCCTCGTGGCCGATCAGGAGGATGTCGTAGTCCTCCTTGGCGAACCGGACGGCTTCCTTGTGGACCTTGGTGACGAGGGGGCAGGTGGCGTCGATGGTGGCGAGGCGGCCGCGCTCGGCCTCCTCGTGGACGACAGGGGCAACGCCGTGTGCGGAGAACATGACGATGTTCCCCGGGGGCACTTCCTCCGTCTGCTCGACGAAGATCGCGCCCTTCTTCTCCAGGGTCTGCACGACGTACTTGTTGTGGACGATCTCATGCCGGACGTAGACCGGAGCCCCGTACTGCTCCAGCGCTTTCTCGACGGCGATGACGGCGCGGTCCACACCCGCGCAGTAGCCACGGGGGGCGGCGAGCAGGACACGGCGGCCAGGCGAAGCAGACATGCGTCCCATCGTAAGGCCGCGTTCGGCGGGTCAGAGATCGCGTCGGTGTGGAGTCCCCGGGAAGACTGACGGGAGGCGAGGTGAGTGACGAGCGGCGTCGGTGGCTGGGCCTCGTTGTCAGCGGTGCCCACTACCCTCGCGGCATGGCTGTGAACACGTCCGCGGAATCCCCGCTCCCCGTCGGTGAGGTGTCGCGGCTCATCGGGGGCTGGATCGACCGGCTCGGGGCGGTGTGGGTCGAGGGGCAGATCACGCAGTTGTCGCGGCGGCCGGGCGCCGGTGTGGTGTTCCTGACGCTGCGCGACCCGTCGCACGACATCTCCGTCGGCGTCACCTGCTACCGGCAGGTGTTCGACGCCGTCGCGGACGTGGTGAGCGAGGGCGCCCGGGTCGTCGTCCTCGCGAAGCCGGAGTGGTACGCCCCGCGTGGGCAGCTGTCGCTGCGGGCCGCCGAGATAAGGCCCGTCGGCGTCGGTGAGCTGCTCGCGCGGCTGGAGCAGCTGAAGAAGGCCCTCACGCGGGAGGGGCTGTTCGCGCCGGAGCGGAAGAAGCCGCTGCCCTTCCTGCCGCAGCTCGTGGGGCTGGTCTGCGGGCGGGCCTCGGCCGCCGAGCGCGACGTCCTGGAGAACGCCCGGCACCGCTGGCCCGCCGTCCGCTTCGAGGTGCGCAACGTCGCCGTGCAGGGCGTGCACGCCGTGCCGCAGGTCGTGCAGGCCGTGAAGGAGCTGGACGCGGCCGAGGACGTCGACGTGATCATCGTCGCGCGGGGCGGCGGCAGTGTGGAGGACCTGCTGCCGTTCTCCGACGAGCAGCTGATCCGGACGGTCTCCCAGTGCCGTACGCCCGTGGTGTCCGCGATCGGG
Source organism: Streptomyces sp. NPDC041940 (assembly GCF_055589465.1). NCBI lineage: Bacteria > Bacillati > Actinomycetota > Actinomycetes > Kitasatosporales > Streptomycetaceae > Streptomyces > Streptomyces sp. NPDC041940. The sequence goes on from NZ_JBVJBP010000012.1 coordinate 79,448, forward strand.
CACGAGCCCGACAACCCGCTCCTCGACCACGTCGCCGACCTGCGCGCCTCCACCCCGACCGACGCCGCCAAGAAGGTCGTACCGGACGTCGGCGAGGAGTACGAGCGTGTGCGGCTGCTGCGGGACCGGGCGCGGCGGTGCGTGGCGGCGCTGGTCGAGCGGGAGGAGCGCGGGCTGGCCCACGCCCTCGCGCGGCCGTCGATAGAGGACCCGCACCGGATGATCGACGAGCGCGCCGACCACGTGGCGAACCTGCTCGACCGGGGCCGGCGCTGTCTGCGGCACCAGCTGGACCGGGCCGACTCGGAGCTGACGCACACGCACGCGCGCGTGGTGGCCCTCTCCCCCGCCGCGACCCTGAAGCGCGGGTACGCCGTGCTGCAGAAGGCGGACGGGCACGCCGTCCGCGATCCCGGCGAGGTGGAGGCCGGCGAGGCGCTGCGCGCCCGGGTCTCCGAGGGTGAGTTCTCCGTACGAGTGGACACATAGGGTGGGTGGATGACCAGCGAGGTTGATGAGACACCGGGCACGTCCGAGGCGCTCGGGTACGAGCAGGCGCGGGACGAGCTGATCGAGGTCGTCCGGCGCCTGGAGGCGGGCGGCACGACGCTGGAGGAGTCCCTCGCGCTCTGGGAGCGCGGCGAGGAGCTGGCCAAGGTCTGCCGGCGCTGGCTGGACGGGGCGCGGGCGCGGCTGGACGCGGCGCTGGCCGAGGAGGCCGCGGAGGACGAGGACACCGAGTAGACCGACAGGGACCGGGCCGGTCGGTGTGGCGTGACACACGACACCCTCAGGTTAGTTGAACGTTGAACTTCACTCGCGTACGGTCGACGATGTCAGCCGATCTTCCGGACCGACCGTCGCGAGAAAGTGCATCCATGTCCCTCGTTCTTGACCCCGCCGCCCAGGACCTGCTGTTCCGTGAGGCCCGCACCGCCAACGCCTTCACCGACGAGCCGGTGACCGATGAGCAGGTGCAGGCGATCTACGACCTGGTCAAGTACGGTCCGACGGCCTTCAACCAGACCCCGCTGCGCATCACCCTGGTCCGCTCCCCCGAGGCCCGCGAGCGCCTCGTGCCGCACCTGGCCGAGGGCAACCGCGCCAAGACGGCGAGCGCCCCGCTGGTCGCGATCCTCTCCGCGGACAACGAGTTCCACGAGGAGCTGCCGCACCTGTTCCCGGCCGCGCCGCAGATCAAGGACGTCTTCTTCACCGAGCGCCCGGTCCGCGAGAACGCCGCCGGCCTGAACGCCGCGCTCCAGGCCGCGTACTTCATCGTCGGCGTCCGCGCCGCCGGTCTCGCCGCCGGCCCGATGACCGGCTTCGACTTCGAGGGCGTGCGCAAGGAGTTCCTGGACGACGACCACACCCCGCTGATGGTCGTCAACATCGGCCGACCGGGCCCGGACGCCTGGTACCCGCGCTCCCCGCGCCTGGAGTTCGACCAGGTCGTCACGACGGTCTGAGCCCCTCCCGGACACAGCAAGGCCCCCGGCATCACGCCGGGGGCCTTCGCCGTGTCCACGCGGGTGCGCGGCTCACTTGGTCCGCAGCGCCTCCGCCATCTTGGACAGCTGCGCGAACGACGCGGTGCCCGTCACGACCGTCGTCGAGCCCTTGGTGCCCTCGAGGACCAGCGCGTCGTAGCGGCCACCCTCGTAGCGGGTCCACGTCCGGCCGGCGATCTTCTCGGTCTTCCCGGTCTCCCGCGCGCCCTGGGTCGTCTCGTCGAGGAAGACGGGGCGCCGCTGAGTGGACTGCTCGACCGCCACGTACTCCCCCTCGGGGTCGTGGAAGCCGAGGTGCCAGTTCTCGAACTCGTCGCCCTGATAGCGGACGGAGGTGGCCTTCCAGGAGTCGGTCAGGCCCTCGGGCGCGGCCACGGGGTACGGGGCGGCGCGTCGTGCCGTGAGCAGTTCGACCCGGTAGTCGACCACCTTGGTCTCGGGCGGGGTGTCGTCGTGCGGGATGAAGAGGTACACGAAGCCCGCCACGAGGACGATGACGCCCATGGAGAGGATCATGTCCCGCGCCGTCTTCTGCTTACCGTTCGTGCCTGCCACGCCCCCTATCGTCGCAGGTCTCCGGAGCGCTCATCCGTGGGGGCCCCTGCTCATTTTGCGAACTCGGAGATAGAGTCGGGCGACAAAGCCCTCATCCGGCCGTCGTCGTACAGAAAGGTGCGCTCCGATGACCGAGCATCATCACTTGCCGTCCGAACTGGATGTGCCCTCCGAGGCCCCCGACCGCAACCTCGCCCTGGAACTGGTCCGGGTGACCGAGGCAGCGGCCATGGCCGCGGGCCGTTGGGTGGGACGCGGTGACAAGAACGGCGCCGACGGCGCCGCGGTGCGCGCCATGCGGACCCTCGTCTCCACCGTCTCGATGAACGGCGTCGTCGTCATCGGCGAGGGGGAGAAGGACGAGGCCCCCATGCTGTTCAACGGGGAGCGCGTCGGGGACGGGACCGGGCCCGAGTGCGACATCGCCGTGGACCCGATCGACGGCACCACGCTGACCGCGAAGGGCATGACCAACGCGATCGCGGTGCTGGCCGCGGCCGAGCGCGGTTCCATGTTCGACCCGTCGGCGGTCTTCTACATGGACAAGCTGGTCACCGGCCCGGAGGCCGCCGACTTCGTCGACATCAACGCGCCGGTGGCGGTGAACATCCGCCGGGTCGCCAAGGCCAAGCGGTCCGCGCCCGAGGACGTGACGGTGGTGATCCTGGACCGCCCGCGGCACGAGGGCATCATCAAGGAGATCCGTGAGGCCGGTGCGCGGATCAGGCTGATCTCCGACGGTGACGTGGCCGGCTCGATCCTGGCGCTGCGCGAGGGCACGGGCGTCGACCTGCTGCTCGGCGTCGGCGGTACGCCGGAGGGCATCATCTCGGCCTGTGCCGTGAAGTGCCTGGGCGGCACGATCCAGGGCAAGCTGTGGCCCAAGGACGACGAGGAGCGGCAGCGGGCGCTCGACGCCGGGCACGATCTGGACCGGGTGCTGACCACGGAGGACCTGGTCACCGGCGAGAACGTGTTCTTCGTGGCGACCGGGATCACGGACGGGGAGCTGCTGCGGGGGGTTCGCTACCGTGCCGAGACCGCTACGACCGACTCGATCGTGATGCGGTCGCGGTCGGGCACGGTCCGCAGAATCGATTCGGAGCACCGGCTGAGCAAGCTGCGGGCGTACAGCGCGATCGACTTCGACAAGGGGAAGTAGCCCCACGCCCCGAAGGTCGAGGGTCGAGGACACGCTGAGAAGAGGGCGCCCCCGGTGCGGTGGGGGCGCCCTTTCTGTCCGCCTTCCGCTGTCGCTCAGCCTGCCGCGGCTATGCGGTCCGACGAACGGGCCGCCTTCTTCAGCTCCAGGTCACGGCGGCGACGCCGGGCCAGGACCACACGGCGTTCCGCGGCGGTCAGGCCGCCCCAGACGCCGTACGGTTCGGGCTGGAGCAGGGCGTGTTCGCGGCATTCGACCATCACCGGACAGCGGGCGCAGACCCGCTTCGCCGCCTCCTCACGGGAGAGCCGGGCCGCGGTGGGCTCCTTGGAGGGTGCGAAGAACAGGCCCGCTTCATCCCGCCGGCACACCGCCTCGGTGTGCCACGGGGCGTCTTGATCCCTGTCTCGCGCTGGCACCCGCGGGGCCGGAACGGCAGCTACCTGCAGGGACGAATGCGGCGGTTGCAGCACGGTCTACTCCTGACGACGGCTTCGCGAGCGAGAGACGATGCAGCAAGGCCTACCCGCTGTACGCGCGCCTATGCACTGAGTTCCGAACCGCTGGATTCGCCCCGTTCGCAAGGTCCGGGGGGCCGCGTCACCGGTGCACCGATTTGCTCCGAGCCCGGGGCGGATTCGCGACTGTCAATGATCCAGGTGCTTGCGCAAACTCCTGTCGACCTTGCGCTGCACCCGGTCCAGGATGTCCGCGACGAACTTGCCGCGCCTGGGCCGCGCCTCGACGCTGCCCAGGACGGCCCAGCCGTCCACGTAGACGACGGGGGCCTCCGGGTCGTCCGAGTCGAGGGTGTCCACCTCGAAGCTGCCGAGCACGCCACCGCCCATGCCCCGCAGCGACACGTTCTCCGGGACGCGGATGTCGACGCTGCCGAAGACCGCGAACGACTTGATCACGACCTGCTGGTGGTCGAAGAGGGCCTCGCTGAGGTCTATCTCGACACTGCCGAAGATCGCGTACGCGTGGATACGGCGGCCCGCGCGCCAACGCCCCTTGCGGACGGCTCCGCTGAAGACCGCGACCACATTGTCGTCCGGGTCCATGGGAATGGCGCCGGCGGTCGGGCGGTACGGGGCGGGGGACGATGCCCGGCCCTGGCGGTGGGCGGCGGGCAGGTCCCGTATGAACACCTCCAGCTCGCCGACCGTCTTGGCGCGCAGCACGCCGTCGACACGCTCGGCATGCTCGTCCGCGGTGAGACGGCCCTCGGCGAGGGCGTCGTGCAGGATCTCGGCGATGCGGTCACGCTCGGCGTCGGAGGCGCGGAACTCGGAGCCGGCGGGCGCGGTCTGCTTCTGAAGGTCCACGGCAGCAGCGTACCGAAACACGATAGATCGCGACACCCCTGCGGGATGACCCGTGTGTGACGAACTGAGCCTTACCTCACAAGCTCGCCGTGAGAGGCAGGTTCTACGCTGGTGGACGCTCGCCAAAGGAGGCGGGTCGCGTCTGTCGAGTGAGGAATGGGCGAGATGCCTGAGTTCGCGTACACCGATCTGCTCCCCCAGGGAGAGGACACCACGCCGTACCGGCTGGTGACCTCCGAGGGTGTCTCCACGGTCGAGGGGCCGGACGGGCGGACCTTCCTCAAGGTGGAGCCTCAGGCGCTGCGCGAGCTCGCCGAGGAGGCCATCCACGACATCCAGCACTACCTGCGCCCGGCCCACCTCACGCAGCTGCGCCGCATCATCGACGACCCCGAGGCGTCCGGCAACGACAAGTTCGTGGCGCTGGACCTGCTGAAGAACGCGAACATCGCGGCCGCGGGCGTCCTCCCTATGTGCCAGGACACCGGCACGGCGATCGTCATGGGCAAGCGCGGGCAGAACGTGCTCACGGAGGGCGGCGACGAGGCGGCCCTCTCGCGCGGCATCTACGACGCGTACCAGAACCTGAACCTGCGGTACTCGCAGATGGCCCCGCTGACCATGTGGGACGAGAAGAACACCGGCTCCAACCTCCCGGCGCAGATCGAGCTGTACGCGACCGACGGCGGCGCCTACAAGTTCCTCTTCATGGCCAAGGGCGGCGGCTCGGCCAACAAGTCGTTCCTGTACCAGGAGACGAAGGCCGTTCTGAACGAGGCCTCCATGATGAAGTTCCTGGAGGAGAAGATCCGTTCGCTGGGCACGGCCGCCTGCCCGCCGTACCACCTGGCGATCGTGGTCGGCGGCACCTCCGCCGAGTACGCGCTGAAGACGGCGAAGTACGCCTCCGCGCACTACCTGGACGAGATCCCGTCGGAGGGCTCGGAGCTCGGGCACGGCTTCCGGGACGAGGACCTGGAGCAGAAGGTCTTCGAGCTGACGCAGAAGATCGGGATCGGGGCGCAGTTCGGCGGCAAGTACTTCTGCCACGACGTGCGCGTGGTGCGGCTGCCGCGGCACGGGGCGTCCTGCCCGGTCGCCATCGCCGTGTCCTGCTCCGCCGACCGCCAGGCCGTCGCGAAGATCACGGCCGAGGGTGTCTTCCTGGAGCAGTTGGAGAAGGACCCGGCGCGGTTCCTGCCGGAGACGACGGACGAGCAGCTCGAGTCCGAGGGCGACGTCGTCAAGATCGACCTGAACCAGCCGATGGACGAGATCCTCGCCGAGCTGACGAAGTACCCGGTGAAGACGCGCCTCTCGCTCACCGGGCCGCTGGTCGTGGCGCGTGACATCGCGCACGCCAAGATCAAGGAGCGGCTGGACGCGGGCGAGGAGATGCCGCAGTACCTGAAGGACCACCCGGTGTACTACGCGGGCCCCGCGAAGACGCCCGAGGGGTACGCGTCCGGCTCCTTCGGCCCGACGACGGCCGGCCGTATGGACTCCTACGTGGAGCAGTTCCAGGCGGCGGGCGGCTCCAGGGTGATGCTGGCGAAGGGCAACCGCAGCAAGCAGGTCACGGACGCCTGCGGCAGCCACGGCGGCTTCTACCTCGGCTCCATCGGCGGCCCGGCCGCCCGCCTCGCCCAGGACTGCATCAAGAAGATCGAGGTCGTCGAGTACGAGGAACTCGGCATGGAGGCCGTCTGGAAGATCGAGGTCGAGGACTTCCCGGCGTTCATCGTCGTGGACGACAAGGGCAACGACTTCTTCCAGGACCCGGCTCCGGCGCCGACGTTCACGTCCATTCCGGTACGGGGCCCCGGGCTGGCGTAGTGCTTTTCGGGCGGTGGAGGCGGTCCTCGTCTCCACCGCCCGCCGGCTTCGCCCCGGAGCCGACGCCACCCGGATGCGTCCCGGTTCGGTTGCTCTGGGCATCTGATGTCATCCGTAACATTCTTCCCACTGACAGCCGTCCTGTCCGATTTACTGACAACGGGTGTTTGTCGACCCTATTCTGACGGCAGATCATGTCGGGGGACGTATCAGGGGGAATGTCGGTGACCATCAATCAGCCTGGGTGGCAGTTCCACGGCAATGCCCGTATCTACACCATCGCCGGCGACCTGCATCTGACGGAAGCCAGCGGGCCGCAGGAGTTCGCCGAGGTACTCGGTGAGCTCCGGTCGAGGATCCGGGAGCTGGAGGGCGTCCCGGCCGAAGAACTCGCGCGGGTGGACACCGAGTTGGCCCAAGTGGTCGACCCGGCCGCAGACGGGGAGGGCGACAGGGACGGCGACGCCGCTGAGGACGGGGACGTCGTCGCCGGGCGTCTCACCCGGATCGCCGACCGGCTGCGGGCGCTGGGCGGATCGGCCAACGCGGTCGCCGAGGCGGGCAACTCCCTGGACCAGCTGGCGCAGTGGGCCGGTACTCACTTTTGATCCGCCCCGCGCCGAGACGTGGGGCTCAGCTGCGAGACAGCCGGAGCCGGGGATCGACCAGGCGGGCTGGAATGTCAAGAACGTCATCAACAACCTGATCAACGTCGACGGGGCACAGCTCCGGTCCGCCGCCGACCTCGCGGCTTCGCCGGTGCCGCCCGCACCGGCGAACGACCGCGCGTTCCGCAGGAATCTGGCCACGCTCCTGCTGCGCAAGCTGACGTCGACCATGGACGAGATCCACTGGCTCGACCACAAGCTGATCGACCTGTCCGTCATCGTCGAGGACGTGGACCAGTACCAGAACACCGGCCGTCGGGGGCTGGGGCGCCGGTACGGCCGGCAGGCCACCCGGCCCCTCACCGAGGTCCTCGCCCGGCCGCGGTCGGATCTGGTCCTGCTCCAAGGCGCCCCGGGAGCGGGCAAGAGCGTGGCGCTGCGCCGGCAGGCCCGGCTCGCGCTGGAACAGATCGCCGCCGGGAAGACCCCGGACGCGCCGCTGCCGATCTACGTCAACCTGCGCGAGCTGCGGGCAAGGCCCAACGAGATCAACGTGACGGTGCTGCGCCGGTACATCGAGCAGCAGACCGGCCCCAAGGGCAGCCCCGCGGTCACGGCGTACTTCACCCATCACTTCGGCGAGGACCTCCGCGAGCGCCGGGTGATCCTGCTGCTGGACTCCTTCGACGAGATCCCGTCGGTCCTCGGCAGCGCGACCATCCAGGAGGCGGTCAACCCCTACGTGCAGACGGTCATCGAGCTCGTCGGGGGAGGCGGCCGCTGTGTGCTCGCCTCCCGGGAGTACAAGGGCCCCTCGGCGGCCGGCTGGACCAGGCTGAAGATCCTCGGCCTGTCACCGCTCCTGCAGGAGACGTTCCTGCGCCGGCTGGGTCTCGACCGGCAGCGCATCGCACTCGTCCAGCCCCTGCTGACCGATCCCCGGCACGGCTTCGTGACGGAGCTGCAGAATCCGCTGATCGTCAAGCTGCTCGCCGCCTACGTACGGACCAGGAGAACGCTGCCGGACCGTCCTGGCGACCTGTTCAAGGAGCACGTCACCGAGCGGCTGTGCGCGGCGTGGGCGGATGCCGACCCGGCGGGCGACGCCGACGGCCCTTCCGAGGCCGAGCTGCGGCTGACCGAGAGCTTCCTCGAGCGATTCGCCTTTCAGCTGACGTCCACCGGCCGCGGTCTGTCGGTGACGGAGGGAAGGTACCGGGAGGCCATCGCCGAGCACGCGGGCGGCGACCGGGCCCTGGCCGCGGCGCTGACGGGCGCCCTGTCCAGGTCGAGGCTCCTGGCGTCCTCGAGTGAGGGCGGGAAGCGCCGGGTCTTCTTCTGCCACCGGCTCGTCAAGGAGTACTTCGCGAGCCGCTATGTCGCCGAGCATCCGTCCGCCCTGTCGGCCCAGGACCTCGCTGCCCACGGCCGCTGGCGCGAGACGGCCGTGACCGTGCTCCAGGACGGTCTCCCGGAGGTCGTCGCCCCGCTCCTCGCGGAACTCGCCGGGATCCTGGAGAGGGAGCTGGTCCGGTACCAGACGGCCCAGGCAGCCGCGGAACGTCCCCACGTGCCGGTCGTCACCGAGCTGAGCTGGTCGTCGTACGGGTCCCTGGTGGGCGAGGAGAGATCGAAAGCGCCTCCGGCCCACACCCCGTTCGCGTGGTCGCCGGCCGGTGTGCACTGCCTGGAGCTGCTGACCACCGCGTACCAGGGCCGCGCGCGGTGGCCGCACGAGCGGATCCAGCCGCTGGTGGAATCCCTGGTGCACGCGGCGTGGTGCCACGGCAGCATCAGTGACCGCAAGTTCGCGATCGACTGTCTGCCGCTGCTGCCCGAGGAGGCGCGGGAGCAGTACATCGACCGGGCGTTCGCGGGCGGCAGCTACTGGATCCGTACGACCGCCCTGCGCGACTGCGTCACCCTGCCCGCGCTCACCGACGGCATCCGACTGTCGATCCGGCGCCTGCTGATCACCATGCTGAGCGAGCGGTCGCTGGCGGCGGAGTCCCACGCCGTCGACGTCGACCTGCGGCGGCTGCAGACCGACGACGACCTCGTCAAGGTCCGCAGGGTCGTGAGCAGGGCCCCCGTCGGTGTCGCGCTCGTGTGCGTCCTGCACGCCCTGGTCGGTGTGTTCATCTACCCGAACGGCACCTGGTGGGTCGTACGGGACCAGCTGCTGTGGTGGAACGCCGTCCCGTTCTTCTTCTTCTGGTGGTTCCAGTCCACCCAGCCCCTGTCCTACGGCACGGGAAAGAGCCGCGCCCGCGTCTTCCTGGAACGGGTCCTCAAGCGCACGGTGGGCTGGCGGATGGACGCCCTGGACACCGTCGTGCTGCTGCGGACGCTGGTCCTGCTCGCCGGGCTGCAGGCGGCGCTGCAGTTCGGCTTCGGAATCGCCGACATGCTGCGCGGGGAGCCGCTCAGGGGCCTGATCCAGGCCACGGTGTACGCCTCGCTGAGTGTCTACGCGCTGCTGTGGGGGCCCAGCGTGCTGTACGCCGTGCGCTGCGGCCGGAGCGCACGGGCGCTGCGTACGCCGAGGCTGGTCCTGGCGGTGTCCGACGCGATGCGCCTCGAGGGTCATCCGGTGCACGGCCTGTCCGTGTGGCACTGGGTCGCGTTCGTGGTGGGCAGCACCTGGCATCTGGCCAAGCTTGTCGTCATCACGTCACCGCTGTGGGGCGGCTACCTGCTGCTGTACCACCTGGGGGGCCGCACCGGACGCCTCGTCGCGTGGGCACTGGTCGGCCTGATCACGGCCTACTTCCCCTTGGTCGTGGTGGTGAACGTGGTGCGGGCGATACGGTCCACGCGCCGCGTCCGGGATGCCGCGCGCCGGGGCTCCCGGGGCGGCCTCGCCTTCTTCGACAACATGTTCTCGCTCCGCGACGGCTACGAGGCGGCCGAGTACGTACGGCTGATCCGCGGCACGCCAGGGCTGGATCTGGGCACGGTGGAGCGGCAGACCGTCCGCATCTGCATCGCCCGCCTTCAGGGCCGTCCGGCTCCGGAGGGGAGCGACGTCGGTGTGCCGGACCTGCTGCGGGAGGACGCCCTGCGGGCGCTGGCGTCCTGGCGCGGGCACGGCGGGCTGATCGACGAGTTGGGCCGCCTGGACGAACAGCTCCGCGCGCGGTAGGCGGACGGGTACGAGCTTCGGGAACAGTACGCGGGCCGAGTGTGCTGTCCGAGGTGGAGGTGATCGGCTGTGGCCGACGAGGAAGAGAAGTACCGGATCGAGCACGATTCCATGGGCGAGGTGCGCGTCCCCGCCCACGCCAAGTGGCGGGCCCAGACCCAGCGGGCCGTGGAGAACTTTCCCGTCTCCGGGCAGCGCATCGAGCGGGCGCACATCGAGGCGCTGGCGCGGATCAAGGGGGCGGCGGCCAAGGTCAACGCCGAGCTGGGGGTCCTGGACAAGGAGATCGCCGAGGCGATCCAGGGGGCCGCCGCGGAGGTGGCCGAGGGGAAGTGGGACGAGCACTTCCCGGTCGACGTGTTCCAGACCGGGTCCGGGACCTCGTCCAACATGAACACCAACGAGGTCATCGCGACCCTGGCGAGCGAGCGGCTGGGCAGGAGCGTGCATCCCAATGATCACGTCAACGCCTCCCAGTCGTCGAACGACGTCTTCCCCTCGTCGATCCATATCGCCGCCACCGCCGCGGTCATCCGCGATCTCGTCCCGGCCCTGGAGCATCTTTCGGCCTCCCTCGGGCGCAAGGCCGAGGAGTTCGCCGACGTCGTGAAGTCGGGGCGGACCCATCTGATGGACGCCACGCCCGTGACGCTGGGGCAGGAGTTCGGCGGGTACGCCGCCCAGGTGCGGTACGGCGTCGAGCGTCTTGAGGCCTCCCTCCCCCGGCTCGCCGAACTGCCCCTCGGCGGCACGGCCGTCGGCACCGGCATCAACACCCCGCCCGGTTTCTCCGCCGCCGTGATCGAGGAGGTCGCTCGCACGACCGGGCTGCCCCTGACCGAGGCCCGTGACCACTTCGAGGCACAGGGCGCCCGGGACGGCATCGTCGAGACCAGCGGGCAGCTGCGGACCATCGCGGTCGGGCTGACGAAGATCGCCAACGATCTGCGGTGGATGTCCTCGGGACCGCGCACCGGCCTCGCCGAGATCGCCCTGCCCGACCTCCAGCCCGGCTCCTCGATCATGCCGGGCAAGGTGAATCCGGTCATTCCCGAGGCCGTGCTGATGGTGGCGGCCCAGGTCGTGGGGAACGACGCGACCGTGGCCACGGCGGGCGCCGCCGGCAACTTCGAGCTCAACGTCATGCTGCCGGTCATCGCGAAGAACGTGCTGGAGTCGGTCCGGCTGCTCACCAACGTCTCGCGGCTGCTCGCCGACCGGACGGTCGACGGCGTCACCGCCGACCGCGAGCGGGCACGGGAGTACGCCGAGTCCTCCCCCTCCGTCGTCACACCGCTCAACAAGTACATCGGGTACGAGGAGGCCGCGAAGGTCGCCAAGAAGGCGCTGGCCGAGCGGAAGACCATCCGTCAGGTCGTCCTGGACGGCGGGTACGTGGAGCGCGGCGACCTGACCCGCGAGCAGCTCGACGAGGCGCTGGATGTCCTGCGGATGACGCACCCGTGACGATTCGAGGAGCGAGTACGCCCGGCGCGTGAACCGTGACACGCGCCGCAGCGTCGTATGCCTATGGCACCTAATATCTGTTCATGGCAGAGGGTGGAGCGGTGAGACGCATGGCAACGGGTGGTGCGGCGGGCTTCTGGGCGCCCGGGAGCCGGATCCTGTGGCGGTACCGGGAGAACGGCGGCGCGCATCCGCACATCGTGCGTCCCGTCACGGTCGTGCGGGACGACGCGGAACTGCTCGCCGTGTGGCTGGCGCCCGGGACCGAGTGTGTGAAGCCCGTGCTCGCCGACGGCACCCCCGTGCATCTGGAGCCGCTGGAGTCGCGCTACACCAAGCCGCGTGCCGTGCAGCGCGACCGGTGGTTCGGCACGGGTGTCCTGAAGCTGGCCCGGCCGGGCGAGCCCTGGTCGGTGTGGCTGTTCTGGGATCCGGGCTGGCAGTTCAAGAACTGGTACGTGAACCTGGAGGAGCCGCTGGCCCGTTGGGAGGGCGGCGTCGACTCCGAGGACCACTTCCTGGACATTTCCGTCCATCCGGACCGCAGTTGGCACTGGCGGGACGAGGACGAGTTCGCCCAGGCCCGGCGGGACGGGTTGATGGACGACCAACAGGCGGAAAAGGTACGAGCGGCGGGGCAGGCCGCTGTGGAGGTGATCCGTGCGTGGGGGCCGCCGTTCTCGGAAGGCTGGCAACACTGGCGCCCGGATCCGTCCTGGGCTGTACCGTCACTGCCGGAGGACTGGGATCGTACGCCCGCGCATGTGTCCTCATGAGACCCTTGATGCGCCCCCGGGCAAGAAACGTAGGATCGTCCTCCGCAAGGGCGCGCGGCGGCAACTACCGGAGCACGCGCTGGGCTTGACCGATCGTCACCGAGGGGCGGCAGGACGTGAGCGAGGGGTACGAGGGCAACACCGGCAGGGCCTGCTCCCCAGGCCCCCTGCGGAGCAGACGGTCCGCCGGTGGCACAGAAACAACCTCTGACCACGCGGGGATTCCGTTCCTGGGGCACGTATTCCGGGTATCGGAGTTTCGGCGGGACCACCTGCACCTCTGGCGTGCAGCCCCGGACGGATGGATTCGACACGCGTGACGGAGCAGCCGACCTCCTTCGAACGCCCGCAGACGGGCATCGACCCCGCGGATCCCCGCGGGGCGCTCGCGCATACCTCGACACCGGCGCGCACGCCCGGCTCGGGCGCCTTACCGGTACAGGGCCGCTCAGGCGGCGACGTCACCGTTCCGGTCACGACGGCGCACACCACGCCGGGCACCTCGGAGCCGGGCACCTCCACGCCGTTCGGCAAGGGCAAGGACACCGTGAGCGACCCCGCCTCCGAGCACTCCCAGCCGGGTGCCGAGCAGACCGCCGAGCGCGAGACCCCGCGGCCGCGCCCCTCTCCCGAGGGCATTCCGGTCCAGCCGGCCGATGAGCAGGACCGGCCGGCGCCGAATCCCGAGGGGCCAGAGCGCCGCAGCGGCCAGAGCCTGCCGCCGGGCAAGCCCACGCCGATGCGGCGGGACGGCGACCGGCTCCGGTTCGTCGGCGCCGCCACCCGGCGGATCGCCCGCGGCATCGATCTCGACGAGATCGTGATGGGGCTGTGCCGGGCCACCGTGCCCACCTTCTCCGACGCGATCCTGGTCTATCTGCGCGACCCGCTGCCCGTCGGCGACGAGCGGCCCACCGGCCCGCTGGTGCTGCGGCTGCGCCGCACCGACCGGATACCGGCGGAGCGCGACACCGAGAACGGCTTCCAGCCGGCCGCGCAGCCCGAACCCGACGAACTGGACGCGGTCGGCGCCGAGCTGTGCGAGGTGCGGCCCGGCAGCGCGCTCGCCGAGGTTCTGCGGGGCGTGCGCCCGGTTTTCACCGACGCTCCCGCGGCCCGTGCCGCGCTGCCCGAGCTGCTCGGGGAGGGCGGCGAGTTCGCCGTACCGGACGGACAGCGGGCGATCCTCGCCCCGCTGCGCGGCCGGCGCCGGGTCATCGGCGCCGCTCTCTTCCTGCGCCGCCCGGAACGCGTCGCCTTCGAGCCCGACGACCTGCTGGTGGCCGCCCAGCTGGCCACGCACAGCGCGCTGGGCATCGACAAGGCCGTGCTGTACGGACGTGAGGCGTACATCGCGGACGAGCTCCAGCGCACCATGCTGCCCGAGACGCTGCCCCGCCCCACCGGGGTGCGGCTCGCCTCCCGCTACCTGCCGGCGGCGGAGACGGCCCGGGTCGGCGGCGACTGGTACGACGCGATCCCGCTGCCCGGCAGCCGGGTCGCCCTGGTCGTCGGTGACGTCATGGGCCACTCCATGACCTCGGCCGCCATCATGGGCCAGCTGCGCACCACGGCCCAGACCCTCGCGGGCCTCGACCTGCCGCCGCAGGAGGTGCTGCACCACCTCGACGAACAGGCCCAGCGCCTCGGCGTGGACCGCATGGCGACCTGCCTGTACGCCGTCTACGACCCGGTATCGCACCGCATCACCATCGCCAACGCCGGTCACCCGCCGCCCGTCCTGCTCCACCTGGGCGGCCGCGCCGAAGTGCTGCGCGTGCCGGCCGGTGCCCCCATCGGGGTCGGCGGCGTCGACTTCGAGGCGGTGGAGCTGGACGCGCCCGCCGGCGCGACCCTGCTGCTGTACACCGACGGCCTGGTGGAGTCGCGCCTCAGGGACGTCTGGACCGGCATCGAGCAGCTGCGCGAGAAGCTCGCCGCGACCGCGCAGCTCACCGGTCCCGACCATCCGCCGCCGCTCGAGGCGCTCTGCGACGAGGTGCTCGACATGCTCGGCCCGGGCGACCGGGACGACGACATCGCGCTGCTCGCCGCCCGCTTCGACGGGATCGCGCCCAGCGACGTGGCGTACTGGTTCCTGGAGCCGGAGGACGCCGCCCCCGGCCGGGCCCGCCGGCTGGCCCGGCGCGCGCTGCAGCGCTGGGGCCTGGAGGAACTCAGCGACTCCGTCGAGCTGCTGGTCAGCGAGGTCGTCACCAACGCGGTGCGGTACGCGACCAGGCCGGTCACCGTGCGCCTGCTGCGGACGGATGTGCTGCGCTGCGAAGTGGGGGACGACGTCCCCCAGTTGCCCCGCCTGCGACAGGCCCGCGCCACCGACGAGGGCGGACGCGGTCTGTACCTGGTGAACCGGCTGGCCCGGCGGTGGGGTGCGACCCGGCTCAGCACGGGCAAGGTCGTCTGGTTCGAGCTCAACCGCACCTGAGGCACGGAACACGTCGAAGGGGGGGGGGGGGGGGGGGGGGGGGGGACGCCTTTTTTTCTCGTCTCTCTCTCCTCCTTCCCTTTTTTCCGGTCCTCCCGGGTCCAAAGGTCGCCGCCTGCTGGGGGGGGGCGGAGAAG